>DATLIX010000097.1:0-5196 GCA_035539215.1 Dongiaceae bacterium | reverse complement strand
CAGACGTCGGCAAGCGAGAAGCAATCTCTCGGCAATCCCACTGGGCTTCAGGGCGACATGCACGGCGGTTTCCCGCCCGAGCGCCGCCGCCAGCTCAGCAGCGGATAAAGGCGACCATATCTCTACATCAGAACCGGCAAGTCGCGCTAGCTTCGTGCGACCGTCCTCGGCGGCGTCGCTGGCCTCGATCAGCAAGGTGACGCGACCGGCCCGCAGCGCCCGCTCGACCTTTTCGAAGCCGGCGGTCAGATCGCCGGATTTCCGCGCCAGGCCCAACAGATGGATGACGTCCTGCCGTAACAAACCGGCAATACGCACAGGCAGATCCGCGGGAATTCTCGCCGATTGCCGCGCCGCCTTGGCAAAGGCGTTGGTCTTGATCGCCTGAGCCAGGGCCGCCGGCTCAGCCTTTACCCAAAGGCCGCGCCCCGGCAGACGCTGCCGCAGATCCGGCACCACCTGACCCTCGGGGTCGAGGACAAAGCGGATCATCGCCGTCTTATCGAGCACGTCGCGCGTCACGATGCATCGGCGCAACGGCGATTTGCCGCTTAACGACCGGTCGGCGACAGGCTCTTCGATGACGTGGATATCTGTCAGATGGGGATTGTCCTGACCGGAATCAACCGGCGCCATCCCGATCGCCGCGCGCGCCGCGTCATTGACGCCTGCCGCCACCGCTCCGGGTCCTGCCGGTTTATCCCTGTTCAAGCCTGCTTCCATCTACAGCTACGATCCGTCTTTCCTGTAAAACCCATACGACCTGCCAGGCTTTAGCCGTTAGGCTTCGGCCGCCTCGCCCTCGAACCAATGGGCGCGCGCCGCCATGATGATGGCATTGGCCTCCTCCAAGGACAGGCCAAAGCCCTTGAGGATGCCGTCCTTCTCGTCGGTCAGTTCGTCGGCGGCGAGATCGGCGAGGTCGTCGAGCGTCTTCACGCCCTTGTCGCCCAAGGCCACCAGCATGGCCGGGGTCAGGCCCTCGATGGCGGCGACATCGTCGGCGACACCCAGTTCCTTGCGGCGCTCGACCAGGCGCTGCTCCTCGGCTTCCAGCCAGCCTTGCGCGCGGGCCTTCAGTTCCTGCGCCACGTCATCGTCGAAGCCTTCGATCGAGGACAGGTCCTCGGTCGGCACATAGGCGACTTCCTCGACGCTGGTGAAGCCTTCGGTCACCAGCAGATGGGCGATGACGTCGTCGACATCGAGCGCATCCATGAACATCTGCGAGCGGGTCTTGAACTCTTCCTGGCGACGCTCGGATTCCTGCGCCTCGGTCAGGATGTCGATATCGAAGCCGGTCAGCTGCGAGGCCAGGCGCACATTCTGCCCGCGGCGGCCGATCGCCAGCGACAGCTGGTCGTCCGGCACCACCACCTCGATGCGGCCGGTATCCTCGTCGAGCACCACCTTGGCAACCTCGGCCGGGGCCAGGGCATTGACCACGAAAGTGGCATGGTCCTGCGACCAGGGAATGATATCGATCTTCTCGCCCTGCAGTTCGCCGACCACCGCCTGGACGCGGCTGCCGCGCATGCCGACGCAGGCGCCGACCGGATCAATCGAGCTGTCGCGCGAGATCACCGCGATCTTGGCGCGGCTGCCGGGATCGCGGGCCACCGACTTGATCTCGATGATGCCGTCATAGATTTCCGGCACTTCCTGGGCGAACAACTTCGCCATGAAATCGGGATGCGTGCGGGAGAGGAATATCTGCGGGCCGCGCGGTTCCTCGCGCACGTCATAGATGAGCGCGCGGACGCGGTCGCCGTTGCGGAAGGTTTCGCGTGGCAGCAATTCGTCGCGCCGCAGCATGGCCTCGCCGCGGCCGAGATCGACCGTGACATTGCCGAATTCCACCCGCTTGACGAGGCCGTTGATGATCTCGCCCTTGCGGTCCTTGAATTCGTCGAACTGGCGCTTGCGTTCGGATTCGCGCACCTTCTGCACGATCACCTGCTTGGCCGTCTGGGCGGCGATGCGGCCGAAATCGATCGGCGGCAATTCGTCGATGATGAGGTCGCCCAGCTTGAGGCCGGGATCGCGGCGCTGCGCATCCTTGACCAGGATCTGCGTCGCCTCGTTTTCGATCGCCTCGACGACTTCGCGGACGCGCGTCAGCTTGATCTCGCCGGTCTTGCGATCGATGGCGGCGCGGATATCGTGCTCGTGTCCGTATTTCGAGCGCCCGGCCTTTTGGATCGCCTGTTCCATGGCAATCAAGACTTCATCGCGGTCGATGCTCTTTTCACGCGCCACGGCGTCAGCAACCTGCAGCAACTCCATCCGCGGAATGGCAATCGTCGTTTCCATGGGTAAGCCTCAGTTCTCCAGAGTATGCGGTTCCTGATGCAGCGCGATCAGCGCATCGGTCAGCACCAGTTTGGCCTTGTGAATGAGATCGAGCGGCAGGGTCACTTCACCCTCCTCCGCCATCAGACGGAGCTTGCCGTCATCCAGCGCCACCAATGTGCCGCGAAAACGCTTGCGGCCATCGACGGGCTCGATGGTTTCCAGTTTTGCCTCATGTCCCATGAAGCGTTCGTAATCCTTGCGCCGGGTCAGCGGCCGGTCGATGCCGGGCGAACTCACTTCCAGGCTATAGGCATCGGAAATCGGGTCTTCGACATCGAGTACGGCGGAAATCGCCCGGGAGAGATCGGCGCAATCGTCGACCGACATCTGCCGGCCGTCGTGAGGCTCCGCCATGATCTGCAGGGTGCGGCGCTGGTTGCCCGATACCTGCACCCGCACCAGTTCGAAACCCATGGCTTCGATGGTCGGGGTAATTATGCGTGCGATGTCGTTCACCAAACTCATTGTCCGATACAATACCTTCCTGTCGTGGTCATCCCGGGACACGCCGCAATCTGGACACCGGCCAAACCTCAGCGGTTCGAACGGCCGGCATGCGGGTAACAAAAAAGGCGGGCTTTCGGCCCACCCTTGTCTTTTGGTCCTTATGACCATGGGATTTGCCCGGCAATATAGTGATTTATGGCGGAAATGCAAGGCGATCCGAATGCCCGGCTGGCGCCGTCGATATAAGAAAAAATTCATATGAACGGAGTGCCGTGCCGTCCCCCGGGAGGGCTCCGCCGCAGCGCAAATCCGGGGAGGTTTTGCCGGCTTCTTTGGCGACCCCGGCGAGAACGCGCCTGGATAACGACCGTAAAATAGCTGTAATGTGCGGCGCCGGTCAGCCACGCCGGCCGATTCGCCGCAATTGCAGGGTCTTATGTCCACCTCCAGCTTCCATATCGTCTATCCCGATGCCTCGGCCGAAACCGCCAAATTCCTCGAGGACTGGCCGCGGCCGCAGGGGTTGAAGCTGACGGTGGATTGCGGACCGCGCGACAGCGACGAGGCCATGATCGAGCGCTGCAAGAAGGCCGACGCCATCATGTGGGGCTGGGGCCGCCTGAACGCCAATGTGCTGGCCGCCTGCAAGAAACTGAAGGTCGCCTCTTTCCTGGGCATCGGCATCGACGGCTATGTCGACCTGCCGGTCTGCCGGGAACGCGGCATCCGGGTCTGCAACACGCCGAATTACGGCAATCGCACGGTGGCGGAGCATGCAATCGGCCTGATGTTCGCCGTTTCGCGCCAGATCGCCCATTTCGACGCCGCCGTGCGCGCCAATAACTGGTCGGAAGACCCGCCCGGCCTGGAACTGCAAGGCCGGCGCCTCGGCATCGTCGGCTTCGGCTCGATCGGCCGTGAAGTGGCCAAGATGGCCTTGGGCCTCGGCCTGGAAGTGGTCGCCTGGGCCAGACGGCCGGAGCGCTACGGCCTTGCCTTCCCCTCGGTGCGCTTCGTCACCCTGGCGGATCTCTTTTCCACCTCCGACGTCATCTCGCTGCATCTGCAGCTCAACGACCAGACGCGCGGCATGATCAATGCCCAACTGCTGGAATTGATGGGACCGGAGGCGATCCTGATCAATACCGCACGCGGCGGCATTCTCGACATGGTCGCCCTGGAGCGGCTGCTGGTGGAAAAGCGGATTTTCGGCGCCGGCCTCGATGTCTTCGCCGAGGAGCCCCTGGCCAACAAATCGGCCCTGCGCAAGGCCAGCAACGTGGTGATGACGCCGCATGTCGCCTATAACAGCACCGCCACCTCGCGGCGTCTGGTGATGATCGCGCTCCACAATATTCTGAATTTCCGCGCCGGCCAGCCGACCAACATCGTCATCTGACGGGTAGAGCGCGATCGCATCAGGGCGTTCGCGGCGTCAGATCCTCGCTGCCGAGCTCCTGGCCCAGGGCGCCCGCCCATTGGCCGTGCAGGTGATCGCCCTGCTGCTGATAGGCGACGACGCCGAAGCCGGGATCACGGCCATAGGCGACGACGAGAATGCCGTCGACCAGAACGCCGGTGCCGATTTCAGCAGCCTGCGGCGTGAACCAGCGCAACGTATAGGTCTTGCCCGTGGGCTTGATCTCGACCCGGCCGGTATAGGCGGTGCCGTTGGGATTCTCCCCCTGGCTGATCTGGTAGCTGCCGTTCAAGCCCGCCGGCCCCTGCAGCACTTCGCGGCCGACGCCCTTGCCATTCTCCACCGCCAGGCTCCAGCGGCCATCGAGCTGGCCGCCCTTCACCTGATAGACGACGAGGCCGAAAGGCTTGCTGGTGCCGTAGGCAACGCCGAACACCGACCCCGCCTCCAGGCCGATACCTTTATAGGCATCGCCGGTGTTCAGGCGCCACAGCACCGCCTTCACATGGCCGAGCGGCTCGATCGCGACGTCGCCGTCATAGGCCTTGCCGCCCACGGTCTTGCCGGCGGCATGATAGCTGCCGGGACTGATCCTGATCGAGGCAACCTCGTCGGCAACCGCCGCGCGGAACCCCGGCGCATCGCCCGGGCCGGCGATCGCCAGCAAGACGGCAAGGGCGAAGCGGTGCCGGAGCGCCATCCGTCAGTCCTTATAACCGGGATCGAGCCGATCCAGCAGGCGCAACAGCGCCGTCCAGGCGAGATCATAGCCGTCGCCATCGGCGAGCTGCCCGTCCGTCAGCTCGCGGCCGGGATCGTTGAACTGGCGCTCGGTATGGGCGCAGACTTTATCGCTCGGCACCACCAAGGCGCCGCCGCCGGCCTGCGCCGCCAATTGGATCTCACAGGCCTTCTCCAGGTAATACATGCGCAGAAAGGCCTGCTGCACCGTCCTGCCGACCGTCAGCAGGCCG
>DATLIX010000096.1:0-16153 GCA_035539215.1 Dongiaceae bacterium | reverse complement strand
CCCGGCATCGCCACCTCATCAAATCAATGTTCGCAGCCCGCGGCATGCTCACAGGCCGCAGGCATCGGTGATCTTGTCATAGGCGGCGGTGAAGCCGCTCAAACTGTATCTGTCCTCGCCGGTCCGGCCTTTCGCCGTGGTCGCCCGCAAGGCCAGGCTGTCGTTCTTCTTCATCGCCGCGACGATCTGGCGATCCTGCGCGTCGCTGCTGCTCCAGGCCCGGTCGCCGGCGATCTTCTGCAGCGTGAAACTGCGCTTGCCGATCTTCAGGCTGACCGCCGTTCCCTTGCGCGGCTCGAAACCCAGGATAACGCTGACCTGGTCGCGCGCCGCGCCCTTTTCCGCATGAGTGACCAGCAGGGCGGTCGCGCCGCGCGCGGCGAAAGCCGGGCTCTCGTTCTGCGGCGTGCTGCTCATATAGCAGAGCATCACGCCTTGCTGCGGCATGGTCCTGGCCTGCCAATCGCCGAAAGAACCCAAGGTGGTCGAACCGCTGCCGGCTGCTCCCGCCGTCGGCGCCGCCGCTTCCGGCGCGCCGGCCGATGGCGTCCCCGGCGCTGGCGTCTTCGGCGCTGGCGTGTCAGCCGGCGGCGTCTTGGCCGACTTCGCATCCGGTGCCGCGGCAGGCGACGCGCCGTCCGCGGCCCAGGCTGTGCCAGCCGAACCGGCCATGCCAACAGGCGCGCCAATAAACCACAGCCCGGCCAGACTGGCCAGGACCAAACCCATGATCCGCATGCTCTCTACTCCGCCCCTGCTGCATAGCAGGTTAACGGAAAATAATCCAGCAAGCACGGTAGGTTAGATCGCATTTCCCTCAATTCTCCGGCAACCGGCCCGGATCGCTCCGCCGGCCGCTCTCGGGCGGCGTGCGTGCCAGGGTCCCGTCGGGACTGACTGCATGGACGCCGTATCCGCGGCGGCTATAGTGCTCTCCCTGCAGTGGGATCAGCGGAGGGCGGCGATGCCGACGGTTCTGTGCTACGGCGATTCCAATACCTACGGCACCATGCCGATGACCAGCCGGGAAGCGGAGGGCCGCTATCCCGTCGATCGGCGCTGGACGGCGGTCCTGGGCCGGGAACTGGGCGCCGGCTGGACGGTGGTCGTGGAAGGCCTGCCCGGCCGCACCACGGTCCATGACGATCCCATCGAAGGCGCCCATAAGAACGGCGGGCGCTACCTGCTGCCTTGCCTGCAGAGCCATCGGCCGCTGGATGCCGTCGTGCTGATGCTGGGCACCAACGACCTGAAGGCGCGCTTCAGCCTGCCGGCCGAGGATATCGCCGATGGCATCGGCGCCCTGCTGGAGATCGTCGCCGGCGCCGCAGCGGGTTCCGCTGGCCGTACGCCGCGGATCCTGCTGGTGGCCCCGCCGCCTTTGGCCCGGCTCGATATGTTCGCCGGCATGTTCACCGGCGGGACGGAGAAATCCCTGCGCCTCGCCGGCCTCTATGCCGCCTTGGCCGCGCGCCGCGGCGTGGAGTTTCTCGATACCAGCCAGGTTATCCGCAGCAGCGATGTCGACGGCATCCACTTCGATGCCGATGCCCTCGAACCGCTCGGCCAGGTGATCGCCGGCCGGCTGCGGCAGATGCTGGGCTGACGGGCGGGCCTATTCCGCGGCCACCGTGTCGGCGGCGGCGGATTTCGGCTTGTCGCGGGTCGCCAGGAACAGGCCGAGGATGATGACGAAGCCGCCGACCACCGCATTTGCCGCCGGCAGTTCCTGGAACAGCAAGGCGGCCATCAGGGTGGCGAGCAGCGGCTGGCCGTAGGCGAGAATGGCGGCCAAAGCGGCCGATAAGGTCTTGAGCGCCCGGGTCAGGGCGATCAGCGCCGTCAGGGTGATGACGCTGTAGCCCAGCATATAGAGCCAGCCGTCGAGATCGCCCGGCAGGAAGCGCGGTTCGATCAGGCTGAAGGGCAGGGCGCAGATGACGGCACCCAGGCTCTGCCAGAACGTGACCGTCAGGGCAGCATGCCGACGGCAGAGCTGGGCGGTGATCAGGAAACAGCCGGCATAGAAGAAGGCGGCCGAAATCGCCATCGCATTGCCGACCGTATCGCTATGGCCGCCGGCATGGCGCAGCGACATGAGCACGATGCCGGCAAAGCAGATCAAGCAGCCGGTCCACAGCCGCCAGCCGGCCCGCTGCTTCAGCAGCCAGGCCCCGATCAGCGCCACCAGCAGGGGATAGAGCATGACCAGCACGGTCGCTTCCATGACGGTGGTGCGCAGGATGGCGCCGTTCCACAGGACCAGGTCGGCGGCATAAAGGGCGCCCGCCAGCAGGGCGAGGGCGGTATCGCGCCCCGGCATCGGCGCCAGCCAGCGGCGCTTGCCAGCGACCTTGGTCCCCGTCTGGCGCGCCAGTATCAGGGTCGGCAGCAGCAGGAACCCCAGGCGCCAGAAGGCGGTGGAGGCGGCGTCGACCGGGCTGTCGCGCACCAGCACGGGGCCGAAGGCGGAGCAGAAAACGCTGAGGCTCATGAGCCAGAAGCCGGCCGGCATGACGGGATGTCCCTATGATAAATCGCGATGATAAACGCGCGAACACCGTCAAAAATGGTTTTGACAGTTACAGAATGTCATGGAACACTGTAACCGGTCAAATGCATTTAATTGGTTAAGATCGTCAGTGCTTGCGATATCGTCGTCAGTTAAAGATGCCGGGAGATACCAATGCTAAGAAGCCGCCGATGAGTGCCGTTCCTGCCACCCCTCATAAGCCGGTGCCGGATGGCGAGCAAAGCGGCCTTCGGATTCCGTCGCATGAATTCTGCGGCGGCCGGCTGGCGCTGGATTTCTGCAATTCTTATACGCCGGATCGGCCGGCAGGCGACAATGACCGGCTGCCCGATCTCGCCGCTCTGGTGGCCTGGGCGCAGCGGGCCGGCTGGCCGCTGGCCGGGATCGCGCCGGCCCAGCCGACCGCCGGCGACCTGCAGGCCTTCCGCTCGTTGCGTTTGCGTCTGTGGAATCTCTTCACCGCCGCGATCGACCGGCGGGAGCCCGACCCGGCCGATATCGACGCCTTGGACGGTGCCGTCCTCGATGCCTTCTCGTCCCTGCGCCTCAGTCCCGGCAAGGCCGGCGGGCCCCTGGTCTGGCAGGAGACGGCGGGGCCGCTCGACAAACTGCGCCACGCCATCGCCCGCGACGCCGCCGATCTCCTGACCGCCGGCGAGCTGAAGCGGCTCAAACGCTGCCCCGGCGCACATTGCGGCTGGTTGTTCTACGACACCAGCAAGAATGCCAGCCGGCGCTGGTGCGTGATGGAGGATTGCGGCACCCGCGACAAGGTGCGCCGGTTCCGCGCGCGGCAGCGCAGCGAACCTGCTTTCTGAACCACGCCCACGGATCTCGCCCACGGATCTCGCCCACGGACCTCGCCCAGGGACCTCGCCCAGGGACCTCGCCCAGGGATCTCGGGGGATCTAACCGGCGGCGCGGCAACAAATCCGGGCGAGAAGCCTCATAGGCGAATTGCCCTGTTTCACCCGTTTGCCCGCAGTCGGCTTCAGTTTGCGGCGCTGGTTTTACAACCTTTAATAATCGCTTGAAATCCCAGAACAATCCTTGATCGTAATTGTGTATACAATTACCCGCAATCCACCTACACTTGGCCCCTTGCCGGCGCATAATTCCGATAATTGGGGAGGTGCTTCTTTCTCAAAGTCGACAGCCGGCTCGGAGGACTCCCAATGCGGGAACGCTCGCTCTACCGCGTCATGGTGGTTGAACCCAATCCCGAAGACGCGCGTGTGGTGCGCGAGGCTCTCGCTGAGCATCCGTTCTTCAGTTTTCAGGTTGCCCACTTCCAACAGGTTGAAGAAGCGCTGAAATTTCTATCGCGCGAAAAGGTCGACGTGGCGCTGCTGGATTACCAGTTGCCTGGTACCGACGGCCTGGAAAGTCTCTCGCGCATCATCGCCGCGGCACCCAACCTGCCGGTGGTGATGTTGACGGGGGTGGAGGACGACGCCACCGGCCTGCAGATGGTTCAGCGCGGCGCCCAGGACTATCTGGTCAAAGGCGCCGCCAACGCCGCGATGCTGGTGCGGACCATCCGCCAGGCGATCGAGCGAAAGCGGATGTCGGACCTGGTCCGCGACAGCGAAGAACGCTTCGCACTGACGACGGCCGGTGCCGGTGACGGGATCTGGGATTGGCAGATCCCCAATGATCATCTGTTTTTGTCGCCGCGCGCCAAAGTCATCCTGGGCTTTCCCGACGGGTTGCCGGACGAAAACATGGAGGTGTTTTACAGCCGCATCCATTTGGACGACGTTGTGCGCTTTCGCGATGCCATGGCAGCCCATCTCAAGGGCGAGACGGCGGATTTTCGTCAACAGGCGCGGGTCATGGGGCCGGATGATCAGTCGCGCTGGGTGTTCGTGCGCGGTTTAGCGGTCATCGACGATGCCGGAAAAGCACGTCGCATGGCCGGATCGATCAGCGATCTCTCCAATCTGGATGCCTATTATGACTCGGTAACCGGTCTGCCGAACCGCGCGCTGCTGGTCGACCATCTGCGCAGCACGTTGAAACTGCGGATCGGCCATGTCGAGCGTTTTTCAGCCTTTCTGCTGGTTTCGCTCTCTCGATACTCCGAAATCAACCAGACGCTCGGTCATGCGGCCGGCGATGCGTTGGTGACCGGCGCCGCCCGCGCGATCGAGGGCGCCGCCCGCATCGGCGACGTGATCGGGCGCGTCAATACGCGCGAGATCGGCGTCATCCTGAAGGGCATCGCTGATCCCGAACAGGCCATCGTCATCGCCGCGCGAATCTGTCATGCCCTGCAGGCGCCCATCAAGATCGAAGGACAGAATATCGTTCCGGCGATGCGGATGGGGATCGTGGTGATGACCGACGCCTATTCCGACCCCGAAGCCGTCATGCGCGACGCGATGACTGCCTTGAATGAAGAGAAGGTGCACTACGACCTGCCGTTCTGCGTGTTCAATCCGGAGATGCAGGAGCGCGTCAGCGCGCGCCTGCAGATCGAGGTCGCCCTGCAGCACGCGATCGAACACGACGCTTTCCAGCTTCTGTATCAGCCGATCGTCGCGCTGGATAGCGGTGCGCTTCGCGGTTTCGAGGCACTCTTGCGCCTGCAGGATTCGGAGCTGGGCGAGGTACCGCCGACGGCTTTTATTCCGGTTGCGGAAGAGATCGGATTGATCAAGGAAATCGGCTCCTGGGTCCTCCATACGGCCTGCCGGCAGATTGCCGAATGGCGCAAAGACGGGTTGACCACCGATCGATCCGATTTCAGCGTCAGCGTCAACCTCTCCGGGCGGCAGCTCGATACCGAGGATTCGATCGGTCACATCATGGCGGTGATTGCCGCGACCGGCGTGCCGCCGGCGAACCTCACCTTGGAGCTCACGGAATCCGCCCTCTTGGCCAACCCGGATCGCGCCCATGACGCCTTGACGGCGATCAAGCAGCATGGCGTCAGCCTCGCCATGGACGATTTCGGGACCGGCTATTCCTCGCTCAGCTATCTCGGGCGGTTTCCTTTCGACAAGCTCAAAATCGACCGCAGCTTCGTCAATACGATCGCCGACGGGGTTGCATCGCCGTTGCTGAAAGGCATGCTTGGCCTGTGCCGCGAACTCGGCCTGCATGTGGTCGCAGAGGGCGTGGAGACCGCCGAGCAACGCGACGTGCTGGCGAAGCTCGGCTGCCAGGATGCCCAAGGCTGGCTGTTCGGCAAAGCAATGGCTGCCGACCAGGCCACATCCTTGTTACAGGCGGCCGTCAACGACGCCGCGAAGGACAACGCCCCGCGCGCGAGCCCGATCTCGCCGCCCGGCCCGCGCCTGATCGCCGGCTCCGGCCACCGCAATACGGTCTAAGGGCAACCCCGCGCGGCCAACCGTCAACCGGCCAGCCATCGATTTGTGTCGGCCGGGCCGGGATGTAAGGTGCGGCGCCGGCCGGTCCGACATCTGTCAGGCCAGCCAGCGCCGCTCCGGCTGTGGACTGGATCGCCGGATTGATTATCGGACCGATTGCCGGGCTCGTTTGTCTTTGAGCCGGATCGCCCTACTCAATATGGTTGGGGGCGGATCACGTCTTAAGTGGAAGCTCATCCGCTTCCACTTAAGACGATCGCGCGTCAGGCCGCCGCTTTCGCAGCCGCCGGGACTTGCCGGATCAGGTAGTCGAAGGCCGAGAGCGAGGCCTTGGCGCCTTCGCCCATGGCGATGATGATCTGCTTATAGGGCGCCGTGGTCGCGTCGCCGGCGGCGAAGATGCCGTGATGCGAGGTCTGGCCGCGATGATCGACCTCGATCTCGCCGCGCGGCGTCAGGGCGATGCTGTCCTTCAGCCACTCGGTGTTCGGCACCAGGCCGATCTGCACGAAGATGCCTTCGAGCTCGACGTGATGATGCGTGTCGCTGTTGCGGTCCTTGTAGGCAAGGCCGGTCACCTTGTTGCCGTCGCCATGCACCTCGGTGGTCAGGGCCGAAGTGATGATGGTGACGTTGGGCAGGCTGTTCAGCTTCGCCTGCAGCACCGCATCGGCGCGCAGCTGGCTGTCGAACTCGATCAGCGTCACATGTGCGACGATGCCGGCAAGATCGATCGCCGCTTCGACGCCGGAATTGCCGCCGCCGATCACCGCCACGCGCTTGCCCTTGAACAGCGGGCCGTCGCAATGCGGGCAATAGGCGACACCCTTGTTGCGGTAGTCGGCCTCGCCCGGCACGTTCATCTGCCGCCAGCGCGCACCCGTCGCCAGGATCACGCTGCGCGCTTTCAGCACCGCGCCGCTGGCGAGATGGACTTCATGCAGGCCGTCGCTGGTCGCCGCCGGCACCAGCTTTTCCGCCCGCTGCAGGTTCATGATGTCGACCTCATAGGCCTTCACATGTTCCTCCAGCGCCGTCGCCATTTTCGGGCCTTCGGTATGGGTGACGGAGATGAAATTCTCGATCGCCATGGTGTCCAGTACCTGGCCGCCGAAACGCTCGGCGGCGATGCCGGTACGGATGCCCTTGCGGGCGGCATAGATCGCCGCCGCGGCGCCGGCCGGGCCGCCGCCCACCACCAGCACGTCGAAGGCGTCTTTGTGCTTCAGCTTCTCGGCCGCGCGGGCTTCGGCGCCGGTATCGATCTTGGCCAGGATCTGCTCCAGGCTCATGCGGCCCTGGGCGAAGGGTTCGCCGTTCAGATAGACCGAGGGCACCGCCATGACCTGGCGCGCATCGACCTCCGACTGGAACAAGGCGCCGTCGATCGACACATGCTTGATCCGCGGATTGAGGACGCTCATCAGGTTGAGGGCCTGCACCACATCCGGGCAGTTTTGGCAGGACTGCGAGAAATAGGTCTCGAAATGGTAATCGCCATCCAGCGCGCGCACCTGCTCGATCACGTCCGCGGCCGTCTTCGAGGGATGGCCCCCGACCTGCAGCAGCGCCAGCACCAGCGAGGTGAACTCATGGCCCATCGGCAGGCCGGCGAAACGCACCGCAATCGCGGTGCCGGCGCGGCGAATGGCGAAAGACGGCTTGCGGGCATCGTCGCCGTCGGTCACCACCGTGACCTGGTTCGACACGGCGGCGATTTCTTCCAGCAGCTCCAGCATCTCCCGGGACGCTTCGCTGTTGTCGAGCGACGCCACCAGTTCAACCGGCTGCGTGATGCGTTCCAGATAGGCAGCTAACTGTTCTTTCAGATTGGCGTCCAACATGGGCGTGGTCCCCCGGTGAAAAATCGTACGTAAAACTGCTTTCGCACCGGCCCGGATCCAGCCGAAGCTGGATCCGGGTGGCGACTCTTAGTGCAAGCGGCTTAGATCTTGCCGACCAGGTCGAGCGACGGCGCGAGGGTCTTCTGGCCTTCCTTCCAGGCGGCCGGGCAGACTTCGCCCGGATGGCTGTGGACATACTGCGCCGCCTTGATCTTGCGCAGCAGCTCGCTGGCGTCGCGGCCGATGCCGCCGGCGGTGATCTCGACGATCTGGATCACGCCATTGGGGTCGACGACGAAGGTGCCGCGATCGGCAAGGCCGGCTTCCTCGATCAGCACCTCGAAATTACGGCTGATCTTCAGGGTCGGATCGCCCAGCATGGTGTACTTGATCTTCTTGATGGCCGGCGACATATCGTGCCAGGCCTTGTGGGCGAAATGCGTGTCGGTGGAGACGCTGTAAATCTCGACGCCGAGCTTCTGGAACGCCGCGTAATTGTCGGCGAGATCTTCCAGCTCGGTCGGGCAGACGAAGGTGAAGTCGGCGGGATAGAAGAAGAATACCGACCACTTGCCCTTGAGATCGCTATCGCTGACGGTAATGAACTTACCATCCTTGAACGCTTCGGCCTTGAAGGGTTTGAGGGTGGTGTTGATCAAAGACATTTATATGCTCTCCAGTCCTGGGTTAATTGCATTTGCGGAGGCAGAGATAACAAGTCCCGCTCCATCTATCCAATGGATTATTTGATGGATAATAATCGTATTTTTCGATTACTCTATCTCTAAGTCCTTGATTCCGGCGGCTATGAGGCCGGAACTGGACGGCCGCTGAGGCCACCGAACATGATAATTTCACGGTAGCGGTATTAAGATACCTGGATAAGGTTCGGGCGGCTTGGCTCAGCCTCGCCGAGCAGCCTGGTAGCGGCCAACTTGACGCGGGAGCGCCGGCGATCTTCAGCTCTCGGCGTTCCCCGGCCGCGCCGCCAGCTGCGCCGCGGCATCGCGGGCAAGGCGCTTTTTCTTCCATTTCGGCAGGCCGTGGCGATGCTGCGGCAGCGCGGCGGTCGGTCCGCCGACCCGGACCGGGCGCTCGGCGAAGCGGCCGAGGCTGATCATGCGGTCATAGATGACCAAAGCGGCGGCGACCGAGACGTTGACGCAGAAGCGGGTCGGGATCTTGACCACGAAATCGCAGCGTCCGACCAGTTCCGGGCTCAGGCTGTCCTGTTCGGCCCCGAGCACATAGGCGGCGGCCGGCGGATGGGTGAAACTGGGGAGATCGATGGCGTCGTCGGTGATCTCGACGCCGACCAGCCGGCAGCCCAGCGGCAGGGTAAAGTCGGCGAGGCTCTTATAGGCATGTACCGGCATGTTGTTGATGGCGATTGAGGTATCCGCTTGCAGGATTTCGTCGACATCGACTGAGGCATTGATTGTAAAGGCAAAACTGGCGTGAAAGGCATGCGCGGTGCGGAGCACGGCGCCGAGATTCATGGCCTTCGAGATGCCCTCGACGCCGATCCCGAAATAGCCGCGGGGCAGTTGTCGTTCCATTGCTAGATGATCCGTTGAAGTCAGCTTGGCGGCAACTTGCATCGCCCGGCCGGCCAAGGCAAGGTGCCGGCAAAGGCGATTGCCGCGTAAAAGAGTGCGGGAGAGACATATGGCTCCAGGTCATCGGACGATCCCAGGTCATCAGACGGGCCCAGGTCATCAGGCTGAAGGTCACGTGCATCTGCATGCCGAACTGCCGCAAGGAACCGGCCGCACCATCGCGCCGGTCCTGGTCGAGGTGGTACGCGGCCAGATGGTGGAGAGCCGCCATCGCGCCACGGTGGC
The DNA here is from genome assembly GCA_035539215.1 of Dongiaceae bacterium. Taxonomy (GTDB): domain Bacteria; phylum Pseudomonadota; class Alphaproteobacteria; order Dongiales; family Dongiaceae; genus Dongia_B. Next base: position 6,594 of record DATLIX010000096.1, on the reverse strand, counting down.
GATCGTCGATGCCGAAGGCGGGGTGGTCGGCTCCTGGGGCGATATCGAGCAGCCGCTTTACGGCCGCTCGGCGATCAAGCCGCTGCTGGCCCTGCCGCTGATCGAGAGCGGGGCCGCCGATGCCTATCGGCTCGGCACCGCGGAAATCGCCCTCGCCACCGCCTCGCATAACGGCGAGAAGCGCCATACCGAGACGGTGATCAACTGGCTGCACCGCATCGGCCTCGATGTCGACGATCTCGAATGCGGGCCGCATTACCCTTACGACGAGCCGACCGCCCAGGCGATGTGGGCGCATGGCGAGACCAAGACGCGGGCGCATAACAACTGCTCCGGCAAGCATACCGGCTTCCTGTCGACCGCGCGCCATCTCGGCGAGCCGACCAGGGGCTATATCCAGTACGAGCACCCGGTGCAGCAGCGCCTGCTGGGTGTTCTCGAACAGATGTCGGGCTGCGAGCTGGGCGCGGTGCCGCGCGGCATCGACGGCTGCGGCATTCCGGTGATCGCCATTCCGCTCGGCAATACCGCGCTGGCCATGGCGCGCCTCGCCGATACCGGCGGTCTCCCGGAAAAGCGTGCCAAGGCGGCGGCGCGGATTCTCGATGCCATGATGGCCGATCCCTTCATGGTGGCGGGGTCGGGACGCTTCTGCACGACGGTAATGCAGGCGACCGGCATACGGGCGGCGATCAAGGTCGGCGCCGAAGGTGTCTATGCCGGCGCGCTGCCGGATCTCGGGCTCGGCATCTGCATCAAGGTCGAGGACGGCGCCGGTCGCGCCGCCGAGGTGGTGATGGGCCGGGTGCTGCGCCATCTCAAGGTGATCGACGAGGCGACGGAGATGAAGCTGCACGACGTGCTGACGCCGCCGGTGAAGAACTGGGCCGGCAGGCCGACCGGTCAGATCCGCCCGGCCGCCGATTGCCCTTTTTGACGGATCAGCAGCCTTAACAGATCAGGACGGGGACATCTCATGCGCGCCATCGTTTGCGACACCTGGGGCACGGCAAAGGATCTCAACTGGACCGACGTTGCGCCGCCGGCCGCACCGCAGCCGCACCAGGTGAAAATCAGCGTGATGGCGGCGGGCGTCAATTTCGCCGATACGCTGATCATCGCCGGCCGCTATCAGGTGAAGCCGGATCTGCCCTTCATCCCGGGCTTCGAAGCGGCCGGACTGGTGCTGGAAGTCGGCGACAGCGTCACCCATGTCAAACCCGGCGACCGTGTCATGGCGCTGCTCGACCACGGCGCCTTCGCCGAGATCGCGCTGGCTGACGGACAAGCGGTCTATCCGCTGCCGGTCGGCATGGATTTTCCCACCGCCGCGGGCTTCCCTATCGCCTACGGCACTTCCTACGGCGCGCTCGTCTGGAAGGCGAGGCTGCAGCCGGGCGAGTTGCTGCTGGTCCATGGCGCGGCGGGCGGCGTCGGTCTGACGGCGGTCGAAATCGGCAAGGCGCTCGGCGCCAAGGTGATCGCCACCGCCGGCGGCCACGAGAAGCTGGCGATCGCCCGCGAGCACGGCGCCGACTTCACCATCGATTACAAGAACGAGGATATCCGCGAGCGGGTGAAAGCGATCAGCGCGCAGCTTGACCGCAAGGGTGTCGACGTCGTCTACGATCCGGTCGGTGGCGTCTGTTTCGAGGCTTCGCTGCGCTGCGTTGACTGGGGTGCAAGGCTCGTCGTGGTCGGCTTTGCCGGCGGCGATGTACCGCAGATTCCGGCCAATATCCTGCTGGTCAAGAATATCGATGCCCTGGGCTTCTTCTTCGGCTCCTATCGCCAGCATCGGCCCGACATGGTCGGCACTGCCTTCAGCGAATTGGCGCGCATGTTTGAACGCGGCACCTTGAAACCGCATGTCTCACACCAAATACCCATGGAGGAGATCACCGAAGCCTTCGATCTTCTCGCCAACCGGCGCTCCACCGGCAAGGTGGTTCTGACCGTGCCCCGATAAGCTTCAGAATGGTAAGTCTCATGTCAGACGAACCGGCCGCGGTGGATGCTGTTTCGGAAACCGGCAGGCAGCCGATCAGGGAGCGGTTCAAGACGCCGTTCATTGCCGGAACTCAGGGTTTGAGATCGCGGTTAAAGGCGGTATAGCTAAGCGGGATGACATAAAACCGTCACATCCGCGTGACGCAGGAAGTTAATAGCGTATGTTTGCCGAATCCAAACTGCTCTTCAAACTCTGGCTCAAGAATCCCCGCAAGATCGGCGCCGTCGCGGTCAGCAGCCCGGAACTGGCTGCTGCCATGGCACGGCAGATTCCGGCGGGCGACGGCTATGTGGTGGAACTTGGCGGTGGCACCGGACCGGTCACCCGCGCCATTCTCCAATCCGGCACGCCGGCCGATCGGCTGGTGGTGCTGGAACGCGACCCGACCCTGCACCGGCTGCTCTGTGACCGCTATCCGCAGGTCAAGGTCATCCTCGGCGACGCGCTGCATCTCCAGTCCCTGCTGAAGGAACATGGCGTCGACCGCGTCAAGGCGGTGGTCAGCAGCCTGCCGCTGCTGTCGATGAAAAAGGCGGTGCAATACGGCATCGGCGCCCAGGCCTTCGCGGTGCTTGAGCCCGGGGCGCCGTTCATTCAGTTCACCTATGGCCTGTTCTCGCCGCTGCCGCGCCGCCAGCTCGGCGTGCAGGGCCGGGTGAAGGACCGCGTGCTGCAGAACCTGCCGCCGGCCAGTGTCTGGCTCTATCGCCGCCCGCCGCACGGCCATCACGACACGCCCGGCAACGCCGCCATGCGCCGCACCGGCTGACGGTTCAGCGCATCAATCTCCTTGACGGCGAGATCCTGCGGATCTCTCACACCTCGTTCAGGCCGGCGATGATCTCGTCCGTCTTGCGGATCTTGGCGATGCGCGGCAGCGTCTTCTCCAGGGCGAACAGATGCATCTCGTCGGAGAACGTGGCGCAGAGGTCTTCGGCGATCAGCACCGCATAATCATGCTGCCAGGCATCGCGCGCCGTCGATTCGACGCCGAAATTGGTGGCGATGCCGCCGATGATGACATGGGTCATGCCGCGCCGGCGCAATTGCAGATCGAGCTCGGTGCCGTAAAAGGCGCTCCACTGCCGCTTGGTGATGACGATATCCGCATCGAGCGCATCCAGTTCCTTCGGAAAGTCCGCCCATCCCGCCGGCAGGCCATCGGCCGGCAAGCTCATCGGCTGGTCGACATATTGTCCGGGCCGGTCGGCATACTGCGCCGAGAACGCCACCCGCACCTGGATGACGAGCCCGCCGAGCCGCTTCAGCCGGGCGGCGAGGCGCAGGCTGTTGGCGATCAGCGTCTGGCCGCCATGCGGCGCCAAGGGCATGCCGAGCAGGCCCTGTTGCAGGTCGATCAGGATCAGGGCGGTCTTTTGCGGATCAAGCTTCGGCATGGTCGGCTCCTTCGTCGGATGGATTCGGGCGTGGATGCGTTTCGGGCGGCGCGGCAACACAGGATTGCGCGGGGACGGCTCTTGGAGAGGGGGTGGTCGCGTGCTATATGAGGATAAACTCACATTTCGAAGATATATGAGCATACCCTCACAAAACGCAAGCAAAAAGATGCGGCCGCCGAAATCGGCCGGCAAGCAGGCTGCTGCCACCGAAACGGCGGCAGGTAGCGTCGGCAAGGCGCCGCAGCGCCGGCGCGGCAAGGAGCGGGTGGCGAATTTACTGGCGGCTGCGGTCGAGGTTTTCGCCGAAAAGGGCTTCGACGCCGCCACCATGACCGAGATTGCCGCCAAGGCCGGCGCCTCGATCGGCTCGCTCTACCAGTTCTTCCCCACCAAGGATGTGCTGGCGGCGGCGTTGCATCAGGTCAATGGCGAGGCGCTCTCCGCGATGCTGGACGATCTGGCGCGGGAGACGGCCGGATTGAGCCCGGTCCGGGTCGCCGACCGGCTTTTCGCCAGCCTGTCGCAGTTCCTTGCCGGCCATCCGGCTTTCGTGGTGCTGATCGACCGGCGCGATCCCGATCATGCCGCCAAGGCGGCGCGGCGGCGGAAGCTGCGCCAGCAGGTAGCGGAATTGCTGCAGCGAACCACGCCGCCCCTCGCGCCGGGCAGGGCCGAGGCCATGGCGGTCATCATCCTGCATGTGATGAAGGCGGCGATGACCATCACCAGCGAAAACGATCTGGTTAACGGCCCGGCAGCGCTGGATGAGCTGCGCGCCATGCTGCGCAGCCACCTCGAACAGGCGGCAAAAGGCTGAACGCGCGCCGCAAGCCATCGGTCCCGGCCGGGAAACCCCGGCTTGCCTTGACACTAGGCCCAATCCTTCTAAAGTCCCGGTCTCGCCGGGTTTTCCGGCGTTTTTTGCTGAAATAGGATCATTTAATGCCGACGATTACCCTCCCCGATGGCAGTCAGCGCCAATTCCCGGCCGCCGTTTCCGGCGCCGATCTGGCCGCCTCCATCGGTTCCGGCCTGGCCAAGGCGGCTTTGGCGGTCAAGATTGATGGCAAGGTCAAGGACCTCGCCACGGTCATCGATCACGATGCCAAGGTGGAGATCGTCACCAAGACCCATCCGGATGCGCTCGACCTCATCCGCCACGACGCCGCCCACGTGATGGCGGAGGCGGTGCAGGAGCTCTATCCCGGCACCCAGATCACCTTCGGCCCGGCCACCGAGACCGGCTATTATTACGACTTCCATCGCGCCGAGCCCTTCACGCCGGACGACTTCGCCAAGATCGAAAAGCGCATGGCGGAGATCGTCGACCGCAACGAGGCGATCACCCGCGAGGTCTGGACCCGCGATCAGGCGGTCGCCTATTTCAAGTCGATCGGCGAGACCTTCAAGGCGGAATGGGTGCAGGAGATTCCCGCCGACGAGGAAATCAGCATCTATCGCCAGGGCCAGTGGCTCGACCTCTGCGTCGGTCCGCATCTGCCCTCGACCGGCAAGCTCGGCAAGGCCTTCAAGGTGATGAAGCTGAGCGGCGCCTATTGGCGCGGCGATGCCAACAATCCGCAGCTGCAGCGCATCTATGGCACCGCCTGGGCCGATGAGAAGCAGCTCAAGGAATACCTCACCCAGCTCGAAGAGGCCGAAAAGCGAGATCACCGCCGTTTGGGGCGCGAGATGGATCTCTTCCATCAGCAGGAAGAGGCGGCGGGCGCCGTTTTCTGGCACCCCAAGGGCTGGACCCTCTATCGCACCTTGGAAAACTATATCCGCCGGCGTCTCGATGCCGTCGGCTATGTCGAGGTGAGGACGCCGCAGCTGATGGATCGCAGCCTGTGGGAGCGCTCGGGCCATTGGGAGAAATTCCGCGAAGCCATGTTCATCGTCCAGGATGACGAGAATCATGTGCTCGCCGTGAAGCCGATGAACTGCCCAGGCCATGTGCAGATCTTCCGCCAGGGCCTGAAGAGCTATCGTGATTTGCCGCTGCGCATGGCGGAGTTCGGCGCCTGTCACCGCAACGAGCCGTCGGGCGCCCTGCACGGCATCATGCGGGTGCGGGCCTTCACCCAGGACGATGCCCATATCTTCTGCACCGAAGACCAGATCGTCACCGAAACCAAGGCCTTCTGCGACCTCCTGCGCTCGGTCTATCGCGATTTCGGCTTCGAGGACGTGCGGGTGAAATTCTCCGACCGTCCGGAAAAGCGCGCCGGCCTCGACAGCACCTGGGACAAGGCGGAGAGCGCGCTCAAGGAAGCCACCACGGCGGCCGGCCTCGACTTCACGCTCAATCCGGGCGAGGGCGCCTTCTATGGGCCGAAGCTGGAATTCGTCTTGCGCGACACCATCGGCCGCGACTGGCAATGCGGCACCTTGCAGGTCGACTTCGTCCTGCCGGAACGTCTCGACGCGACCTATGTCGGCGAGGATGGCGCCAAGCACCGTCCCGTCATGCTGCATCGCGCTATCTTCGGCTCGCTGGAGCGTTTCATCGGCATCCTGATCGAGCATCATGCCGGCAAGTTCCCGCTCTGGCTGGCGCCGGTACAGGCGACGGTCTGCACCGTGGTGAGCGATGCGACCGGCTATGCCGAACAGGTGGCGTCAGCTTTGCGTCAGGCGGGGCTCAAGGTCGAGCTCGATATCCGCAACGAGAAGATCTCGTATAAGGTGCGCGAACACAGCCTTGCCAAGGTCCCGGCCATCATCGCGGTCGGCAAGCGCGACGAGGAGGCCGGCACGGTGGCGATCCGCCGTCTCGGCTCCAATGATCAGACCACCCTGCCGCTGGCCGAGGCGGTGGCGCAACTGGCTGCGGAAGCCAACTCGCCGCTCGATCATTAATGCGGTCGCCGGCATTAATGCAGTCGCTTCGCATTAAAGCTGGCGCCGGCGTTTTGCCGGGCAGCCAACGGACCGGACCGGCCGGCAAGTTTGCCGTGCCGGCCATGCGCCGGGGGCGAATTGAACATGTCAGGCTTTTAGTGGCATAATGCAGCACGCCACCGATGCTGCGTGCCGGTCTCTACCGGCCGATCAGGTGGTTTCTTTTATGATTGACGTCAACAGAGACAGGAGAGTCTTCCATATCTAGGTTCAACGCACAGGAGAACGCGCCATCCCGCGATCAGGGGCCGCGCGTCAATAACCAGATCAACGTGTCCC
>DATLIX010000095.1:0-19362 GCA_035539215.1 Dongiaceae bacterium | reverse complement strand
GATCAGCAGCAGCAGGCAGCACAGCACCAGGACGCCCGCCAGCATATTGGCGGCGGGACCGTTGAAGGTCGATTGGAACTGATCGAAGATCGCCGTCGTGAAGGTATCGAAGCGGATCATCGCATAGAGGCCGTATTCCGCGAGGAGATGCAGCCCCACCAGCAGGGCCCCGCCCCAGATCGGCAGGCGCAGCTGCGGCAGCACCACGCGCAAGAAGATGCGCCACGGCGTCTCGCCGAGCGAGGCGGCGACATCCTCCATCGCCGGATCGAGCCGGCGCAGGGCGGCGGCGGCCGGCAGATAGAGGAAGGGGAAATAGGCTACCAGCGAGACCAGCACGCCGGCAGAGAGGCCATGGATCGACGGCACCAGGCTGACCCAGGCATAGGAATGGACGAAGGCGGGCACCGCCAGGGGGGCGGCGCAGAGCAGGGACCAGAAGCGCCGTCCCGGCAGATCGGTGCGCTCGGTCAGCCAGGCAAGCGCGACGCCGACCAGGACGCAGAGCGGGACGGTCAGCGCCACCAGCAAAACGGTATTGATCAGCAGCTCGCCGACGCGCGGCCGCACCACCATGGCCACGATCGTGTGCCAGCCGTTCTGCACGGCGACGAAGAGCACGAAAGCCAGAGGCAGGAGGGCCGCCAGCGAGGCGGCCACGGCAATGATGGTGATCCAGGCGGCGGGCCTGTTACCGGGGTGCGCGGAGCGGCGCGCTGCCTTGGGCAGGGAGGTGGTGATACCGGGCACGTCCGAAATACTCATTTTCTATCCGCGCCATCCTCCGAGGCCCATCAACCCAAACCCATGACGTTGCCCGGATGAACTGTGTTCCGGCCCCCGGCCGAGTCGAGGGATATCAGGCCTTCAAACGGCTGGAGCGGTTGCCGGCCATATAAACCAGGAACCGCCCCTATCTTCAATTCGCAAGTGGGGCTTCAATCAGCAAATCCGCCCCAATTCGCGCATTCGCCGAGCGGGGCCGTGCCCAGCCAAGCCCCGCCCGGCTTGCCGCAGCCGCCTTACAGCAGCCCGGCCTCGGTCATCAGCTCGATCACCTTCTCGCTGTTGAGCTTGGAGGCATCCACGGCAGGGGCGTCGAGATCCTTGATCGGCACCAGTTTCGGGTTGCTGTCGGCACCCTCGCCGACAGCGTATTCGAAGGAGGTGCCGTTCTTCAGCACGTCCTGACCGCCCTTGCCGGCGATCCATTTCAGGAATGCCTGGGCTTCCTTCTGGTGCTTGCTGCTGGCAAGGATGCCGCCGCCCGAGGTGCTGACGAAGGCGCCGGGGTCCTGGTGCTTGAAATAGTGCAGGGCTGCATTGCCGCTGTTCTCGCCGGTCTTCGCCTGGTCGGTGAACCAGTAATAGTGATAGATGACGCCGCCATCGATCTGGCCGGCATTGACCGCCTTCAGCACCGCGCCGTTGCCGCGATAGGCGGTGAAGTTGGTCTTCATCGCCTTCAGCCACTTCAGCGTCGCCTCCTCGCCATTGAGCGAGAGCAGGGCACTGACGATGGCCTGGAAATCGGCACCGGTGGGCGAGGCGGCCCAGCGGCCCTTCCAGCTGGGATCGGCGAGATTGAGCAGTGATTTCGGCAGATCCGCTTCTTTCAGCTTGTCCTTGTTATAGACGAACACGGTCGAGCGGGCGGCGATGCCGATCCAGTTGCCGCTGGCCGGACGGAAGGGGGCCGCCACCTCTTTCAGCGTCTCGGCATCGATCGGCGCCAGGCGGCCGGCATTGGCGACCTGCACCATGGCGGGTGAGTTTTCCGTCAGGAAGACATCGGCCGGCGAGGCGGCGCCCTCCTGCAGGATCTGGTTGCTCATCTCGCTGTCATCGCCGTTGCGCACGGTGACCTTGATGCCGGTATCGCGGGTGAAGCCGTCGATCCAGGCCTTGGCGAGGGTTTCATGCTGGGCGTTATAGACGACGAGGTCGTCGGCGCGGGCGGTGGCGATCTGCTGCAGGCCAAGGCCGACGAAGCCGATCAGCATCAGGCTGCGCGCGACGGCGGAGAAACGAATCTGCACGATATGAAAAATCTCCTGACGGGGTGGGTCGAGTATGGGAGAGACGCGGGTCAGGAATTTTGATCCAGGTCATCCCGGTGGGTTCGGCCGGTGTCAGCTCGCTGAATCAGCGTTGCGGTCTGCGGAACGTCCATTTCAGCGCTAGCTTTAGCATTCCTCAGGGGCATAATGCAAATGATTGTCAATTGCATAAATGCGGCGACATGCCTCAGCCGGCTCGCGAAAGTAGGGGCGGCCAGCCTCCTTGCGGCCAACACCAAAGCCACGGCCGGGTCAAATAAAATCAGCGTAAATTGCTGAAAAATATAGTCTTCTTGACATCATTCCAGGCTTCCTGCGGACTTGAGCCCGGACCGGCTTGGGGTTAGAACGGCGACCCCGAAACGCCTTGCCGCGAGTCGGGTCCCGGAACACCCCAACGACTTGCTCCGGCGAATTACCAGAACGATTTGCCGGAACGATCTGCCCGAACGAAACGATTTGAAGGTGACAGCCTTGTCTCAATTGACCGCCGCTCCGATGCCCTCCTTGCCCTCGATCGAAGCCCGCATCGCCGCCGAACTCAATGCGCGCGAAGCTCAGGTGACGGCGACCGTGGAATTGCTGGATGGCGGCGCGACCGTTCCCTTCATCGCCCGTTACCGCAAAGAAGTGACCGGCGGCCTAGACGATATCCAGCTGCGCACGCTGGATGAGCGCCTGCGCTATCTGCGCGAGCTTGAAGAGCGCCGCACGGCGATCCTGAAAAGCATCGAGGAACAGGGCAAGATGACACCGGCGCTGGAACGCGACGTGCGCCTCGCCGACAACAAGGCGCGGCTGGAAGATCTCTATCTGCCCTATAAGCAGAAGCGCCGCACCAAGGCGCAGATCGCCAAGGAAGCCGGTCTGGAGCCGCTGGCCGACCTGCTCCTGAGCGATCCGACCAAGACGCCGGAGACGGAAGCGGCTGCCTTCGTCGATGCCGAGAAGAACATCGCCGATGTGAAGGCGGCGCTCGACGGCGCCATGCAGATTCTCATGGAACGCTTCGCCGAGGATGCCGATCTCATCGGCCGGCTGCGCGATTACGTCTGGGAAAACGGCCGCCTGCAATCGAAGCTGGTCGAGGGCAAGGCGGAGACCGGCGCCAAGTTCTCCGATTATTTCGATGCCGCCGAAGCCATCGCCAAGATTCCCTCGCACCGCGCTTTGGCGCTGTTCCGCGGCCAGAAGGAAGAGGTGCTGATGCTCGCCCTCGTCACGGACGAGCCGGAGGACCGCAAGACCTTCAACGCCCAGGAACGCATGATCGCTGCCAAATTCGGCATCGTCGACCAGAAGCGCCCTGCCGATGCCTGGCTGCAGGATGTGGTGCGCTGGACCTGGCGCGTGAAGGCCAAGCTGCATATCGAAATCGATCTCATGTCGCGCCTGCGCCAGGCGGCGGAAGAAGAAGCGGTGCGCGTCTTCGCCGCCAACCTGAAGGATATTTTGATGGCGGCTCCGGCCGGCGGCCGGGCGACGCTCGGTCTCGATCCCGGGCTGCGCACCGGCGTCAAGGTGGCGGTCGTCGCCGCCACCGGCAAGGTCCTGGAAACCACCGCCATCTATCCGCATGAACCGCGCCGGCAATGGGATGAATCGATCGCCGTGCTGGCGGCCTTGTGCCATCGCCACCAGGTCGAGCTGATCGCCATCGGCAACGGCACCGCCAGCCGCGAGACCGACCGGCTCGCCATCGACCTGCAAAAGCGTCATCCGGAACTGAAACTCAACAAGATCGTCGTCTCGGAAGCCGGCGCCTCGGTCTATTCGGCTTCCGAATATGCCTCCAAGGAACTGCCGGATATGGACGTCTCGCTGCGCGGCGCCGTCTCCATCGCGCGGCGCCTGCAGGATCCGCTGGCCGAACTCGTGAAGATCGACCCGAAATCGATCGGCGTCGGCCAGTACCAGCATGACGTCAACGAATTCAAGCTGGCGAAGTCGCTGGACGCCGTGATCGAGGATTGCGTGAATGCCGTCGGCGTCGAGGTCAACACCGCTTCGGCGAAGCTGCTGGCGCGAGTCTCCGGCCTCGGCGAGAGCCTTGCCCAGAACATCGTCAGCCATCGCGATCAGCATGGCCCCTTCAAGACGCGCCAGGATCTGCTGTCGGTCTCGCGCCTCGGCCCCAAGGCCTTCGAACAGGCGGCGGGCTTCCTGCGCATCGGCGACGGCGACGATCCGCTCGACATGTCCTCGGTTCACCCGGAAGCCTATCCGGTGGTGCGCCGCATCCTCGCCTATACCAAGGCCGAGGTGAAGGCGCTGATCGGCGATGCGAAGCTGCTGCGCAGCCTGAAGCCCGACGAATTCGTCGATGAGCAGTTCGGCGTGCCGACCGTCAGCGACATCCTGAAGGAATTGGAAAAGCCCGGCCGCGATCCGCGTCCCGAATTCAAGACTGCCACCTTCAAGGACGGCGTCGAGGAAATGAAGGACCTGCAGCCCGGCATGATGCTGGAAGGTGTCGTCACCAACGTGACGAATTTCGGCGCCTTCGTCGATATCGGCGTGCATCAGGATGGCCTGGTGCATGTCTCGGCCCTGGCCGACCGCTTCGTCAAGGACCCGCGGGAAGTGGTGAAGTCCGGCGATGTCGTCAAGGTGAAGGTGCTGGAGGTCGACTTGAAGCGCAAGCGCATCGCCCTCACCATGCGCATGTCGGACCAGCCGGGTGCCGCCAAGCAGAACGCCAACAGCAACGACAAGCCGCTGGCGGCCCGCGACCGCAAATTCATGACGGCGGAAGCCCCCCGTCCCCAGGGCGTTCAGCGCTCTTCGGGCCAGCGCTCCAGCGGCGCGGGCGGCGGCAGCTTCGGCAATGCCTCTGCCGGCGGCAGTGCCATGGGCGGCGCCTTGGCGGCCGCCTTCGCCAAGGCCGGACTCGATAAGCGGAAGTAACGGCAAAATCCCTCCCCCTCGCGGGGGAGGGCGCCCACAGCAGATCGCTGCCCGCTCCTTCATCTGCCGGAACGGTGCGCGGTTCGCTCTGCGTGGGGAGCTCGTGTTCCACCGCCCGCGTCTATTTTATATCAAGGGGAGGAATGCTGCTGGCAACCGGCACGTTGGATATCTGATCCTAGACTCACCTGCCGGAAGAGCATAGCGTCGCCTTGCGCAATCTCCTTAGGAGTGACCGTAATGCTGAAATTCATCATGCACGAAAACATCGTACGTTATAAAGCGATGCTCGAGATAGAAACCGCTCCGGTAAAGCGGAGGACGTTGAATAAGCTTCTCGCCGAGGAAGAGGCTAAGCAGTCGGCTTCCGCCGCAGTCGCCATTGACGACATGTGCCTCACGCATGCGGCTCAACCGTATCTGATCCACTAGGCTCATACGGCGCGTCTTGCGAATGCGGGTCGCGTCGATCTTGCCGACAACACAAGCCAGGCAATACCGGCGCTACGCGCGGCGATAAGGCAGGGCTCGTCGGATCGGACAGCAGCCCGTCTGATCCCACCGATCTGATCGCACCCGTCTGATCGCATGGGTCCGATGCCGTGCCAGAAGGTGCAATGTTCGATCATCGAACAAAGATCGATAGAGGTGGATATTGCATCTCGCCGCGCGGCGATCTCGATCTGAGTAGGTAGATTCCGTATCTTTGCCCCCGAGATAGGATCCAATAGTGTTCCTGTCGGCTGGATGCTTCGTGCCCGGTACCATGGCTGTATCACCTTCTGCGGGTGCGGAGGCCGCCTTGGACCGGCAACTTTCGATCACAGACGCACAAGCCTCTGATGAGGTAGCTGCCCGGATCACGGATCGGCACTTCTATTGGCACAGGCACCGGATGATCCCTGTACATTTCTTTATCCGAGGGGTAATGCGCAACCGCGCAAATGAAGTGGCCTTCTTCGATATAGCGCTGATCCGGCTGCGTGAAAAGGAAGCCGCTTGATGGCCGATACGTACTCAAGGCGGCCAAGAGGCGTTGCCGTCAGCCCCTATCTGCTGCGACCGCTACGGACGTTCGACGAGGTGCAGAGGCAGTCCGCGGAAAATTCGCGGTCGCCGAGCTCGACCGTCGCGACAACAGCCGAGGACATTTCGTCTCCACAAAAAAGAGAGCAGCATTCTGCGCCGCAGCAGGAATCCGCGGTGGTTCGGAAGCACGGCGCCAAGAGCTGAGGACGGCAGCTTTCGGCATTCGCAGAGATACATCGCCGAAATATCGGCAAGGTTCGCAACGCCTATTCTTCCGTCTGCCGGAATGGCCCATGCTCCGTCAGTTCCGCCATTTCATGCTCCAGCACCCGCGTCTCGCGCTGGAGGAAATCGGCGACGGCGTTGCGGAAGGAGCGGTCGGCGATCCAATGGGCGCTATGGGTTTCGACCGGCAGATAGCCGCGCTGGATCTTATGCTCGCCCTGGGCGCCGGCTTCGACGCGGGCGAGGCCATGGGCGATGGCATAGTCGATCGCCTGGTAATAGCAGAGCTCGAAATGCAGGAAGCGGTAATCGGCGAGACAGCCCCAGTTGCGGCCGAAGAGGGCGTCGCTGCCGCGCAGATTGAGCGCACCGGCCACCGGCATGCCGTCCTTTTCCGCCATCATCAGCACGACCTGACCGGCCATTCTTGTGCCCAGCAGGTCGAAGAAGCTGCGCGTCAGATAGGGACGGCCCCATTTGCGGTTGCCGGTATCCATGTAGAAGGCGAAGAAGGCATCCCAATGCTTCTTGGTGATCTCGGCGCCCGATAGTTGCCGGATGGTCAGGCCATATTCGGCGATGGCGGCGCGTTCCTTGCGGATCGCCTTGCGCTTGCGTGAATTCAGGGCGGCGAGAAAGTCGTCGAAGGTTGCGTAGCCGTTATTTTGCCAATGATATTGGACGCCGATGCGGTGCAGGAAGCCGGCCTCCGCCATTGCCCTGGCTTCCCCTTCGCCGCAGAAGGTGACATGCAGCGAGGAGAGCTTGCTGCTTTGGGTGGTGGCAATCAGCGTCTCGATCAGCGCCGTGCGGATCTCCTCCTCCGCGGGACCATTTTGGCCCGTGGCGGCCAAGGGGCGCACCAGCAGGCGCGGCCCCGGCACCGGGGTGAAAGGAACGGCGATCTGCAATTTCGGGTAATAGCGCCCGCCGGCCCGCTCATAAGCCTCGGCCCAGCCGTGATCGAAGACATATTCGCCTGAGGAATGCGATTTCACATAAAGCGGGCAGGCGGCCAGCGCCTGCTGCGTTTCCTCGTCCTGGATCAGCAGATATTGCGGCATCCAGCCGGTCTTGCGGCCGACCGATTTCGACTCCTCCAATGCCAGCAGAAAGGCATGACTGACGAAGGGGTTTTCGCCGGTCGCGGGCGACCAGCGGGCGCAGGCGTCCCAGTCTTCGGCGGAAATTTCGCTGAGTGAATCGATGACCCGAACTTCCAACGTCACCTTGCCGTCCCTGCTGACCAATCGCGATCCGTCACGCCGTTTCGATCCTCACCCCTGTTTCCACTATACGCAGCCGGGGGCGGCGCGTCTCACCTTTATGCTGCATATGCGAAGTCAAAAAAGCTGAGGGCTGAAATGAAGCGGGCGGGTCATTGCTGACCCGCCCGCGACGATTCTGGGCAATCGGAATCAGGCGATTTCCACCACCGCATCGACCTCGACCGCGACATTGAGCGGCAGGACATTGACGCCCACCGCCGAGCGCGCATGCTTGCCGGCATCGCCGAACACCTCGACCATCAGGTCGGAGACGCCGTTGGCGACCTTCGGCTGGTCGGTGAAATTGGCTTCGCAATTGACGAAGACGCCGAGCTTGACCACGCGCTTCACCCGGTCGAGATCGCCCAGCGCCGCCTGCAGCTGCGCCAGGATGTTGAGGCCGCAAATGCGCGCCGCTTTCTGGCCGTCCTCGAAGGTATAGTCCTTGCCGAGCTTGCCGATATATTTGAACTCGCCGTTCCAGGCCGTGACCTGGCCGGACACGAAGGCTTGGTTGCCGGTGACGACGACCGGCACGTAATTGGCGACGGGTGCGGCGGCCTTCGGCAGTTCGATCTTCAGTTCGGCGAGCTTGGCGGCAATTTTTCCGGACATGTTGGCTCCTTTACCGGTGATGGGCGGGAGCCGATTGCGGCTCCCGGTATGAACGGGTCAAAATCGGCCGGCAGCATAGCGGCAAGCTTGCAGCCGATCCACCCTCGCCAGCGCCGCCGATTGCCTTGCCAGCGTCCTCTTTTCCCATGATTTTCAATGCCTGGATGCTCGACACACGGGTGTGGCCGGCGACAAACCGCTTCCTGCCTAACGATTTATTGATATTTTGGGCCTCAAATCGCCGACAGGTAGCATTGCGTTGGAACCGGCCATGACTGCTGGCAAAAGCCCGCCAAATTCCCCACCGTCAACATCCGCCCAGCGAAACGCCACCGGCAAAAGCCCGGCGGGCAAGAATACGCAACTCACCCTGGATGAGATCCGCCATGGCGTGGCAGGGGTTCTGGGCATTCTGAAGACCTGGGCGATCTCCGATCAGCAGGTGATGGCCATGCTGGGCGCCCGCAGTCTCGATGAGCTGAAGCGCTGGGTGAACGGTGAGGCGCGTTCCTATCCGGGCGACCTGCCGCATCGCATCGGCCTGATCAGCGGCATTCATACGCGCTTGCGCCAGACTTATCTCGATCAGCGCCAAGTTCTTGCCTGGCTCAGCTCGCCCTCGCCGCATTTCGAAAACAAGCGGCCGATCGATGTCATGGCGGGCGGCAACCTCATCGGCCTGATGATGGTGCGCGACGAGCTCAAGGGAGCGGAGCGCGACATGCCGCGCCGGCCGGATGGTCGCCCGCTGCGCTGATCCCGGGCGAAATCCCAGGCGGATAAACGAAATGCTCCCGCCGTGGCGGGAGCATTCCTGAAGTCATATGTGGGAGCCTGTGCGAGCCTGAAGACAACCGTGAGGCAGAAGGCGCGCCGCTTCACGCACAACTAGCTTTTGGCGTGTTTCTGACCTTCCTTTTCAGCGCGGGCCAGATCCTTGCCTTCCGGCCCGTCCACGGCCTTGCGGGCCGATTGAGCGGCCTTCTCGACTTTCTCATGATCGCCGGCGAAGCGATGCTGGTCGGCGTTATATTCGCGTGCCGCCGTGCGGTTGCCTTCGCCTTCGTTCTGCTGGCCCATATTCTTGTTCTGCTGTCCACGGG
This sequence comes from Dongiaceae bacterium, assembly GCA_035539215.1. Taxonomy (GTDB): domain Bacteria; phylum Pseudomonadota; class Alphaproteobacteria; order Dongiales; family Dongiaceae; genus Dongia_B. Next base: position 10,155 of record DATLIX010000095.1, on the reverse strand, counting down.
GCTCGCTGGCGCGCTGCTGTTCGGCATTGCGCTGGCCAGGATTCTGCTGGTTCTGCTGACCGGCCTTTTCCGGGCGCTCACTGCCACTGCGGGGCTGACTGCTCATGATGATCTCCCTCCGTTGAACGGGGTTGGATGGGCTGGGATGCGGTGCATCGACGCTAAGGCGTTCGTCGCTCGGACTCATCGCGGGAGACGTCGCTAGCAGGTCGCCACTAAGCGTGCCGCTAGGGGCGGTCGATATGGCCGCATCATAGAAAGGCGTTCGCGTCGCCCGAGTTCCGGTTCGTTTCGCCCCTAAATTTTCCTAGCGTGACACGATAACGTGACAAAAAGTGAGGGCTTGTCGCCGATCCATCGCCTGTTTGGGCGATGGATGATGCGCCCCTCGGTGCTCAACTGCAGCGCCCACGCCAGCGCGGCCACTTGTGGACGTCGTGCCCACACGCCAAATGAGAAGGGCTGCGTTTCTTTTGCATGAGGCGTCAGGAAGCTGATGGCAATCTCGCCGATTTTCTCCGGAAATGCACTTGTCCCGGCGAATGCACTTGTCCCGGTCAACCGGCAACTCCCTGTGCCTGCGGCCGGGGGCGAGCGGACCCAGCTTGTGCCGGCAACGGCCGGGGCTGCGACGACGGTCGTCGGCAAGACCCTCAGCACGAGCGGAGACGGTTCCGTCACCACCATTATCACCTATGGCGACGGCCATATGGCGAGTACTGTCACATTACCGGCGACGGCCAGTCCGGCGGCCTATCTCCGCGCCGGCGATCTGCGCGCGGCCAAGGCCAGTCTCGGTCAGATCCTCAATATCCTCGTCTGAACATCTCGCCCCAGCATCCGCAGGCGGGCTCCTGCGAATCCTCGCTATCACGCTCGCGTCATCGGTGGTGCGGGAAGACGGCTGGCGCCGTTGTTCCCCGAAACCGGGAGTCTGAAAAAAGTGCTTTACGGCTTTTCCTGTTAGCGGTAACAGTCATGTCTCAACCCGCAGATGCCGGTCAACGCTCCGCCTGTCACAAGAGATCGAGCCGCTTGCTGCACGGAATATTGTTAGCGCTAACAAGTCGCTGACATAAACGCATGTGAGCGGCCTTGGCCAAAGGGCGAAAGGCTGCGTCATAAATGGGGAGGCACAGATGAGCCAAACGCAGTCAATTCCAGCATCGACAAACGCGGCATCCGCACGGCCGGCCGGTACGGCAGCGGCTGCCGGTTCAGTTCTTTCCAGCCGCGCCGTGCCGAAGCGGCGCTGGGCGATCGGCGCCCTGCTCGGCATCGGCGTGCTGATCGCCTATATCGACCGGGTTAATCTTTCCGTGGCCGGGCCGGATCTGGCGCAGGAATTCACCCTCGACCCGGCCAAGATGGGCCTGCTCTTGAGCGCCTTCTTCTGGCCCTATGCCGTGCTGCAAATTCCCGTCGGCCTGTTCCTCGATCGCTATGGCGTCAGCCCGATCGGCCGCATCGGCGCCTTCCTGTGGACCGTGGCCTCGGTCATCATCGCTTTTACCGGCGGCTATGGCGGGCTGCTTGCCGCCCGCGCCCTTCTGGGCGTTGCCGAAGCGCCCAGCTTCCCGGCCAGTTCCAAGGCGACGGGCTACTGGTTCCCGCGTCAGGAACGCGCCCTGGCGACATCGCTGTTCGATGCCGCGGCGAAATTCTCCAATGTCATCGGCGTGCCGCTGGTCGCCGTGGTGGTGACCAATTTCGGCTGGCGCTGGGGCTTCGGCGCCACGGCGATCCTCAGCTTCCTCTATTTCATCGCCTTCACTTTGTTCTACCGCGATCCAAGTAAGGACAAGGGGCTCAGCCGCGCGGAACATGAGTACATCCTCCAAGGCGGGGCGACGCCCGAAGGCCCGTCGGATGCAGGTGCCGCCGGCCTGCTCGGCTATCTGCTGGTCAATCGCAAGGTCTGGGGGCTTACCATCGGTTTTGCCGCCTACGGCTATTCTTTCTATCTCTTCCTCACCTGGCTGCCCGGCTATCTGGTGCAGACCATGCATATGAGCATCATCAAATCGGCAGGCTTCGCCACCATTCCGTGGATCTGCGCGACCATCGCCGACATCGTCGTCGGCGGCTGGCTGGTGGATCATCTGGTGAAGAAGGGTCAGGACGAGACGCGCGTGCGCAAGGGCATCCTGGTGATCGGCATGCTGTTCGGCCTGGCGGTATTCGGCGCCACGCAGACCACCGATCCGCGCTGGGCGATCACCTGGATATCGATCGCGCTCGCCGGCCTCTCGGCCGCTGCGCCAGTCGGCTGGTCGATCCCCTCGCTGATCGCGCCGAAAGGCGGCACCGGCACCATCGGCGGCATCATGAACTTCGTCAACAACCTGATGGGCGTCATCGCGCCGATCGTCACCGGCTTCATCGTCGGCGCGACGCAATCCTTCAGCAACGCCTTCCTCGTCGCGGGGGTGGTGCTGATCGTCGGCATCGTGTCTTATGTATTCGTCCTCGGCCGCATCGAACCGATCCCGCAGCCCGGCGAGCAGGGCCACCTCTGACGTGACATTCCCTGGAGGCGGCAGTGAATCAGCGCGTGCCAAGATGAGCGAAGTTGTTTCGCAAAAGCCGCGGGACTCCGCGCAGCACATCGTTCTCGTCGTCATGGGCGTTTCCGGTTGCGGCAAATCGACGATTGCCGCCCGGATCGCCGCGGCGCTCCATTGGCCGATGGTGGAGGGCGACGACCTCCACCCGGCCGCCAATATCGAGAAGATGAAGCATCATCAGCCGCTCAATGACGCCGATCGCCGGCCATGGCTTGCGGCCATCGGTCGGCAGGTCGATCAGTGGCGCGCGCAGCATTCCTCCGGCATCATCACCTGCTCGGCCTTGAAGCGGCGCTACCGCGACGGCCTGGCGCGCGGCGAAGACGGCGCCGGTGGGCGTCCGGAACTCCGTTTCGTTTTCCTGAAAGGCAGCAAGGAGCTGATCCGCGAGCGCCTTGCCCAGCGGGCCGGCCATTTCATGCCGCCCGATCTGCTGGCCAGCCAGTTCGCCGATCTGGAGGAGCCCTCGGGCGACGAACCGGCCATCACCGTCGACATCGCCGCCGCACCCGAGGCGATTGCCGAGACCATCATCACGCAACTGCGGCTGACGCCGCAGGAAACCGCGCCGTCGACCTCGCCCAAGCGCGGCGGCGCCGGCCACCGCTGATCCCCCAAATCCAGGTCTCTAATCCCGCTCAGGCGCGCCGGGCGGGAAAAGCGGGCGGTAGGGCCGCGCCTCGTCGACGGCGCGGGCGACCGAGGGGCGGGCCAGCAGGCGTGCGCGATAGGCGCGCAGTTGCTTGAAGCCGGCATCGATCTCATGCACCCAGTCGGCGAAGAAGAGCGCCGGTGCCGCCGCGCAATCGGCGAGGGTGAAATCCGTGCCGGCCGCCCATTGCCGCGCCGCAAGCTGCTGGTCGAGCCAGCGATAGGTCTTGTCAAGGATAGCCTTCGCTTCACCGACGCCATAGGCATCGCGCGCTTCCGCCGGCCTGCGGAAATCGAAGACCACCTGCTGCATCGGCGTCATCACATAGTTGTCGAAGATGCGGTCCATCAATCGCACCTGCAGGGCCTGATCCGGATCGGCCGGAATCATCGGCCGCGGCCCCGGGTGATGCAGCATCAGATATTCGATGATGACGCTGGTCTCCGCCACCAGGCGGCCGTTATCGACCAGCACCGGGAAGCGATCGAGCGGCCAATGCGCCGCCAGCTCGCTGCCGGCATCGGGATCGTCAGGACCGAGCTGGCGATAGGTGAAGGCAGTTCCATTCTCATAGAGCGCGATCAGCACCTTCTGGCAATAGGACGAGAAGGGATGGGCATAGAGCTGCGGCGGCATGAAGATCTCCTGACCGATTTCATTTTGCAACCGGTAAATTTTGTACCTCAACCGTTATGGGTTCGCAAGCGGTCAGTGGCCGGAGAAAGAGCGCCGGTCTTTCTCCGGCCACTGCGGTCGCAGATTCGCCGATTGGCGTTCAGCGGCCATCTCTTGTTGCTTCGAAGCAAGTCCTTGGTGTTAACTGGAACCGGCTCGTATTCGCGCGGTGTTAATCTTTACGACGGACCGGCGGCGTGAATCGAGGTTCCGATTCCTTTCTAATATCTGTGTGCCCCAGTATCGGTTGCGTGCCCCGGGATGCGTTGCGCCTGGGCGGTCGATGTTTTCACCCGGACAAAACGGAGGCAGGAAGAAAGGCCATGGCGAATCGATCTTCTCTGAAAAGCGTCGATCTGCAGGAACTCATTACGGAAGCGGCGAAGCTGGAGCTGAAAGTCCTGAATGCCGGCGTCGATTGCTGGCAGGTCTGGATCAATCAGGTCGCGAAATTCTCCAACATCGCCAATGACACCCTGCTGGCGATCGAGGACGACAAGGTGTCGATGTCGGGTGCCGCCCGCCGCTTCACCGAATTCAGCAAGGAAAACGCCGAGGTCCTGCGCGACCTCACCAGCCGCCTCAGCAAGAGCTATTTCGACGAGATCGATCGGCTGGCGGATACCGTCGAGACGGAGGAAGGCAAGGCGGCCCCTCAGAAGAGCAAGCCGGCCACGCACAAGAAGACGGCGCAGCCTGCGGCACCGCGGCCGAAGAAGGCAGCGAAGAAAGCGGCAAAGAAGGCGACCAAGTCGGCGCGGCGGAAAAGCGCGGCGCCGGCCGGCTGACGGCTTCCCGGGATCTTGCCGATGTATCACCCGGTGGAATGCGCCGTTCTCGACCATGATCGCGCGTCGAACGGCGAGCGCGTGGTGACGCGGGGCGAGGCGGACATCCTGGTCGCCTCCGGCTTCTACCGGCAGAGTGCCGGGTTTCCCTATGGCGCGACGCATTTCCGCCGCCCGCTGCGGGATCGCTCCTGCCTGCATTTGGTGGTCGAGGGCGAGAGCGGCCGGCTGCATCACGACGCCTTCGATCCGCATGCCGGCCCCTTCGCCTTGTGCATGCATCTGACCCATGAGGCGAAGTCGGAGACCGTGGCCTATTGCGCCGTCGCCTGGAGCCTCCTGCGGCTGCTCGCCAGATAGGCCAGCCTCATCCGGCCTCGATCAGCTGTGTCGCGGCACCCACCAGCTTGCGGAAATGGGTGGTCAGGATGGTCTTCATGATGGTCTGGAAGCCGAGCGGGCGCTGCAGGCCCATGATCTCCAGTTGCAGATCGAGCCGCGTGCCTCTGCCGCCGACTGCCGGCGAGAAATCCATCACCGCCTCGCAGAGCACCGCCTCCTTCATGAACTGGGGCTCGACGATCCAGCGGCTCTTATAGTCGTTCGCCTGCCATTCGATCTTGCCGGTCCAAGCCAGGAAGCTCGCATCGATATGGGGCGCTAGGATCGCCGGCACATTGGCGCGGGCGCGCCAGAAATGCACATGCCGGGTCAGGCCCTTCGGCGTCGTTTCCCGGCTGACCAGCTCCGCGCTCTCGATATCCTCGAGATAGCGGGCGAGATCGCAGGTGCGCTCGCATAAGGCCTGCCAGAGCGGATCGCGCGGTTGCATGACGACAATCACCGTCTTCTCTTTCACCCCAGTCTTCCCTCCGACAACGACGCCCGCGCCGTAAGGACATCAGGCGCCAGCTTGAGCTTCTCCATGACGGAATCGGCGAGATAAGCGCGGCCGAGCAGCCAGGCCATCGCCTCGGCGAGCGCCTGCCGGACCGGCATGGGCGCATAGCCGAGACGCGCGAGGCGTTCATGTTCATACCAGTAGAACCGTGTCGACATCTTCGCTTCATCGCGCGTGGCGGCGGGCCGGGTACCGGCCAGGCGCGCCGCTATTTCCGCGCCCATCGCCGCCAGATAGGAGGCGGTGTGATTGAGCACCACCGACGGGCCGAAGGTGCCGCCAAGATCGGACAGCAGCTCATGCGCCCGCCGCCAGGTGATGTTCTCCGCCCCGACGACATAGCGGCAGCCGGGTGTGCCCTTTTCCGCGGCCAGGATATGCCCTGCTGCCACATCGCGGGCGGAAACGAAGTTGCAGCCGCCGACGAAGGTCGAGCGGAACGGGTCGTTGAAGTAGTTGACGATATAGGCGTTGCTGGGGCTGAGGCGATAATCATGCGGGCCGATGGCCAGGGTCGGACAGACCGCCACCACCTCGATACCGAGCTCCGCGCCGATCGCGAAGGCGGCGCTTTCCTGACGCAGCTTGGAGAGCGTATAGGCCGGCGGGTCGGCTTCGTCGAAAACGGCGGCCTCGTCGCGGGCGCGCGGCGTTGCGCTGGAGCCGAGCACGACCGAGGACGAGGTGACGACCACGCGGGCGATGCCGGCCCGCCGGGCCGCCGCGAGAACATTGCGCGTCCCGCCGATGGCAAGGTCCTGTAGCGCCTCGGCGCTCTGCCCCCAATAGGAGAAGACCGCGGCGGCGTGAAAGACGACCGCACAGCCTAGCACCGCTGCATCCAGCGTCTCGGGTTCGAGGACATCGCCTTCGCAGCGTTCGATGGCGAGGCCGGCCAGGCTGCGGGCGTCGCTGGCGGCGCGCAGCAGGACGCGCACATCATAGCCGGCCGCCAACAACGCGCGCACCAGATTGCTGCCGATGATGCCGGTGGCACCGGTGACGAGCGCCTTCATCGCCGCATCCCCGTATCAGATCGCGCCGTCATTCCGCGGCCCCGTTGCCGGCGGCGCTCGCCATCCGGTTGAGGTCATCGCGTACGGCATCGACCAGCCCGGTGACGAAGTCGGGTGCATCCCGCATGATGGCGGCCAGGCCGGCAATCGTCGCCTGTTCGTCGCCGCGGCCCTCGATATAGTCGCTGCCGCCGGGCATCGGCGCGAAATGCCGGAAGCCGTCCCGGTCGACCTTCTGGATGCCGGGTGATGGGGCGGAGGCAGCGGCGCTGGCGGCGGACGGGAACAGCCATGTGCCGAAATTCGCCACGTCCTCGCGATGCCTGAGCAATTCGGCGGCGGCGGAGACGGCGGTTGCCAGATAGCGCGCGAGATCGCCTAATCTTTCGCCGTCCGATCTTTCGCTAGTCGCTGCCGCCGCCGCCTCGAGATCCTGGCCGATGCGGAAATCGCGTCTCTCGTAGCGGGCCTGCAGATTGGCGACCGTTCCCGCAAAAAAAGCGGCGTAGCCATTTTCGATGATCGGGTCCCTGATCGTCGGCAGCAGGTTGACGTCAAAGATATGGAAAAAAAGCGGCAGCGAAAATTGCTGCCGGGCGAAGATCCGGACCGTGGTCTGCCCGGCCCCGCTGCGCTGGAAGGTGACACTCCCATCGTCATAGAGGCCGCTGCCATTGGGGCTGTTGACGGTGCGCCAATAGATGGCCTGCCGGTCCGGCTGATAGTCGATCAATTCCAGCTTCTCGACGTCGATGACATCGCCGCCGAACAGCACCATCCAGTTCGGCTGCTGCAGGTAGATGTTGCGCTCGGCCTGATGGGTGACGCGCTTCCGCCTGTCGCGGCGGATCGCCACCGTGGAGCCGCCGATATAGTCATTCATGTACTGGATGGATTGGGCGATATCGACCTTGCGGGTGAAAGCCTCGAACGCAATGGGAAACGTATGGCTGCAGGAGAACAGGACGGATTTGTCGATCAGGCGCCAGCGCAGCCCCGTGCGATTTGCCGGCATGCCTGCCAGAATTTCTTCATAGGGCCGCAGATAGCCCGGGATCGCCGTGTAATCTGCCGGGACATAGGCGGCGAGATCGACTTCCAGCGGCGCCACGCGCCGCCGCAGCTTTCCTTTGGAAAACAGCGTGTATTGCGAGCGGATGGCGGCAGCCAGCTTGGCGACGGCGTAATTGAACAACACGATCATCCCAAGCGACCGCGGGTTCTTATCCAGCTGTCCCATCAGCGGAGCCAGGAAGGAATTGATGCGATCGTTATAGAAATCCTTGAAGGGGAAGCACTCACGATCCACAGTCTGCAGCCAGGGCTCGGCGATCCGGCCGAGATCATCAGCCTGGCGACGCAGCCGCGCGGCGTGGCTGAGCAGCGGATGCACGTTGCGCCACAGTGGGTAGGGCGTCAGGTCGCCAATGATCTCATATTGCTGCGGCAAGCCGATCCGCCTGAGCGCGACGCTGTTGACGGCGGAGGCATAGGGATCGAGGCCCATCTTGGCCGCACCGGCCCAGTCCGCCAGCAAGGCATCGGCGCTGGCGATGAAGGTATGGGTTTCCATTGGCTGCGGGGCGCGTTGCCCGGCACCGCCATGGCAGCTGATGAAGCCGTCGATGAGGTTGAAATCGGGAGGTGCCCGCCGCAGCACCTCCAGGCAATCGTCCGGCGGGCAACGCATGGCGCCGGCCGGTCTCGCGCGCGCCACGACGCCGGCGAGGTTATGGAGGCAGAGGGCGAAGCCATATTCTTCATGCGTCTTGTTCTTGGCGAAATTGATCCGGTAATCGGCCGCGGACCAGTCGGTGCCGGAGGGCAGGCGCGCGGCCAGATCGGTCGCGGTGGTTTCCGCGGGCTCGCCCTGCAGGTCCACGAGATCGTAGGTCCGGCCTTTTGACGTGGCGAAGCGGTATCCGGCCAGTTCGGGCACCACCAGCGCGTCGCGGTTATGAAGCCAGCTGTCGGCACCGTTGCGCCCGTCACCCACAGCGACATGGCGGAAGCCGCGGTCATGCAGCAGGTCGATGAGATGTTCGACCAAGGCCGGATCGGTTCCGGCCGGCACCCGGGCATCATAGAAATCGAGATCGGGTTTAATGATGATCCGGAACCGATCGCGCTGCCGTCCGGCGGCCTGCCGCCTTCGCTCGATGTGCTGCCAGAATCCGGCCCCGTCCAGCACCTGCTCCAGCAATGGCAACGGTTGCCTCCCGAGTTGCCGGGCGATACAGACGATGATGCTCTCGCTGCCGGCGATGCTCCTGCCGCGCATGTGCGATCGCGTCGCGCGCGCCGTCGGGGCCCGATCGCCGGGTTGGGATCGCGCGCCTTTTGCATCCGCCTTGTTGTTAACCATTGGTCAGAACAAAGCCCCCTCCGAAACGACGTCTCTTCAGAAAACCATGTCTCTTCAGAAAACCATGTCTCGACTGGTCAGGTGATGACCGCCCCAGCTTGAGGTCGCCGCCCGGTGCCGGATCTTTGCGCCCTGCTGCACAGATCGCGCTGCCGGGCATTAGCGAAACATGTTGCAGAGCGGGTGACGATGAATCAAGTCTTCATTGCGCCACGGCGGCGCAGACGATACGATCCTCCGCATCCGCATTCTCTCGCTTTTCATCTTGCGTCCGCTGCGTTCTGCGTCCAACGACTAGCGTCCTGCGTTGATCGAAGCTCGAGCTGAAAAGAGGCGATGACACAATATCCTTATCGCTTTCACGTTGCCCTGGACGGCAGCGGCATGAACGGGCTGGAGGGAATGGCCGGCATCTGCCAGTTCCGCTTCGATCCGGCCGACAATTCCTACGCCTATAAGATCTGCTACTTTGACGGCATCGCCGGCGGTCATGCGGTCAGCGTCAATCCCGGCGGCACGCTGGGTTTTCTCGGCAATACCGGCCAGCATCTGCTGCTCTATGATGGGCGCAATTGCGATGAGGTCGCGCGCCAATCGACCTTGCGCTTCGAAACCAACGACACTTCGATTCGCGGCAGCACCCATGCGGTCTGGCTCGACGACGACGTCTTCGTCACCGCGATCGGCGATTATTTTTACCGTTTCAACACCGCCAATCTCGGCATCGGCGAGAAACTTGGTCCACATGGCGTCAAGCTGCCGCACGCGATCAAGCTGACGGGTTCGGGGCGATATCTGGTCTATGGGTCGATGGATAATCCGCGCCTCGGCCGCGACGGCGAGGCGCGGTCTGTCGGCATCTTCGATCTCGAAGCCGGCGAGGCCCGCCGGATCGAACTGCCGACCACCTGCTGGCATGTGGCGACCCATGCGGCCAGCGATATCTTCTATTGCCTGTCGTTTCGCGTCCTGCCGCAGGATTACGAAGACTACCACGAATGGGCCATGGCCTATTTCAAGGAATATGCCTATGAGATCGATGCCGCCAGCGGCGAGGTGCAGCGCCATTGGGTCTGCAGCCGCGACGTGCCGGCCCATATCAATTCCGACGTCACCTTGTCCGACAGCGAGTTGATCTTCTGCAACGGGGCCAGCCAGACCATCGTCTTCATCGATCTCGAGAGCTTCGCG
>DATLIX010000094.1:0-4617 GCA_035539215.1 Dongiaceae bacterium | reverse complement strand
CGCCGCCTGGAACTATATCGAATGGGTCTCCAATCCGGAGAACAGCGGCAAGGCCGTGGTGACCGGCGGGTCGGGCGTCAATCCCTACCGCTACAGCCATATGCAGGACATCAAGCCCTGGGAGACGATCTTCACCGAACGCGAAGCGAAGGAATATCTCGCCTCGCAGCTGGATAGTTTGAACGCGAAGAACGTTGCCTATGATATGCGGTTGCCCGGCTATTTCTCCTATACGGAAATCCTGGAAATCGAGCTCGGCAAGGCTTTGAACGGCGATGAGACGGCACAACAGGCCCTGGATAGCGTCGCGCAGCAATGGAACAAGCTGACCGACGATCTCGGCCGTGACAAGCAGCTGGCCGCCTATCGTAATTCGATGGGCCTGCCGGCGAAGTAAGCGGCGGATCAAGGATCAATCACGGCTTCCCGGATGCATTCTTCCCGTATCCGGGAAGCCGGTGAATGAAAGATGAGAGAGATGGCGCGTATCAGCCTGCATAATGTGCAAAAGAGGTTCGGCGACGTGGTCGCCATTCCCGATCTCAACCTGGAAATCCACGATAAGGAGTTCGTGGCCCTGGTCGGCCCGTCCGGCTGCGGCAAGACCACGACCCTGCGCATGGTGGCGGGACTGGAGCCGGTCACCGATGGCGAGATCCATATCGGCGATCGCGAAGTGACGCAGCTGCGCCCAGGCCTGCGCAATATCTCCATGGTTTTCCAGAATTACGCGCTCTATCCGCATATGACGGTGCGCGACAATATCACTTACGGCATGCGGGTACGCGGCGCCGACAAGGCGGATATCGACAGGCGTCTGGCGGAAGCGGCGCGCATTCTCGGTCTCGAACCCTATCTCGACCGCCGGCCAAAGCACCTGTCCGGCGGCCAGCGGCAGCGCGTCGCCATTGGCCGGGCGATCATGCGCGATCCCGACGTGTTTCTCTTCGACGAGCCCTTGTCCAATCTCGACGCCAAGCTGCGCATTGAGATGCGCACCGAGATCAAGACCCTGCATCGTCGCCTGCAGAACACCGTCATCTATGTGACACACGATCAGGTCGAGGCGATGACCATGGCTGACCGTGTCGTCGTCATGCGTAACGGCTTCATCGAGCAAGTAGCGCCGCCGATTGAACTCTATGAGCGGCCAAGCAGTAAGTTCGTCGCCTCTTTCATCGGCTCGCCATCGATGAACTTTCTTGAAGTTCAGCTGATATCGGCGGATGGCATCCCGACGTTGCTGCTTGACGATGGCACACAGCTGCAGCTGCCTGCGCATTTGCGTGAGGCCTGTGCCCGCCAGCAGGGAACGAAGATCACCCTGGGAATTCGCCCCGAACATACGACCAGTCACGATCGCCGTGACATCGCGGCGCCTACCGAGGCGCAGCAAGCAGGGCAGGGCGCGGGGCATCTGACGCTGAGGGTCATGGCCATCGAACCACTGGGCGCACATACGCTATTAATCGGCGATGTCGCGGGGACGCGTTTCACCGCCCAGGTCGATGCGCATTTCAAGGCACAGGTCGGCGAGACCGTCGCTATCGGCTACATGCCGGGCAATATGCATCTATTCGATCCGGTGAGCGAAAGCGTCATCCGACCGCCGGCCGCTTGATCCGCGCTTCGAGCGATCGCGCCAATAACCTATTCAGACGTCGGGGATAGTGCTGCTCGGCGGAGCGATCCGACGGTAATCGGCCGGACGGATTGCGGCTACCTTATGGAGAGCCTTCAGTCCGCGTGAAAGACGTTGACCGCGAGACCTTCAAAACGTGCCTTCAATTGCAGGGCCAAATGAAGCGAACTGATTCTCGATGTGCGAAAATTGCCACCATGTATCCAAAGTCCGGGTTGCTTCGTCGGCTTGGACAAGTTGTGCTGCTCTCCTTCCCAGGGCCCCGGATCGCCTTTGAGGCCGGACCCATATCCGTCGATCTTGCCCAGCAGACGCGCCGTATCGGGAGAAATGAGCTGCGCCACCAACTCGCTGAAAGGCCTGAAGCCGGTTGCATATACGATGTAATCCGCTTTTAATATCGAACCATCGCTGAGCACGATGGCGGACGGCTCCATGCGGATCGGTTCGACGCCTGATCTCAATGCGATGGCGCCGTTCGCGATCAGTTCGGATGCTCCCGTATCGACGTAATAGCCAGACCGGGTGCGCAGTGACTTACCGACAATTCCAGTACCGTCTTCGCCAAAGTCGTGTTTAAACCCTGCGCGTTCCAAAGATTGGTAGAAGGCTTCATCTTCACGGGCGATTCTTTTCACGAGAGGTCCGTAGACGGCCGGGAGCAGTCGCAGCGGCCAGGAATCGCTCAGCAAGTCGGCAATTTCAACCGCGATCCCACGGCTTGATGCCTCTTCGGAATAGAGCGGCTGCAATAGCTCAAGGAGCCGCTGCTGCCGGATCACATGTGTGGCCGAACGCTGGATCATGGTGACGTCTGCGCCGTGCCGGAAGAGATCTTCGCAGATGTCATGAGCGGAATTGTTTGAGCCGATTACGACAGCCTTTTTTCCGCAAAATTCTGAGCTTCCGCCGTGCTCGCTTGAGTGACACTGCAATCCCGTAAACGAGCTGGTGCCGGGGATGGCCGGGACGTTCGGACGTCCTATGAGACCGGTGGCTAAGACGAGATGCTTCGGCTGTATGGTCGTCTCCGCCCCGTCATGCGCGATCCGCACGTGCCATTCGCCGGCGGAATCATCGTAGCGTGCACCAAGGCATTCTGCCGAGTGCCATATATCAAGCTCCATGATATGGGCATACAGCTCGAGCCAGTCGGCAATCCTGTCCTTTGACGGGAAGACCGGCCAAGTGCGCGGAAATGGCAAATAGGGCAAGTGGTCCGACCACACCGGATCATGCAGATGCAGCGATCCGTAACGAAGTCGCCAGATATCACCCGTGCGCGCATGCCGGTCGACGACCAGCGCCGGCACGCCGAGCGCCTTCAGCCGCGCCGCAAGGCCTAGACCGCTATGACCACCGCCTATGATCAAGACATAGGGCTGCGGTGGCTGATTTGCATCGCGCTCTGCCCACTGGCGACAGCTAGCCTCATGGCCAGATGGGCGAAGACTGCCGGCTCTCTCCTCGAAGCCCTTAAGCTCCTGCAGATCGGAGAGAAGTGTCCAACACCGCCCATCCGCACCCAGCCGAATATACCCCTTACACCTGCCAAGCGCGGTTTCGAACGACACCAGAGCTTCGCTCGCTTCGTTGTCTCGGGGATTGACGAGCATCCAGCCGGAAGGCCTCATGGATTTGAGGGTGGCTTCAAGCATATTCCTGATAGAAACTCGACCTTCAAATGTGCAGATGTCCCAAGTGAATGCCAGTCGGTCTCGCCAGAAACATGTGTCGCCAAACAACGAGATGATATTAGCTGCCTCACCGCTGGCTATGGCAGCCGAGAATTTTTCCAGCCATGAACCGAGCCCTGTGCCGTTATTTCCTGTCACCACGGTTACGCGTTCCTTTCATGATGTGCTCTCGCCGGATGTCGATGGCGGACAGTCAGACAGCTTCCTTGGCGAATGCCGGGGGCGGCATTGAATCGCGAACAATTATCCCTGCGTGCTGTGCACTGTACGGGCCGGCCGAGAGAGCGAAAGCGGCTTGCCGGGTGTTTCGATGACATCTCGCACTGCTGTGGCGCTCCTGAATGTCTCGGGCGATAGTGCATTCCCTCAGGCAGCTTGAAGATGCCCTTCGAATGATTACCTGCTTGGCAGTCGTGCCAATTGTCGGAGGACGGAGGGACAGATGTGGACGCCGATCGGCCTAGGACGCCAACGGTATACACTTTGAACCAAGATTTAAGGTCAAGAGGCTGAAATGAAGATCAGCGAGATTGCAGAAGCTGCCGGCACCAGCACTTCGCGTATCCGCTTCTACGAAAAGCGCGGCCTGATTCCAGCCGCAAAGCGGTCGGGAAATGGCTATCGCGATTATTCGGGTGATGTGGTCGACCGTCTCCGGTTCATCGAGCAGGCGCAGAGCCTCGGCTTCACCCTGCGTGAGATCGCCGAGGCTAAGCCAAGGCCCGGTTTGCACCGCGTGACCTGCGACCAGATCATTCCGCTGCTGGAAGAAAAATGCCGGGTCGTTTCAGGCCAGATTGCAGAGGCAGAAAACCGTAAGCAAAAGATTCTGTCACTTCTCGAGACGCTGCAGGCTGCCAGCCGCGGAGTCTGAGCCCTGTGCCGTTATTTTTCGGCACCCAGCTCGCTAAGCCGACGTTGATCAAGCGCTCTCAAAAATCCGTATGTCGCGGGAAGAGCGTTGACTGTGACCACCGGAAGCTTCCGGCCGCGCTACGGCCACTGAATCCCCAATGCCCTTATCCCGGTTCAATTAAAACCTTGCTCGCACCTAATATATTAGTATAAAAGGACGCGGAGGTAGGCATGGAACGTCGACTTATTGGCAAGACTGGGCTCGGCGTGACGGTGCTCGGTTTCGGCGGCGCACCGCTCGGCAATCTCTATGCGGCGGTGGAGGAGGCGGAGGCACGCGCTTCGGTGGAGACGGCCTGGTCCGCCGGTCGCCGGTACTTCGATACGGCGCCGTTTTATGGCTATGGGCTCAGCGAGCGGCGC
>DATLIX010000093.1:0-47484 GCA_035539215.1 Dongiaceae bacterium | reverse complement strand
CGCATCGCTCAACACCAAGCCGCTGACGGCGATCCTGCTGCAGGGCCTGCTGCGGCCTTTGCTCGACACCGTCAACATGGTCAATGCGCCGGTCATTGCCCGCGAACGCAACATCGACATTTCCGAGGTGCGCAATGATCGAGAGGGCACCTATCATACGCTGATCCGCCTGACCATCACGGCGGGAGATCGAGAGCGCAGCATCGCCGGCACCCTCTTCGCCGATCGCCGCCCGCGTATCGTCGAGATCAAGGGCATCGAGATCGAGGCCGCGCTCGGACCGCATATGCTCTATGTGACCAATGAGGACAAGCCCGGCATGATCGGCAATCTCGGCAGCCTGCTTGGCGATAACGGAATCAACATCGCCACTTTCGCGCTCGGCCGCGCAGCGCAGGGCGGCGATGCCATCGCCCTGATCGAAATCGACGGACCGATCGCGACGGATCTCCTCCAGCGCGTTCAGGCGCTGCCGCATGTCCGTCAGGCGAAGGCGCTGGAGTTCTAAAACCGATTTCACGACTGCAAAGGCCGGGTGTCTCACCCGGCCTTTTCTTTAATGCGCCGATTTTCCCGTCAGTGAGGACGCCAGGACGCCGGCGACGATCAATGCCGCGCCGAGCCACTGGCCGGCATCGAGCGTCTCGCCCAGCAGGAAATAGGCAAGGATCACGCCGCTCAAGGGAATGAGCGGCAGGAAGAGAGCCGTCATCGACGCGCGCGTATGGCGCAGCGCCAGCAGATAGAGCCAGAACGGCAGCGCGAATTGCAGCAGCCCGGAGAGGATGACGAGGAAGACGATATCGCCATTGATGGCCTGCCAATCCAGCGGCGGCACGCCGATTGCCGTCGCGACGACCAGCGCCGCCACGGCGAAGGCCAGCGCCGCGCTCTGCTGGATGGCGGCCAGATGCAATCCATCATAGGCCGGGATCAGCCGGCGACTGAGAACCACATAGAAGGCGGCGACGCAAAGCCCCGCCAGCACCAGCAGGTCGCCGGTCAGCCCGCCCCAGGACATCGTCGTCATATCGATCTGCGGCAGGATGACGAGAACGGCGCCGCACAGGGCGGCGAAAGCGCAGAGATATTGAACCTTGGAAATCCGCTCCTTCAGCAGCACCGCGGCCATGGCGATAATGATGATCGGCTCGATCGCATCCAGCAGCACGACTTCGCTGGCGCTGGTCAGCAAAAGACCCAGCGTCACCAGCAGGAAAGTCGCACCCGGCTGCAGCATGCCGCTGAAGCAGGCTTTATACAGGTCAGCACGCGTGATCGGCTGACCCGCGATGGCCGCGGCCGGTCGCCGGCACAACAGCAAGGCTGTCCAGAGGACGACAATGCTGGCCAGAAGCTGCAGCGATAAAAGCGTGACGGGCGGCAGGGCCGCCACTGCCTTCTTACTGAGCGGAACCGACACACCCCAGCATGCCGATGCCAATGCCAATGCCAGAGGTGCCCACCAGACTCGCCGTTTCTGCCCAGCCAATTCGGCTTGATTCACGCCTGCCCCATCCATTTCTGCCCCCCTCGAATCGGTAGCATGCACGCAGATGGTGAACAAGACGTTGCCGAACTCAGCCGTATTGGGCGAGATAGGACTCGGCGAGATCGCAACTGCCTTCGGTATAGGCGGCGCCCAGGCTGCGCGCGAGATCGGTTTCGTGATGCGAACCGATCCATGCCACCAGCAGCAGGCGCCGCAGCATAATGAAGGTCGGAATCTCGGCTTCCTCTTCGGCGCTCAAGGTCGCGACCCGGCGATAGCCGCGCAGCCAGGCATCGACCAGTTCAGGCACATCCGACCGATGCTCGATAAAGCTCAGCGCCGTGCCGATATCGTAGAGGAACCAGCCGAAGCCGCAATCGTCGAAATCGATCACCTTGGTCACGTCGCCTTCGACCAGCAGATTGGCAAGACGGATATCGGCATGAACGAGGCCGAAGCGATCCTGCGCGCGGCCGAACTTTTCCAGGCGCTGGCGAATGGTATCGGAGAGGCGGGCGAACAGCCGCTCGGCGGCCTGCGTCATGCCGAGGCCGGCCTGCCACCGCCCCCAGATCGCCCGCCGTCCCAAGGCGCCGTCGTGGTCCCAGACCTGGCGCGTGAAACCGGCCGGCAGCGGCCAGTGCCGTGCCTGGTCATGCATATGCGCACTGACCGTGCCGAGGCGCTCGAACGGTCCGAGCAGGTCATCCTCCGATGGCTCCTGCCCCGAGAGAAACGTGAACATCACGGCATGGCGCGGCTCCGGCAATTCGTCGCTCGCCACCGCCTGGATCAGGCTGCCGTCGCGGGCCGGAATGGCTTGCGCCGTGACGATGCCGTCATGGCGGCCGAGCGCCTCGAGCCATTGCAGCTCGGAACGGATCGCCTGCTCGCTGTGATAGCCACGCCGGTGAACCCGCAGGATGGCGGGGCCATCGCGCGCCGGATCATCGATGCGATAGGTGGCGTTCTCCGAATGATTGATCAGCGTCGCCCGGGCGTGCGGCGAGAATCCGTAGCGCGGCAGGATCGCCTCAGCCAGCCGGCCGATGCGGGCGAGATGATCGGTCATGGTTACCAAACGCTGCCTCCCATCCCTGTCCTGTGTCCCGGCACCTCGTGTCCCTCTCCACCGTCATCGCAGAAGGGCAGCCGGGCGCCGCCGGTCGTTCGGCAGGCCTGGGCTTTACGCCAGCGATAGACCGTGCTTTGGCGCCCCGGTCAAGAGCCGTGGCGGCCGGCCCCACAGCCGGGAGACAAGAGACCGGACAGCCGCGCCCCGCCGACGCCCGCCGGACAGGGCTTGCCTGGACCGGCCGGGTTTCCTACAACGTGCCGGATCGGAAGGCGAGACATGTCCAACCATGAAGGCGGCCCGGGCCGGACCGGCAAACCGGCACGCCGGAAAAAAAGCGGCGGCAGCGGCGAGCAGCCGATAGGCGAGGCGGCGGCATCGCCGCTTTCAGCGGCATCCACGGCCGACCGGGACAGAAACAACCGGCGCCGGCGGCCCGCAGCGCGCGGCGGTAAGAAGCTGCACCCGGCAGAGCCGGCATCACCGCCGCCTGCCGAACCGGATCTCCTGCTGCACCGCCTGCTCTATCGCGACGGGCTGGTCCTGATCATCGACAAGCCAGCCGGATTGCCGGTTCATGCCGGGCCGGGCGGCGGCGCCAATGTCGAGCAGTATCTCGAGGCCCTGCGCTTCGGCCTGCCGGGTCTGCCGGCGCTGGCGCATCGGCTGGATCGCGATACCAGCGGCTGCCTGGTTCTCGGCCGCCATCACAAGGCGCTGCGAAAGCTGGGGCTGCTGTTTTCCGGCGGCCAGGTCGACAAGACCTATTGGGCGATTGTCGAGGGCAGGCCGCCGGCCGACCAGGGCACCATCGATCTGCCGCTGAAAAAAGTCACCCAGCAGAAGGGCTGGCGCATGCTGGCCGCGGCGGATGGCCAATCGGCCGTCACCGACTATCGCCTGCTGGGCGGCACGGATACGATATCCTGGCTGGAACTGAAGCCCCGTACCGGACGCACCCATCAGATCCGCGTTCATTGCGCCGAACTGGGCTGTGCGCTGGTCGGCGATCCCGCCTATGGACCGAATGCCGGCCGCTATCGCACCGAACAGGTGCCGCTGCATCTGCTGGCCCGCCGCATCGGCTTGCCGCTCTATCCCAAGCGCGCGCCGATCACCGCCACGGCTGCGCCGCCGCCGCATATGCTGGCCGCGTTGCGGCTGTGCGGCTACGTGCCGGAAACCGATACCGCAACAGGGTCAGGCGCGCCCGGCAATTAGAGCGCGCCGCAAGGCCGCCCGCCGGCCGGCAAGCGTAGCCTGCCGCGACCGCCTTCAGCGGCGGATGGATGATCGGTCATCTGCGGCTGCTGGCGCAGCGCCCGATCCACGACCTCGCGCTGGCGTTCCGCCGCCTCGTCCCGGCGCATTCTGGCTTCGCGCCGCAAGAACGCTTCCTCGTCGAACCGGCGGGATTGCGGTGCCTGGACGGGGAACAGGCCTCGGCTCAGCCCGAGCATGATATAACTCAAAAAATTCTCATGCATGATCTTTACTCCCATATCCGTTCCCGGCGCGCCGAAGGAAATTTTTCGCGCTGTGATAGGGAGATTTTGGTGCGATCTAGCCGGTTCGACAAACGAGATGATATACTGGAAGTCGCCGCATTTATTATATTGA
Organism: Dongiaceae bacterium; assembly: GCA_035539215.1. Lineage (GTDB taxonomy): Bacteria > Pseudomonadota > Alphaproteobacteria > Dongiales > Dongiaceae > Dongia_B. Next base: position 43,297 of record DATLIX010000093.1, on the reverse strand, counting down.
TTCATGTATAAGGCGCCCGATGTCCGACCGTCTGCCCTCCTTGCCGGCCTTGCGGATGTTCGAAGCGGCCGGCCGGCTGCTGAGCTTCACCCGCGCCGCCGCGGAATTGCATGTGACCCAGGCGGCCGTCAGCCACCAGATCCGCAGCCTGGAAGAGCAGCTGGGACAACCGCTGTTCCGGCGCTCGACCCGGCGCCTCGATTTGACGCCGGCCGGCCAGCGGCTGCTGCCGGCGGCGACCGCCGCCTTCACGACGCTGGAACGGGCGGTGGCCGATCTCCGGCGCTCCCGGGCCCTGCTGACCATCACCACGACGCCGTTTTTCGGCGCGCGCTGGCTGGCCCCGCGGCTTGGCCGCTTTGCCGCCCAGCATCCGGATATCGAGGTCTCGGTGCGCCACACCAGCGCCGTTCTCGATCTGGCGACGGAAGGCATCGATGTCGCCATCCGCACGGGGCGCGGCAGCTGGCCGGGCCTCGCCGCCCAGCGCATCGCCCAGCCGGTGCTGATACCGGTGGCGAGCCCCGACTATGTGACAAGCCGGCGACTGGCGCAGCGCCAGGACATCCTGCACGCCAACCTGCTGCATGACGAAGGCCGGCAGGAATGGGCGGACTGGCTGACCATGGCCGGGCTGGATCCAGCCTATGCCGCAACCGGCCAGATCTTCGACGACGAGCATGTGCTGTTTGCGGCAGCGCTGAGCGGCCAGGGCATCGCCCTGGTCATTCGCAACCTGGTCGAGGAGGAATTGCGCCGGGGCACCTTGGTGCCGCTCTTCGACCTCACCCTGGGCGATGGCTGGGGCTATTACGTGGTGCATCTCCCGGAGATGGCCGAGGTGCCGAAAGTCGCCGCCTTCCGCCGCTTTGTCGCGCGCGAGGCCGCCGAGGAAGAGAAGCGGGCGGGGCCAGCCGGCATCCGCTGATATTCAGCGACGACCATCCGCGGCCTGACACTTGCGTGTCATCATCACTGCCTTGCGTTTTGCGCTGATTGACAGAGGCGCCGCGAAACCCTTACCAATTGGCCAATTCTCATGCGGCACATGCTGGGGGCCATGCCGGCCCGCGACCGGCATATTTCCGTCCGCCAGCCCCCGATCGTCCCTGGAAGGCCCTCGATGACCGCCGAGACACTGCTCTTGAGTCCCCGCGAGACCCGCATGGTGGTGCTCGGTGCCATGATCTCACTGTTTCTGGCGGCGCTGGACCAGACCATTGTGGCGACCGCCCTGCCCTCCATCAGCGGCGATCTCGGCGACGTGCATCTGATGTCCTGGGTGGTCACCGCCTATCTCCTCACCTCCACGGCGGCGACGCCCATTCTCGGCAAGATGAGCGACCTGCACGGCAGACGGCCGGTCATGCGGGTGTGCATCATCGTCTTCCTGATCGGCTCGGTGCTGTGCGCCCTGTCCGGATCGATGATGATGCTGATCCTCGCCCGCGCCTTGCAGGGCTTCGGCGGCGGCGGCCTGATCACCATCGCCCAGACCGCGGTGGCCGATGTGGTGGCGCCCCGCGAACGCGGGAAATACGGCGCCTATTTCGCCGGCGTCTGGGCCTGCTCGGCGTTGCTGGGGCCGGTGCTCGGCGGCGAACTGACGCAATATGCCAATTGGCACTGGATCTTCTGGATCAACCTGCCGATCGGCATCGTGGCGCTGGTCATCACCGACCCGATCCTGAAACAATTGGTCGGGCGCAAGACCGCGCATGAAATCGACTATGTCAGCATCGCCCTGTTCTTCGTCAGCAGCACGGCGTTTCTGCTGGCGATCTCGAGCGGCGGCTCGGTGGTGCCCTGGCTGTCCACGGATGTCATCGGCGCCGTCTGCGTCAGCGTCATTGCCGCCATCGGCTTCTACCGGCGGCAACGAAACCATCACGAACCGATCATCCCGTTGCATTTCTTCCATGATCCGGTGGTGGCGCCGGTGCTGGTGGCGATCTTCATCGTGTTCGGCGGCTATCTCGCACTCTCCATCATGGTCCCGACCTATCTGCAGCTGGTGCTGGGCGCCGGGCCCGATGAGGTCGGCCGGCTGATCATTCCCCTGATGCTGTCTTCGACCGTCGGCGCCGCCCTGTCCGGCCGCTACATCACCCGTACCGGCAAATACAAGATGCCGCCCCTCCTCGGCATGCCGCTTGCCATTCTCTGTCTCATCATCCTCGGCTTTGCCGCCCCGCATATCGGCAAGCCGGTGTTGCTGTTGCTGCTGACCCTGATCGGCTTCGGCATGGGGCCGATCTTTCCGATCGCCAATGTCGCGGCGCAGAATGCCGTGCAGCGGCGCGACCTCGGCGCCGTCAGCGGCTCGATCAGCTTCGCCCGCGCCCTGGGCGGTGCGATCGCGACGGCGGCCGCCTCCAATCTCGTCCTCGGCCTTGCGGCCCGCGCGCTTGCCAAGGATGCCGGTGCCGGCGATCTGACAGATCTCATGCGCGTGCAGCTTGATGCCGGCGAGCGGGCGGCTTTCTCCCATGCCTATGTCATCTTCTTTTTCGCCGTCGCCGGCTGGCTGGCGATCGGCCTCTATGCCTTCTTCCGGGTGCAGGCGCGCCCCTTGCGCAGCCGCGCCGATGTGGAAGCCGCGAAAGCCGCGGCGGAGATGTAAAAAGGGCGCGGCCATGCCGCGCCCTCGCATTCCCGGTAAGTCGGCGACCGCTGCGGATCAGCCGCCGGCCTTCACTTCCTCGAACATCTTGGTGATCTTTTCGTTGTTCTTGATCGGCCGCGTGAAGACCGTCGTCTTCAGCATGGTTTCCGGATCGGTCGGCAGTTGCAGCGCCTTCAGCTTGTCGGCACCTTCGGCGGACATGGCGGCACTGCTCGACGAGCCATAGCCGTAATTCTCGATCAGGGCCTGGCCGGACGCATCATCCAAGCGGCTGTTGATGAAGTCATAGATGAGGGTATCATGCGCCTCGCTGCCCTTCATCTTCACGAAGCCGCAGACCCAGGTCAGCATGCCTTCCTTCGGATTCATGAAGGCGACCGGCACGCCCTGCTTCTTCAGGCTGACGGCAGAAGCGTTCCAGGTCATCGCCGCCACCAGTTCGCCCGAAGCCAGGGCCTGTTCGATCGACGTCATATCCGTCGTGTACATCTTCAAAAGCGGCCGCTGCTCCTGCAGCACCTTGCGGGTGGCTTCGATCTGGGCGTCATCCATGTTGAAGGGATCGACGCCGGCCAGCAGCCCGGCCACCATCGGCGTATCGTGCACCGCATCGATCGTGGCGATCTTGCCCTTGTATTGCGGGTCCCACAGCAGCTTCCAGCTCTGTTCCGGATTCTTCAGGAGATCGGTACGATAGGTGATCGAGGTATTGCCCCAATCCCACGGCACCATCCAGGTCTTGGTGCCTTCGACCAGGCCGGGCAGATTGCGCAGAATCGGGAAGATCTTGTCCCAGTTCTTCAGTTTCGTGGTGTCGATCGGCTCGATCAGGCCGGCCTCTTTCCAGCGCTCGACCTTGTCATAGCAGGGATGCGCGATATCCGGATGGAAGCCCGCCTTGACCTTGGTGAAGGCTTCGTCGTCGTCGCCGAATTTCGGGATATCGACGGCACCCGGATGGGCCGCGAGGAAGGATTTGTTGAAATCCGGCAGCTCATAGCCGTCCCAGGTGAAGTATACGATCTTGTCGGCGCCGTGCGCCAGGCCGGTCCAGCCCAGAGCCGCGGCGCAGAGCCCGGCAATGGCTGCGCCGATCGTTAATCGGCGGCGGTTGCTTGTCGTCATCTTGATCCTCCCACAAAGCGGTCGATATTTGGACGGCGCCGAGGACCGCGGCCCGGCGCCGCCTGATTAAGCCTCCAGTTGCCGCGCGCCGCGCCGCCGCAAGGCCTCGCTGATGAAAACGAGGAGGAGCGACGCGACCAGCATGCAGGAACCCAGCGCGAGAATCTCCGGCAGATGCGAGGGAAAGCGCAACTGGCCCCAGATATAGAGCGGCAGCGTCGCATCGGTGCCGGAGAGGAAAAAGGCGATGACGAATTCGTCGATCGAGGTGGTGAAGCAGAGGATGATCGAGGCGAAGATCGCGGCGAAGGATAGAGGCAGCGTGATCTTCAGGAACGTCCCGACCTCATTGGCGCCGAGGTCCATGGCCGCCTCTTCCAGGCTGCGATCGAGCGTGACGAAGCGGCTCATCATGATCGAGAGGCTGAGCGGCGTGCAAAAGACGATATGGCCGCAGGTGATCGCCGTCAGCGAATTGTCGAGGCCGGCGGCCCGCAGCAGCACCAGAAGGGCGATGCCCATGATGATCGACGGCATCAGCAGCGGCAGCATGCTGAGCCCGGTGATCGCCTGTCCGCCCGGCCAGCGATAACGCACCAGGGCAAAAGCGCCGAGCGTGCCGACCGCGGTGGCGCAGAGCGACGAAGCGCTCGCCACCTTCAGGCTGTTGAGGGCGGCGTCGAGCAGCGCATCGTCCTGCGCCATCTGCCGGTACCAGTCGAACGTCCATTCCTTCAATGGGAAGGCGATATGAATGCCGGAATTGAAGCTGAAGATGAGAATGAAGACCGACGGCAGGTAAAGCAGGACGGCAAAAAGCAGCGTGTAGCCCCAGAGCCATTGCCGCTTGGCGCCTTTGACCACGCGCCGGATCGTCATCGGCCTCGATGCCACATCCTGCAGGCTGCCCGATGCTACCGTCATGATGCGGCCGTCGCCCGGCGATGGCCGATCGAGAACATGATCAGGAGCGGCACGCCGACCGCCAGGATCGTCGCCATCGACAGCGCCGAACCGGCCGGCCAGTCATTGGCCTTGCCGAAAGCGGACTGGATGAGATTGGCCACCATGACGCCTTCCGGCCCGCCGACCAGCGTGGGGGTAATGTAGTCGCCCACGGTGGGCACGAAGATCAATACTGCCGCCGAGATCACGCCCGGTGCGGAAAGCGGCAGCACGATCTTGAAGAAGACCTTGGCCGGACGCGCGCCGAGATCCGAGGCTGCCTCCAGCAAGGCACGCTCGACACGATCGAGCGCCACGTAGATGGGCAGGATGGCAAAGGCGAGATAGGCATGGCTGAGGGCGACGATCACGGCGCCGGGATTATAGACCAGGAAAGCCAGCGGCTCGTGAATGATGCCAAGCCCGAGCAGCGCCGAATTGAGGACGCCGTTGAAGCCGAGAATGATTTTCCAGCCGAAGATCCGCAACAGGTAGCTGGTGAAGAACGGCGCCGAGACGATGACCAGCAGGGCATGCTTGAACCGTCCGGCACGGAACGAGACGACATAGGCGACCGGGTAAGCGAGCACCACGGTAACGATCGTCACCAGCGCCGAGATCGTCAGTGAACGCCCCAGCACCCGCCAGAACAGCGGGTGGAAGATATTCTCCTGATAGGCCGCCCAGGAAAATTCCGTGAAAAGCGCGCTCGGATCGGTGCGCTGGAAGCTCAGCGCCAGGATCAAGGCAAGGGCAATCGATACCGTGAGAATCGAAGTGATTCCCAAAGGCGCCAGCAGCAGAAATCTGCCGAGCTTCCGTCTCAGACGCGGCACCTTCCCTCCCCGTTTCGCTCCCGTTTCTTGGCGCCATGTTTCGCCGCTGTCATGAAATAGTCAATGAAATTTTCATTCAATATTTCAACGCCCTCGTTTTCGCGGGCGAGGGCGGGATCGGTTTAAGGGCCGCAAGGGCCGCGGGGGCGCAGGCGCCCGAAAAAGCAACGCCGGGCTCACTGGCCCGGCGTCGCGGATTTGGCAATCTGTGCAGCGTCTCGGCGACGCGGAGCCGGTCGAGTCGGGGGGGGGTAGGCGCCGCTCGCCCGGGCGTCGGCCGTCAGGCGTCGAGCCGCTCCAGCACCAGCAGGTCCTGCGGCGCGAAATGCACAGATACCTCGCTGCCGCGTTCCGGCAGGGCCGTCGCGGGATTGTTGAAGGTGTCGAGATGGATCGCCCCCTCCTGGAAGCGAACGCGGATACGCACGACCGAGCCCAGAAAGGCAACCTCTTCCACCAGGCCCTGCATCCGATTGCCGTCCGGCAGGGCATGGCCATTGACCAGGGTCAGCGATTCCGGCCGCAGCGCAACCGACCAGGTTTCCCCCTGCTGCGCGGTCAAGGCACGGCCGGTACGGATCGTCTGGTTGTCGATCAGCAACTGACCGGCCTGCGGGTCCAGCACCTTCGCCTTGAGGAAGCTGAGCGTACCGACGAAGGAAGCGACGAAGCGTGTCGCCGGCGTATTGTAGATTTCCGACGGCGTGCCGATCTGCTCGGCCCGGCCCTCGTTCATGACGACGATGCGGTCCGACATGGAGAGCGCTTCTTCCTGGTCGTGCGTCACGAAAATCGTCGTGATGCCCAGCTTGCGCTGCAGGGCGCGGATTTCCTCGCGCAGGGAAATGCGGATCTTGGCGTCGAGGGCCGAGAGCGGCTCGTCGAGCAGCAGCAGCTGCGGCTTGCCGGCGAGGGCGCGGGCCAGAGCGACACGCTGCTGCTGGCCGCCCGACATTTGATAGGGGTAGCGGCCGGCCAGATGCGGCAGCTTGATCAGCTGCAGCATTTCCTCGACCCGGGACGCGATCTCGGCCTGCGGACGCTTCGCCACCTTCATGCCGAAGGCGACATTCTCCGCGACGGTCATATTGGGGAACAGCGCATAGGCCTGGAACACCATCCCGACATTGCGCTGATTGGCGCGCAGATGGGTGACTTCCTTGCCGTTGATCCGGATCGAACCGGAGCTCGGCGACTCGAAGCCGGCCACCATGCGCAGGACCGTGGTCTTGCCGCAGCCGGACGGCCCGAGAAAGGAGACGAATTCGCCCTGCTCGATGGCGAGATCGAAATCATGCACCACGGTCGTCTGGTCGAAGCTCTTGCGGATATTCGCGAGTTCAAGAAAAGCCATGATCTGTTCCTCTCAGCGCGGCGCCATCAGGCGGCGTGTTTCGTCTGCTTCTGGCGGCCGAATATGTTGATCAAGCCCATGCAGGCCCAGGTCACCAGGAAGGCGATCACCGCCAGAGCCGAGGGCTCATAGGCGCGGTTCGCACCGACATTCTGGAGATAGGGACCGAAAGCCGGTCGATTGAGCAGGCTCGCCATGGTGAATTCGCCGATCACGATGGCAAAGGTCAGGAAAGCACCGCTCAAGACCGCCGACTTGATGTTCGGCAGGATGATGCGGAACAGGATGGTGACCATGCCGGCTCCCAGATTCTCTGCCGCTTCCGTCAAGGTGCGCACATCGATGGAACGCAGCCCCGTATCGACCGCCCGGTACATATAAGGCAGTGCCAGGGTCACATAGCTGAAGGTCAACAGCAGGTCGGTGGTGCGCGCATTGGCCGTCAGCGGTAGCCAGGATGAGCTGTTATAGAGCCGCAGATAGCCGAAGACGATGACGATGGCGGGAATGACCAGCGGCATCAGCGTGATGAACTCCACGATCGGCCGTAACCGCGGCAGGCGCAGGCGGATCCAATAGGCCGTGGGCACGACGATCAGCACGCCGACGATGATGGTCGCCACGGCCTGGAAGGTGGAATACAGGAAGGATTCCTGGAAATGAGCATCGGCAAAGACGACCCGATAGGCGTCAAAGCTGTATTCGCCGCGCCGCATCCGCAGCGAGAACTCGAAAGTCGAGAGCAAGGGCAGAACGAAATAGAGGGTGCCGACGCCGATGGCGATCCAGGCACCCAATCTGCTTTGCTTGTTCATCGCAGCCACCTTTCGCTGCGCGACCGCAGCCAGATATAGAAGCCGTTCGACAGACCGGTGATGACGATCATGCCGAGCGCCAGGGCATAGCCCAGATTCTGGTTATGCAGCACATCGCCTTGAATCTGCGCATAGAGCTTGATGGTGATGATGTTGAAGGCGCTGCCGGTCAGGGCATAGGCCGTGGCGATGGCACCGAAGGCGTTGGCGAAGAGCAGCAATGTGGTGCCGAGAATGCTGGGCCACAGTACGGGAAAGGCGACGAAGCGCCAGTACTGCCCACGATCCGCGCCGAGGATCTCCGCCGCTTCGCGCCATTCGCGCTTCAAGCCGTCCAGGGCCGGCGTGATGATGAGGACCATCAGCGGGATCTGGAAATAGAGATAAGTGAGGGTCAATCCCCAGAAGCTCAGCAGGTTGAAGCCGGTCGAATAGAGATTGAAACCGAGATAGTCGCGCAGCATCACCGTGATCAGCCCGACGCGGCCGAGGGTCGCCAGAAAGGCGAAGGCCAGCGGCAGACCGGCGAAATTGGAGGCAACCCCGGAAAAGGTCATCAGCGTCGGCCGGATCCAGGCCGGCAGCTTGCCCAGCACCACCGCGAAGGCCAGGGCAAAGCCGATCAGGGCACCCAGGACCGCGGAAGCCGTACTGATCTTGATGCTGATCCAATAGGCGCTGCGGATCGACGGGTCGAGCACCAGGTCGGCGATATTCGCCAAGGTGAAATTGCCGTCGGCATCCTGGAAGGCGCCGAAAATCAGGAACAAGGTCGGCAGGATCAGGAACAGCACGGCGAAAATGAAGAACGGAGAAACGCCGAGCAGAGCCATACCGTTCTTGCTGCCGGCAAATCTGGCTTTCATCATTGTCGTCGGAAGAGCTTGCGTCGCGTTTGTCATGTTGAAGCGATCAGGGTTGCCGTTCTTTCCGGGCCAGCGTGCCCGAATGCGATCGGCAACCCCGATCTCCCTATGTCAGGCGGTTGTTATTGGACGTTGGCGCCGACCACGGAATCCCACTTCTTGGTGATGACTTCCTTGGCAGCATCCTGTTCCTGGACCGACGGGAAGATGGCTTTCTTATAGCCTTCTGCCGGCGGCAGCTTGTCCAACAGATCCTGCGGCACCTTCTTGTTGGCGACCAGGTCGTTGAAACGGATCGGGTGGCAATAGCCCGCCAGCCAGCCGAGCTGACCTTCGTCGGAATAGAGATATTCCATCCACAGCTTGGCGGCGTTCGGATGCGGCGCGTATTTGCTGATCGCCTGGACATAGACACCGGCGACGACGCCGCTCTTCGGCACCACGACATCGACCTTCGGGTTGCCCTTCAGCGTGTCACGGTCGGCGAGCGCATTGTAGTCCCAGCGGATGACGACCGGCGTCGTGCCCTGGGCAAGCGGGGCCGACTTGCCGATGACCGGCACGAAGTTGGCCTTCTTGTTCAGCTCGGCGAAATAGGCGAGGCCCTTTTCGCCGATATCGGCCGGCTTCTTGGCGCCGGCGCTGACGCCAGCGGCATAGACGGCGAGAATGGCCTGATTCGAGGCGCGCGGATCACCCGCCAGGGCGACCGAGTTCTTGAAATCGTCGCCCAGCAGATCTTTCCAATCCTGGGGCGTCTTCTTGACGATGTCGGTGTTCACCTCGAAGGTCAGCACGCCGTAATAGTCGCCGTACCAATAACCTTCGGCATCCTTGGCGCTCTCCGGGATCGACTTCCAGGTCGAGACCTTGTAGGGCTGGATCAGGCCGTCGGCCTTGGCCTTGGGACCGAAGGAGACACCGACATCGATCACGTCCGGCGCCTGCGGGCCGGTATTGCCCTTATTCGCCTTGATCGCTTCGACTTCGTCACCGGAACCGGCATCGGGATTGAGTTCGTTGATGGTCAGGCCATACTTCGCCTTGAAACCGTCGATCACGGCGCCATAACCGCACCAGTCGTGCGGCAGGGCGATGACGGTCAACTGACCTTCCTTCTTGGCGGCTGCCGCCAGCTCATCCATCGATTCGGCAGATGCGACTCCCGTGGCGATCGTCGTCGTCGTCAGCAAGGTCGCGACGGAAAGCCGAACCATACGCATCCAAGCGGGCTTCATTTGCATTTTCCTCTCTCATAGATAACGAAAGCTGCCGGTGGCAACTTCCCCCATGCACCACGAGCCCTCTGGGAGCCGGCATGCAGGCGCGAAATCTAATCAGTCCGCATTGCAGTCTTGTGACGAAAGCAGCGGCAACTGCCATTTAGCGGGGGATAGATGTGCGAAATCGCAAACAAAATGTGCGATAGCGGACTGTCAGGTGTAAGCTTTCAAACTTCTTCCTGCCCCATATTGTCCTTTGCATGGGTGCTGTTTTAAATATGTCATCAAACTATCACATATAGCGACATAGCACCGTGTTCACCCAGCCTGTTCGTGCAGGACGTGGGTGCGGCCCGAAACACACAGGACTTTCAGCGCGAGGCTTCAGTCCGCCAGCAGCTGTGGACGGTTGCGCTGCAGGCATGCCATCAGAAAGTCCGCCAGCAGCCTGATGCGCCGAAGCTGGCGCTGCTCCTTTCGAATCAACAGCCAGATATCGCGCCGGAGATGCGTTTCGGGCAGATCGACCGGTACCAAGGCGGGATAATGGCGCGCCAGGAAATCGGGCAGGAGCGCCATGCCCATGCCGGCCGCTGCGGCGGCGGCCTGGGCGGTCTGGCTGTTCGAGCGAAAGACGACGGCGCGCCCGGCCGTCAACCGCTTCAGGCATTGCGCTTCCGGCAGAGCGACACCGCCTTCGTCGAAGGTGATCAGGCCCGCTTCCGGATTCTTCCGCACGCGTTTGGTGGCATAGAGCCGAAAATCGAGACTGCCCGCATGGCGCACGAGGAAGCCGCCGCGCTGCGGCCGGCCGAAACGCAAGGCAATATCGACCTCGCGGCGATCGAGGCTCATATTGCGCGATTCAGTGATCAGGTCGATTTCAATGCGCGGATATTGTCGCGCGAATTCCGCGAGATGCGGCACCAGGAAGCCGTCAGCGAAACTGCGGATCGTGGTCAAGCGGACGATCCCGCCGGCCTCGCCTTTCGCAGCGTCTTCCCGGTCAAGCTTGCCGGCCGCCGCTTCCATCTGCCGGCTGGCGGCCAGCACGCGCTGGCCCGCACCTGTCAGCACGTAACCTTGCGGGCGGCGTTCGAACAAGTGCTGCCCGAGACAGGCTTCAAGCGCCGCCAGCCGCCGCGCCACCGTGGCGTGATTGACGCCCAGCTGCCGGGCGGCGGCCGACAGGCTGCCGTGATGGGCAAGTGCCGCGAAATAGCGCAGATCCTCCCAATCCAGTTCTGTGCGTTTTTTATCAGCCATTGTGAGAAATTAGCGAATTTCCGAACAGGCGATCAAGCGGCAAGATCGAAGCGTTGAAACCGGCCAAAGGATATCGATGATGAGTACCTCAACGCAAACGCTGCTGCAGCTGTCCGGGGCGCCGCTGCATCCGAGCCCCTTGGCGGATTCCGCGCTGCTGTTGATCGACGCCCAGGAGGAGTATCGCAATGGCCGGCTGCCGCTTGCCGGGGTCGATGCCGCGCAGGCGGCTTGCGCGACGCTGCTCGATCTCGCGCGCAGCCATGCCGTGCCGGTATTCCATATCGTCCACCAGGGTAAGGCCGGCGGCCTGTTCGACCCGGCGGGCACCGGCGCCATTCTGCCCGCCGTTCAGCCCCGCGCCGGCGAGACAATCGTCCATAAGACGCTGCCCAACAGCTTTGCCAGAACCGAGCTCGACATCCGCATTCGCGCGACCGGCCGTAGCGAGCTGATCATCGCCGGCTTCATGACCCATATGTGCGTCAGCGCGACAGCGCGCTGCGCGCTCGATCTCGGCTATCGGTCGACGGTGGTGGCGGCGGCAACGGCGACGCGTGACCTGCCCGATCCGCTCGGCGGCGGCAAGGTCGCTGCCGCCGATATCCAGCGTATCGCCCTCGCCGAACTGGCCGATCGCTTCGCCGTCGTGGTGCCGGATGCCCTGGCCTGGCGGTGACCTCGCTTCCCACTTGCATCGCATCTTCCGGCCGGGCTCTAATGTTTGCAGTGAGACATTGGCCTTCGGTTGCCGATTGGCGTCTGAAAGTTGATGGCAACGCCGGCATTTCGAGAATCAGCCGTGGGGAATAAGCCATGACAGCGCCGCCGCCAGAGGAAATCGAAACCATCATCCCGCCGCGCCGGCGTGATCTCGGCGGCTTCGAGGTGGCGCGCATTCTGCCGATTGCCAAGCGGCAGATGGTCGGACCTTTCATCTTTCTCGACCAGATGGGCCCGACGCGCTTCGCGCCGGGTACCGGCGTCGATGTGCGACCGCATCCCCATATCGGCCTCGCCACCGTCACCTATCTCTTCAGCGGCGCCATCTTGCACAAGGACAGCCTGGGATACCGGCAGGTGATCGCGCCGGGCGACGTCAACTGGATGACTGCCGGGCGCGGCATCGCCCATTCGGAACGGACACCGCAGAGCGAGCGGCCCGTCGGCGGACCGCTTTACGGCCTGCAGTCCTGGGTGGCTTTGCCGCGTGAGCGCGAGGAGATGGAGCCGAGCTTTCGGCATTATGGCGCCGACCAATTGCCGCGTTTCGACCTTGACGGCGCGCATGTCGCACTGATTGCCGGCCGCTGGCACGGGGCCGTCTCGCCGGTCGAGATCCTGAACGATTTATTCTACGCCATTGTCGACCTGCCGGTCGGCAAGCGGCTGCACATCCCTGCCGACCACGAGGAGCGGGCATTGCATCTCCTCTCCGGCCATGTGACCCTCGCCGGGTGGGAAATGGCGGAGAGCCAGATGCTCGTGCTGCAGCCGGGCCGGGAGATCGCGATCGAAGCCCTTGCTCCTACCCGCCTGGCTGTGCTCGGCGGCGCCACGATCGACGGTCCGCGGCATATCTGGTGGAATTTCGTCTCCAGCTCACGCGACCGAATCGAGCAGGCCAAGGCCGACTGGCGCGCCGATCGTTTCATGCCGGTGATCGACGAGACCGAGCGCATTCCGTTACCGGAGCAGTAAGGACCACAGCCGGCGCGGCCGGAAATCCCACCCCGGCAAAGCTCTCCGGTGATTGTCTCTGAACCGTCACGGAACTGCGACACCAAAGTCAATAAGACATGACATGACTGTCGTCATGTCTACTTTATCCGCCCTACCGGCTAGTTCGATTGACCTGACTTACGCCAGTCAATGCGACGGCCCCCTTGCCCGGGGCTTCATCCGCGCCGTCGAAGTTCTGACCGGCCAGGTCAGGCTCAAGCGCCTCTATGAGCTCTATGTCTCGGAGATGCGGGGTTCGATGGATTTCTGGGGCGCCGCGATGCGCCTCCTCAATCTAAGCCTGGAATACGATACGGCGAAGCTCGCCGCCATTCCGCGCGAGGGACCGCTGATCATCGTCGCCAATCATCCTTTCGGCCTGGTGGACGGGCTGCTGATCGGCAGTCTGACCAATCGCGTCCGCAACGATTTCAAGGTCCTGACAAACGCCCGCCTCTATCCGCCCGATGCGGAGGTGCAGCGCTATATCCTGCCGATCGATTTCGATCCCACGGAAGAGGCGTTGAAGACCAACCTCGCCACGCGGGCGACCGCGCGCCGCCACATCAAGGAAGGCGGCTGCTTGATCATCTTCCCGGCCGGCGGCGTTGCCACCACGCCCACACCTTTCGCGCGCCGCGCCATCGATCTCGACTGGAAGCCCTTCACCGCGCGCCTCATCCATGAAGCCAAGGCCAGCGTCGTGCCGATCTATTTCCATGGCCAGAACAGCCGCCTGTTCCAGATCGCCAGCCATATCAGTATGACGGCGCGTCTGGCCCTGCTGCTGCACGAGGTGGCCAACAAGATCGGTCGCTGCTTCCACGCCACCATCGGCGACGTGATCCGCTACGACACCATGCGCGATATCACCGACAGCAAGACCTTGTGCAACTTCCTGCGCAACTGCACCTACGGTCTCGGCAACTGACCGAAAGATCGCGGTGCCGGGCAGCCTCTCCGATATCGATGCCGCCGGCGGCCTCATTTGCGGCTATCTGCTGCAGAGCGACGGCACGCTGAAAGACCTGCAATGGCGGGATATCGACGCGGCGCTCGCCGAAACCAGCGCCAATATCTGGCTGCACTTCAACCTTGCCGATATGCGGGCGCAACGCTGGTTGGCTGCCTGTCCCGCCATTCCGCGCCCCGCCAAGGATATCCTGCTTGGCAGCACCAATCAGATGACGCTGGAGCCGATCGGCCAGGGGCTGGTCGGCATTCTCGGCGATCTGCATCATGAATTCGACATCGATCCGTCGAAAATCAGCGTTTTGCGGCTCTATCTCGACGACCGCCTGCTGATCAGTGCGCGACGCCAGCCCCTGCGCTCGGTCGACAGCCTGCGCCGGGCGGTTGCCGAGCAGGGCCACGCGGCACGGCCCATCGGTCTCGTCATCCGCCTGCTGCACCATCTCTCCGAAACCTTCGGCGCCACCATTGCCGAATTGGGGGAGACGATCGATCGGATCGAGGACCGCATCCTCGATGACCACGTCAGCAACGAAGGCAGCGAGCTCGGCCGGGCCCGGCAGCTCATCGTCCGGCTCCGCCGGCATCTGGTGCCACAGCGCCACGCCCTAGCCGGCCTGCTCAACCGCCTGCCGAACTGGCTGTCGGGCGAGGAAGCCGCCGATCTGCGCCAGGCGGTCGAACGTCTCGACATGCTCGGCCACGATCTCGACCTCGCCCAGGATCGCGCCCGCCTGCTGCAGGACGAGATCGCCAACAAGCAGGCGGAACGCACCAACCACAACCTCTATGTGCTTTCCATCGTCACCACGATCTTCCTGCCGATCACCCTGATCACCGGCGTCTTCGGCATGAATGTCGGCGGCCTGCCGGGCGTGCAGAGCAGTGTCGGCTTCGACGGCGTCATGCTGCTGATGATGGCGACCGTGATCGTTTCGCTTTGCCTGCTCTATTGGAAGAAGCTGTTCTAGATCGTCCGCTAGATCGAATAGGCCTCGGCGGGCGGCAATTGGCCCGTCAGCTTTGCCCGATAGAGCCCGGCGACAAGATCGGACAATGTCACCAGGCCCGTCAGATGCCCCTGCGCATCGATCGCATAGGCCTGGTGGACGGCGCCATCCGCCAGCAGCGGAACCAGCGCCACGATCGGCGTCTCTTCGGGGACAAGATGCGGCGGCGCCTGATGCGCCCGGTCCGCCAGCAGCTCGCCGACGGTGCGCGGCAAGGCCCGGCCCGGCCTCCGCCACAGCAGCCGGAACCGCCGCAGGAAGCCGGCCTCGGCATCGAAGCCGTTCCCGTCGATATGATGCAGGAAATCGTCGAGGTCGAGGGTGGCGACGACCTTGCCGCTGCCTGGGTCGAGCACCGGCAGACTGGACAGGCGATGGCCGCGCAGCAGGCGCCAGGCCTCCGTCAAACCGGTTTGCGGCGTCGCCTGGACGATATCGCGCGACATGATCTCGCGACAGCGCAGATCGCCGAACCGCCGGCGATAGACATGCATCTCGGTCTGCAGGAACAGCTGCTCGAGGTCCTCGCGGTCGACGTCGATGAGGTCGCCGTAATTCCGCAGCACCTCGTCAAGATCGGCGGGCACGAAGCCGACCCGGTTGGTGGCGACCGGATCGCCGGTGCGATGCACATTGCCCTGTACCGCCGGCGAAGGCGCTGGGGCGTGATGCGGATAGCGGTGCCGCGTCAGGTTGTTGTAGAGCAGCGCGACCAGCAGCAGCAGGCAGG
This sequence comes from Dongiaceae bacterium, assembly GCA_035539215.1. GTDB lineage: Bacteria > Pseudomonadota > Alphaproteobacteria > Dongiales > Dongiaceae > Dongia_B. Next base: position 27,807 of record DATLIX010000093.1, on the reverse strand, counting down.
AGTTGAGCCCCAGCGGCACCAGCAGGAAGCTGTAGCCCAGGGCATGAACGGCCGGCCCGCCGATCACCGTGGTCAAGGCGACGGCGCCGCTCGGCGGATGCAGGCAGCGCAGCGCAAACATGGCGCCGATCGAGAGGCCGGTGGCCACGGCCGCAGCCAGCATCGGATCCGGCACGAACTGCGCGCAGGTGATGCCGATGGCACCGGCCACCAGATTGCCGCCGATGATGGACCACGGCTGGGCCAGCGGACTTGCCGGCACGGCATAGAGCAGCACGGCCGAGGCTCCCATGGGCGCGATCAGCAGCGGCAGGCTGGCTTCCGCGCCCAGCGCCCAGCGGGTGACGAGGCCGGTGACGATGATGCCGAGCGCGGCGCCGCAGCAGGCGCGCAGGCGTTCCCGCCAGTTGACGGCAATAGGCCGCGGCCAGAACGATCCCAGCCAGATTCCGAGGTGATTCATGCAAGCAAATCCCGAAGGGTCGTCCCGCACCGGCCGATTGGCCGGATGCCGGGATGGAGGACCCGGATGGCAGATTGTTTCGACAATTGCCGCGCCGGCAAGGCAGCCATACCGGCATTGTCATGTCCACGAGCGACAAGATCACGGAATGTGCCGGCTGCCGATGCCGGCACGCGGCGCCGACGGCAATATCGGCGTTAATGCGCCACGGTCCAGGCGCGCGAGATCTCGGCCTTGGCCATGGCGTCATAGACGCATTTCTGCTGCGGCTGGCGCGGCGGCTCGGCATAGATGCCGACGATCACCTTGCCGATGCCGGGGCCGCCGCAGGTGACGGGCAGCAGCAGGCGATGATATTTCAGCGAGCTGGCGCCGTTGATCGCGCTGTCGACCTGCCAATAGACTGGCGCCTGCCGATCCACCAGCCGGTCATAGGGAGCGAGAATTTCGCCCCGGGCATGTTCCGGCACCGCCTCGTCCAGTAGCTGTCCGGTCCAGTCGGCGCCGTCGTAATCGGTGATTTCCAGTCCCGAGAGCGCGACGCGCCAGCGCGGATAGCGCGATCCCCGCTCCGGCTTTTCGGCCACCACGATACCGATATGGCCAAACCAGGGGCGAAATTCCTCGGGCGTGAAATCGGCACGATCGGGCATGCGCCGGTGATGGAGCCGCGCATGCCAGAACTCGTGAAGATCGTGCAATTGCTGGTGGGGGATATGCATCGGTCCCTCCGGCGGTCGGCAAGACGTCATTCTGCCGCATTCCGCCCGGGAAATGAAGCCGCCGCAAGGAAGCTGCCGGTTTATTGTTGTGGCCGCGCGGCGTTAACCTTTATGCCCCAGCAAAGCCGGGGCTGTTCTCCCTTCAGGCGATGCATTCGCCGCCATCGACCACCAGGGCATGGCCGGTCATGAAGGAGGAGCGATCGGAGGCCAGGAACAGGATGGCTTCCGCGATCTCATCGACGCTGGCCCAGCGCCCCAGCGGGATCTTGTCGCGCACATACTGCTCGATCGCCGCGCGGCCGCCCATCTGCTGGATATAGGGCTCGTTGAAAGGCGTGTCGACCCAGCCGGGGCAGAGCGCGTTGACCCGGATGTTGTAGGGACCGTAATCCAGCGCCATCTGCTTGGTCATCATGATCACCGCCGCCTTGGTGGTAATATAGGCCAGCATCTCGCGGTCGAGGAAGACGCCCGAATTGGAGGAGGTGTTGACGATGACCCCGGCACCCTGCCTGCGCATCTGCGGCATGGCATGCCGCGCGGCAATGAAATGCGCCCGTACATTGACCTGCCAGGACTGGTCGAAGGCGGCCGGCTCCACCTGCTCCAGAGAGCCCGCCACCTGGATGCCGGCATGATTATGCAGGATATCGATCCGGCCATGCCGCGCGATGACGCCGGCCAGCAGCGCCGCCACCGCATCGTCATCCGTGACATCCAGGTCATGCGCCTCCGCCTGCCCGCCGGCCGCACGGATGGCGGCGGCGGTGGCCGCGGCGGCGTCTGCCTTGCGGTCGACGACCACGACAAGGGCACCTTCACGCGCCATGATCTTCGCCCCGCCCTGCCCGATCCCCGACCCCGCACCGGTGACCACGGCAACCTTATCCCGCAGAATCATCGATCTCTCACGCTTATCACGCCGTTGCCGATTTTTGTGATGACTTCCGCCGCGAGCGCCGCAGGAACAGCTGTGCCACCACCAGGAGGGTGAGGGAAAACATCATCACCATGGTGCCGATGGCATTGATCTCCGGCGTCACGCCGCGCCGGATCGACGAGAAGACATAGATCGGCAAGGTATTTTTCGACCCCGCCACGAAGAAGGCGATGACGAAATCGTCGAAACTGAAGGTGAATGACAGCAGGCAGCCGGCGACGATGCCCGGCAGCAATTGCGGCAACGTCACTTGGCGGAAGGTGGCCCAGGGATCGGCATAGAGATCCATCGAGGCCTCGATCAGGCTGCGATCCATACCGGCGATCCGCGCCCGCACGATGACGATCACCAGGGCCATGGCGAACAAGGTATGGGCGGCGATGATCGAGCCATAGCCCAGCGACAGCCGCGGCGGCGTATCGCCCGGCCAGATCTGGGCGAGGAAGGAATTGATGGCGCCGAAGGTGGTCACCAGGGCGATCAGCGTGGCGATGCCGATGACGATGCCCGGCACCATGATCGAAATATAGGTCAGGGCATCGAAGATCGCGCGCGGCAGGCCATGTACGCGCTGCAAGGCAACCGCCGCCATCGTTCCCATCACGGTGGCGAGGACGGCGGTGGTACTGGCGACGATGGCGCTGTTCTGCAGGGCATCCAGCATCAGGCTGTTGTCCAGCACCTTGCCGTACCAATGCACGGAAAAGCCCTGGAAGCTCGAGGCGTTGCTGCCGCTGTTGAAGCTGAACAGCACGATGAGCCCGATCGGCAGATAGAGGAAGAGATAGACCAGGTAGGAATAGCCGCGCAGGAACATGCTGCCTCTACATCAAGGAAACGTCACGGCCCTGCAACCGCCGCGTGGCGCGCAGGTAGAGGCTGACGGTCACCACCATCAGCACCACCAGCGCCATGGCGCAGGCGCAGCCGAAGGGCCAGTTGAGGCTTTGCAGGAAGAGATCGACCAGGGCATTGCCGATGAAGAACACCTTGCCGCCGCCAAGCATCTGCGGAATCAGGTACTCGCCCATCAGCAGGATGAAGACCAGCATGCAGCCGGTGATGACGCCCGGTGCCGAGAGCGGAAAGGTGATCTGGCGGAACGTGCCGAAAGGTGAGCCGCCGAGATCGGCCGAAGCCTCCAGCAATCTCTTGTCGAGCTTCTCCAGGCTGACATAGATCGGAAAGACCACCAGCGGCAGATAGCCGTAGACGATGCCGATCAACACTGCGAGCGGCGTGTTGATCAGGCGCACATCGGGCATGCCGGCCCAATCCAGCAGCGCTGGAATGCCGCGGCTGCCGAGAATGAACATCCAGGCATAGGTGCGGATGAGAAAGCTGGTCCAGAACGGCACGATCACCAGGATCAGCAGCATCAGGCGCGAACGCGGGCTGGCCTTGACCGCCAGGTAATAGGCCAGCGGATAGCCGATGATCAGGCAGATCAGCGTGCCGCTGGGCGCCAGCATCAGGGTATTGCGGAAGGCCGCCCAGCGCGCCGGCAGATTGAGATAGTTGTCGAAGGTAAAGGCCGCCTGGTAGCCGCCGGTCGGGGCGCGCACGCCGACGCTATAGACGATGACGACGGCGAGCGGCAGCAGGAGCAGCATGAAGAACCAGAAGCCGCTGGGGGCGAGCAGCAAGGCCGTCCATCCCCAGCGCTTCTTCTCCGGCTTCATCGCCACACCTACCGCCGCCGTTGTCATCTGCGCCTCACCCTGCCCTATCCCTGTGATCAGGCCGACTTGAAACGAGCCATGATCTCGGCGCGGGCCGGATTGGTCAGCGTCGCCGCTGCACCGAATTCCAGCGGGCTCAGCAATTCGGCCGCCGGATACATGATGGCATTGGTCTGGATCTCCTTCGGCAGCAGATCGAAGACACGCTTGTCGGCAACCGGATAGCCATGGGCCAGGACCTCGTCCTTGTTGACGGCGGGATCCAGCAGGTAGTTGATCAGCGCATAGGCGGCCGGCTTGTTGGGCGCTTCCTTCGGGATGGCGTAGAAGTCCGACCAGATCTCGCCGCCTTCCTTGCCGATCACATAGATGATTTCCGGCATGTCGCGATGCAGCTGGTTGGCATCGCCGGTCCAGGCCACGGTCAGCCAGGCATCGCCGCTGCGCATCGACGGCTGGTAGTCGCTGTTGATGGCAAAAAGATGCGGCTTGGCATCCAGCAACAGCTTCTCCGCCTCGGCCAGTTCCTTCTCGTCGAGCGAGTTGAACGAATGGCCGTAATATTTGAGGGCATTGCCGATCGTCGTCAGCTGATAGTCATGCACCATGGCGCGGCCGGTATATTTGCCGCGGGCAAGATCCCAGAAATCCTTCCAGGAGGTCATCGGCTCGCTGATATGCGTGGTGTTGACGCTGTAGCCGGTTGTGCCCCAGTCCTTGTGCACGGCATAGACCTTGCCGTTGACGGTCCCGGGCTGGGTGAAGCGCTGATCGGTATAGTTCTGCGGCTGGTAATTGGGAATCTGGCTGAGATCGAGCGGTACGATCAGGTCTTCCTTGACGTAGTTCTCGATCGTGTAGTTGGTCGGCACGAAGACGTCCCAGCCGGTGCCGCCGGCCTTCAGCTTGGCGAACATCTCTTCGTTCGAGCCGAATACCGTCATCTCGACCTTGGCCCCGGTGGTGGCGCCGAATTTATCGAGATTGGCCTGGCTGTGATAATTCGGCCAGGTGGTCAGGCTGACCTTGTCGCCGATCGAACCGGCAAAGGCTTTGCGCGCGCCATAGACCGCGGGCATGGCGCCCGCGAGCACCGTCATCGCCGTGCCAAGCCCGGTCACGCCGAGGAAATGCCGCCGCGATACCGACCCCTTCTGATAGCGCCGCAGTTGCTTGATGAATTCTTTCTGCTGGTCCATCTCTTCCTCCCAGATTGCGACGATCATCGTTGAATGATGGCGGCGGGTCGTCGCTCTCCGCCTCTGTTCGATGCTATTTGTCGCTTAGGATGAGCGCGCGATCGGCGTTCCAGCCAAGAGCGACCGCGTCGCCCGGCTGCAGCCCCGTCGCCGCCGACGATGCCTTCGGCAGGCGCACCAGCAACATGCCGAGCCGCGCTGTCTCAATGCCGAATTCGGTATGATCGCCAAGATAGATACGGTTGCGGATAGTGCCGCATTCCATCGGTTGCGCACCCGCCGGCGGCGTCTCTCCGTCGCGCCAGAGCTCGATGACTTCCGGGCGGATGGCGGCGATGGCCGTCTCCCCTTTTGCCGGCTGATACCCCAGCGCACTGAAGGGCGCGGTGATGGTGATACCTTGCGCCGTCTGCAAGGTTGCCGCGTGATCGTCGGCGGAAACAACCGCGCCTTCGATGAAATTCGATTCGCCGACGAAATCGGCGACATAGCGATTGACCGGCGCGTCATAGAGTTCCTGGGGCGAGCCGAATTGCACGATGCGGCCCTCGCGCATGATGCCGATGGTATCCGACATGCTGAGCGCCTCTTCCTGGTCGTGGGTGACCAGGACGAAGGTGATGCCGACCTCACGCTGCAGATTCTGCAGTTCCATCTGCATCTCGCGGCGCAGCTTGCGGTCGAGTGCGGCCAGCGGCTCGTCGAGCAGCAGCACGGTCGGACGGTTGATCAGAGCGCGCGCCAAAGCCACGCGCTGCTGCTGCCCGCCGGACAATTCCCAGATCCGCCGCTTGGCCAGATGCGGCAGGCGCACCAGCTCCAGGGCTTCCGCCACGCGCCGGTCGATTTCCGCGACGCTCGGCCGCGGCCGCAACTGGCGCAAGCCGTAGCCGACATTGCCGGCGACATCCATATGCGGGAACAGCGCATATTGCTGGAACACCATATTGACCGGGCGGCGATAGGCCGGAATGCCGACCATGGACTGGCCGGCGATTTCGATACGGCCGTCGCTCGGCTGTTCGAAGCCGGCGATCAGCCGCAGCGACGTCGTCTTGCCGCAGCCGGAAGGCCCGAGAAAGGAATGGAAGGAGCCGCGCCGGATGACAAACGAAACGTCGTCGACCGCCGCAAGTGCGCCAAAGCGCTTGCTGACATGTTCGAAAACGATATCGTTGGCAGCAGCGGACGATGTGTCGATCGCCATTGCGGTCTTTACTCCCCCATCCATCGGGCGCCGCCTCCCATGCGTCGTTCCCTTGGCAATCGAGGCGGCTGTTGACAGACCTGCCTCTTTCTCATTTCCTCTATTCTCTACATAAAGCGGGATTTGGGAGATATATCCCCTTGGGGGTATTTTGCAGAAGATGACGCTTCTTGGAACCAAAAACGTCGCGGCGGCGGCGCAGGCGCCAGCCCAGCCGGGCCGGCGACGGGCAGCGGCCCTGGCCGAGAGGCATTGGCATCGCTACCTTGCCGCCCTGATCGACGTGATCGGCCAGCCGAATTTTACCGGTGCCCTCGTCAACGCGATGTCGCATGTGGTTTTTTTCGATCACATGGTGATCTTCAGCTACCAGGGCGATCAACGCCCTTACTGCGTCTATGACACCTTCACGCCGGAGCAACGCTGGGTCTTCGTCTCGCTGTATGAGGACGGGCCCTATCTGCTCGATCCGTTCTTCCAGGCGAGCCGCAGCGGCATCAAGCCCGGTCTCTACCGCATGCGGCAGTTCGCTCCCGATCGCTTCTATCAAAGCGAATATTACAGATCCTATTACGTCAAGACGGGGCTGGCGGAGGAAGTCGGCTTCTTCTTTCCGCTCAAGAGCGGCGAAACGGTCGTGCTCTCGCTGATGCGCGCCGAGGCCAGCAGCGCCTTCAGCGATCACGACATCAGCCGGCTGCAAATCATCGAGCCGGTCATCCGCGCCATTTGCCAGCAGCACTGGCTTGAATCGGGGCGCGACCAGGTTCTCCTGGCATCCAGCGACGGCGCGCCCCTCGATCTTGACCAGGTCGTGACCAGCATCTTCCAGAGCCTGGGCCCGGCCAGCCTCACCCAACGCGAATGCGAGATCACCAGCCTTGTCCTGCAGGGCCATTCCTCGGAATCGATCGGACAGCAGCTGCACATCTCGCGCGGCACGGTGAAGATCCACCGCAAGAATGCCTATCGCAAGCTCGGCATCACCTCGCAATCGCAGCTGTTCTCGCTTTTTCTCACCGCCTTCCGTCAGCAGTGAGCGTGTTTGCCATGCCGGCATGAATAAGTCCCGGCAGCTTGAGCTGCCGGGACTTGTACGTGTGTCGGAGAAGCCAGCGTCCTGGCTTGGGTTATCGCAACAGAACCGAGCCGGCTTTATCCCTGCCCGATCTTGTCGCGCTTATTGCTGCCCCGCCTTATTGCTGGGCCGGGGCTGAACTCGGCGCTGCGGGCGTGGCCGGCTGAGCCGGCTGGACGGTCCCGGTAGCACCCTGCTGGGCCGCGTCCTGGGTTTCGAAACGCGGCGCAGCCTCAAGCTGCTCCTTCGTATAGTTGACCTTCATGGCGCCGTTGGAAGATTGGACATCCACTTCCTTCCATTGCAGGCCGACCGGCTTGGCGCCGATGCCCAGCACGCCGCCGACATTGACGACGACGCCCTTGACATTGCCGTTGGGGTCGAACAACACGTCCTTCACCTTTCCGACTTCGCTGCCGTCGGGATTGTAGACCTTCATGCCGATGATCTTGTCGGCACGAATGTCGCCACTGCCTTCGGACGCGATGATCGCGTCACTCGGCGGCGGGTTTGCCGCGGTCGCCGCCGGCTCGTTCCCGGCCGGTGCGTTCTCTGCTGGAGCCGTTGGCGCCGGTGCGTTCGCCGCAGGTGCCTGGCTCTGGTCAGGCGCCGGCGTTGCGCCCCGTGATGTTACGCCCGGGCTCAGGGCTTGCGGGTTGGTCGTGTCGGTGGAACTTTGCGCGAAGGCGGCACCGGTTGGAAGAGCCGTCGCCGCGACAAACGCTGTAGTGATGAGAAAACGCTTCATATCGCATTCTCCTCCGCTCATTGTTTGCGAAAGCCGATCGGCGCCGAGCGATCACCGGACAATTTTCAAGGCCGGCCCCTCCGGCGGGAGTGCGCCGCTGGGCTGGCGTCCGGTAGACCAACCTCCCGCTCCGCCATCGGCGGTAGCATGTGGGAGAGCACCGTCAGTTGGGCTGCCTGCATCTGCGGCAGCCCGCTCGGAGCCGGCCAATCAGCCAGCATCCTTGCCAGACTAACCAATCGGCTCGCGTGGAAGGTTCGGTACGTCACGCGAACGTGAGGCGAGGGCGACGGGGGGTGACACGGTGAAATGACAATGCATGCGTAAGGGTCTTTAACTCCAGGGCGATTGCCGCTCAGCTGCCAAGATGTCAGGCGCCGAGATGCTTGGCGAGAAATGCCAAGGTGCGCTGCAGCGCCTTTTCATGGCTTGCCGGGTCGAAGGAAGCCCGCTCGTCGCAGCTGAAGCCATGGCCGGCGGGATAGGTATGGATTTCGACGTCGGGGCGCTTCTTGCGGACGATGTCCACATCCGCCATGGGGATGCCCTCGTCCTTTTCGCCGAAATGCAGCAGGACGGGCACCTGCGGTTTTTCATCGGCATGGCCGGCGATCATGCCGCCGTAATAGCCGACCGCGCAGGCAATGCCCTTGAGACGCGTCGCAGCGAGGAATGCCAGCGAACCGCCCCAGCAATAGCCGATCACGGCGACCGGGCCGGCAGCGGAAACCGCCGCGATGGCGGCGGCCATGTCCGCCAAGGTATCTTCAAGCTTGACCTGGCCGCGCAGATCGCGACCCGCCGCAACGCCGGGTCCGTCATAGCCGAGATCCACATCGCGCTGGGCGCGATCGAACAGTGCCGGCGCGATGGACTCATAACCCGCGGCGGCAAAGTGGTCGGTCACATTGCGGATATGATGATTGACGCCGAAGATCTCCTGCAAAATCACCACCGCGCCCCGTTTCTTGGCGCCGGTCGGCTTGGCCCGGTAGGCCGATAAAGTAAAGCCGTCGGCGGTTCGCAGATTTTCAACAGCGCCCATGTCGCTCTCCTCGGATATGTGACCAGAGATCAATAGAGGTTATTGCTGTGGCCGGGGAAGCCACTGCCGGAACGTCAGCATGATGTGACCCTGGCAGGGTAAGTGACAAGCCTGCTACCCGCAATATAAATGCTGCGCTGCGGCAGCAAATTCCGCTAAGGTGGCGGCATCTTCGCGAACCTGGCGGTTCGCCTTCCTGGAGTTCGACGGGAGTTCGGGAGCATCCAATGGCAAAGCAGCCACTCAAGAAAAGTCACTGTGTCGACGGTCGGCCGCCTTTTGAATGTATCGCCCTGTTGTTGCAAGGCGGCGGCGCGCTCGGCGCCTATCAGGCCGGCGTCTATGAGGCCCTGGCCGAGGCCGGCTTGCAACCTGACTGGGTCGCCGGCATTTCCATCGGCGCCATCAATGCCGCCATCATCGCCGGCAACCCCCCGGAACATCGGGTCGACAGATTGCGGCAATTCTGGAACGAGGTCAGTGTCACCAATGGTCCAAGCTGGATCGACGAATGGATCACGACTGGCATTCGCGGCGACGTGGCCCGCAACGGCCTCAATCAGTTCGTCGCCAATCAGGTTGCCCTGACCGGTGTCCCGGGCTTCTTCGCGCCGCGCCTGCCCGGGCCCTGGTTCTATCCGCAGGGTAGCACCGAAGCGACCAGCATCTATGACACCTCGCCGCTCCTGCTGACACTTGAGCGGCTGGTTGATTTCGATCGCCTGAACAATGACGGCATGCGCTTGAGCATCGGTGCCGTGAACGTGCGCACGGGCAATTTCAGCTATTTCGACACCAAGACGCATAAGATCACGCCGGCCCATGTGATGGCCAGCGGCGCGTTGCCACCGGGCTTTCCCGCGGTCGAGATCGAGAACGAGTACTATTGGGATGGCGGTCTGGTTTCGAATACGCCGCTCAGCTGGGTGCTGAATGCCGATGACAGGCAGGACACGCTCGCCTTCCAGGTCGATCTATGGAATGCGCGCGGCGATTTTCCGCGCGATATGCCGGAAGTGATGATGCGGCAGAAGGAGATCCAGTTTTCCAGCCGGACCCGCGCCAATACCGACAGCTTCCGGCGCCTGCAGAAACTGCGTTGTGCGCTCGGAAAGATTCTAGAGAAGCTGCCGGCCGAGGCGCGCGACAGCGAAGAGGCCAAGCTGCTGAGCTCGGTCGCCAGCCACAAGGTCTACAATATCGTCCATCTGATCTATCGCGCCGCGACCTACGAAGGGCACTCGAAGGACTACGAGTTCTCGCGGCGCTCGATGGAGGAGCACTGGAAATCCGGTTACAACGACGCCGTCAGGACCTTGCGGCATCCGGAAGTGCTCGAACCGCCGAGCTGGGAAGAGGGAACCAAGGTCTTCGACCTCGGCAGCGACGCGCGGGACTGACAGTCGGGACCGTCAGGCTTCGCGCGACGTGAACTCCTTGGGAATGAGGTGACGCGCCGCGACCACGACCAGGAGGGTGGTGAAGCCGAGGATGGCGGCAACCAGCGCGTTGATATCCGGCGTGAAGCCAAGCCGCATCATCGCCCACAGGCGGATCGGCAAGGTATTGTCGGTACCCGTCACCAGGATGGTGATCATGGTCTCGTCGAAGGACAGCGCAAAAGCCAGGATCGCCGCACCGATCATCGCACTCTTGAGATTGGGCAGGATGATCAGCCGGAAGGTCTGCCAGCCGCTGGCGCCGAGGTCGTATGACGCTTCGACCATATTCATGCCCAGGGCCTGCAGGCGCACCAGGATGGTGCGATAGACCAGCGCCAGCACGAACACCGTATGGCCGATGATGACGGTGACCAATGAGCGCTCGAAATCGATCTCGCGAAAGAAAATCAGCAGCGCCAGGCCGGTGATGATGGGCGGCATCAGGAAGGGCAGGAAGATGATGAACTGCACCAGGCCGCGGCCCGGCGATTGGCTGAACTGATAGAACATCGCCAGGAAGCAGCCGACAATCAGCGCCAGGATCACGGCCGACACGCCGACAATCAAGGTATTCTGCAGCGCCGTCAGAATGCCCTCATTGTTGATCAGCAGGCGGTAGGCGTCCAGATTGGCATTGCTCCAATCGACCTGACCGTATTTCACCGTAAAGAACGAAGAAATGATCGGCACGAAGATCGGGCCATAGAGAATGATGAAGACGAAAGCCGTCAGCAGGCCGAAGCCGATAGTACCGGGCGAGAGACGTTTCATGCCACCCCCCGCTTGTTGCCGAAGCGGCTGCCGACGAGGATGGCAATGATCACCACGGCACAGAGAAGGACCGAAAGCGCCGAGCCGAAGGGCCAGTTATAGGCGGTCCCGAATTGCGAATAGACGATGCGGCCGAAGGTGAAGCCGCTGTTTCCGCCGACCATCTGCGGCGTCAGGAAATCGCCGATCGCCAGCACGAAGACGAAACTTGCCGCGGCGACGACGCCGGGCAGGCTCAACGGCAGGACGACGCGCACGAACGTCTGCAGTTCCGAAGCTCCGAGATCCGCCGAGGCATCCAGCAGGTTGCGCGGCAGCTTCTCCAGCGAGAGGAAAATCGGCAGCACCGCGAAGGGAATGAGCAGCACGGTCAAGGCCAGCAGAACGGCATTCAGGTTGAAGACGAAGATCGTCAGCGGCTCCTGGATAAGACCCGTCGCCATCAGGAAACGATTGAGGAATCCGGTGCCCCCCAGGATGCTGCGGATCGCATAGATCTTGATGACGTAGCTCATCAACAACGGCACCAGCAGCAGCATGAGCAGGACGTATTTTTTTCGTCCGTCGAGACTGGCCAGAAAGTAGGCGACCGGATAGCCGAAGAGGATGGTCAGCACGGCAACTTCCAGGCAGAGGATGCAGGTGCGCCACAGCACCGGGAGATAGATGTCCTCGGCGACGATCCGCACGTAGTTAAGCAGCGTGAAGTCGTAATGGACTTCCGTCCCCTTGACCCAGAAGAAGCTGTAAGCGAGGAAGGAAATCAGCGGTATCAGAATGAAGACGCACGGCAGGCCATAAGCCAGCACCGTCAGGACCCATGGCGTACGGCCGATCTGATTGACCTCGCGCGGCAGGCCGGCGATGCGCTTCTTCATACCGGCTGGCTTCTTCATACCGGCACCAGGCGGCTGTCGACGCGGCGCCAGCCAAGCGCCACCTGGGCGCCGACCTGCAGGGCGGTACCATCGGCCCGGCTCGGCAGTTTGACCCGCATCTCGATATCCGACCCCTGCGGCTTGGTGCGGACCAGCGTGGTGGCGCCACTGAATTCGACCGCCGTGATCGTCGCGCCGATCTTGTTGTCGCAGCCGTCCAGCTGGCCACCGGATGCCGCCAGCTGGATCGATTCCGGCCGGACGACGGCATAAGCGCTGCCGCCGAGCGCTGCCGCCACGACCTCCGGCTGGTCATCCACCGCGCAAGCGAGGCTGCCGAAGCTGGTATCGATCGAGCGCATGTCGCCGGCCGTGGCCCCGAGCCGGCCGCTGATCAGGTTGTTGTCGCCGAAGAAACGGGCGACGAATTCGGTATGCGGCCGGTAATAGACATCCAGCGGCGAGCCGATCTGCTGGATCCGTCCGTCATTCATGACACAGATCCGGTCGGCCATGGAGATGGCTTCTTCCTGGTCATGGGTGACGAAGAGAAAGGTCGTCTTGATCTCGCGCTGGATATTCTTGAGGAAGAGCTGCATCTGCTTGCGCAATTCCACATCCAGCGCCGCCAGCGGCTCGTCAAGCAGGATGAGGCGCGGCTGGCAGATGATGGCGCGGGCCAGGGCCACGCGCTGCTTCTGGCCACCGGAAAGCTGGGCCGGGTAGCGTTCCGCCAGCTGCGCCAGATGGACAAGGCCCAGCGCATCGGCAACCCGGCGCTTGATCTCCGCCTTTGCCACGCCGCGAATCTGCAGACCATAGCCGACATTGCCGGCGACCGTCATATGCGGGAACAGGGCGTAATCCTGGAACACGGTATTGAATGGCCGGCGGTTGATCGGCAAGCCGGAAATGTCCTTGCCGTCCAGCAGGATCTCACCGGCGGTGGGCGTGGTAAAGCCGCCGATCATGCGCAGGATGGTGGTCTTGCCGGAACCCGAAGGCCCGAGAATAGTGATGAACTCGCCGTCTTCGACCGCCAGATCGACATTGTCGAGGACGCGGGTCTCGCCGAAGGATTTCGCCACGGATTTCAATTCGAGCAGAAGGCGGCGGCTGGCCATGTCACCCTGAAGGAACGTGTTATTGAAAGTCGACAAGTCGACAAAATGCGACCCGATCAGCACCGGACGGTGCCGATCGGGCCAGGGACGGATTGATTACTGCGCGGCCTTGATCTCGTTCCAGAGATCGGCGCGCTTGGTCGGATCTTCCACCACCTGCACGTAAACCAGCTTGTCACCGGCCGCGGCATTGGGTGATGGAACCACCGTGTTGCCGAAGCCCTGGCGATCGGACAGCGCCTGGCCGATCTTCTTCTCCAGCAGGAAATTGACCCACTTTTCCGCCAGCGCCTTATCCTTGACGCCGCTGGTCATCGCCCAGGTATCGAGCCAGGCCAGGGCACCTTCCTTCGGATTGACATAGGCGACGTGGCCGCCGGCATCCTTCAGTGCCTTGAGCTGCTGCTGGCCGTAATTGGCCCAGATCAGCGCAATGTCGTTGTTCTTGTAGATCTGCGTCGCCTCATCCGCCGTGGTGTAGAAGCTGAGCACGTTCTGCTTCAGGGCGATCAGCTTCTCCTTGACCTGCTTGAACTGGTCATCCGTCAGATGGAACGGATTGGTGATGCCGAGGGTGAGCGCCGTGAAGGAGAAATTGTGCTCGCCATTGTCATAGGCCAGCACCTTGCCCTTGTATTTCGGATCCCACATGACATCCATCGAGGTCGGCGCCGGCTTCACCTTGTCGGTGTCGTAGATCAGGCCGATGGAATCGAAACAGAAGGGAATGGCGTAGACTTTGCCATCGCGCATGACGCCGTTCACCTTGGTGAGGTCGTTGAACAGCGGCAGCGTATGCTTCTGATTGGGCAGCTTGCTCATGTCATAGGGCGTCACCAGATTGATATCGATATAACGCTGCAGCTGACCGGTATTGACGGCGAAAAGATCGAAATCCTTGCCTTCGCTGCCCTTGATCTTCGCCCAGATCTCGTCATCGCTGCCGATGAAGACGACCTTGACGTCGACATTGTTTTCTTTCTCGAATTCCTTGACCCAGTCGTCATCGGCATAGCCCTGCCAAGCGAGAACCCGCAATTCTTCCTTGGCATTGGCCGGCGATGCCGAGAACAGTGCGATGGTCGAGACGACCGCCGCCAAGACCGGCAAAGCCCGCTTTGTTATCGTTGTCAACATTCTGCCCTTCCTCCCGTTGTTTTGTATGCTTTGATTGTTCACTTCACGTCAGATCCCCTCGCCGACTGCTTACAGCGGCGTCACCGTCACCAGACCGCTGTCACCGGTCGTCGGCACCATCTTGTTCCGCAGCGGCTTGCCGAATTCCCGTGCCTCGATCTCAAACTCGTCCCCCGGCGCCGTTTTCACGCCCGCAGCATAACTCAAGACCGCCGCGCCGAAGAAGTAGGCATGAAGGTCCCCCGGTCGCCGGAACATATCATACCGGAAGTGGTAGTGCTCGAGATTGGCGATGGAATGCGACATGTTCCGCTCGCCGGAGAGAACCTCCTCTTCCCAGATGACCTTGCCATCCCGGATGATACGGGATTTACCGCGGATATCCGGCGGCAATTCGCCCAGCAGCAGCTCGGGGCCGAACGAACAAGCGCGCAATTTCGAATGCTGGGTATAGAGATAGTTCTGCGCCTCGGTCACATGATCGGAAAACTCGTTACCGAGCGCAAAGCCGATCCGGCGCGGCTGGCCCGCCTTGTCGACAATGTAGAGGCCGACGATTTCCGCCTCTTCAGCCCCGGCGAGCGCGAAAGACGGCAGCGGCAGCGGCGCGCCCGGCGCGACGACGCAGGTGCCGACCCCTTTATAGAACCATTCCGGCTGTACACCGATCTGGCCGGCACCCGGCTTGCCGCCTTCGATACCCATGCGGAAAATCCGCATGGAATCGGATTCCGGTGCCGCATTGCCGTGCGTCTCGACATGCATCTTGTTGCGCGCGTCGGCGCTGCCGAGATGGGTGAGGCCGGTGCCGGTGATCCAGAAACGGGCCGGCTCCTCGTGATCGAGCGGCGCCAGGACCCGCCCCTCCCGCAACAGAGCCGCATAGTCGACCGTGTCCGGCGCGGTCAGCTCGCTTACCAGTGCCTCCAGCGCCATGCCGCGCTCGATCGCCAGCAGCGCCAATTGATAGGTGGTCGAAACACCGGTCAGCGGATGAGCGCGATCGCCATCCGCGGTGACAACGCCCACATGCCGGGCACCCGCCGGGTCGCGATATTGAATAAGACGCATTTCTCTCTCCCGCTCGAAACCAAATCCAGTTTGATCAAACCCAGCCGCCGTCGACGATGAAGTGCTGTGACGTGCACATGCGACTGTCATCGGCGGCAAGGAACAAAGCCATGCGCGCGATATCGGCCGGATAGAGGCGCTCGCGCAGGCATTGGCGTTCTTCAATCTGCTTCTCGCCGGCGGGGGTGAGCCACAGCCGCATCTGCCGCTCCGTCATCACCCAGCCGGGGATCATGCAATTGACGCGAATCTTTTCCGGCCCCAATTCGCGGGCGAGCGCCCGTGTAAGGCCGGTGATTGCCGCCTTGGCCGTGACATAGGCCGGGCAATCCGGGTCGCCCACCATCCAGGTGATGGAACCGAAATTGATGATCGATCCCCCGCCGGCCTCGCGCATCTGGTCGCGCACGGCCTGGGCGGCAAAGAACTGCGGCCGCAGATTGACCGCCATGCGATCATCCCAATATTCGACCGTCACATCCTTGGTCGAATGCCGGTCGTCATTGCCGGCATTGTTGCACAGGACGCGGATCGGGCCATGCTTGGCCTGGGTCGCCGCGATGGCGGCGCGCAGATCCTCGATCTTGCGCAGATCGCAGGGAATGAAATCCGGCGCCGGCAGGCCTTTGGCGGCAATGCGCGCCGCCACGGCCTTGGACGGCTCGACGGCGAGATCGACGAAGGTGACGCGGGCACCCTGATCGCAGAAATGCTCGACCAGGCTTTCGCCGATGCCGCTGCCGCCGCCGGTGATGAAGACGACCCGATCCTTGAGGCTGGGATAACGGGCAGGTTGATCAATCAGTCCCTGCATGGGGCACCTCAGTGGGAATGGCGCGGCACATCCGCGCCGCGTTGACCGACGAGAAAATCGAAATCGCAGCCGCGATCGGCCTGCAGCACATGGTCAACATAGAGCCGCTCATAGCCGCTGGCGCCGGCCGAGACGGTCGGTTGCCAGGCGGCGCGGCGCGTCGCCAGCTCGGCGTCGCTGACTTCGAGATGCAGGCGCCGGTTGGCGACATCGAGCTCGATGACGTCGCCGTCGCGGACCAGGGCCAAGGTGCCGCCGGCAGCTGCCTCGGGCGCCGCATGCAGCACCACCGTGCCATAGGCCGTACCGCTCATCCGTGCATCGGAGATCCGCACCATGTCGGTGACGCCCTGCTTCAGGAGCTTGGCCGGCAGCGGCATGTTGCCGACCTCGGCCATGCCGGGATAGCCCTTGGGGCCGCAGTTCTTCAGCACCATCACCGAGGTCGCGTCGATCTCGAGCGCCGGATCGTCGATGCGCTGGTGGTAATGTTCGATATTCTCGAAAACCACGGCCTTGCCGCGATGCTGCATCAGCGCCGGCGTCGCCGCCGAGGGCTTGATCACCGCACCATTGGGCACCAGATTGCCGCGCAAGACGACGATGCCGCCCTGCGGCGTCAGCGGATTGTCGAGACCGCGGATGACCTCGCTGTTGTAGTTCGGCGCCTCGCGGCAGATGGCGCCGATCGTCTCGCCGGCAACCGTCATCGCCTCCTCATGCAGGCGGCCGCTCTCGGCCAGAACCCGCATCACCGCACGCAAGCCGCCGGCATAATAGAAGTCTTCCATCAGGAAGCGGCCCGAGGGCATCAGATCGACGATGGTGGGGATATCGCGGCCCAGGCGATCCCAATCCTCGAGATCGAGCGCGACGCCGAGCCGCCCGGCGATGGCGATCAGGTGAATGACGGCATTGGTCGAGCCGCCGATGGCGCCGTTGACGCGGATGGCGTTTTCAAAGGCCGGCTTGGTAAGGATCTGCGACATGCGCACGTCTTCTTTGACGAGCTCGACGATGCGCCGGCCCGACAGATGCGCCAGCACGTTGCGACGCGCATCCACCGCCGGGATGGCGGCGTTGTCCGGCAGGCCGATGCCGAGCGCTTCCACCATGCTGGCCATGGTGGAGGCCGTGCCCATGGTCATGCAGCTGCCGGCCGAACGGCTTTGCCCCTGCTCCGCCGCCAGGAAATCCGGCACCGACATGCGGCCGGCCTTGACGTCTTCGTAGAATTTCCAAACATGGGTGCCGGAGCCGATCGCCTGGCCGCGGAAATTGCCGTTCAGCATCGGCCCGCCGGAAACCACGATGGTCGGCAGGTCGCAGCTCGCGGCGCCCATCATCAGGGCCGGCGTCGTCTTGTCGCAGCCGACCAGCAGGATGACGCCGTCCATCGGATTGCCGCGGATCGATTCCTCGACATCCATGCTGGCGAGGTTGCGGAACAGCATGGCGGTCGGCCGCATATTGGATTCGCCCAGCGACATCACCGGGAATTCCAGCGGCAGGCCGCCGGCCTCGTAGACGCCGCGTTTCACATGGTCGGCGAGGTCGCGCAGATGGGCGTTGCAGGGCGTCAGTTCCGACCAGGTATTGCAGATCCCGATCACCGGCCGTCCGTCGAAGACATCCGCCGGCAAACCCTGATTCTTCATCCAGCTGCGATGCATGAAGGCATTCTTGCCTTCGCCGCCGAACCAGGCGCTGGAGCGCCATTTGCCTTTCTGTCCGCTCAATGAAAAATTCCTTGCAATGTTTGGTAATACGAAACTATGTTTCGTATACACAATTCTATTAGGGGCGAATTTGATCTTTCTGTCAATTAGACAAGTATTGATGTCGATCAAACCTATCTGCCCAAATAGCAAATAGGCTCAAATTATAAGCGATCTTTTGGAACGGAACTGATCATGAAGCAGAAGACAGCGACACCAAGGCGGCTCACGCGCAAGGAAACCGGCAAGGCAACGCGTCCGGTGCCGGCTCTCGACGAGCGCTATCGGGTCCAAAGCGTCGGCCGCGCGCTCGATCTCTTGGAACTGGTAGCCAATCAAGGCCGCGAGGGTGCGCGCCTGACGGATCTCGCCCGCGACCTCTCGCTCTCCAAGGCTGCGGCCTATGCCATCCTGCAGACACTGCTGGCGCACGGCTTCATCGTCGATTTCGGCGAGGGCAGCAACCGGCGCTATCGCCTCGGCATGATGCTGGCGCGCCTGGGCGATCTGGCCGTCGCCAATACCGTCCTCACCGATGTCGCCTTGCCGGAATTGCGGCAGCTGACCCAGGAGCT
Source organism: Dongiaceae bacterium (assembly GCA_035539215.1). Taxonomy (GTDB): domain Bacteria; phylum Pseudomonadota; class Alphaproteobacteria; order Dongiales; family Dongiaceae; genus Dongia_B. The sequence continues at coordinate 9,190 of DATLIX010000093.1, read as the reverse complement.
GGGCATGACCTCGCGCGTCGCCATTCTCGATGACGGCCATGCCGTCGTCATCGGCCGGGTCGATGCCCCGGGCGCCGTGCGCTTCGATGCCGCGCTCGGCCGGCGCGAGCTGCCGCACTGCTCGGCGGTGGGCAAAGCCATGCTGGCCGCGCTGCCGGCCGCCGAGGCGGAACATATTCTTAACCAGTTTGAGCTGCCGCAGCGGACGCCCCATACCATCACCGATGTCGGCGCCTTGATGCAGCAGCTCTCCGAAGTAACCGAGCTCGGCTATGCCGTCGACGATGAGGAAGACACCGAGGGTGTTGCCTGCATCGGCGCTTGCGTGCTCGACCGCAATGGCCGCCCGGCGGGCGCCATCAGCGTCACCAGCCTGAAGCAGCGCGACTGGAACAGCCGCAAGCAGGAGATCGCTGAGAAGGTGAAGCAGTGCGCCAATCGCATCTCGGCGCAGCTGACCGGCCGGACCGGTACGCATCAGCGCAATGGTGTGGAACAGACGCTGTCGGCCTGACGCATGACGACAGGTAACCGGACGATGACCGACCGCCAGGGGCGGACGTGATGGGATCTGCTCTGATCGAAATCGCGTCCGGCCCGTTGCGCCTGCGCTTGGCGCCGGCCATCGGCGGCGCGATCGCCGGCTTCAGCTATCGCGGTGAGGCCGGCACGATCGATCTGCTGCGGCCGATGGATCCGGCGGCCCTGGCGGCAAGCGATGTGCTCGGCGCCAGCTGCTTTCCTCTGTCGCCTTTTTCCAATCGCCTGCGCGACGGCAGGTTTCGCTTTCGCGGCCGCGAGGTCCAGCTGCCTTTGAACAGCGACGGGCCGCATAATGAACATGGCCATGGCTGGCAGCGGCCCTGGCTGGTCGAGACGCAGACCCCGGCCGGCGCCAGCCTGCTTTATCGCCATGCTCCCGACGACTGGCCTTTCGCCTATGAGATGCGCCAGCATTTCCGGCTGACAGACACGGCGCTGACGATCAGCCTCGCAAGCCGCAATACCGGGCCGACGGCCATGCCCTATGGCTTCGGCCTGCATCCCTATTTTGCGCGCACGCCGCGCTGCCGCATGATTGCGCCGGTCGATGGTTTCTGGGCCACCGATGCCGAGGTGATGCCGACGGCGCTGCTGCCGGTACCGGCGGCGGCGAATCTGCGCCAGGGCATCCGCCTCGATGAGGTCGAGCTCGATAACGTCTTCACCGGCTGGTCGGGCGAGGCCGTCATCACCTGGCCGGAACATCGGCTGCAACTGGCGATGAGCGCATCGCCGCCGCTGCGCTGCCTGGTGGTCTATGCGCCGAAGGGCGAACCCTATTTTTGCGCCGAGCCGGTCAGCAACATCACCGATGCCTTCAATCTCTGCGACCGGCGCGACGACACCGGCATGCTGATCCTGGAGCCTGGCGCCGAAGTGCGCGCGGCAATCACCTTCACGCTCAGCCCGTCACCGCTCTGAACCTGCGCGACGCCGGTCCTATCGGCCGGCCCGCTCTCTGGAGCAGTCAATCGCCTTCCCGGTTACTCGTCTTGCCAGAGCGCCACGCTGTTTTCCAGCACGCCGATACGCTCGATCTCGATCCGCACGCGATCGCCGGGCAGCAGGTATTTCGGCGGCTCGAAGCCGATCCCGACGCCGGCCGGCGTCCCGGTGGCGATGATATCGCCGGGCAGCAGAGTGATGCCGGCAGAGATCGTGGCGATCAGGGTGGGAATGTCGAAAATCAGGTCGCTGGTGCTGGCATCCTGGCGCAATTCGTCGTTCACCCAGCAGCGAATCCGCGTATCCGCGATGTCGATTTCGTCACGGGTCACCAGCCAGGGCCCCATCGGGCAGAAGGTATCCTGCGATTTTCCCAGCAGCCATTGCTGGTGGCGCCGCTGCATGTCGCGGGCGGTGACGTCATTGACGATGGTATAGCCCCAGACATGGTCGAGCGCGTCTTCACGGGCGATATGCCGGCCGCCGCGGCCGATGATGACCGCCAGTTCCGCCTCGTAATCGATCTTGCTGCTGACCCGCGGGTCGATGCGGATCGTCTCGCCGGGGCCGATGACCGATTCCGGCACTTTGGTGAAAACGATCGGCGCGGTCGGCACGGGGTCCTTGTCGGATGCCGCGGCACTGCCCTTGCCGCTGCGCGCAACTTCCTCGGCATGGGCGCGATAATTCTTGCCGATGCAAAAGATGTTGCGTCGCGGCTGCGGAATCGGCGCCGCCAGTTTGACCTCGCTCAGCGGGACCGGATCGCCCAGGTCCTGCGGCGTACCGCCGCCGGTGGCGCGCTGCACCAGGGCCAGCGCCCCCGCATGCTGGGCAATGGGACCGAGATCGAGCGGCTGGATATGCTTGCCATCCGGCAACAGGCGACCGACCGACCGAATGCCGCGATGGCTGAACGTGGCAACACGCATGACATCTGTCCTCTCGTTGACTGCATCGAATCTTAAGGATCGCGCTCTAGGCGTCGAGCGCGGACCTCATGGCGGCAGTGTGCTCCGGGCCGATGCCGCAGCAACCGCCGACGATGGAGGCACCCTGCCCGATCCAGTCCTGCATGAAACCGCGATAGCCGGATGGGTCGAGATCGGTGCGAATCTCATGCAGCGTCGCATTTGCTTCGGCGTCTTTCGGCTGCGGCGGAAAGGCGTTGGCATAGACGCCGAGCCTGATCTGCGACGGCAAGGCGGCGCCGGCAGCGGCGACCGCCGGACCCATCACCTCCGGCTGGCTGCAATTGAACAGGATCGCGGCGGCGCCGAGATCGGCCGCGCGCCGCACCGCCACGGCAACCGGCTCGCCGGAGCGCAGGCGCGGCGCCTCCCGTGCATCCTCAGCGCCGTCTTCGAGCGTGAAGGAAAACCAGACCGGTTTGCCGGAACGCGCAAGCCCGGCGGCAGCGGCCTCCACCTCGGCGATCGCGCTCTGGGTCTCGACCAGCCAATGGTCGACATGCGGCTCGAGGCCCGCGACCAGCGGCGCGAGTATTTCTTGTGCCCGGGTTTCGTCATAGAGATCCGGCCGATAGGAGCCGAAGAGCGGTGGCAGGGATCCCGCCACGGCGACCCGGCATTCGCTGCCGTCTGCGACTTGGCGGGCGAGCCTGCCGGCCAGGTCGGCCAGTTCCTCGCCGCGCGCCGCGAACCGCTCCTCGCCGAGATGGAACGGCACCAGCGCGTAGCTGTTGGTTGTGATCACGTCGGCACCGGCCGTCACGAAGGACTGATGCGCCCGGGCAACGAAATCGGGCGCTTCGATCAGCGCCAGGGCCGACCATTCCGGCTGCCGGAACGGCGCGCCGATGCGCTTCAACTCGCGGCCCATGCCGCCATCCAATAGGATAATGTCCCCTGCCATGAGATACTCCGCGCGCCGATTGCGATGCGTCAAGCCATAGGCGGCGACCGTTTGGCTGTCAAATCATGGCTGTCATGAATCGCGGGGACCGATAGAGCGGCAAGCCTGTCGACCCGCGATATGAGAGCGTCAGACTTTAGCGTCCTATCTTCATCAGCGAGGCCTTCATCAGCTAGGCCTTCATGAGGCTGCCAATCACCAGATCGACCGCAGCCTGCGACATCTGCTGGCGCGCCGGGATATCGGTGACGCTCATCAGGCCGCCGCGAACCATGCCAACCATCATCGGCGGCACCATATCGAGATCCACCGCGCGGAACGCGCCCATCGTGACGCCCCGCTCGATGACCTGGCGGAATGTCGAAACGAGGAACAGCCGGTGCCGGTCGAATTCCTCGCGCCAGCGCACGATCAGCCCCGGCTGGCCGTCGGTCAGCAGGCGCAAGGCAGAAACCTGGTTGCCGAGCAGGCCGAAGGAAATGCGGAAGATCTCGTCCAGGGCCTTATGGGGATGCAGCTCCGCCGCCAGCACACCGGATAGCTGGAACTGCAACTGCTGCAGCGCCAGCCGGAACACCTCCAGAAACAGCTCGTCCTTCGAGGCGAAATAGCGATAGATCGTCGGCTTGCCGACCTTCGCCCGACGCGCGATATCGTCCATCTGGACGGCGTCATAGCTCGACTGGGCGAAAAGCTCCTCGGCCGCCGCCAGGATGTTGCGGCGGCGCCTCTCGCGCCAATGCAGCGAATCGCCTGGGACAGCAACTTCGCTGTCAGGATCCGGTAGGCTTTGGGGATGGCTGTCAGCAGACATGAATTATGCTGGCGCTAAATGATAAAACCTTAACTTTAGAGTTCTATTCTAGGCCATCTCTTCTGGTATGATCAAGACCAGTAGCGCAGGTAATGCCGTGACCGGACGTTATTGTTCAAGGACCAGTCTGTCTCGGACTGCGACACCCAATCCCGCGACCCCTGAGTTTGGACCGAATAGATGCGCGTAAAGCTTATTCTCGTGGCCGGTATCGCACTGGTGGGCATTGGCTATGTGGCCTTGCGCAGCCTGAGCGTCGGGGATGCCGCCCCTGATCCTCATGCCCATCAGGCGGCGCAGCCGGGCCTGCCGGTTTTTGCCGCCACCGTTGCCGTCAAGCCGATGCCGGTCCAGATCGCCACGGTCGCCCGCGTGCAGCCGATGGCAAGTGTTGCCATCCAGCCACGGATCGACGGGGTCATCGCCAGCGTCACGGTCGAGGAAGGCCAGGACGTCAAGGCTGGCGACCTGCTCTTCACCCTGGACGACCGTGCCTTGCAGGCGGCCTTGAAGGAAGCCCAGGCCAATCTCGCCAAGGACCAGGCGCTGGTCGAAAATGCCCGGCGGAACGTCGAGCGGCTTTTGCCGCTGGCGGCAAAGAACTTCACCTCGGTGCAGAGCCTTGACCAGGCGAAGACCGATGTCGCGACCTATGAGGCGACCGCTTTGGGCGATCAGGCGCAGATCCAGGCGGACCAGGTCCAGCTTTCCTATACCCGGATCACGGCGCCGATTTCCGGCCGTCTGGGAACGATCAATTTCAAGCTCGGCAACTCGGTCCGCCAGGCGGATACGACACCTCTGGTGACGATCAACCAGATCCACCCGATCTACGTCTCCTTTTCCATCCAGCAGGACGACCTCAACCATCTGCGGGCGGCCATGGGCGCCGGTCCGGTAGCGGTTTCCGCAACTTTCGGCAAGAGCCGCGCCCTGGTGGGCACCGCCGCCGCAGCCCAGGTCGTCGGCACGGTCGATGCGAACGATGATCCGGCAAATGCCGGGGCGGTCCGTGCCAATCGCCAGGAACAGGGTATCGTCGCCTTTATCGACAACACCATCGACACGGCCAGCAACACGGTGATGGTCAAGGCGCGCTTCGACAACCCGCGCGACCGCCTGTGGCCGGGTCAGTTCGTCAACGTGCTCATGACGCTGCGCACCGACCCGAATGCCGTGGTCATTCCCAACGAAGCGCTGCAGATCAGTCAGCAGGGCAATTATGTCTGGGTGATCAAAAGCGACAAGACCGTCGCCGTCCAGCCGGTCAGGGTCGATCGCCGTATCGGCGATGAATTGGTCATCGCCAGCGGATTGAAGGGCGGCGAGACGGTCGTTACCGAAGGTCAGATGCGCCTCGATGCCGGTGCCAAGGTCGAGATCGAGCAGCCGGCAGCGAAACCTGCCGCCGGCAGCGGCAACGCCGCAGGGGTGAACCCGTGACGCTCCCCGAACTCTGCATCCGCAGGCCGGTCATGACCAGCCTGCTGATGATCTCTTTCGTGGTCATCGGCATTTTCGGCTATCGTCTGCTGCCGGTCGCGGCTTTGCCGCGTGTCGACTTTCCGACGATCCAGGTTTCCGCGTCCTTGCCCGGCGCCAGCCCGTCGACCATGGCGTCTTCCGTGGCGACGCCGCTCGAACGCCAGTTCATGACGATCGCCGGTATCGACACGATCACATCGCAGAGCACCCAGGGCTCGACCCAGATCACCCTGCAGTTCAACCTCAACCGCGATATCGACGGCGCCGCGCTCGACGTCCAGTCGGCAATGACGACGGCGCAACGGCAGTTGCCGACGGAAATGACCACCGCCCCCAGCTTCCGCAAGGTCAATCCGGCCGACGCGCCGGTCCTGTTCCTCGCCCTGACCTCCGATACCCTGCCGCTTTCCACCGTCGACGAATATGCCGAGACACTGATCGCGCAGCGCATCGCGACCCTGCCGGGGATCGCGCAGGTGCAGGTCTATGGCGCCCAGAAGTTCGCCGTCCGGGTCCAGCTCAACCCCAACATATTAGCCGGCATGGGGGTGGGTTTCGACGATATCCAGAATGCCGTCGATGCCGCCAACTCCAACACGCCGGTCGGCTCGCTCAGCGGCCGCGATCGCAGCGCGGTCATCCAGTCGAACGAGCAATTGTCCCATGCGGAACAGTACCGGCCGCTGATCGTCGCCTATCGCAACGGCAATCCGGTCCGCCTGAGCGATATCGCCAATGTCATCGACAGCGTCGAGAACAACAAGACGGCCAGCTGGTTCAACGGCGAGCGCACCGTCCTGCTCGCCATCCAGCGCCAGCCGGACGCCAATACGGTGGCGGTCGTCGATTCGGTCCGCAATCTCATTCCCTATCTGAACGCGCAGATTCCGGCTTCCGTCAAACTCCATGTGATGCTCGACCGCTCGGAATCGATCCGCGCGTCGGTGGACGACGTGCGCTTCACCCTTGGCCTGACCATTGCCCTGGTCGTGCTGGTGATCTTCCTTTTCCTGCGCAATCTCACGGCGACCTTCATCCCGGCGATCGTGCTGCCCGTCTCGCTGATCGGCACCTGCGCCTTCATGTATGTGCTTGGCTATTCGATCGACAACCTGTCGCTCCTGGCCATCACCTTGTCCGTCGGATTCGTCGTCGACGACGCCATCGTCATGCTGGAAAACATTGTCCGGCATATCGAGGAGGGCGAGAAGCCCTGGGCCGCGGCGATGAAGGGGTCGCGCGAGATCGCCTTCACCGTGACGTCGATCACCCTCTCGCTGGTCGCCGTCTTCATCCCCGTTCTCTTCATGGGCGGCATCGTCGGCAGATTGTTCCGCGAATTCGCCGTCACCATCAGTTTGACGATTTTGATTTCCGGTTTCGTCTCGCTGACCCTGACGCCGATGATGTGCAGCCGGCTGCTGCGCGGCGGCGGGCACAATGCCACGCACGGACGGCTCTATCGTTTCTTCGAACGGGGCTTTGAGCTGCTCCAGGGCGGCTATGATGCGGCGCTGCGCGTGGCCCTGCGCGCCAAGCCGATCGTGCTGGGGATCACCATCGCCTCCTTGCTGGCGACGGTCTATTTCTTCGGCGTAGTGCCGAAAGGCTTCTTCCCCATCGAGGATACCGGGCAGATTTCAGTATCCACCGAAGGTCCGCAAGATATCTCCTATGAGGCCATGTCGCGGGCGCAGCAGGCGGCGGCAGCCATCATCGCCGCCGATCCCGCCGTCACCACCGTCAATTCCAGCGTCGGGTCCGGCGGCGGCGGCGGCGAGAACACGGGACGCATGTTCGTCGGCCTGAAGCCGCTCGCCGAACGCAAGGCGTCTGTCAGCGAGGTCATTCAGCGTCTGCGCAAGAAGCTCAATCACCTGCCCTCGATCAACGTCTATATGCAGCCGATCCAGAATTTGCAGGTCGGCGGCCGGTCGGCGAAGAGCCTCTATCAGGTGACCCTGCAGGGAACCGACCTTGCGCAACTGAACGATCTGGCGCCGAAAGTCACGGAACGGCTCCGCGAGTTGAAGGAATTGCAGGACGTCACCAGCGACCTGCAGATCCGCAGTCCGCAGATCTTCGTCGATATCGATCGCGAGCGGGCGGCCGCTCTGGGCATCACCACCGACGAGATTCGCTCGACCCTCTATGGCGCCTTCGGCAGCCGGCAGATTTCCACGATCTATCAGCCGAGCAACGACTACGAAGTCATTCTCGAGGTCGCGCCGGAATTCCAGCACAATGAAGATACTCTCGGCAGCATCTATATCCACAGCGCCGGCGGACAGCTGGTGCCGCTCGACTCGCTGGTCTCGATCAGCCACCAGGCGGGGCCGCTCACCGTCAATCACCAGTCGCAGCTGCCCTCGGTCACCATCTCCTTCAACCTCTCGCCCGGCGTCTCGCTCGGCGCGGCGGTGGATCTGATCACCCGGGCGGAACACGACATGAACCTGCCGGAGACTATTTCCAGCAGCTTCCAGGGCACCGCACAGGTCTTTCAGGACTCGCTCGCCAATCAGGGCTTGCTGCTGATGGCTGCCGTCTTCGTGATCTATGTGGTGCTCGGCATTCTCTATGAAAGCTTCATTCACCCGATCACCATTCTCTCCGGCCTGCCCTCGGCCTGCCTCGGCGCGCTGCTGACCTTGATTCTTTTCAAGACCGATCTGAACGTGATTTCCATCATCGGCGTGGTGATGCTGATCGGCATCGTCAAGAAGAACGCCATCATGATGGTGGACGTCGCCATTTCGCATCAGCGCGACAAGGGCATTTCGGCAGAGCAGGCCATGCACGAGGCCTGCCTGCTGCGCTTCCGTCCCATCATGATGACGACCATGGCGGCGATCATGGGAACCTTGCCGATTGCGATCGGCACGGGCCCGGGGGCCGAACTCCGGCAACCGCTCGGGCTGGCCGTGGTCGGCGGCCTCGTCGTCTCGCAATTGCTGACGCTTTTCATCACGCCCGTCATCTATATCTATTTCGAGAAGCTGGGGCGGCTGTTCAAGCGCCCGCCGGCACATACCCATGCGCATGTGCATGGGCCGGCAACCGTGGAGGCCGAGCGCGAGCGCTCGGCGGCCGAATAGCAAAGACGCCCGACGGCAGCCCGTCGGGCGTCTTTCCGATCACAGATCGCGATAGCGGGGATCAGGCGGCGATGCGGAAACCGTCGCGCCGCAGGTCTTCCTGAACCTCAAGCATACAGGCGCGCAGGGTCGCGACCGCCTCGTCGATCTGGCTTCTGCTGATGACCAGCGGCGGCGAGACGACGATCAGATGGCCCATCGGCCGGATCAGCAGGCCACGCGGCATGCATTTCTCGAAGATGCGGGTGGCGACATCCCATTCGGCGGGCGGCGCCTTCTTCGCTTCCCGGTCGGCTGTGCATTCGATGCAGACCATGAAATGGCTGCCGCGCACATCGCCCACCATGTCGATATCGCTCAACGTCTTGAGCTGCTCATGGAAATACGGCCCGACGCGCTGCACATGGCCGCAGATGTCTTCCCGTTCCAT
>DATLIX010000092.1:0-24896 GCA_035539215.1 Dongiaceae bacterium | reverse complement strand
CGTCATCTGCGGCGAGATCATGACCATGCCGGGTCTGCCGCGGGTTCCCTCGGCGAACCATATCCGCCTCAACGAAAAGGGCGAAGTCGAAGGCCTGTTCTAAAGCCTTCCGCCCAGCCAAAAGAAAGGCCGGCTCGAAAGGGCCGGCCTTTTTGTTTCCGCAAGGAGCTGCTGCTTATGGTCGCGACAGCGGCCTATCCCTTTGACGAGAGATGGTATCCGGCTCTAGCTGCGCCGCTTGTAGATTTGCCAGTAGGTCGTGTCGCTGACGCGGACAAAGTCGCGATCGATGACGCTGCCATAAATGGCGATAAAATACCTGGTCCAGGGCTCGTCATAGGCCAGTTTCGACACCATCAGCACATCGACATCGCGCAGATAGCTGTCTGCGGGCGGATGTGCGGTCAGGCTGAAGGTGCGATTGATGTCGAGCCAGGCGAGAACGCCGCGTGGCGAGGGCGCCTGCAGCAGCCATGACAGCGCATTGTTGAACCGCGCTTCATAGATCCTGGCATGGTCCAGCTTCAAAGCCTGCAGATCGCCGACGCCCTCTTCCAGCGCCTGGAGATAGGCGCCCCATTGATCGGTCAGATCGGTGTCGTCGCGGAGATTCGTCCCGGCCGCGTTCAAATTGCCGGGGAGCCGCAGGTCCCTGACCAGATGCTGCTGATCCGGCAATGCTGCGAGCCAGGGTGTGGTCGGTCGCAGACGGAAGCTGAGGCTATGGAAAATCAGCGCCAAGCCGTCATTTGCCAGGGGCAGGCCGAGCCAAAGCAGGAAAGGTGCGGCAAGCAGGCAGGCTTTGATCTGCCGATAGCGTCTGCCGCTCTCCCCCTCGATCGGCAGGTTGGCCCGCATGGCGACCAGCCAGAGCAGGAGGAACAGCAAGGGTAGAGCTGCCGGCGTATCGCCATTGTCGTTGATCGCGTTGCCATAGGTCGCGAGCAAAATGGTGAGGGCCGCGGCGACATCTCGATAGCCGATACGGGCGGGGTGATATTGCCGGTATTTCTCGACCATCCAGATCGCAAACAGCGCGAGCAGCAGCGTCGTCGTCTGGGAGTAGACATAGATCTGCAATTTGGAATGCATCCGCGCCGGCAGATCGTTTGCATGGCCGACGGCAATCAGTTGCTGCAGATAGAGATGCAGGAGCGGAGCAGCGGAAAGATAGAGGAGGGCAATGGCAGCGATTGCGAAAAGCGCGGCGGCAAACAGGCAAAGGCGATTTCCCGGCCGGATGATGAGGCCGATTGTCAGGACGCCGGTCGCAACGATGCCATGTGGCAGTTTCAACGTCAGCAGGCCGATCAGGGCCAGACCGATCGCGAAACCGTCGATGAGTGCCTGCAGCCTGCGACTGTCCCGTCTGTTTTCGAACAGGCTGCCTAGGATGACGGTCGCCACCAAAGGCCAGCAGAGGCTGTTATAGATGGCCAGGAAATCGAAATCGAAGAACATGCCGTCGACGTCACGCGGCGTCAGCGGTATCATCGCGAGTGCGATCGCAACAAACACCGCCACCTTTCCCGGCAATCTGCGCCAGCTGATCCAGATCAGGCCCGGGCCGAACAGCAGCATGGCGACAAAGCCGTTGAGGCGATAGACAGCTGGGTCGCCGTTGGACAGATATTGAAGGGTGCCGACAAGGGCATAATAAAGCGGGCCAAGCGGGCTCAGGAAATCCCGGTAGGGAATCTGTCCCTGGGCAAGGCGCCAGCCCTGTTCGATCATGAAGAGATAATCGAGAAAATTCGTCGATAGATAGGTGCCGCCGGCACTTAGCGCGACAATCAGCGCTATCGCAAAAAGGAAGGCGAAATAGGCGAGTGCCCGACCGAAGCTGAGTTCGGCCCGCAGGAAGCGATCGGTTCTTTCGACCAATCGCAGCGCATATCCGTCCACGCTCGATGATCGAGGTCGGCTTTTCCTGCGGCGTCGTCCGGTGATCAGCATCGGCGTCGTTCTGTCATTGCCCCCAAGCCATTTGTCGGCGTCGCACCGGCATCGCCGCTTGGCGGCTGACAAATCGCTTCCGTGACCCTATCATGACGCCCCATCGAGGGCGAGAGGGGGATGTGGCATGTCGTTTCAGCTTTATCTGGCTTTCGTCGCCTCCTGCTTCATCGCCGCCATCATTCCCGGTCCGACCACGACGCTGATCGTCGCCAACAGCCTGCGCCATGGCATGCGGGCGGGGCTGTTGAACGCGGCCGGAACTCAATTGGGCTGCGCGACGATGCTGGCGCTGGTCCTGTTCGGTCTGGCAACCCTCATCGCCAATATGGGCCATTGGTTCGACTGGCTGCGCCTCGCCGGCGCCGCTTACCTGATCTATCTCGGCTGGAAGCTGGTTGGCGCCGCCGCTGCCGCCTCGGTCGACCAGCCGGTGCAGCAGCCGCGCGGCGGCTTTTTCGTCCAGGGCTGTCTGGTCTCGCTCAGCAATCCCAAACAGCTGCTGTTCTTCGGCGCTTTCCTGCCGCAATTCATCGATCCCCATGGCAATTATACGGCACAGATTGCTTTGCTTGGCGTGACCGCTCTCGCCTGCGGCGGCCTTTCCGACAGCAGCGTCGCGCTCCTGAGCGGCCGGGCTGCCCAAATGATGAACCCCGCCTGCAGCCGCTGGATCATGCGCTGCAGCGGCGGGGCCTTGATCGGCGGCGGCGTGTGGCTCGGCTTGAGCCGAGTACGCTGATATCGGAGTTACCGAGGCATCATGACGGCGGATAAGAATCCGTATCAGCTCAACTCGGTATATGTCGCCGGGTACCGGTCGCTCCGCCAGATCAGTTTTCCGGTGGATCGTCTGAGCGTATTCGTCGGAGCCAATGGTGTTGGTAAAACGAATCTCTATCGTGGCCTGCAGATCATCCAGGCCGCGGCTGCTGGTACCTTGGCCCGCGAATTTGCCATCGAAGGAGGTATGACATCCGTTATTACTGCCGGGGGGCAGCGTAAGGATCTGCAAGGACAGGTCAATCTGTCCGCGAGTTTCGGTCGTGATGGAGAGGCATCCTATAGTTACGAGATCAGCATCGGTTTTCCACCGAAGGAGGCTTTCGCTGCCTTTGCCTCCGAGCCCCTGGTGAAATCGGAAACACTCTCTCTTCACACCGCCCGCCGCAAAGTGGCGCTGCTTGAGCGCCGAGGGCCGTCTTTGTGGATGCGAAATGAAAATGGCGTGCGGGAGCAGGTCAACGATGATCTGATGTTTTCTGAAACGGCCCTCGCTACGGTTGAAGACCCGTCCCGTTTCGCAGATCTGTATTGGCTGCGCCGGACACTGCTTGATTGGCGCTTCTATCACGGCTTCCGCACGGATGCGGACTCACCGCTCCGGCGGCCATGTCTGGCGATCACGACGCCGACATTGGCGTCGGATGGGGCAAATCTTGCGGCCGTCTTTGCCACGCTCGTGCATATCCGTGGTGATAAGGCGGAATTGGACAGCGCCATCGAGGATGCCTTTCCTGGCGCCCAGCTGGTGGTGCCCCGGCCGGATCGGCATGCGACCTTTGGCATGATCTTCGCTGACCATCCGCACCGTGTCTTTGAGTTGGGAGAGCTGTCTGACGGCACCTTACGTTATCTCGCTCTGATGGGTGCTTTGCTCGCCTATCGCTTGCCTAAATTTGTCGCGTTGAACGAGCCGGAGACCAGCCTGCATCCGGCACTTCCCGATCCCTTGGCGCGGTTGATCGTCGACTCTGCGAAACATAGCCAGATCTGGCTCGTGACCCATTCGGAGCAACTGGCCGAAGCGATTGCGAGGGAGGGGCGAATGACTCCCAGAAGGGTCATTCGCAAGCACGGTGGCACCTGGATCGAGGGCCTGAAACTCAGCGGCGAGTTTGACGACGACGAAGCCGATATGTGAGAGTGGCGACAGGCCAATGAGGTAAGGGATGATGATGAACGACGCGCCGAGCAACTTCCCCCAGCCGATCGATTCTGCGATCACGCCGCGCTTTGGGGCCATTCCGACTTTCATGCGCCTGCCTTACGTAACCGAGCCGGCGCAGCTCGATATCGCGCTCATCGGCGTGCCCTGGGATGGCGGCACCACCAACCGGGCCGGGGCGCGCCACGGGCCGCGGGAAATCCGCAATATGTCGAGCCTGATGCGCAAGGTGCATCCGACCAGCAATATCGCGCCCTACAGCTTGGCGCGGGTTGCCGATCTCGGCGATTCGCCGGTCAATCCGATCGATCTGATGGATAGCCTGAAGCGCATCGAGAGCTTCTACGCCAAGGTGCATGCGGCGGGCTGCCTGCCGCTTTCCGCCGGTGGCGATCATCTGATCACGCTGCCGATCTTCCGTGGTATCGCCAAGAACAGGCCGGTCGGCATGATTCACGTGGATGCTCATTGCGACACCAACGACACCTATTTTGGTGGCAACAAATATACCCATGGGACGCCGTTCCGCCGTGCGGTGGAAGAGGGTCTGCTCGATCCCAAGCGGGTGGTGCAGATCGCCATTCGGGCGCCGAAATACGCCGCCGACGACAATGATTTTTCTTATCAGTCGGGGATGCGCGTCATTGAGATGCAGGAAGTCGACAAGATTGGCATCGACGCCGTGATCGCCGAGGCGCGCCGCGTGGTCGGTGACGGGCCGACCTATATCAGCTTCGATGTCGATGGCCTTGATCCGGTCTTTGCGCCGGGTACCGGTACCCCGGAGGCGGGCGGCCTCACCACGCGCGAGGCGATGACCTTGTTGCGGGGGCTGCGGGGTCTCGATCTGGTCGGCGGCGATGTGGTGGAGGTTTCGCCGCCCTTCGACCAATCCGGCAACACGGCCCTGGTGGGGGCGACCATGATGTTCGAGATTCTCTGCTTGATGGCCGAAAACGTCGCCAAGCGGCGCAACACTTAGAAAATCCGCTTCGCCTCTAACGCCGCCTCAGGCCCATTTCTCGTCGGCCGTGAAGATGATGGTCAGCCAATGCGGCCGGCCGCTTTCGCTGAGCTTGTCGGCGATTTCCTGGCGGATACGGTCCAGCATTTCCACGCCGTCGATCTTGAAATGGGGCGGCGTGATGATGCTGATTTCAATCAGGTCGGCGCGTCCCGTCTTGGCGACATATGAGCGGAACTTGGGAAAGCCGTAACGGTCGGCGATTTCTTGCACCACGTCACGGGTATGTTCATCGAGCTCGGCGGGGGCCAGCAGGAAGACCTCATGCATGGCACGCCAGATGATGCGAAACGGGATCGAACTCAACAGCAACGATAAACCGGTGAGGACCGCCGGATCGACATAAGGCGTCCAGGGTTCGATGCTGGTGCCGGCCGCAAAGGAAGCGATCAGGAAGCTGATCAGCAGGGCGGCGCTGAGCGAACCGCCCATGAACCAGCCCTGGCTGTCGATCCGCAGCAGTTCCGACTGCAGCCGGCGATTCTGCTGCCGCTGGTAGAGGCACATGGCGAAGCTGGCGAGGCTGATCACCAGGGCGTAGATCACGGCGATGTGGAAATCGACCTGATGGCCGCCTTTGCGCAGACTGTCTATTCCGTTGAGGAAGGCATAACCGCAACTCAGCGCCATGAGGCTGCCGTTGAAGCCGGCGACCAGCGGTTCCAGATGCCAATAGCCGAATTGGAAGTGGCGGCTGCCCTCGCGGGTCACCAGATGCGACACGATCAGCGCGACGATGGTCATGGTGGCGTCGATCAACGAAAAGAAGCCATCGAAGACGATGGATTGCGAGCCGACCCAAAGGCCGACAATGACGCCGATCAAGGCGACGCAGAAGGTCAGGATGACCGACAGGCGTAGCTGTCGTTGTTCACGCTGCGCGTCCTGGCAGGCGAGATCCATCAGGACCGCTCCGCTCTCTTCACATGCAGCAGGCCGGGATGCCCGCCATAGGTGATAGGGCGCGCGAAGATAAAACCGACTTTCGCCAGCACCCTCCGCGAGGCGAGATTGACGGGCCGTGCAATGCCGATGACCTGTGGCGCCAGAAGATCGTTAAGGGCGATCTCGACAGCCGCTGCGGCGAATTCGCTGGCGAGGCCTTGACCCCAATGATCGGGATGCAGGTGATAGCTGAGATTGAGGCCGGCAAAGCCGTCACGGTAGGTGAGCCCGCCAAAGCCGATGACATGACCGTTGCGCTCCAGCGCCCAGCGGCCGAAGCCGTGGCGCTGCCAATGGTCGAGATCCTTCACCAGGCGCTGACGGCATTCGCCCGCCGTCTCGGGGGAGGGGTCCGGTCGATGGGCGACCACCGCCGGGTGGGAAAAAATCGTCACGACGGCAGGTAAATCGCTTTCCCGCTGCGGTCGCCAGCGCAGCCGTTCGGTCAGCCGTGCGGCGAGGCGGGTGCCGTCGTACCGGATCGGCAGTGCGGGCGCTTGGGTGCGAGAAAAGGGTGTCCAGGACATGCCCAACTGTGACCGGCCGGGACCAGCCCGGCAAGGGGCCATCGGCGGTGGTAATCTGATGCTTGCCGGGTTGTATGAACCTGTATATACAAGTTAAATCTTTTGCCGGTCTATAGGATTGCCATGTCGTCCGCCAACCTTGCCTTCGCCCCGGATGCCTTCGATGCGGTTGCGCCGGATAGGGCCGAGATCTGCCGCGACGCGACGCCCTTGACCTATCGCGATATTGCGGCGATTGCGCGGAGCGAAGCACAGATTTCCATCGGCAAACAGGCCATGGTGCGGCTGGAAAACGGCCGGCGAATCGTCGAACGCGTCATTGCCAGCGGCGCCCGTGCCTATGGCATCAGCACGGGTCTCGGCGCTCTCAGCAACATCCGGCTGACCGGCGACCAACAGGTTCAGTTGTCGCGCAATACCTTGCTCAGCCACGCTTGTGGTGTCGGTGAGCCACTGCCCATTGCGGCTACGCGCGCTATCATGGCTTCGTTCCTGAATGATTTCTGCCACGGCCGATCGGGCGTCAGCCCGGCGGTGCCCTTGCAACTGGCGGCCTTGCTCAATCACGGGATCACGCCTTTGGTACCGCGTCAGGGTTCCGTCGGCTATATCGTCCATGGCGCCCATATCGGCCTCGCGCTGATCGGTGTCGGCGATGTGATGGTGTCGGGTCAGCGCAAATCCGCCGCCGCTGCCCTTGCGGCGGCCGGATTGCGACCGCTCGAACTGGGCGCCAAGGACGGGCTTTGCCTGGTCAACGGGACGCGCTGCCTGAGCGGTCTCGCCAGCTTGGCGCTAGCGGAGGCGGAACAGGTTGCGGATTGGGCGGATGTGACCGCGGCGCTCAGCTTCGAAGCGCTGAAAGGCCAGATCGCTGCTTTCGATCCCCTCGTGCTCAACCTGAAGCCGCATCCCGGCCTGCTGACGGTCGGCGCGCGCCTGCGGGCCTTGCTGCGCGACAGCGAGATCATCGCCCGATATGAAGGTGTGAGGACCCAGGATGCCCTCTCGTTGCGGTCGATTCCGCAGATTCACGGGGCGACCCGCGACCAGCTCGATCACCTGCGACGCCAGGTGGAAATCGAATTGGGATCGGCCACCGACAATCCCTTGGTGATTGGTGAACCCGATAATTATCGCGTCATCTCCAATGCCCATCCGCATGGCCAGAGCCTCGCCATGGCCATGGACCTGCTGGCAATCGCGGTGGCGGAACTGGGCTCCGTCGCCGAGCGTCGTCTGGACCGGCTAATCAATCCGGCGGTGAGTGACCTGCCGGCTTTCCTGGTCAAGGAAAGCGGGGTCAATTCCGGCATGATGATCACGCAGTACACGGCGGCCTCGCTGGCGGCCGAGAACAAGCTGCTGGCGCATCCGATGGTGACGGACAACTACATCACTTCGGCGCAGCAGGAGGATCATCTGGGGCTCGGCACGCCAGCGGCGCTGAAATGCCGACAGGTGATCGACAACACCCGCAAGATCCTGGCGATCGAGTTTCTATTGGCCGGCCAGGCGATGGAGTTCTATCCCGATATCGGCCGGGGGCGCGGCACGGATCGCGCCTACCGGCTGCTGCGGTCGGAAGTGCCGGCTTATGACCAGGATCGCTTTCTCGCACCGGACATCGCTTTGGTCGATCAGCGCCTGGCCGAGACAGGCTGGCTGGCCGATATCACGGCGGCGATCGCTTGAACCGGGATGCGGCTGCGGTTCGATATGGGACATATCGGCGGAAGGCGGCGGCGGTCAGGCTCCGCCCTTGAAGGTGAAGCGTCCGCTCAGGCGATAGCGGCTGCCGGGATAGATCAGCCGTGCCCAGCTGACCTTGCGATTGCCGCTCCAGGTCGTGCGTTGCAGCTGGATGCAGGGCTCGTAGGAATCGCATTTCAGGAGGCGCCGCTCCCAGGTGACAGGCAGCACCGCCTCGATGACATGCTCGGCCTCGGAGATCGGCGCGATCTCGGTCAGATAGACATAGGGCGTGATCTTGGTGAAATCCTGCTTCAGGTAATCCGGTGCCAGCTGCGGATCGATATAGCGGTCTTCCAATTGCACCGGAATGCCATTCTCGTAATGCACCAGCACCGAATGGAAAATCTCGGCGCCGAACGGCAGGTCGAGCGAGGCGATGATGTCGTTGCTGACCGTCAGCTTCTCCAGGGCCACGACCTTGGACTTGTGCTCATGGCCGCGTTCGGCGATCTCGTCGGCGATGTTGCGGATCTCGATCAGCGGCGATTGCATCTTGGCTTCGGCGACGAAGGTGCCGACGCCTTGGACCCGCACCAGCCGACCCTCGAGCGTCAGTTCCCGCAGGGCGCGATTGATGGTCATGCGGCTGACGCTGAGGTCGCGCACCAGTTCCGATTCCGACGGGATGCGGTGCTTGGCCGGCCATTCCCCGGCCTCGATCCGATCGAGGATCATTCGCTTGACCTGCGAATAGCGCGGCAGCAGCGACGTATCCAATATGCCTCCCGTATGCATCGGTCGCGCCGGCGGGGAAACCAGTCTCGCCCTGGCCGAATCGCGCCGGAGCGCCAAATTTCCATCATTCTTAAGCCAGACTATAGTATAGCCCGGCTCGCACACCAAGCCGCTATGGCCTGGCATGGCCGGTGCGGGCAAAGACCGCATGCCCAGAAAGGTTGCATGAGATGAAGCACTATATCGCCGAACACGCGCTGCTGCCCCAAGGCTGGGCAGAACAGGTCCGTATCTCGGTCGACGATACCGGAATGATCACGGCGGTAACCGGCGGAGCGGGCAGGGACAGTGAGGGTGCCGCAGCAGCGGCAGCCGGGAACAACCAGCGCCTGGCCGGGCCGGTGATTCCCGGCATGCCCAATCTTCATTCGCATGCCTTCCAACGCGCCATGGCCGGGCTGACGGAAGTCGCCGCCAATCCCGAAGACAGTTTCTGGACCTGGCGTGATCTGATGTATCGCCTGGTCGGCCGCCTCGATCCCGACCAGGTGGAAGCGATCGCGCGCTATCTCTATATCGACATGCTGAAGGCCGGCTACACCTCGGTGGCGGAATTCCATTATCTGCATCACGACCGCGATGGACGGCCCTATGCCAATCCGGCGGAAATGGCGGAGCGTATCCTGGCCGCTGCCGATACGTCCGGCATCGCCGTGACCCTGTTGCCGGTGATGTATGCCCATGGCGGCTTCGGCGGCAAGGAACCGGCCGTGGGGCAAAGGCGCTTCATCCACGGAACGGACGACTATCTTAAATTGCTGCAGCGTCTGGCTTCCCCATGTGTCCGGCAAACGCGGCGGCTCGGGGCCTGTTTTCATTCGCTGCGCGCGGTGACGCCGGATGAGATCAACGCCGTTCTCGCCGAGACCCGGGATGGACGACCGATCCATATCCATATCGCCGAGCAGCAGAAGGAAGTCGACGACTGCCTCGCCTGGTCGGGGCGGCGGCCGATCGAATGGCTCTATGATCATACCGAGGTGGACGACCGCTGGTGCCTTATCCACGCCACGCATGCCGATGACGGTGAAGTCGCCCGGATGGCAAAGAGCGGTGCCGTGGTCGGCATCTGCCCGACCACCGAGGCCAATCTCGGCGACGGCCTGTTTCCCGCCATCGCCTATGCGCAGCGGGGTGGACGTTTCGGCATCGGTTCGGACAGCCATGTCTCGCTGAGCGTGGTGGAGGAATTGCGCTGGCTGGAATACGGCCAACGCCTGAAGCACGAGCGCCGCAACCGGCTGTACGGGGCCAAGCGCAGCAATATCGGCGCCTATCTCTATGATGCCTGCGTTGCCGGCGGCGGCCAGGCGCTGGGCCAACCGGCGGGAGCGATCAAGGCGGGGCAACGCGCCGATCTCGTCGTGCTCAATGGCGCGCATCCCTTGATGGCGCATATGAAGGGCGACGACATCCTGTCGCGCTGGCTGTTCGGCGGCACGGATCACCTGGTGAAGGATGTCATGGTGGGCGGCGACTGGGTGGTGCAGGACGGGCGACATGCCGGCGAGATCGAGGCTGGCCGCCGCTTCGCCGAGGTCATCGGCGATGCCTTCGCCTGATCCGGCATCGCCGCTTCAGGAGAGAAATCAAGCGCCATGAGCGCGGTGTTTCCCGGCGCGGCCATGTCGTAATTGCATACGACCGCAGCGGGCTTGTTTGCGCATAATCGGCAGCACTAAGTTCCAATATCGTTGCAACGCGGATTATGACCGACATCGCCTCCCAACCAGACAATGCCAAGCTTGGTGCGCAGAAGCAGGTTTGGCTGGCCATTTCATCGCTGTGCGGCGGCGTTCTCATTTTCTCGCTGCAGGATGTCATCATCAAGCTGCTCAGCGGCGGCTATCCGGTGCATGAGGTGGTGGTCATCCGCGGCCTCTCGGCCTCGCCGATCCTGCTGTTCCTGGTGCATCGGCAGGCCGGATTGGGCGCCATCCTTTCCGGGCCGGTCAAGGCGCTGATCTGGCGCGGCCTGCTCCTGGTAATCTCCTATTCGGCCTATTATCTCGCTTTCCCGGTGATGAAACTGGCCGATATCGTCGCCTTGTATTTCACCGTGCCGATTTTCGTGACGGCACTTGCCGGACCTTTTCTCGGCGAGAAGATCGGCTGGCAGCGCTGGGTGGCGACACTGGTCGGCTTTTCCGGTGTCGTCGTCATGCTGCGGCCGGGCGGCAGCGTCTTCAATCTGGTCGCGCTGATGCCGGTCATCGCCGCCATGGCCTATGGCTCGGCACAGCTGATGGCACGGGGATTGGCGGCCCGGACACCCGCTATCGTGATGTCCTTCTATCAGAATCTCATCTTCCTGGTGGCGGCCGGCACGATGGCTCTGTTCTTCGGCGGCGGCGTCGCACATGAAGCCGGCGGCGTGACGGATTTTCTGTTGCGGGCCTGGGTCAGCCCGAGCCTGCGCGATCTCCTGCTCCTCGCCGCCTGCGGGCCGATCTCGGCGATCGGCATGACCTTGCTCAGCCAGGCCTACCGCATGGCCGAGGCCAATTTCGTGGCCTCCTTCGAAT
Organism: Dongiaceae bacterium; assembly: GCA_035539215.1. Classification (GTDB taxonomy): domain Bacteria; phylum Pseudomonadota; class Alphaproteobacteria; order Dongiales; family Dongiaceae; genus Dongia_B. The sequence continues at coordinate 13,481 of DATLIX010000092.1, read as the reverse complement.
ATAGCGGACTGATCTGGGCGACCCTCTGGGGTTTCTTCATCTTCGGCGAAATCCCCGACGGCACCATGATCATCGGGGCTGCCCTGATCATCGGCGCCGGGCTTTACATGTTGTATGGTGCACGCGAGCGCCGATAGACCCCTGGCTCAGCCGATGCGGGCAGAGTCCATGCGTTTCCCGCGTGAAGGGATCTCCTAGATCAATGATGCCCGGGCAGCGCATCCGTCGGCGGCAGCGGTAATTCAGGTTCGGGACCTGTCGCCTTCGCTTTCGGTCGATGATCGCTGGCAAGGAAGGTGTAGAGCACCGGCAGGACGAAGAGTGTGAACAGGGTGCCGACGGACATGCCGGCGATGATGACGACGGCGATGGAGAAGCGGCTGGCGGCGCCGGCACCGCTGGCGAACATCAGCGGAATGAGGCCGGCGACCATGGCGGCGGTGGTCATCAGAATGGGACGCAGGCGCAGGCCGGCGGCAACGCTGACCGCTTCCAGCTTGGTGTGGCCGTAATCGCGCTGCTGTTCCTTGGCCACTTCGCAAATCAGGATGCCGTGCTTGGTGATCAAGCCGACCAGCGTGATGAGGCCGACCTGGCTGTAGATATTCATGGTGGTGACGCCGAGTGCCAGGGGAACCATGGCGCCGCACATCGAGAGCGGCACGCTGACCATGATCACCAGCGGGTCGCGGAAGCTTTCGAATTGCGCCGCAAGCACCAGATAGATGATGGCGATGGCGAAGCCCAGCGTGGCATAGAGCGCGTAGCCTTCCTGGATATATTGACGCGACTGGCCGGCATAATCGTAACTGAACCCGTCCGGCAGCACTTCCTGGGCGGTCTTCTGCAGGAAATCGAGCACCGTGCCGACCGAGACGCCCGGCATCGGCACGCCCTGGAGCTGCGCCGAATTCTGCTGATTGAACTGGTTCAGGCTGACGGGCTGAATCTCCTCCCGTAAGGTGACGATGCTGGAAAGCGGGATCGATTTGCCGTCCAGCGTCTTCACGTAATAGCGCCGGGTCATGACGTCAGGGTCGAGGCGGTCGATCCGCGCCACCTGGGGGATGACCTCGTAGCTGCGGTTATAGAGGTTCATCAGGTTGACGTAATTGCCACCCGTCATTAGCGCCAGGGTCTGGGCGATCGATTCCATGCGAACGCCATAGGCGGCCGCCTTGTCCCGGTCGATCTCCACCACGGTCTGCGGTTTTTCGTATTTGAGATCGAGATCGGAATAGATGAACATGCCGCTTTCCGCCGCCTTCTGCTTGAAGCGCTGGGCGACCTCGTTCAAGGATTTGTAATCGGCCGTCGTGGTGATCTGGAACTGGATCGGCATGCCGTCATTGCCGGGCAGGGGCGGGATCGGGAAGACCGAGCCATTGAGACCAGGGACTTCACCGATCTTGGCCGTCATGTCCGGAATAATGGCGTTCTGGCCGCGCTTGCGTTCATCCCAAGGCTTCAGCACGGCAACACCGAAGCCCTGATTGACGCCCTGCATGCCGTTGATGGTGAAGAAGCCGTCGACTTCCTTGATCTGGTCAAAGAGCGATTTCAGCTCGCTGCCGAAACGGTCCATGTAATCGATATTGGCATTGCTCGGTCCCTGATAGGCAAGGAAGGCGGCACCCTGGTCTTCGTTGGGCGCCAGCTCTTTCGAGGTATCGCGAAACAGGAAGAACAACGAACCGAGCACGATGAACGTGAAAACCACGGTCGCGAGCCGGTCGTGCAGCGACGCGTTCAGCATCCGCAGATAGATACGTTGGCTGCGATCGAAGACGTTATCGATCAGCGCCGACAATCCGCGACGGTTGCTGTCATGCTTCAGGACCTTGGAGCACATCATCGGCGACAGCGTCAGGGCGATGATGCCGGAGATAATCACCGCGCCGGCGAGCGTGAGAGCGAATTCCTTGAACAATGCGCCCGTCAGCCCGCCCTGGAAGGCGATCGGCGAGTAGACTGCCGCCAGCGTGATGGTCATGGAAATGACAGGTGTGGCGATTTCCCGTGTGCCGATGATGGCGGCGTCGAAAGGCGTTCGGCCCTCCTCTATATGCCGATGCACATTTTCCACCACGACAATGGCGTCGTCGACGACCAGGCCGATAGCCAGCACCATGGCCAATAGGGTCAAGAGATTGATGGAGAAGCCGAGCGCCAGGAGGAACAGGCAGACGCCGACCATCGAGAGGGGAATGGTGACGAGGGGAATGATGACCGACCGCACCGATCCCATAAAGAAGAAGATCACCACCATGACGATGACCGAGGCTTCGATGATGGTGCGGACCACTTCATCGATGGCGGCGCGGATGAAGGTGGTCTGGTCATAGGCGATGGTCAGCTTCATGCTTTGCGGCAGCCCGGCCTCCAGCTTCGGCAGCATCTTGCGGACGTCGTTGATGACGGTCAGCGGATTGGCGGTCGGCGTCGTCTTGATGCCGACAAAGATGGCGCGATCGCCATTGACGTAGACCGAGCTGTCAGAGCTTTCCGGGCCAAGCGCCACGGTAGCGATATCGCGCAGGCGGACGAGGTTCATCCGGTCGTTCTTGACCACGAGATCGCGAAAACCCTCCTCATCGCGAAGGTCGGTGCGCGCCGAGGTCTCGACAACGTCGAAGACGCCCTTCGTGCTGCCGGCCGCCGCCTGGTAGTTGTTGGCCAGCAATGCGGCATTCACGTCATCTGCCGAGAGATTGAAGATCGCCATCTTGGTGGGGTCGAGCCAAATCCGCATGGCGAATTTCTGCGACCCCAGCAACTCGGGATTGGCGACGCCGGGAACCGTCGAGAGATTGGGCTGGATGACACGGCTGACATAATCGGTGATCTGGCCCGGGCTCATCACCGTGCTGGAGAAGGCGAGATACATCGCATCGAAAGTATCGCCCGTCGATTTCTCGATTACCGGATCGTTGATGCCGCGGGGCAGTAGGGAGCGGGTCTGGTTGACCTTGGCAGTGACGGCGGTCATGGCCGCGTCCGGATCTTCATTGAGCCGGACATAAACCGAAACCGTGCTGAGGCCGGAGGAGGATTGCGAGGTCAGGTAGTCGATACCATCGGCGGTGGCGACGGCCTTCTGGATCGGGTCGGTGATGAAGCCCTGCATCAGATCGGCATCGGCGCCCGGATAGGTCGTGGTGACGGTGATGACGGTATTGAAGAGTTCGGGGAACTGCCGGATCTGCAGGGTGAAAAGGGCCTTCATTCCCAGCAGGAGAATGAGGAGGCTGATGACCGATGCGAGGACGGGCCGCTTGATGAAAATATCGAACATTGCCCTGTACCTATTCCAGCGGCAGGGTCTGCGGCGGGGTCAGTGCCTGGTCCGGCGTCACACTCACCTGGGTGCCGATATCGAGCTTGAGCTGCCCCGACGTCACGATCTCGTCGCCGGCACCGACCCCCTTATTGATGATGATCCAGTTGCCACGCCGTGCGCCGGTATCGACCAGGGCCCGATTGACCGTCGCCACTTCGCCGCCTTTGTCATCCTTGGCGCGCTTGATCACGAAAACAGCATTGCCATAGAGGCTGTAGCTGATGGCGGTCTGCGGCACGATGATGACCCGCTGCAGGCTGGGCAGGATGACGTCAAGGCGGGCATACATGCCGGGGCGCAGGCTGCGATCGGCATTTTCGAAGCGGCCCTGGATTGGAATCATGCCGGTCTTGTCGTTGATCAGCGGTGCGATCGTCGTGATCTTTCCGGAAAAGACGCGGCCGGGATAGGTATCGACCGTCATCCTGATCTCCTGGCCGATGGTGAGATTCGGCAGGTCCTTTTGCGAGACGCCAAAATTCACCAGCATCGCACTGAGATCCTGGATATTGATGATCGGTGTTCCCGGATCGAGATATTGGCCGATATTGATCAGCCGGATACCCAAGACGCCGTCGAACGGGGCATTGATCGTCTTCTTGGCGATCGTCGCATTGAGGCGGCCCACCGCGGCGGCAGCGACCTTTGCATCCGATTCCGCCTTGTCGAGAGACGACACGGAGATCGTCTTGTTCGGCGCCAGGGCGCGCGCACGTCCGGCATCGTTCTGGGCGAGGTCAAGCTGGGCCTGGGCGCTGCGCAGGTCGGCCTGCTCGACATCGGAATCGAGGCGGACCAGCGGCTCTCCCTTGAGGACGTTCTGGCCGGATTCGAACAGGACCTGCTGCACCGTGCCGCCGACTTCGGAACTGATGTCGACACCGTGGAGCGCTTCAAGCACACCGATCGAGGAAACTGTGCGTTCCCAATTCTGTTCGGAAGCCTTGGTGGCGGTGACTGGGATGGTCGGCTTCGGCATGTTGGCGAAATATTGCGCAACCTTGCGATTTTTAAAGCTGATGAAGCCAAACACGCCGCCAAAGACGAGCGCGCAACCGATCAGCACGAAAATCAGCTTTTTCATCTCACCCCGCCTAGCCGCACCTGAGAAAGTAAAGCCGAATGACACTGTTCCAGCGGTTCGTCGGCTCAGGTGCGGCGGATCGCCATCGCGTCACGCGTCGCCTGCCCAGTCATGCATCATGCCGGGCTAATTTTATCGCGAAGATAGTGTAAAACTATCGACTGCGCCAGGGGCCCCCGCAGCGGGTAACTTCGGGCTGCAAGAATACCGGTATGAGAGCGTGGTGCGAGACCATCAGCTACCAGCACCTTCCCCGACAACCATAATGGGGTCCGTAATAGGAATGCGGCCCATAAAAACGCGGGCCGTAGTAATAGTGCGGCCAATAGGCATAGGGCGCGGCATAATAGGGCTGATAATAGACCGGCGCCGGCGCGACGGGGTAGGGGCCAACGGGGTAAGCGACACAACCGGCGATGCTGAAGCAGGCCAGAACGGCCAACAGCGCATGCCATCGAAAGGCGCCGCGCGTCCCATCGCTTTTCATCGCCTGGGGACGCAGCAGATCCGAAATACCGGCCGACAGCCCGGCGCGGCGTTTGGCAAGGATGATCCATGTATGGTTCACGGGATACCTCAATCCAGGTCCGGCGATGGCGCAGCTTCCTGCCATCGCTCCTGACAACATCATGTTGCCGCTCCGCGCTCAGCCTCATCCCGAACGAGGCGGTGCTATTCAGTGATACGTGCAAAGGCTTTATCTCCTGCTCGGTCCCGCAACACGAAATTGTGCTCTCTTTTTCACGCGCATGTGAGTGACGGGAATCGGCCGCCGGACGTATTTGCTTTATGAACCGGAGGTGTTCTTCCAGCTGCAGGTTGCGCGGAAGAAGGCCTGAAAAATCCGAATGGTCGGGTGATAGGATCGGTTCGCCAGGGCATGATGTCATTCAAGACTTTTTTTCTTATTCAGCGGCTTCCACAGGGAAAACCACTCACCTCGCGCTTGGCACGCCATATCGGCGGCGTCCTGCTGGCCGTGGCCATCGGCAGCCTCGGCATCGGGACGGCCAGGGCGGACGACGATCCACCCAGTCTGGTCGGGCGCCTGGCGGTAATCGACGGGACAGTATCCTTTCACACCAAGGACGAAACGACCTGGTCTGCGGCGACGCCCAACTACCCGATAACCACCGGCAACGCGCTCTGGGCCGATAACGGCTCCCATGCCGTCATTCAGCTCGGGGCCAATGACGTAAATCTTGGGCCGCAAACAGAGCTCGACGTCGATCGCCTGGACGAGCAGGTTTTCCAGGCCAGCCTGCCGCAAGGGACGGTCTATTTAAACCTGCGCGGTCTGAGCAATGGCGATCAGATCCAGATCGCCACGCCGCGCGGCACGGTGAACATCACGCAGCCCGGCCGCTACGAGGTCTTCAGCGGCGATCAGAGCCATCCCAGCACCGTGACGGTGCTGGAAGGGGCGGCGCAGGTCACCGGTGACAATAATCTCAACCTGCCGGTCGCGGCGGGGCAGACCGGCGTGCTGTCGGATAACGGGCAGGGTGGCGCGGTCACGGCCAATCTGGCGCCGGTGCAAGGAGACGATCAACTGGTCGCCTGGGCACGCAGCCGCGAACCGCAGGCAGCTCCGCCGCCGCAGGAAGCCGCGGCCATGACCGGCAGCCAGGATCTCGGCAACTATGGCACATGGTCCGCGTCACCGGATTACGGCAATGTCTGGTATCCTCAGGTCGCGGCCGACTGGGTGCCTTATCGTAGCGGCCATTGGGCCTGGGTTGCTCCCTGGGGCTGGACCTGGGTGGACGATGCGCCGTGGGGCTTTGCGCCCTTCCATTATGGCCGCTGGGTACGGATCGGCCCCCGCTGGGCTTGGGCGCCGCGCCCGGTCGTGGTCGTCGGCGCGCCGATTGTTCCGATCTATGCGCCTGCTCTGGTTACCTTTGTCGGGGATATTGCCGGCGTCGGCGTAGCGGTAAGCCTGGGCGGCCCCTCGGTCGGCTGGGTGCCTTTGGGCCCGCGCGAAGCCTACTACCCGCCTTATCGCGTGTCGGACCGCTATGCGCGCAGGGTCAACGTCACCTATGTGAAGAACGTCAATATCATCAATATCCACAATACCACGGTGATCAATCGGAACGTGACGGTCAATCGCTTCGTCAACCACGATGCCGTCACCGTCGTGTCCCGCGACGCGATGACCCGCTCGCAGCATATTGCCGGCGCGGTTCAGCACGTCGATCAGCGCGATCTCGACAAGATGCACGGCTATAACGGCAGCCGGGCACCCTTCGCGCCGACCGCGCAGACGGCGGGCCTGACGCCGAGCGAAGCAAAACATTATGGCTTCTCGCAGCAGCAGGTGCAGCATAAGCCGTCCGCCGGGCCCTCCATTCAGGATAACAGAGGCCGAAATTGGAACCGCAACATGCCGGCCGGCCAACCCAACGTCCCCCAGGCCAGCGCGCCTCAGGCGGGGCAGCATCAACAGGGCAGTCAGCCGAGCGCATTCGGCAAGCCGCAGCAGCAGAACGGAGCAGAGCAGAACAACAAGTGGACCAACCGTGGCTCTCGCCAACCGGGTGCCCCGGTCCGCCAGCAGCCGCAGGGCCAGATGATGAATGGGCAGGACCAGCATAACGGGCCGGCGGCCGTTTCCAGCCATGAGCAAAATCCGCGCAACGGGAATGCTCCCGGCCAGTATCCTTCGGGTCAGAACCCTCTAGGCGGCAGCAACCCGGCCGGGCAGCAGAATGTGGTGCATCAGCAAAATGAGAATGGTCAAAGCCGTCAGCAGAAATGGAATTGGACCAATAACAGGCAATCGCGCCAGCCTGGTGCACCGGTGCAATCGCAGCCGGATGTACTGCAGCAAGGCCGGCAGCCGACCGGCCAGGTGCCGGCCGCCAACAGCCCCACTGTGCATCGCCCGAATAGCCAGCAGAACCCGGTTGAAACGGGCCAATCCCGCGGCCAGGTATCGGGCGGGCAAATCCCTGGCAGTGGAGCGCGGGGCCAGCCCAAATGGCAGAACCAGCAGCATCAGCAGGGCGATGTGCAGGCGCGACAGCAGATGCAGCAATACCAGCAGCGGCAGCATAGCCAGCAGGAACAACAGCAGCAACGCTCGGCGCAGCAACAGCAAGTGCAGATGCAAAAGCAACAGCAACAGCGTCAGCAATCCATTCAGCAACAGCAACAACAGCAGCAACGCGAGATTCAGTCGCGTCAGCCCCAGCAGGGCGGCCAGCAGCAGGACCATGCCAGCCACAACGGCCATAACAACCAGCAGCCGCCGCAGGTCGTGCAACCGCAAAACTAGATTGGATAGGATCGGAAGCTTGCGTCGGCCGAAGAGTCTTCTTCGGCCGATTCTGTTTCCCGGATGGGAGGTGAAGGGATGAAGCGGTGGGCGCGCCTAGCTGGCCAGCATCACCGCTGCCGTCAACATGAAGCCGGATAACAGCAGACCGCCCCAGAATGTACCGGCTTGAAAAAGACGTGTGCGAATTCCCGAATCCAGCTGCGCGCGGATTTCCCCGCCGACATCGTCATGCCGCATGATACTGCGTACTCCCTGCTGCCGTGGTCCGCTTGTTTGGGACGGTGCAGCTAATACGGCGGAGACATTCTTTTCCTGCTCGCCGAGCTATTCTCCGGTTCTTGCGGAATGGAAGAGACCGGCAGGGATCTGGTCGGTCAGTTTCCTTGCCGCTTTACGGTATAGACATAGTCGTTGAGGCCGAACTCGACGGTATTATCATCGATGAAATGATAGTCGAGTTCGTTTTCGCAGCCGGTTTGCAGGGTCTTGATCGTAGATCCGTGAAAACCGAGTTCGGCCGCGGATTTGCTGGGGTCCTGCTCCGAGCCGTCGGCTTTCTGCGTCAAGGCGCCTTGGAACAGCATATCGGCGCCGCCATCGGTCAGCTCGTAAGTCGGGCCGCTACAGGCTATGGCGCGGGGACCGGCAATCGCACCTTTCGTGAAGGTGATGGTTTTGCCGAGCAGGGATTTCATTTCGCCGTCGCTGGATTTGACGGTGGGATCGGCCCATGGCGCCACGACTGCCTTATCGATCGTCCAACTGCCGAAGAAGAAATCGTCGCCGGCGCGTACCGGCGACGTACCGCCGAGCAAAAGAATAGCTGCCGTTGCCAAGCCGATACGCTTGAAATCAATCCGCATGGTGCTGCTCCCTTATATAGAGCTGCTGTGTAGCAGCCTTCGTCCGGTCATGCTGTACGTGCCGTCACAGCTGCGCTCGGGACATTCATGCGCGGGATGCCGGAGTGCGCGACAGGCGAGCCGTGACGATAATTTCGGGCGCGGCCAGGGTAAAGGCCGAACCATCCCAATTGCCATGGACAGCTAATATCTCAAATCCCGCCGCATGCAATTCAGCTTCGACCGCCTGGAGCGAGGGAAAAGCCAGTTCACTGGCATTGGCGAGGACCCGGTTCTGCCGCAGAAAATGATAGTTCGAGGTAAATCGCACGCGGTCGTGTTCAACTGCGGTCACATCGTGCCAGATCTCAATCGGTCCTAGGGCAGCATGGTCGATCCGCCGGCGGGAGCGGTCCGGCGTCCAGGATTGCCAAGCCGCGGCAGCGGGATTGCGCGTGTCAAAAACCAGCATGCCGTCCGGCTTGAGATGGCGTGCGGCGGCCGTGAGGAACGCCAACCTTTCTGCGCCGGCCAGAAAAACCTGGAAGACATGTCCGCTGGCAATGACCCGGTCGAAGCGCTGCGGCAGCGCCAGGTCTCTCGCATCGGCACACAGCCATCGCACGTCGCCTGGCGTTCCTCGCTTAGCAACGGCCAGCATCTTCTCCGCCGGATCCACGCCGGTAACAGCATGACCGCGCGCGGCCAGGGCCTTGGTCAGCAGTCCGGTTCCGCAACCGAGATCGAGGACGGCATGGGTTGCGGGAGCGCAGGCGGCGAGGAAAAAATCGCTGTCGGCCGCCAGCGGATTGAGATCGTCATAGATCTCGACAAGATCGATATCTTGGTATTGCCGATCGTTCATGCGAGTGCCGATTTGCAAAGCATTCTATCGCTGCGGCGCCGCATGGCCGATGCGATCGAACTCGGTCGGGTTGAGCGGCTGGTAATCTTCCGCCGCGATGCATTGGGTAACCCCAGAGCCATCCGCGGATAGCGGGCAAATCAGAAACTCGATCCATCGATAGGCGGTATTCAAGGTCTGCCAGTGAACGATGCCGAAGCCCGGCAGACCGGCGTCGACAACCTGCCGATAGCACCCGACCCAGTCCATCGCATCGCCGCTTTCAAAGGCCAACTGGTCGAGGTAGTGGCCGGTGAAATCGAAATGCGCTACCCGCGCGATTTCCGTGCCGACCAGCCGGTAGCGGACCCGGAAGGGATCGCGGCTGATATCGACCAACATGATGTGGGACAGCAGGGACTTGATCTCGGCCGGGTCGATGTCCGCACGCAAGGGCCATGGACGGCCAGCCCGTTTGCTCTGCCAATAGGCCAACAGCCTTTCCAGAACCCGGGTTCGGCATTTGAAGTTAGCGACTTCATCGGCAGCCAAGAGGCGGAAACTATCTTCTTCAGCCATCTGTCGAGAGTGATCGATTTTGGCATTCCGTGCAAGCAAGCGCTCCGATTCTGCCTTCTGCGATCGACGACAGCAGCAGAGTTGCGTGCCGCTAGGGGTGGAAGTCGATCATCGTGCGTACAAAGCTATGCAGGACCGGGCGGACGCGATCGGCGACCTCAGGCAAATAGTCGAAGGGGGCCGCTTCGCGCATATAGGTGCGCTGGGCAAGTTCCAGCTGGACGGCATGGATGCCTTGATCTGGCTGGCCATACTGGCGGGTTATGTAGCCGCCCTTGAAACGCCCATTCACGACATGCTGGTAACCGGGAGCATCGCAGACAGCGGCGAGGCGATCCGCCAGGAGGTTTGCGCAGGCGGCGCCGCCGTTGGTGCCGATATTGAAATCGGGGAGCAGGCCGTCGAAGAGGCGCGGAATTTCGCCCTTGATCGAATGTGCATCGAACAGGATTGCATAGCCGAATCTTGCCTTGATGCGTGCCAGCTCAGCCGCCAGCCGGTCATGATAGGGCTGCCAGATCTGCTGCAGACAGGCCCGCCGGCATGCGTCGTCAGGCGCTTTGCCCGGCTGAAAAAGCGGCGTCCCGTCAAACAGGATATCCGGATAGAGACCGGTGGTTGCCGTCTGATAGAGTGGCTTGTCATCCGACGGGCGGTTGAGATCGATGGCAAAGCGCGAATAGCGCGCCGACAGAATGCCGGCCCCGAGAGAGCCGGCAAAATCATAGAGGCGCGGCAAATGCCAGTCGGTATCGCGCAGGTCCAGGGCCTCGGGAATGAGTCCGGTCCTCACGGCCTCCGGCAATTGGGTTCCGACATGCGGCATGCTGATCAGCAAGGGACCGTCGCCCGGCGTGAAATCATAGGCTGGGGAAAGATTTTCGCTCATGATTTTGGTTCCAGATAGATCGCCGCGATGATGGTGTCCGACGCGGCAGAGAGCAGGCTGTCGCCTGGGCGGTCGAGATGCAAGGTATCGCCGGGCGCCAAGTCAAAATGGCTGCTGCCGTGATCCAGTGCCGCGGCGCCGGCAAAGACATGCAACAGCACGACGGCGGCCTCGCCAATCTCGCATTTTTCGCCGCCGGCCGGCTTCAGAATCGTCATCGAGGCGTGACCCCAGCGACGCGACACCATGAGGTTGAAGTCGCGCAGCGGGCCGTCGATCAGCTCGCAGTCTGTGTGCCAGCCGCCATCGAAAGGCAAGGGCGTGAAAAGCCGATCGATACGTTGGTGCATGGTGCCGTTGAACGTCAGGACCATACCTTTGCCTTCGATCAGCGTGATGATGCGGTCATAGCCGCTGAAATCGGAAAAAGGACCCGACTGACCGACCTCGGCGATGCTGAGGCGCCAGTCGAACCCGCCGGCCGTATTTGCTGCTGAAATCAACTGTATGGTCGAGCCCTGGCCGTTCTTCCACGGCATCGGCTGATAATCTTTGCTGGTGAGATGGCGTGCTTGCATGGTCGCTGCGGATCAATAGCTGCGGCGGGTCCAGAAGCCGTTCTTCATTACGGCGCGACAGGGGTTTCCGCCGATCCAATAGGCCAGCTCCGCCGGCTGGCTGATCTGCCAGACGCATAGATCGGCGACCTTGCCATGTTCCAGCGAGCCGTGGGTATCGTCGATGCCGAGTGCAGCCGCCGCATGGATGGTGGCACCGCGCAAGGCCTCTTCCGGCGTCAGGCGGAAGAAGGCACAGGCCATGCTCAGCATCAGCCGCAACGATAAGGTCGGCGAGGTGCCGGGATTGCTGTCGGTGGAGATCGCCATCTTGACGCCATGCCGGCGGAAAAGATCGATCGGCGGCACCTTGGTTTCGCGCAGGCAGTAGAAGGCGCCGGGAAGAAGAACGGCGACCGTGCCGGCCTTGGCCATGGCTTCGACACCGTCCTCGCCGACATGTTCCACGTGATCGGCCGACAACGCCTCATATTTGGCTGCGAGCACAGCGCCTTTCTGATCCGATAACTGCTCGGCATGGAGTTTCACCGGCAGCCGCAGTTTCTGTGCCGTCTGGAAAATCCGCTCGGTTTCGGCCGGCGTGAAGGCGATCTTCTCGCAAAAGGCATCTACGGCGTCGACCAGGCCTTCCTGGGCCAGGGTCGGAATGATCGTGTTGCAGACGAGATCGACATAGTCGCCTTGGCGGCCGACATATTCCGGTGGCAAGGCGTGGGCGGCGAGACAAGTCGTGACGACGTTGACCGGATATTCCGCCTCCAGCTGGCGCGCAGCCAGCAACATGCGGCGTTCTGACTCGAGATCGAGGCCATAGCCGGACTTGATCTCGATCGTCGTCACGCCATCCTCGAGCAGGCTCTCAAGCCGTTTCCCGGCGCTCGCGACCAGCTCTTCGAGACTGGCCTCGCGGGTCGCCTTGACGGTGGAGACGATGCCGCCACCGGCTTTGGCGATCTCCTCATAGCTGGCGCCATGCAGACGCATCTCGAATTCGTTCGCGCGCTGGCCGCCATAGACGAGATGGGTGTGGCAATCGATCAGCCCGGGCGTGACCCAGGCGCCGTTCAGCCCGACTTCATCGAGTGCCTCTTCGGCGCTGTCCGGCAGATCCTCCTCGCGTCCAATCCAGGCGATGCGGCCTTCCTGAATGCCGATCGCAGCGTTGTAGATCGCGCCATAGCCTTCGGTGCCGGCCATACTGGCGACATGGCAGTCGGTGATCAGGCAATCCCAGGCAGCTTCGGTCGTCTGTTTCTGGTTCGGCATCTCACGCTCCCGGCTTCCTTGATGATGGCGCAAGGTAGCGCCGTTCGTCGCCGTGAACCAGTCCCATCCGACCGAAGCTCGCCGCTTACTTCTGCAACATGGGCAGATTGAGGCCCTGCTCGCGGGCGCAGTCGATGGCGATCTCATACCCGGCATCGGCATGCCGCATGACGCCGGTGGCTGGATCATTGGTCAGGACGCGGCCGATGCGGCGTGCAGCGTCCTCGGTGCCGTCGCAGCAGATCACCATGCCGGAATGCTGTGAGAAGCCCATGCCGACGCCGCCGCCGTGATGCAGGCTGACCCAGGTGGCACCTGAGGCGCAGTTGAGCAAGGCGTTCAGCAATGGCCAATCGGAGACGGCATCCGACCCGTCGCGCATGGCTTCGGTTTCACGGTTGGGGCTGGCGACGGAGCCTGAATCCAGGTGATCGCGACCGATGACGACCGGCGCTTTCAGCTCACCCTTCGCCACCATCTCGTTAAAGGCGAGGCCGAGCTTCGCACGCTCGCCGAGGCCAACCCAGCAGATGCGCGCCGGCAGGCCCTGGAACTTGATACGCGCGCGCGCCATGTCGAGCCAGTTGTGAAGGTGCGGATTATCGGGGATCAGCTCCTTCACCTTGGCGTCGGTCTTGTAGATGTCCTCGGGATCGCCGCTCAGAGCCGCCCAGCGGAACGGGCCGATGCCGCGGCAGAAGAGGGGACGGATATAGGCCGGCACGAACCCCGGGAAGTCGAAGGCATTGCCGACGCCTTCTTCCTTCGCCATC
>DATLIX010000091.1:0-129274 GCA_035539215.1 Dongiaceae bacterium | reverse complement strand
AACATCGTGCCGACGGGCCCAAACTCAGACCAAACAGAATAACGCGGGGTGGAGCAGCCCGGTAGCTCGTCAGGCTCATAACCTGAAGGTCGTCAGTTCAAATCTGGCCCCCGCAACCACTGACAGTTGACGCCCCCGATCTCCCGGTCGGGGGCGTCCTGCGTTGGGGCTCGCCGACAGCGCCAGAAGGCCCGCCAGCGCTGTGATTCAGAGCCGAAGTGGAACCACTGCTGGCCAGAGCTAAGTTGCTGATTTGTGATCACAAGTTCGGTCTGGGGTCCCGATCGGCGCCGATCGGGATCCTGCCATCTTCGGAGTTTCCGTACTCACTTCAGCAGGTTAGATGGCTTATAGTGGGGTTCTACTTCGGCACTGATTCATACTCAAGGGGGGCGATCTCGAGATCACCCCCGGCCAGTCGGTTGGCATCGTCGGCTCCTTGGGTTCCGGCAAATCCACCCTGGCGAAGCTCGTCCAGCGTCTTTATGTGCCGGAAAGCGGCCGGGTCCTCGTCGACGGCATTGATCTCGCCATGGTCAATGCCGCCTAGCTGCGGCGCCAGGTAGGGGGCGTCCTGCAGGAGAATGTACTCTTCAACCGCACGGTGCGAGAGAATATCGCGCTTGCCGATCCCGGTATGCCGCTGGAACAGGTGGTGCAGGCGGCGAAGCTCGCCGGCGCCCATGACTTCATCCTGCAGCTCCCCGAAGGCTACGATACCCAGATCGGCGAACGTGGTGGCACCCTCTCGGGCGGCCAGCGTCAGCGTATCGCTATTGCGCGCGCCCTGGTGACCAATCCCCGGATCTTGATCTTCGACGAGGCGACCAGCGCTCTCGATCTGGAATCCGAACAGGCGATCCAGCGCAATATGCGTTGGATCTCGCAGAACCGCACCGTCCTCATCATCGCCCACCGCCTCTCCACGGTCCGGCAGTGCGACCGCATCATCACCATCGAGCAGGGCCAGGTGGTCGAGGACGGACTGCATGAGGTGCTGATCCGCGGCGGCGGCCGCTACGCTGCCCTCCACCGCGTGCAGTCGGGGGAGGTGGCTGGTGTCGCCTGAGCCCCTCGAACTGTCGTCTCAGCTTGAAGCGCAGAACGACGCGCCAGAGCCGGAAAGCCCTAAAGCCGTCATGCTGAGCTGGCCCAATCTGTGGAAGATGAATCCCGCTGGCAGCTCCAGCAATCATCGATACCCCGCCATAGCCAGTCGGTCGAGCCGTCGGCTTTGGCGTCATCGCTATGACGATCGCCATATGATGGGCGAAATTCCGACACGATCACCAGGGACACTGACCCAACGAAAGACTGTGTTGACCTGCAAGTATCAGCTGAGATCAAAACGGGGAAGCGGCGCGTTATCAGTTAGGATTGAGCATTTTGGGATAGCAATACGTGATTAAGCCCTGAAGTATTACCTGATCGTTTTTCGCTGAGGTGTAGTTACGATGAAGTGCGGCACTATCGATGGGTCGATGCTATGGCGGTGCGTTCTACATTGCGTCATATGGGGAACACCCTCAGCTGTTACGGCATTCTTGCAGCTGCTGCACTTAAAGGTGGCCTACGAACGGGGTGTTTACAGTGATTGGGCCTTGGCAGCTTTTTGGTCTGCTGCTGCATTTGCTACAATATCGTTACCTCTTTTCGCGATGCGCAAATGGGTTCGTGCAGTCTCTTTCGTACTTCCACTAGTATTCATTTTCTTTCTTCACTCGGTGATGGCAGATCCCATTAGACAAGCCATGTTACGTTTTATCTATATGCCTAAATCTGCGGCCGAAAAGTTGGCCTTTGCAAAGTGCATGAAAGAAGCAATGCCGATAGAAACTGGCGGAGCGTTAGGCATATGTAGCAGAACCGATGATGATAAGCATGTTTATGTCATCGCATATGACTCGTCAGACCAAATAGCGGATCAAGATCGTCGCTTTTCCAGCGAATGGCGCCGCGCCGCTCTATCTCTGAGCAAGAAGGCACCTTTTGGCAAAGTAGGGTTTACTGCGACAGCGATTCGGGATCATTTTTACCATGTTGTATTTGAAGATGGGATGGAGCCATACGGCTTTAGATAGGCAAGGTTTGATCGGCCTTCTTTTCCGCCAATAGAAGTACAACTATCAGAAAGCTGGGGGTGTTAAGTGGGACTCGGTGCCCGCAACGTTTCAATCCATCGCCTTAAAGCGATGAGTACACGCTTAAGAGTCTCCGCTGTAGTGGTTTCTGGCCCCCGCAACCAACCAAAAGGCCCCCTCCGATGAGCGGGGCCTTCTTGCTTTGTCGCCTCAACAAAGAACAGAACCGGCCGACCGCACCAAGGTCCTGCAATACGGTCCCGCAATCCGCCGCGCAGCGGCAACGCGATCGCTCGGAGTGGCGAGGCTGGCCCAAAACAACCAACGATGCTTGCGAGACAAGCTCACAAAACCCGGTACCAGAAACGGTGCCGAGTTTCTTCTTATCGGCCGAGACAGCGTCGCCGCCAGGTCGCCCTGCCTGTGGTTCCGCGGCACCAAGGAGGCGGTATGTTATCTCACCAGCAAATGAAAATGCGCTGCCTCATCCCAGGCGAATGCGCCATTGGGTTGCTTGATCAGTTCGGGAAAATGCCCCGGCACGATGCAATCGGCCGTCGAGAGGATGCGCTGAATGCTCGCCGTGCCCTGCTCGACGGTGCCGAAAGCCATATCGCAACGGCAGATGATGACTTCCTTCACATATTTGATCGCATCGCCGGCAATGATGACCTTGCCCTTGTCCTGCGTGTACAGCTCAAGGGCGTGACTCCCGGGCGTGTGGCCTGGCGCAGGAAAATGGAAGATGCCTTTTTCGATCTCCCCTTCGCCATCGATGAGTTCGACACGACCCCGTGCGAGCTGATCGAGAATACCCCAAGGGACCAAGATATCCTTGGGGTGAGGGTTCTTGGCATATTCCCATTCGCGCGCGCTGAGGATGAAGCGGGCATTCGGAAAGAGGTCGATGTTGTGGGCGTGATCGAAATGCAGATGCGAGAGAAAGACCGTTTGAATGTCGGCGGGCTGGAGGCCGCGCTCATTCAGCTGCTTGATCAGACCGAGCCGCGAAATATATCCGCCGGTATCGAACAGCATCGGCCCGGACGGAGCGTGGATCAAGGTGACGTTGGCAAGGCCTAGAAAATCATCTTTCAGGCGCAGGCTGTTGCCATGGACGATGATCTCATAGTTGAGGCTCAAGACGCCTGTCTTTCCCTGTGTTCCTCGCCGGCGGCATTGATACCCGTCCAGCCGCCATGGGCCCTTTTGTAAGCGTCCAGCGAGGGTTGCATATGGTCGACCGTCAGGGCGATGAAGGCCTCGCGATCGCCGATGCGAAGAAGCTCGATCATCCGCGCATGCTCGGCGCGCGCAAGCTTCAAAAGCCCCGGATCGCCGATGCCGTAGCAGCGGATGCCGAGCGTTTCGACCCATAGCCTGTCGATGAGACCGCTGAGGCAGGCGTTGCCGCAGGCGGCCCAGATCGCGCGGTGAAACTGGTTGTTCAAGGAACAGACGACCTGCAGCTCGCCGCGGTCATGGGCGGCGCAATAGTCCTTGTGAATGCCTTCAAGCTGGCTGATCAGCACATTGTTGGCCGGCATCGGAATGCGCCGTGACGCTTCGGCCTGAAGCAAAGCGCGCATCTCGTAGATCTGGTCGACTTCCTGCACCGAGAAATCGCGAACGGTAACGCCTTTATTCGGCCTGCGGGTGACAAGGCCGAGTTGTTCCAATTCGACAATCGCGGCGCGCACGACATGGCGGGAAACATCGAACTGGGCCGTGATGTCTTCCTCGATCAATCGCTCGCGCGGACGCAGCCGGCCGAAGATGATGTTTTGCTTGATATGCCGGACGATCTCGGCCGCATATTCGCTATTTTTTTTCTGGGTCAAAAAATCAACTCCAACCAAGTTTCTGCACGGCAAGTTCTGCCAGCGCCAGCGAGGAAGTCAATCCTGGGGACTCGATCCCAAATAGGTTAACAAGGCCCGCAATACCATGATCTTCCGGCCCGTCAACAAGGAAGTCCGAGGGGGGCTCTCCGGGGCCGCTGGTTTTCGGCCTGATGCCGCTATACGTCCAACTCAGGTCCCTCTCCAACACGGAGGGCCAGAACGTGCTGACCGAGTTGTAGAACGCCTGAATCATACTCGAATCCGCGGTGTAGTCCACTTTCTCCACCCAATGCAGATCCGGGCCAAGGCGCATGCGACCTGCAAGATCCAGAGTAACGTGGACTCCGAGGCCGCCGGCAACGGGCATGGGATAGACCAGATGCCGGAAAGGCGTGGGACCGGAGACCGAGAAATAGTTGCCCTTTGCCAGAAAGCGCGGCGGCACCCGGTTACGGGGATAGGCACGAACTTTCGCGGCGACAATCTGGGCATCGAAACCGGCGCAGTTGAATACCGCGCTACTCGTTACCGCCATGCTTTCGGCGCCGCGTGTTTGCACCTCGAAGCCGTCATCGATCACCTCGATGTCCTCAACTTTCGTGCGAAAAACACATTGAGCGCCCTTCGCTTCGGCCTCGCCCTGAAGCGACAGCATATAGGCATGGCTGTCAACGATGCCGGATGAAGGGGAGAGGATGGCGGCGACGCATTCGACTTCCGGTTCGAGCGCGCGCGCCTCGCCGGCGGAGAGCCATTGCAGATCGCCGACGCCATTCTGTTGTCCACGCTGGTAAAGCGACTGCAAAGCTGCGCTCTCGGCCTCCGATGCGGCGACAATGAGTTTTCCCGTTCGTTTCAAGGGGATATGCCGCGCGTCACAATAGGCATAGAGGGCTTTCCGGCCGGCAACGCATAGCTGCGCCTTGAGGCTTCCCTCCGGGTAATAGATTCCGGCATGGATCACTTCCGAATTTCGGGACGAGGTATGGGCGCCAATGCGCTCCTCTGCCTCGATGACGAAAACGCTGCGACCCGTCTTGGCGATGCGCCGCGCGATTGCCAATCCGATGACCCCCGCGCCGACGACGATAGCTTCTACGTCCATTTGCCTCTCCACCCCAGGTTCAAGAAGCCACGTGCCGCCAATTTTTACAACAAAATTGTTGACAATGTTGTCGCCATGAACTCAGATGACATCAAGTGTGATGAACACACAGCCGAATAGAAGAGTGCGGGGGAAGGCTTGGGCAGACTTGCGTCCAATGGAATCTCGGTCCATGTGAGCTCAGACGGCGCGGAAAACCGCCCCGCCGTTTTGATGAGCAATAGCCTGGCTGCTGATCTGACGATGTGGGACAGCCAGGCAAAAGCTCTCTCGCAAGACTTTCGCGTCATCCGCTACGACACGCGCGGGCACGGGCAGACCGAGGCCACCGCCGGCGATTACAGCCTTGACCTGTTGGTGGACGATGTTCTCGCCTTGCTCGACACCCTCAAGATTCCGACTGTCCACTTTATCGGTCTATCGCTTGGCGGAATGATTGGTCAGCTTTTGGGTGCGCGGGCGCCTGATCGCCTACGCAGCTTGACCCTATGCGCAACATTTGCGCAAACCTCCCCGGATCTGTGGAAGCAACGCATCGCGACCGTGAAGCAGCATGGCCTGGAACCGGTCGTCGAGCCGACATTGGAGCGGTGGTTTACGCCCTATTTCCGTGAGCGACATGGCGATGTCGTGAATGCAGCGCGCGCCATGATCCGCCTCACGTCGGCGGAAGGCTATATCGGCTGTGCGGCCGCAATTCGTGACATGAATCTTGCCGGCGTCGCGGAAAAAATCGCGACGCCGACCTTGCTTATCGCCGGAGCCGAGGATCCATCGGCCACACCCGACATGATGCTCGGCCTGCACAAGCGAATCAGCGGTTCGAAATTCGCCCTGCTGCCCGATGCGGCTCATGTCCTCACGATGGAACAGCCGCAGGCGATCACGGAAATCATCAGCAGCTTTCTGGCTCGGCAAAGCTGATCGGCGATCAGCGGCACGGCGACGTCGCGCACATAAAAAGACCCATAAAGGGTCGTCAACCTAGGAGGAAACCATGAGTGAAGAGATCAAGGTGGAAGAGACGACAGCGGGGGTGAGCCGCCGTCAGTTGCTGGCAAAGGGCAGCGCACTGGCAACGGCGGGAATTCTCGCTTCCAAATTGGCGAAGCCGGCTTTGGCCGATACCGGCAAGAAGGTCCGCGTGGGCCTCGGCCTTAACTATGGTCCCTTCAACCAGCCCTGGCGCCGCGGCTGCTACACCTTGCTGAAAAAGGTCGTCGACATGGGCGGCGAACCGGTGACCGTGCGCGGCACGCCGAGCAAGCAGAGCGAGCAGGAATCGGCGCGGGCTCTCCTTGACCGCAACATCGATGTCCTCGTGCTCGGCATCTATTCGCTTGAATCGGAAACGGCCTATATCGTCGACGAAGCCAAGAAGCGCAATATCAAGACCGTCGGCTTCGCCGTCCCTGTCAAGGACTCGCCGTTCGTGACCGAGGACACCTACGGCACCGGCATGACGCTTTCCTACTACGTCCAGAACGCGACCCAGCGCCAGGGCACCTTCGTCCAGACGGCGGAAAGCAAGGGCTTCTATACGCCGTTCGACCAGGAAGCCGACCAGTTCGCCCTTATGGCGAGCTATGAGCCGCGCATGAAGGTATTGCCCTTCATGTCGGGCAGCGTCTCGACACAGGATCAGATCTCGAAAGGGCGCGAGAATGTCCTCTCGCTTCTTCAGGCCAATCCAGCGCCGGGATCGCTGACCGGCATCATCTCCTGGTGGTGGCCGCTGACCATCGGCGCCGCCCAGGCTTTGAAGCAGATGAACCGTACCGATGTCCGCATCTTCAACCACTATTTCTCCAACCAGCTCCTGGAAGAGATGTCGAAGCCGGATTCGCCGGTTGAATTCTCGACCGACGTGCCATGGCATCTGATGGGCGAGCAGGTCGCCGATATCGCCATGAAGCTCGGCCGCGGCGAAGACGTGCCGAAGTTCCATAGCCGCGTGCCGGTAACGCAGATCACCAAGGCCGAGGCTGCGCAGGCCCTGGCCGATGTCAAGAAAATGGACGAGGACGCGATCGCCTTCCTGAAGCAATACGGCGGCTGAGTATTCGCGAGAAAGAGCCCGGGCCTTCCGGTCCGGGCTCTTTAATCCGTTTAATCCGTCTGCGTTCAAAGCATGAGGAGTCCTGAGATGCCTGTCGTTCAGGTTCATCTGAAAAGCGGCCGCACCGTCGAGCAAAAACGGGAGATCGTCCGGCGCATGACCGACACGCTCGTCGATGTCTGCGGCGCCGTGGAAGAGCGCGTTCACGTCATCATCAACGAGGTCGAAGAGGAAAGCTGGGGGCGTGGCGGCCGGCTCCTTTCGGATCTCAAGTAGTAATTCGGCAGCAGAGTGGAGGAGGCAAAATGAGCGGACGTCTTGCGGGGAAGCGCATCATCATCACCGGCGCGGTCAGCAATATCGGCAAGGAAGCCGTTCGAAGCTTTGTCGAAGAGGGGGCGCGAGTCGTCATTGGCGATCGCGACGAGGCGGGAGCGTCGACAGCAAGCAGCTTCGGCAGCTCTGTCACGTTTATCAAAGTCGATGTCACCTCCGAAGATAGCGTTCGCCGTCTGGTCGACGAGGGCAGCGCCAAGCTCGGCGGCTTGGATGTGCTGTGCCAGAATGCCGGCCTGCAGCATTCCGGCGCCGTGACCGAGTTCGATGCCTCGAAGTGGGACGCCCTGTTCGCGGTCAATGCCCGTGCGCATTTCTTCGGTGCCAAATACGCCATCCCGCATCTGCGGAAAAACAAGACGGGCTCGATCATCAACACCTCGTCCCTCGCCGGCAAGCGCGGTGGCCCAGGATTGACCGCCTATTCGGCATCCAAAGGTGCCGTCATCGCCTTCACCACGGCGCTCGCGATGGAACTGGCGCCTGACAATATTCGTGTGAACGCGATCTGCCCCGGCTGGGTCGACACTGCCTTCAATCAGCCGGCGATCAGCTTCATGGGCGGCGCGGATCAACAGAAGAAGGTTGTATCCAGCGTCGTTCCTCTCGGCCGCCAGGCTGTTTCGAGCGAGATCGCCCCGCTCTTCGTCTACCTGGCGTCGGATGAATCGGCCTACATGACGGCACAGGCCATCACCATCGACGGCGGCGTCTACAACTCTTAAACCCCCTTATTGAATCCGGGTAGGTTCCCATGACACAGCAGGTTTCGCAGACCAGCACCGGGAGTGTTCAGATGCAGAGCGGTTCGAAGGAGAAAACATCTCCATTTCTGGTCGAATTTCTGCGGCGTTGGGGAACCATCGTCGTCATTCTCTTGACCGCGCTCGGATTTGCCCTCTCATCGCCATACTTCTTCACCGTTTCGAATTTCAACAACATCCTCTTCTCCATGATCGTGAGTTGCCTGGTGTCGACGGGCCTGACCTTCGTGGTCGTCGGCGGCAGCTTCGATCTGTCGGTCGGCCTCACCGTGACGGCCACATCCATCGTTACCGCCTTCCTCATTCCAATGGTCGGCCCCTGGCTTGCCATCGTCGGTGCGCTTGGCGTCGGCGCGATGATCGGACTGATCAATGGGCTTCTCGTGACCTATGGGCGGCTGTCCGGCATTGTCGTGACCCTGGGGATGATGTTCGTGCTTGGCGGTATCAACATCTTCCTGACCGACGGTTATCAGGTGGCCGTCGACTATTCGCAAACCGCCTTTCTCTTTATCGGCCAGGGCAAGATCGGCGTCGTCGCTTTCCCCGTCCTGGTCCTGCTGGCGGTGGTCGCCATCATGCATGTCGTTGCCACGCGGACGAAGCCCGGCCACTACATAACAGCAGTTGGCGACAACCCGATGGCTGCCTACTACTCGGGCGTCAAGGTCTATAACTGGCTGATCCTGGCCTTCATATTTGCCGGCGTCATGTCGTCGATCGGCGGAGTGATCCTGACCTCGATCTCATCCTCGGCCCAGCCGGTCGGCGGCGAGGGTTATCTGCTCGAGGCCTTCGCGGCTGTGTTCCTCGGTGCAACGGTCCTGGGTAAAGGCAAACCCCATGTCTTCGGAACGCTGCTCGGTGTCTTTTTCATCTACATGGTGAATTCCGGCATGAACATGGTCGGTTTTCCCTTCGCCGCGCGCCAGCTGTTCTCCGGCCTGATCCTCATTCTGGCGGTGGGCGCCAATGCCATGCTCAATCGCGAAGAAATCCACCTGAAGTTCATTTGATCGCCGGAGGCGTCGATGTCCCAGCCACTGCTCGAAGTCCGCGATCTCACCAAGGATTTCTCCGGCACCAAGGTGCTGAAGGGAATCAATCTGGGATTCGAACGCGGCGAGGTTCACGGCCTGCTCGGTGAGAACGGCGCCGGCAAGAGCACCTTGATCAAGATACTGACCGGGGTCTATGGCGCAAGCGGCGGCGAGATCCTCCTCGATGGCAAGCCCGTCAATATCCGTAACCCGCTGGACGCCCATCGGCTCGGCCTCGGGGCCGTCTATCAGGATGCGGAGCTGATCGGCGGTTTCACGGTCGGTCAGAACGTCCTGCTTGGAAACGAGCCGGGGAAGGGGCTTGTTGACTACAAAAGGATACATGACGAGGCGAAGGCGATCTTCAAGGAGATCGGCATCGATATCGACGTCTATCGCCTGGCGAGGACGCTGTCGGCGGCGGAGATGCAGCTGGTGACGCTCGGCACCCTGTTTCACCGGAAATACAAAGTCATCATCCTTGATGAGCCGACCGCCCGTCTGTCCGTTTCCGAGGTGGAGCTGCTTTTCAAGATCATCCAGAACTTCCTCGCCCAGAACATAACGATCATCTACATCTCGCATCGCCTCGAGGAGATCAAACGCATCTGTGACAGGGTCACGATCCTGCGCGGGGGCAAGATATCGGCGACCCTCGCTCGTGACGAAATCAGCGAAGAGCGCGTTACGGAACTCATGGTCGACCGCAGCCGCAGCGACCTCGAGACCTATAATACCGGACACTCCACCGATACTGTCGTCCTCGAGCTGGAAGGGCTTCGTACCGCGAAATTGAAGCCGATTTCGCTGCAGGTCCATGCCGGCGAGGTTATCGGCATCACCGGCCCCGTCGGTGGCGGCATGGAGCAGATCGAGCTGGCACTCGGCGGCATATTGCGCAGCGACGGAGCGATTCGCATCGATGGGAAGAAGGTGTCGATTTCGGCGCCGCCAGATGCACGCGCTGCGAGCATTGCGGTCATTCCGGAGGACCGGCGGAAGCAGGCGCTCTTTCCCAATCTGACCATGGCGGAGAATGTGGCGCTTCCCGTGCTCAGCGCCCTGTCCCGCTTTGCCATCGTCAATACCAAGCGAAAAGCCGCCTATGCCAATGCCGTGATGGATCAGTTGAACGTCAATCCGCGGCAACCGAACAAGGCGGCGAAATTCTTTTCCGGCGGGAATCAGCAAAAGGCCGTGATCGGCAAATGGCTGAAGGCGGATGCGCGCGTCTATGTCTTCGTCGAACCGACATCAGGCGTCGATGTCGGGGCGATCAAGGAAATATACGACATCATCCTGCGGTTGGCTGAAGGCGGTGCCGCCGTCATCGTCATCTCGTCATCGACCAAGGAAATCCTGTCTCTGGCGGAACGGATCATCGTGATTCGCAACGGGGCGGTCGTGCATGATGCGCCGAAACAGGACTGCAATTACGACCAATTGCTCGCCATCTCCATGGGCGGACGTGGAACGAGAACAGCGGCTTAAAGACAGAGGAGGATACCGTGACGATTACAGCAGAAAAGATCCAGGCCGGGCTTCAGGCCGGCTTGAAGAAGGCGAAGGACCTGAATTCGCCCTCCAGCATCTCCATCGTGGATGGCGGCCGAAATTTGCTGGGCTTTGTCCGCATGGAGAATGCGCTGCTCGCGAGCATCGAGATATCGCAGGCCAAGGCCTACACGGCGCGCTCGCTGAACATGAAGACGGGTGACGTGATGCCACTGGTGCAGCCGGGTGGCCCGCTCTACGGCATGGAGCACTCGCACCGGCAAGCCTGGGTGGTTTTCGCCGGTGGGGTCCCCATCGTTCACCAGGGCAATGTGATCGGCGCTGTTGGTGTTGCCGGCGGCATGCCGCCCGACGACGAGGCGATTGCGACGGCAGCCGCGGAAGCGATCGCCGGCTGAATCAAGTTCGATAACTCAGCGGGGCGGCGCTCACGTCGCCCCGTTATCTATTGCACTGATCCTTATCCGCGTAGAACGACGATCGCGCCGGCACCGACCATGAAGGCGCCAATGAGGCGGGTCACGGTGAGAGGATGGCTCGCGGCGCCGATGAGGCCGAACTGATCGGCAAGCAGGGCCGCGGCGATCTGGCCGGCGATGATCAGGCAGATCGCGGCCGTCGTGCCGATGGCGCCGACGCTGGTGATGGCGCCAACGACATAGACGACGCCGAGCAGGCCGCCAAACCACGCCCAGAGCGGTATCGCGCCGATCCGCGCGCTGGGCGGCAGGGCCTGGGCGAGGCCGAGTTGTACCAGCACCAGGCAGATCGAGGCGACGATGAAAGAGATATTGGCCGCCAGCAGGGCACTGCCGAGGCCCGATGAGAGGCGGCCGTTCACCAGTGCCTGTATCGGCAAGACGGCGCCGGCCATCAGTGCGACGATGATATAGAAGTTCATCGAATCCCTCTCAGTAACCGCTTCTTTCCGCGACCGGTTCAAAGCCGTAGAGCTTTTCGGCATTGGCGATGAAAAGCCTGTGCCGCAAGGCTGAATCCGCGACCCAGCCCATCGTCATATCGACAAGATCGCCGTCATTCGGCATCGGCACGGGTATCGAGGGATGCGGCCAGTCGCTGCCCCAGAGCACGCGCGTCGGATTGGCGGCAATCAGCGCCTGGGCGAAGGGCGCGATGTCGTCATAGGGCGGATGGGTTCGCGCGGTGGCCCGGTACGCGCCGGACAGCTTGACCCAGGTGATGCCGTCCCGCAGCAGTGCCAGGAGATCCTGGAAGCCTGGGTCGCCGACGCCATGACCTGCCGGAACATGGCCGAGATGATCGAAGACGACAGGCAGGCGCAATGCGGCGACCGATCGCGCCAGATCCGGGATCTGGGAGACATCGGCCAGAAACTGGAGATGCCAGCCGAGGTCCCGTACCATATCGGCAAGCTTGCCCGCAATTTTGAAGCTTTCCGCCCGGTTAAAGACGAGATTGATCCGCGCCCCGCAGACGCCTTGCGCCCGCAAGGCTTCAAGTTCGGAGTCCGGCGTTGAGGGATCGATCACCGCGACGGCCCGCATCGGGATGCGGCTCTCCTGCATCGCGGCCAGGATGCGGCTGTTATCCGTTCCGTAGACACTTGGCTGGACGATGACCGCGCGCGATATGCCGATCATGTCGGCCAGATGCTCATAGGCGGCGAGGCTCGCCTCTGGCGGCGTATAGGTCCTATCGGGCGCATAGGGATATTTCGCATCCGGCCCGAAGACATGAAAATGCGTATCGATTGTCCCCGCGGGCAATCTTGTCCGCGGGGGTTTCGGGGCGAAGTCAGCTGGGGCGCAGAAAGGGATGTTCAAGCTGCGTTCCGATCTGGATGGATAGGCGGTTGCTCGTCGCTTCGCGGCAGTGATGGCCGGGTGCCGGAAGGGGCTTAACCTGCCGGCGTCGGCCGGTAGATCGGCCCGCGACGGGCTACCCGTTCCAGCAGATGATCGACCAGATAATCCGGCGTTGCGTGCGGATCATAGGTCAGGGATTCCTGCCCGGGATAGCCCAAGGCCGTCCGCACTTCCGGCGCCATATAGTAAGCGCCGGAGGCGGCCAGGCTGATCGCGCCGAAGGCCTCCGCATCTGCCCGGTAAAGGGCATTGAGATCTTCCGAAATCAGCCCGGATTTGATTGCGCCGAGGCCGCGGTAAAAGGCCTCGCCGATGTCAGGGCGAAAGTCGAGCACATCGTCAAGAAGCTTCTGATGCGCGCCGACAGAGGTGGCCGACGGCATGTTCTTATAGGCGGGAATCAGAAGATCGGCGATTTCGCCGAAGAGCTGGCGTAACTCGGGCGTGAGCTGCTTTGGCGTCGACATTATGCGGCCTCCTGGTTGCGACGTTGCGCAATGAGATGACGCGACTGGCGCAAGGCGACGGTCATGATCGTTGCCGTCGGGTTAAGGCCCGCCGAGGTCGGGAAGGTGCTGCCATCAAATACGAAGAGATTGGGGACATCATGCGATTGGCCCCATTCATTGACGACGGACCTCTTTGGGTCGGTACCCATCATCGTCGTACCCAGCAGATGCCAGCCGGTATCGCGCATCTGGTGGACAACGGACACCTCGATCGCACCGCCCGTCTTGCAGGCTTCGACGCACTTTTCTTCGTGGAACTTCAGCATCCGGTTTGAATTTTCGCTGACCTTGTAGACCAGTCGCGGTGCCGGAATCCCATCGGTATCGGTCATATCCGGGTCGAGCAGAACCTGGTTGGATTCCTCCGGCAGATCCTCGCCGATGATGCCCCAGACCAGGGTATGACCGAAGCGCCGCGCCACCAGATCATGGAGATTGGTGCCCCACATATCCTCGACCCGCGCATTGGGATCGGTGAAGACCTTGGAGCCGACGAAGCTGGTCGCGCCCAAAGGACCGCCGCCCGGCATCGCGCCCCATTTGGCGCCCCGCACGAAGCCGCGCCGCTCGTCCGTTTCGTAAAATTCGAAGGAGGAGATGTTCTGGCCGAAGGGGCCGCGCCAGGACTCCAGATCCTCGTCGAACGTGGCCTGGATGGCGGAGAAGGGATGCATCATCAGGCGCTTGCCGACCAGGCCGGTCGAATTCGCCAGGCCGTCGGGAAATCTGGCCGATTTCGAGAGAAGCAGCAGCCGCGGCGTGCCGATGCCATTGGCGCAAAGAATGACGGTGCTGGCCTTCTGCCGGCGCTCACGGCCATTCTCATCGATATAGATGGCGCCGGTGGCAAGGCCGCGCTCGTCAACGGTGATCTCTCGCACCCGCGCCCCGGTGACGAGGCGCGCGCCGGCTTTGAGGGCGTGGGGCCAGTGGGTCAGATCGGTGGTCGATTTGGCGCCTTCCGGACAGCCGCTCATGCACGTGCCGCGACGCACGCAGGCATTGAGCCCGTTATAGGCGACCGACGGGATGGCGTTGGTGCCGGGCCACCAGTGCCAGCCCATCTTATCCATGCATTCCGCGGCCTTGCGGCCGACCTTGCCAATGGGCAGCGGCGGTGTCGGATAGGCCATCTTGGTCGGATAGGCGGGATTGCCGGCCAGGCCGGAAACCCCAACCTCCCGCTCGATCTCTTCGAGGAATGGCTGGACATCTTCATATGAGAAGGGCCAGTCATCAGCCACGCCGTCAAGCGACCGGACCTTGAAATCCGATGGCAGAAACGGCGTCCAGTGGCCGGCATAGAGTGTCGCGCTGCCGCCGACGCCGCAGAACATCAGCGGGTTGACATCCGATTCCTTGGTGTTGATGGGATAGTCCCGCGGCATGTCCCGATAGTTGGGGTTGGGATGCCACTGCTTTTGCGTGACCAGCTCCCATTCCGGCCGGCGGCCCGGATAGCGATTGGCGTCCGGCATATGCCCCTGTTCCAGGCACACAACCTTGAAGCCGGCCTGGGACAGATGCTTCGCCGTCACCGACCCTGAAGGGCCTGCACCGATAATCAAAACGTCAGCTACTTCGTCGCGGCCAGCACGCATCGTGCCGGCCATCTGCGTGGCCGCCATGGTTCCCTCCCCGGAAAATGAGACGTTCTTACTTGGTGTGCTTATTTGGGTGTTGGTTTAAAAATCGGGCCGCGATCGATCACCTGCTGCAGCATCCCGTTCTTGACATATTCAGGCACGGCATCAGGGTCGGAATCGGGACGGCTCTCCTGGCCTGGATAGCCGATCAATTCGCGTATCCGTGGTGTCATGTAGTATCCGGCCGAAGCCACCAGGCCGATGGCGCTCAGGGCCGCGGCGTCGGTCTTGTTCAGGTCATTGGCGGCTTCGGTCGCGTTGCGGCCGGCGGCCTTGGTGAGGCCACGCAGAAGGTCCTCGCGAAGGTCGGGGCGCAAGGCGACGATATGGTCCAGCATCGTCTCATGCACCTTGACTTCGCTGGCGGCCGGCATGCCTTCGGCGTTCGGGATCAGCACGTCGGCGATGGCGGCGAAGGTTTCCCGAAGCCTGGCGTCGAGGGTCGTCGTCATGCTGCCACCTTCTGGTTACGGCGGTTGGCGATCAGGTGCTTGACCGAGCGGAGAGCCACGGCGGCGATCGTCCCGGTCGGGTTGAAGCCGGATGAGGTGACGAAGACGCTGCCGTCATAGATGAAGAGATTCGGCACGTCGTGGCTTCGCCCATATTGATCGACGACCGATCGCTGCGGATCGGTGCCCATGCGGCAGGTTCCCATCAGATGCCAGCCGCAATCACGCATCAGCGGCGTCAGGGAAATATCGACCGCACCCGCCGCCAGGGTGGCTTCCTTGGCGCGCTCGAGATGGAAGTCGATCAGCTTCTTCGTGTTGTCCGAATTCTTGTAGACGATCTTCGGCGCGGCTATGCCGTCGCTGTCCTTGAGCGAGGAATGCAGGACAACGGCATTGGTCTCGTCCGGCAGATCCTCGGCGATGATGCCCCATTCGAAGGCCCGCCCGAAAACCTTCCGGGTATTACGGTGGAGATTGGCACCCCAGGCTTCTTCCAGTGGCTTGCCGCCATAGGCCGCACGCATGCCGAGCGGCCCGCCGGAGGGCATCACCTGCCATTTGGCGCCGCGCACGAAACCACGTGACTTGTCGGTTTCATAGAACTGCATCGACTGGATGGTCTGACCGGCCGGGCCAAGCCAGCTTTCCAGCGGCTCGTCGAAATAGCCGGTGACGGCGGCATAGGGATGCATCATCAGGTTCTTGCCGACGAGACCCGATGAATTGGCAAGGCCATTGGCAAAACGTCCCGAGGTCGACAACAGCAACAGGCGGGGCGTGCCGACGCCATTGGCGCAGACAATGACGATGCCGGCCTGCTGGTGACGCTCGCGACCGGTCCGGTCGATATAGGTGGCGCCATTGGCGAGGCCGTCCTTGTCGACGGTGATTTCACGCACGCGGGCGCCAGTGATCAGGACGACTCCGCTCTTCAGAGCCTGTGGCCAATGGGTGTGATCGAAGGATGCCTTGGCGCGCTCCGGGCAGCCGGTGAGGCAAGTGCCGCGGCGCACACATTGATTGCGGCCACCATAAGGCTTGGAGGGGATCGCATTGGGTGCGGGCCACCAATGCCAGCCCAGTTTGTTCATGCCCTCGGCTGCCTTCATGCCGATCTTGCCGATCGGCAAGGGCGGCAGCGGCGCTGCTTTTCCGGCCGGATAAGCGGGATCGCCGTTCAGGGCGGAAACACCCATCTCCATGTCCATCTGGTCATAGAACGGCTCGAGTTCTTCGTAGGTGAAGGGCCAGTCGTCGGCGACGCCATCGAGGGTCTTCACGCGAAAATCCGACGGCATGAAACGCTGCCAATGCGCGGCATACAAAATCGTGCTGCCGCCGACGGCACTGTACATCAACGGGTTGACGTCAGAGTCCGACGTGTCGATCGGGTAATCCTGCTCCAGGTCGCGGACATTGGGATTGGGGTGCCAGCGCTTCTGCGACATCAGTTCCCATTCCGGCTTGTCGCCCCAGAATTCCGCATTGTCGACGCGCCCGCCCTGCTCCAGGCAGACGACGCTGAAGCCATTTTCCGACAGATGCTTGGCCGCGACCGATCCGGAAGCCCCGGCGCCGATGATCAGCACATCGGCGGTTTTGGGCGGTCTGGTGGTACTTGATGTCATGCTGTTTCTCCCCGCGACATGCCGGCCTTTCGGCGCGGCGACTTATTTTTCTTGCCCCAAACATGGCACATCGGAATCGTTCTGACAATATTGTCGACATTATAGTTGACAACTTCGGCGCCGAGTTTTTGTATGAGGCAGCAAAGAATCTACAGAAGTCGCCGCGGTGGATCGTCTGTGCCGTACGCGTGGGCGACCGGTTCAATCGGCGCGCGTAAAGGGGAGGCGCAATGCATATTGCGGTAGTACTTCGTATTGTCCCGGATCTTGCCGAAGAACTCGAGATTGCCGAAAGCGGCTGCGAGATTGATCGGGAATGGGTCGGCCTCAAGCTCAACGAATTCGATGATCATGCATTGGAGGAAGCTGTTCTGATCAAGGAACAGACCAGCGCAAAGGTGACGGCCATTGCCTTGGCGGGGGAAGGTGCCGAACGTCAGTTGCAGACGGCAGTCGCCCGTGGCGCCGATGAGGCTGTTCTGGTTGGTCACGATCTCGGCCCGGTGGTTCCGTCGCGTGCCGCGGCGGTGTTGCTCAAGCCCATCATCGAGCAGCTCGGTGTAGATATCGTCCTCACGGGCGTGCAGACGCCCGAAGATGTGTTTGGGCAATTGGCGCCGTTCCTCGCCGGCTCGCTGGGCTGGCCCGTGTTGAATGCGGTGAATGGAATCGTTGCCGGGGCCGGTCGTCTGACCGTTGCCCAGGAATATAGCGGCGGCTACGCGGCCCGGTTTGAAGCCGTCACGCCTGTCGTTCTTGGTATCCAGACGGCCTCCAAGCCACCGCGTTATGTCTCGGGCAGCAAGCTCCGGCAGGCCAGCTCGGCCACGATCAACAAGACTGAGGCGACATTGCCGGGTGATGCGATCATCCAGTCGGTGCAGCAGCTGAAGGTTCCCGAGCGGGCGTCCAGCGCCGAGATGCTTGATGGTTCAGCGGAGCAGGTCGCTGAAAAGCTCGTCGAGATCTTGGCTACACGCGGACTTCTGGGGTGAAGAAAATGAATATTCTCGTCTATGTCGATAGCCTCGACAGCAGGCCGACAACGATTGCTCGAGAGCTGGCGCAGGGTGCCAGGCAATTGGCCGGCGCCGACGGGCGGGTGGAGCTCGCATATTTCGGAGGCGATGTTTCCTCCGTTCTCGATCTCGATGCCGATCGGGTCCTGACCGGACCCGCTGCCGAAAGAGCAGTTTATAATCCGCAATTGCACGCTGTCCTCATGGCGGCGGCCGTCGAGACGGCCCAACCGGACCTGATCCTGCTCGGCTATACAACCTCGGGTCTCGATCTCGGTCCCGTCATCGCGATCCAACGGAATCTGCCGCTGCTCAGCTACTGCACGGCGATCCGCGCAGTCGGCGGCAAGCTGAACGTCGATAACCAGGTCTATGGCGGCAAGCTGGTTGCGACAACGGAGACGGAGCTTCCGGCGGTGCTCCTGGTCAATGCCGGCACCTTCAGCGAAGGCTCATCGGGCCAGTCGCGGCAAGCGGAGGTGACCGAGCTTCAGCTTCCCTCAGGCTCGGCGGCAAACCGGATAACTTTTGCCTCGGCGACTCAGCCGGATCCAAACGCTGTCGACATCACCAAGGCGGATCGCCTGCTCTGCGTCGGCCGCGGAATCGGCGACGAAGACGCGATTGTCGAAGCGCGGGAGGTCGCCGGACTGATGGGCGGCGAACTGGTCGGAAGCCGGCCGATCATCGATATCGGCTGGCTTCCCAAGGAACGCCAGGTCGGAAAGTCGGGCCGCAAGGTCAAGCCGCAGCTCTATGTCGCTTTGGGTGTTTCAGGGGCCCCCGAGCATATCGAGGGCATGGGGACATCCGGTTGCATCGTCGCGATCAATACCGATGCCAAGGCGCCGATCTTCGATCACGCGCATATCGGCGCCCATGTTGACGTGGCCGACTTCCTGCCGGCTTTCAAGGATGCGCTGAGCCAGAGGGCTCGCTGACATGCCGACTACCCAGATCGTGCTCATCCTGCTGCTCCTCGGCACGGTGACGATATCGGGCCTGCGCTTCTACCGGATTTTGGCACCGGTGCTTCGCGCGCCGCGTAGCCAGCCTGTTGAGGGTGCCGGCGAGCGGCTGGCCGGCGTCGCCACCGATGTCGGGCTCCATCGGCGGCTCTTCCGCAAGCGCTATTCCGGTACGCTGCACGCGATGATGTTCTGCGGCTTCGTCGTACTTTTCAGCGCCATCATCCAGAGCTTCGGCTCCGGTCTTATTCCCGGCTTTTCTCTGGAACCGATCGGCGGCAATAGCTGGATTGCCTTGGCACAGGATGTCTTTGCCCTTGTCGTCATCGCCGCGCTGCTGATGGCCGCCTATCAGCGCGCCTTTCTGAAGCCGGCCCGGTTTGCCGGCTCGAACGCGGCCGATGCCTGGTTCATCTATGTGATGGTTTCCGGCGTCGTCTGTACCATGCTGCTGGAAAATGCCTTTCGTCTCGCCGAGGTTGGGCATGCCTCAGCCTGGCGGCCGGTCAGCACGGGCCTGGCGACATTGCTGGGCCTCTTTTCGCTGGATCCGGCCACCGCCGCCCGCGGGGCGGCGGCCTTCTATTGGGCGCATATCTGTGTCGTTCTCGGCTTCCTGATCTATATCCCCGGCTCGAAACATCGCCATATGTTCCTGGCGATCCCGAATATCTATCTTCGCAGCCTGCTGCCCAAGGGAGCCGTGTCGGCGCTGACCCCCCAGGACAAAAGTGCCGGCGTTGCCGATATCGATCAGTTCAGCTGGAAACACAAACTCGATCTGGTCTCCTGCACGGAATGCGGCCGGTGCCAGGAGGCCTGCCCGGCGCATGCCGCCGGTCTGCCGCTCAGCCCCAAGAAGGTGATCATGAACCTGCGCGATCACATGATCGCCCGGGAACGCGGGGAGGAGCGGGATGTGCCGCTGATCGGCGGCGTGATCAGCAAGGAGACGTTGTGGGCCTGCACCTCCTGCCGCGCCTGTATCGAGGTCTGTCCGGTGCGGATCGAGCCGATGACCAAGATCATCGAGATGCGGCGCAGCCTAGTTGAGGAAGGCGCGGTCGAGCCGATGTTGCAGGATGCACTGACCAGCCTGCAGCGCAATGGCAATTCGCTGGGAAAGCCGGCGCGGCAGCGGGCCAAATGGACCAAGGATCTCGCTTTCAAGATCAAGGATGCGCGCAAGGAAGAAGTCGACGTCCTCTGGTTCGTCGGCGATTTCGCCTCGTTCGATCCGCGCGTGCAGGCGATCACGGTCAAGGTGGCGCAAACCCTGCACGAATGCGGCGTCAATTTCGGTATTCTCTACGAGGCGGAACAGAACAGCGGCAATGACGTTCGTCGGGTCGGCGAAGAGGTCATGTTCGAGACCTTGGCACGGCAGAATATCGAGACGCTGGATGCGTGCTCCTTCAAGCGCATCATGACGACGGACCCGCACAGCCTGAATGCGCTGCGCCAGGAATACCGCCTGTTCGGCAAGAATTACGAGGTTGTGCATTATACGCAGCTGCTCGCCGAACTGATCGAAGCCGGCACGTTATCCCTGGTCGCGGAAACCGGTCGTGTCGTGACCTATCATGACCCCTGTTATCTCGGTCGCTACAACAACGGCTTCGATGCACCGCGGCAGATCATCCAGCGCGCCGGCCATAGGCTGCATGAAATGCCCCGCTGCCGGGAAAACAGTTTCTGCTGCGGTGCCGGCGGCGGACGCATCTTCATGGATGACAGCAAATCCGTCGAGCGCCCGAGTGAAAGCCGCATCAAGGAAGCTCTCGCTTTGGGCGATGTCGACACTTTCGTCGTCGCCTGCCCGAAGGATACCGTGATGTACGGCGCGGCGGTCCAGGCGCTGGGCGTTGGCGACCGCATCACCGTTCGCGATATGATCGATCTGGTGCGCCCGGCTGCCCGGGCGGATGCGTGAGGACGACATCTGGTGGGTATCAGCGTCAGGTGAGCAGTTCTCTAGCCGCGCTTCAGCGCCGATCCGTATTCACTTGCCGCCGTCGACGCTGAGGACCTGGCCGGAGATCCAGTTTGCTTCTTCGGAAGCAAAGAAGAGGACGGCATTGGCGATGTCTTCGGGCCGGCCGAGCCGTTTGAGGGCGACATTCTGGATCAGCTTTTCCTGGCCCGCGGCACCCATCGCTTCCCACTGACGCTCGGTCGCGGGGTTTGAGCGGATGAAGCCCGGCGCCACATTATTGACAGTGACGTTCCAGGGGCCGAGTTCATGCGCCAGCTGCCGGGTGAGGCCGATCTGGCCTGCCTTGGCGCTGGCATAGGCCTGGATGCCGGTGAGGCTGATGCCGAGGCCGGCGCCACTGGAAATGTTGACGATGCGGCCCCAGCGCCGCGCCTTCATGCCCGGCGCCACCGCCTGCGCCATCAGGAAGACAGCCGTCAGGTTGACATCGACCACGTCATGCCAGTCCTGCGGCGTGATCTGCTCGATCGGCCGGCCGCTCTGCCCGCGCACGCCGCCGGCATTGTTCACCAGGATATCGACGCTATCGTCGAGTTCGGCGGCGAGGCTTTTGACGGCGGCGGAATCGGTCACATCGAGAACCCGGGGGCGGCAGGCACCGCCGGCAAGGCGCGCGGTTTCCGCCACCTCGTCATGGATGATGTCGCAGGCCGTGACCCCCGCGCCTTGGCTGGCGAAGGCAAGCGCGATCGCCCGGCCGAATCCATGGGCCGCTCCGGTTACCAGGACCTGTTTGCCGGCAAACCGTGCGCTCATACCGCGCCCGCCGCGACGTTGGCGGCGCGCGCCAGTTCATCTAATCCCGCCAGTTCAAGACGACGCTCGCCGGCTTCGGTGCGATGGATGAGCTCGATCAGTTTTGCGGTGATCGGGGTGGGTATGCCGTGCCGCCCGCCGATCTCGACGATCGGGCCCAGCTGCGCGTCGACCTCGGTCTTGCGCTTGCGCACGGCAAGGTCGCGCCAGATGCCGGAATGCGATTTCGCCGATTTTCGGTTATGGGCGACCATCTCGTCGAAAGAGCGCTCGGTCTCGGCAGGCGATGCCTCCAGCGAGAAGGCGCCGGGATCGAAGCCGTCGAAGGATTCGAGGCGGATACCCTCGGCCGCCGCAACGCGAACGACTTCATGGGCAAGGTCGGTCAGCACCGGCCGATAGCGGGCGAGCGCCAGGACATCGGCGATGCTGTCATTCGTAACGGCGGTGGCGAAAAGCAGCGCGCCATAGATCAGCTTCGACCACAGATAGCCCCAGATATTCGCCGTGAGGATCGCCCTGTCGTCGAAACGCAGCAACTGGCGATGCAGCGTCTCGATACGTTCGCTGCGGCGCCCGTCGAGCTCGCCGACGACGACGGCCGCGCGGCCGCCATAGAGCACCACGCCGGGCTCGAGATAGTCGGCGCCGAAATTGACGAAGGCGCCGACGGTTCGTTCCGCGCCGATGGCGGCGGCGATGACCCGTTCGTTGAGACCGTTCTGGAACGAGACCACGAAGCCGTCGGGTGCGAGATGCGGCTGCAGCATGGCAAGGGCCGCTTCCGTATGGTGTGCCTTCACGGCCAGGAAGACGCGTTGATAGGTGCCGTTCACCTCGCCGGGGAGGAATGCGCGCGCCTTGACGGCATGCGGGGCGATGGGCCCGGTGATCGTCAGGCCATGCGCATTGATCGCCGCGACATGCGCCGCATCCTGATCGACGAAGAGGATGTCCTCACCATCGCGAATGAAGGCGGCACCGATCGTGCCGCCGATGGCGCCGGCGCCCCAGACGAGAGTCGTGCCGCCTGACATGCCGCCGCTCATGACCAGTTGGTTTCCAGGAGTTCGCGCGTCTCCGAGACAGCGACATCCCAGAGCGCCGTCATCTCCGCGTCGCTGCGCTCGTAATAGCCGCCGAAATTGCCGTCGCCCAGAAAATCGCGCAGGGCGGTCGGGCCATAGAGACGCAGCTTTGTGAAGTCGATCATCGGCTTCTGCTGCGTGGGTTGTTCGACGCCGGCGACCCGCGTCCAGGGAAAGTTCTCCATCCAGGAAGCATGAGAGGCGACGGGATCGATCTCCTTCACCTTCGCCCAGGTCTTCGGCGCATTCCACCAGTTGTGGAATTTGATCGTGACCTCTTCATTGACCGACTGCCATTCACCGGCCGCACTCTGGGCCGGCTGGTTGCCGCCATGGCCGTTGACGATGAGGATGCGGCGGAAACCCTGGCGTTTCAGGCAATCGAGGATGTCGTGCATGATGCGGGCATGGGTCTCCACCTTCAGGCTGATGGTACCCGGATAGGCGGTGAAATAAGGTGTGATACCATAGGGCAAGGCGGGGAAGACCGGCACACCCAGCGGTTCCGCCGCATCGGCGGAGACCTTTTCCGAGAGGATCGAATCCACCGAGAGGCTGAGAAAGGCGTGCTGCTCGGTACTGCCGATCGGCAGCACAGCGCGGTCGTCTTTCTTGAGATAGGTTTCGACCTGTTGCCAATGCATATCGCTGATTTTCATGATGCCTCGTCCAGGCTGGCGGCCGTCGCATCGGACGGCGCGAGAAGTGGTCCCACCACGCGATGGACATCGGCGGGATCAGGGGTGTGGCGGTATTCGAAGGCCGGCGTTCCCGCAGGAAGCCGGTCAACCAGGGCTTCCGCGCCGGTCGCGTAGACCAGGACATCGCA
The DNA here is from genome assembly GCA_035539215.1 of Dongiaceae bacterium. Classification (GTDB taxonomy): domain Bacteria; phylum Pseudomonadota; class Alphaproteobacteria; order Dongiales; family Dongiaceae; genus Dongia_B. Next base: position 105,789 of record DATLIX010000091.1, on the reverse strand, counting down.
GCGGCGCAGCAGGGAATCGAGATCCGGTGCATCGAGCAGCGTCACGGAGATCGCCGGAACATGGGGCGCGAAGCGCTGCACCGCGGCTTTCATCAGCGGCGTGAATTCCGGAAAAATCGACACCACCGCGACCTTGGCGAGGGGATCTAGCGCCGCCAGCGAGCGCCGGGTCGCTTCGGACGGAATGAAGCTGATCGCCGCGACGACCGCGCCCGGCAACAGTTTCACGACTTCATGGCGGCGATGGGCGAAGGTCAGGACAAGGTCGGCTGCTGCTGCCCGCTGATGTGCCGTCGGGTTCTGGCTGACGGCATCGATCGTCAGAGCCTCGATGGTGATTCCGGGGCCGAGGATCTCGGCGACGGCATGGGCATAGGCCGAGGTGGCGGCCTCGAAATTGCCGACCAGCGCGATATGCTTGCGCTTGCCGCTCGAGAGACGCTCCGCCATGCGGGCGCCGATCAGGCCGACAAGGTCGCTGGCGCGCAGGCCCATGGCGAGGCCGTCCTCGATCAAGCGGTCGATGCCCCGGTGCAGGGCCGTCATATCCGCCCCGGCCCGCGGCAACGGCTTGCCGGCATCGGCGACGAAAGTACCCGCCCCGAGCCGCGACTGCAGCAGCCCCTGTTCCTTGAGCTCGCGGTAGACCTGGGCGACCGTCATCGGGGCGACGCCAAGCTGCTCGGCCATTTCGCGCACGGAAGGCAGACGCTCCCCTGGCGCCAGCTCGCCGAAGCCGATACCGTATTCGATCAGACCCCGCAGTTGCGTGCCGAGCGGCACCGGTAGATCTCGGTCCAGGCGGAATTCCATCCCATCGCCCTTCGTGGGTTCGCGATATTGTACTAGTTAATTAGCACGGTGACGTTAGCACGGACCGGCGGCAACGATCAATCTTCGTTGGTCCGCGAGAAAAGCGCGCATTGACATACTGCGTTGCACAAGATTACCGTTCTACTCAACTAGAACACTAATAATAATCAACAGACAAATCATAAAACAGGTCGGAGGTAGGGAGATGAAAGCGTCCTTTCGCAGCATAACGGCTGCTTTGCTGGTGGCGGCCGGCATCGTCGGGGCCGTGACCACGGAGGCCCAGGCGGTCACCCGCGGCGGTACACTGGTCTATGGGCGTTATGCGGACAGTCTGTTCCTTGAGCCGGTGCTCAACGACGCCAATGTCGATATCTGGATCCTGTCGAACATCTACGACACGTTGTTGCTGCCCACCGATGACGGCAAGGGCGTCCAGCCCGGGCTGGCGACGGCGTGGAAAGTCGCGGATGACGGGAAGAGCGTCACGCTGACCCTGCGCGACAACATCAAGTTCTCCGATGGCTCTCCGATCACGGCCGAAGACGTTCAATGGTCATTGAAGCGGGCCGCGACGCCGAATAACGGCATCTGGCAGTTCATGGTGGAATCGATCGACGATGTCGTCGTCCAGGATCCGAAGACCGTCGTCATCAAGCTGAAGCATACCGATCCGGCGATCCTGACGGCCTTGACTGTCTTCAATACCTCGATCATGCCGAAGAAATTGTTCGAAGCAGCGCCCGGCGCAACCGATGCGGACAAGGCCAAGGCTTTCGCCGAGCATCCGGTTGGTTCAGGGGCCTTCATCCTGCAGTCCTGGCAGCGCAACTCGGAAATGAAGCTGGTGCGCAACCCCTATTACTGGCGCCAGGGCGAGGATGGGAAGCCGTTGCCCTATCTCGACGGCATTACCTTCGAAGTCATCCCGGACGATGCCACGCGCCTGCTGAAATTGAAGTCGGGTGAACTCGACGGCGCCGAATTCATTCCTTATTCCCGTGTGGAGGAGTTGAAGACGGACGCCAATATCAACATGGTGCTCTTCCCCTCGACGCGGGTGGAATATGCGACCTTGAATGTGCGGCCGAAGCTCGGCGACGGTTCGGATAATCCGCTTTCCAATGAAAAAGTGCGCCAGGCCTTGAACTATGCCGTCGACAAGGACGGCATCATCCAGATTGTCACGCATGGCGTCGGCACACCGATGACGTCCTTCATGTCGACCGCCACGCCGTTCCATAGCGGATCGGCACCGCTTTATCCGGTCGATGTCGAGAAAGCGAAGCAGCTGCTGAAGGATGCCGGTTACCCCAACGGCTTCAAGACCAGCATCTTTGCCCTCTCGGGCAATGAGGATGAGATAAATATCTCGACGACCCTGCAGCAGATGTGGGCGCAAATCGGTGTGACGCTCGATATCCAGCAGGTCGATAACGCGACGCGTACGACGAAATACCGCGCCGGCGATTTCTCCATGCGGCTCGGCGCCTGGACGGACGACATCGCCGATCCCAACGAGATCGCCTCATATTTCGTGTACTCGAAGAATATCGGCGCGCTCCACACATCATGGAAGAATGACGAGGTCGATCAGCTGTTCGAACAGTCGCAGCAGGAGCTGGATGCGAAAAAGCGCGGCGACGACTATGCCAAAATCCAGGCGATCTATAATGCGACCGGTCCGATCGTTCCGCTCTACGAGACGCCCTATCCGGTAGCCATGAAGAAGACGGTGAAGGGCTTCGTCCAGATTCCGCTGGGAAACAACATTTTCAGCTCTACCTATATCGAGAAGTAAGGCACACTTCCCCTTGCCTTGGACAAGCGCGGCCCGCCCGGATGGGCGGGCCCGCATTTCAACGGAATCAGCTCGAGGAACCCGTGGCCGGTCTCGGTTACATCTTGCGCAGAGTGGCGCTCATGGTTCCCACTCTCGTGGTAATCCTGGTTGTCACCTTCGTCATCGTCCGCTCGCTGCCGGGCGATCCGGCCAGCGCCATGATCGGCGACCGGGCGACCGACAAGGATGCGGCGCGGATCAATGCCGAGCTGGGGCTTGACCGCTCGTTGCCGGTGCAGTTTTTCCTGTTCGTCGGGCGTGTCGCCAGCGGCGATCTCGGTACATCTTTTTCGATCAAGCTGCCGGTCTCCGAGGTGATTGTCGACCGCTTGCCGGCGACCTTGATCTTGACCGCGATGGCAGCCGTCTTTGCCCTCCTGCTGGCCGTGCCGCTGGCCTTCGTTGCCGCCATGAAGCGGAACCGGGTTGAAGATGTGGCGATCCGCGGCTTCTTCCAGGTCGGCCTGTCGATGCCGGTCTTCTATACCGGTCTCGTCCTGTTGACGGTGCTTGGCGCCGGGCTGCACTGGTTCCCGGTCGGCGGCTATGGTGACGATTTCCTGTCGCATCTCTATCATCTCTTCCTGCCGGCCCTGGCGATCGCCGTGACCCTGGCGGCGATCCTGATGCGCAACTTGCGGTCGGCAATCATTGCCGTGCTGGATGCGGACTATCTCGATTTCGCGCGTTCGAAGGGGCTGGCCAATCACGTCATCCTCCTGCGTCACGTCCTGCGCAATGCCTTCATCTCCACCGTGACCCTGCTCGGCCTCCATATCGGCACGGTGATCGGCAGCGCCGTCATCACCGAGACGGTCTTCGCCATCCCGGGGATCGGCCGGCTGATGATCGACAGCATCTATGCCCGCGACTATCCCATGGTGCAGGGCCTGACACTGGTACTTGCCCTGCTGGTTTCGGTGATCTTCCTGGCGACCGATCTCATCCAGGCCGCCCTCGATCCCCGGATTGCGCGATGACGGCGATTACCGAAGACGGTGTTGCGATGCGGCGAAGCCTCCGCCTGCCGGTGCCGGTGCCGCTGGGGGTCGGCGCCCTGATCCTCCTGGGCGGGCTGCTGCTGGCTGTCGCGCCGGAGCTTTTTGCCCCCTATCAGCCAAACGCCTTCGACTACAAATCGATCCTGAAGCCGCCGTCCTGGGCGCATCCTTTCGGAACCGACAATTTCGGCCGGGATATGCTGTCGCGGGTGATCTATGCTTATCGGATCGATATGGAGATCGCCGTTTTCGCGACACTGTTCCCGTTCACCTTCGGCACGTTCGTCGGTGCCTTGGTTGGCTATTACGGCGGCTGGGCGGAGACGATCTTCGGGCGGATCGTCGACGCCCTCATCACTTTTCCCCTGCTGGTCCTGGTGATCGCCATCGTCGCCATCCTGGGCCCGGGTCTCGGCAACATGTATATCGCCTTCGGCATCATCTACTGGGTGTTCTATGCCCGGCTGATCGCCGGAGAGATGAAGGTGCAGTGCAGGCTCGATTATGCGGCGGCTGGCAGGGTCATGGGCTATAGCGATGCCCGCATTATCCTGCGCCATCTGCTGCCCAACGTCATCGTTGGCGGCATCGTCTATTGGATGACCGATATGGCCCTGGCGATTCTGATCGGCTCCAGCCTTGGCTATCTCGGGCTTGGCGTGCAGCCGCCCGCCGCGGAATGGGGCGTGCTGATCTCCGGCGGCAAGAACTATATGTCGACGGCCTGGTGGATCACGATTTTCCCCGGCATCTCCATCGTGCTTGCCGGCTTGGGCTTCAGCCTGTTCGGCGACGGTCTCGCCGACCTCTTGCGGCCGAGGCGATGATGCAGCACGTAGAGCGGCTGACGGAGACGCACCATCCGGTCCACCATTTGCGGGTCCGCAACCTGACCACGACATTGCCGACACCGGCGGGACGGGTTGCGGCGGTGAGCGGGGTCAGCTTCGATGTTTCCCCGGGAGAGGTGCTGGGACTGGTCGGTGAATCGGGATCGGGCAAGAGCATGACCTTGCGCTCGATCCTGCGCCTGACGCCGCCCGAGGCAAATATCTCCGGCGACGTGAAATGGGGGGATGAGCAGCTGCTCGGCCTGTCGCAACGGCGCCTGCGTGCCCTGCGCGGGCGCGAAATCGCCATGATTTTCCAGGAACCGATGACCGCCCTCAATCCCGTCCTGTCGGTTTATCGGCAGATCGACGAGTCGCTTGCCGTCCATACCGATCTCGACGCGCGCGGGCGCCGTGCCCGTGCCGTTGAGCTGCTCGATCTCGTCGGCATTCCGGCGGCGGCCAGTCGGCTGGACGATTATCCGCATCAATTTTCCGGCGGCATGCGGCAGCGTGCGATGATTGCCATTGCGCTTGCCCCGCAACCGCGCCTGCTGCTGGCCGACGAGCCGACGACGGCACTGGACGTGACCATCCAGGATCAGATCTTGAAGCTGATCCTGGACCTGCGGGACCGCCTGGGCATGAGCGTCATCTTCGTCACCCATGATCTCGGCGTCGTGGCCCAGACCTGCGACCGCGTCGCCGTGATGTATGCCGGCAAGATCGTCGAGACGGGCGGTGTCACGGAAGTCTTCCGCGAACCGCACCATCCGTACACACGCGGTCTGCTGGGATCGGTGCCGCAGAGCGGCGACGAGCACCGGCCGCTCCTGTCGATCGACGGCACGCCACCGTCCCTCGCGGCGATGCCACGCGGCTGCGCCTTTCACCCGCGCTGCGCCTTTCGCACCGCACGCTGCGAAACGGAGATACCTGAGCTGGAGACCATGACGGGGCGTTCCGCCGCCTGTTTCCATCAAGCCGAGGTCGCGGCGGCGGGCGGAGGTGCAGGATGAGCGGCACCGCTCTCGCATCCCAGCCGGTGATGGAAGTCGATGACCTCGTGGTACAGTTCGCCGCCAAGCAGTCGGTCGTCAAGCGGCTGATGGGTGAACCTCAGCGCCAGGTGCATGCGCTCAACGGCGTCTCCTTGCAGCTCTTTCGGGGTGAGACACTGGGTATCGTCGGCGAATCCGGCTGCGGGAAATCCACCCTGGCACGGACGATGGTCGGTCTGGTGCCACCGAATTCGGGGCGTATCGTCTTCGACGGCAAGGATATCGGCGCCCTGCGTGGTGCCGACAGGCGCCTGTTCAACCGCCGGGTCCAGATGATCTTCCAGGATCCCTATGGCTCGCTCAATCCGCGTATGACGGTGCGGCAGATTCTGGGCGAAGCGCTGGCGGTCCATCGCATGCGGCCGCGCGCAGCGATCGCTGCGCGTATTGCCGAATTGCTCGATCTCGTGCGATTGCCGCAGGATGCGGCGGAAAAGCTGCCGCATGAATTCTCCGGCGGCCAGCGCCAGCGTATCGGCATCGCGCGGGCGCTATCGGTGGAACCCGAGGTACTGATCGCCGACGAACTGGTTTCGGCTCTGGATGTCTCGGTCCAGGCGCAGGTCATCAATCTCCTGCTCGATCTGCAGGACAGGCTGAAGCTGACGGTTCTCTTCGTTGCGCATGATCTGCGCCTGGTGCGTCATCTCTCGCACCGGGTAGCCGTCATGTATCTCGGCGAGATCGTCGAGATCGCCCGGACGGAGGACCTCTTCGGATCGCCCCGGCATCCTTATACCCGGGGATTGCTCGATGCAGCACCCGATCTCGATCCCGCGCGCCGCAGTCGCGTGGCCAGCGTCAAGGGTGAGCTGCCGAGTCCCTTGTCATTGCCGTCCGGCTGCCGCTTTCATCCCCGCTGCCGCTTTGCCTTCGACCGCTGTTCCCGGGAACATCCGATCCTGACCCAACGCGATGCCGCCCATCTCGCCGCTTGTCACCTGGCCGATTTCGGCCAAGAGCGAACGGCGATGGAAGCGCTCGGCCAAACGATCCCCTAAGCGAGGAAGAGATGTGTCCAATGGCGTCGCCTGCGTCTGCCTTCGATCGTGAGATGGGTCGCCTGAACGATGTCCTGTGCGCCATCAACCTGCTGACCTGGGACGCCCGGACACAGATGCCGGCCGGGGCGGCACAGATGCGCGGGTCGCAAATCGCAACCCTGACAGGCCTTGCCCGCGAGATCGCGACCGGGCATACGCTGCGGGACGCCATCGCCGCCGAGCTCGACACGCTGGATGATCGGCAGCTGGATGATCGGCCTGAGGTGGCCCTGCGTCGTCGCGCCCTGCTCGATACCGAGGCGGCCATCCGGATCACCGGCCGTATTCCGGAAGCGTTGTTGACCGAGGCGGCCGTGTTGAAGACGACGGCGCAGCAGGTGTGGGCCGATGCACGCCGCCATAACGATTTCGCGCGCTTTCTCCCGGCGCTGGAGCGGACCGTCGCCATCCAGCGGCAGATCGCCGCCGCTATCGGATATGAGGTGCATCCTTACGATGCGCTGATCCGGCAGTATGAGCCGGGCATGAGTCTCGCCGCGTTGCAGAAGCTATTCGGGCATTTGAAGGCGGGGTTGCTGCCCTTGATCGACACCGCGCTTGGCCGTCCCCAACCGCGGCTCGATATCCTGGAACGCGTCTTTCCGGTGGCGATGCAGAAGCGCTTCGCGCTCGATATCGCCCAGCTTTTCGGCTATGACCTGCAGCGTGGACGCCTCGATGAGACCGTGCATCCCTTCGAGGTTTCCTTCACGCGCGAGGACGTGCGCATCACCGGACGGTTCCGCGACAGCTGGCTGCCGGGCGGTCTGTTTGCCATCTGGCATGAGGCGGGGCACGGAATCTATGAGCAAGGCATCGATCCGGCTTTCACGCGTTCCGCCTTCGCCACCGATATCATCAATCTCTATGCCGTCGGCGGCGCCAGTTTCGGCACACATGAATCGCAGTCGCGCCTGTTCGAGAACCGGGTCGGCCGGTCTCATCGCTTCTGGGAGCTGCATTACGGCGCCTTGCAGAGGAGCTTTCCCGAGAGCCTTGCCGATGTCGACATGGAAACCTTCTGGCGCGCGGTGAATGCGGTGCGGCCCAGCCTCATTCGGGTTGAAGCGGACGAACTCACTTACGATTTTCATGTCATTCTCCGCGTCGAGATCGAAGCCGCGCTGATTGCCGGCGAAATTGCCGCAAGGGATCTGCCGGCAATCTGGGGCGAAAAGATGAAAGGCTATCTCGGGCTGGCGGTTCCTGACGATACGCGCGGCGTCCTCCAGGATGTGCATTGGTCATCCGGCATGATCGGATCATTCCCGACCTATACAATCGGCAATGTGATGAGTGCGCAGTTCTTTGCCGCGGCATGCAAGGAGCCGGAGGTGGCGCGGGGGCTGGATGCCGGGGACTACCTGCCGCTGACGCGCTGGCTCAATCAGCATGTGCATCGCCATGGCCGCAGCAAGACGCCGGACGAGATCCTGCATCTGGCGACCGGTAGCGGCCTGGATCCCAAGCAATACATGGAAAATCTCGGCGAGAAAGTGGCGCTGCTCGCTTGAGCGGCGCAGCGAAAGGAAAGCAATCATGGGAAAATGCGCATTGGCCATTCACGGCGGCTGTGGGGTGATGCGGCGGGAGGAATTGCCGGAATCCGACTGGGCGGGCGCCCGGCAGGATCTGACCGCCGCCTTGCGTCGCGGCTGGGCGATTCTGACGCGCGGTGGCGCCGCCCTCGATGCTGTCGAAGCAGCGGTCCGGGTCATGGAGGATTCGCCCCATTTTAATGCCGGCCACGGCGCCGTCCTCAATGCGGCGGGAGAGCACGAGCTTGATGCGGCCATCATGGATGGCGCCGGTTTGCGGGCGGGGGCAGTTTCCGCGACCCGGCGCATTCGCAATCCGATTAGTGCCGCCCGCGCCGTGATGGAGACCGATGAGCTCGTGATGCTGACCGGCGCCGGGGCGGACCGCTTCGCTCTGGCGCAGGGGCTGGAAGTTGTCGAGCCGTCCTACTTCACGACGCCGCGCCGCGTCGAGGCACTGAAAGCCATGAAGGCGCATGAAACGGCGGGGACGGCGCGACAGGCACGCGAAGCCGAAAAGCATGGTACCGTCGGCGCCGTCGCCTTGGATCAGGCAGGCCATTTGGCTGCCGCAACCTCGACCGGCGGCTATACCAACAAGCCGGAGGGGCGGGTGGGGGACAGCCCGATCATCGGCGCCGGCACCTATGCCCGGGATGGCGTCTGCGCCGTTTCCGGCACCGGCAAAGGCGAGCTGTTCATCCGCCATGTTCTTGGCCACGAGATCGCCAGCCGCATCGCCTATCTCGGTGAATCGCTTGATGTGGCGGCAAATCATCTGATCGAAGAAGACTTGAAACCGCATGCTATCGGCGCCGGCCTGGTCGCCGTCGACGCAAACGGAAACATCGCGGCTCCCTACAACACGGCCGGTATGTATCGCGGCTGGGTGACGGTCGACGGAGCCATGTTTGTCGGCACGCATGAGGGGCTATCCGCCGTCTCCTAGCCGGCGCGAATTCGCTTGGCCGTCATTCGGATTGCGCCTCGCATGACGGCAGACGGCTGCGCTCCCTGGAATCAGCGAGCATATGAGGATGGACGGGCCGGCAGACCAGCGGCGGGTCCTTGCCGCGGTCGGTGAAATACGCTATGCCGCCGTAAATCACCCGGACCCCACCCCGATCCGTCCAGGATCAAAGGAACCTCCATCGTGTCTTTCATCACCCGCCTGTTTCCGCTCTGGGCAATGCTCGTGGCGGTCGCCGCCTATCTTGAGCCAGCGTCATTCCGCACCTTGTTGCCGTGGGTGACGGATCTGCTGATGCTCGTCATGTTCGGCATGGGCGTCACGCTCACCTTCGCCGATTTCCAGCGGGTGATCGTGCGGCCAGCCCCGGTGGTCGCCGGCATCGTCATCCACTATATCGTCATGCCGCTCGCGGCATTCTTGCTGGCGAAACTGTTTCAGATGCCGCCTGAGCTGACCGCCGGCATGATCCTGGTCGGCAGTGTCGCCAGCGGCACCAGCTCGACCGTCATGGTCTACCTGGCCGGCGGCGACGTAGCTCTGTCGGTGACGATCAGCGCCATGTCCACTCTGGTCGGCATTGTCGCCACGCCGCTTCTGACCCGGCTCTATGTGGATGCGTCGATCCCGGTGGACGTGCAGGGCCTGCTGCTGAGCATCTTGCGGATCGTCGCGTTACCCGTGATGTTGGGCCTGCTGCTCAACCGCTTCGCCCGCCCGGTGATCCGCGCCGTGGAGCCGGCGCTGCCCATCGTTTCCATCCTTGCGGTCATGGCGATTATCGGTGCGGTGGTGGCGGGCAGCCAGGCCAGCATTGCCAGCGTCGGCCCAATCGTATTGGCGGGCGTAGTCTTGCATAATGGACTGGGCCTGCTCGGCGGCTATTGGGGCGGCCGGTTGCTGGGCTTCGACGAATCGATCTGCCGTACCTTGGCGCTGGAGGTCGGGATGCAAAATTCCGGCCTCGCCGCCACCTTGGGCAAGCTCTATTTCTCGCCCTTGGCCGCGCTGCCCGGCGCCATGTTTTCTGTCTGGCACAACATTTCCGGTTCGCTTATCGCCGGATTCTGGGCCAACAGGCAGAAGTCCGAGAAAGAGCAACTCTCCGACCAGTGAAAAAGCGTTTTCAGGGGGCGCTCCGGTTCGATCGCAATGGCCCTGACCGCACTCACGACCGCCCTCGGGCGTCTATTTGCCGGCCGCTGTCACGCGCCAGACGGTGTTGCCGACATCGTCCGCGATCAACAGGGCGCCGGATTTGTCGATGGCTAATCCGACCGGCCGGCCGCGTGCCTCGTCGTCGCCATTCAGAAAGCCGGTAACCACATCTTGCGCCATGCCGTTCGGCCGGCCGTTGCTGAAGGGGACGAAGACCACCTTGTAGCCGTTGAGCCGCGGGCGGTCCCAGCTGCCATGCTCGCCCACGAAAGCGCCACCGCGGTAATTGTCGGGGAGATTGGTTCCCGTATAGAACGCCATGCCAAGCGGAGCGACATGGGAGCTTAGGGCGTAATCCGGCGCGATCGCCTTTGCCACCAGGTCCGGCCGCTGCGGCATGACCCTGGGATCGATATGCTGGCCGTAATAGCTATAGGGCCAGCCATAGAAAGCGCCGTCCTTGACGGAGGTCATGTAATCCGGCACCAGGTCGGGGCCGAGTTCGTCGCGTTCGTTCACCACCGTCCAGAGCGCCCCGGATTGGGGTTCCCAGCTGAGACCGTTGGGATTACGCAATCCGCTGGCGAAGATGCGCGAACGGCCCGTTGTCCGGTCTACCTCCCAGATCGCGGCGCGGTCCTTCTCGGCGCCGATGCCATTCTCGGTAATGTTGCTGTTGGAGCCGACGCCGACATAGAGCAGCGACCCGTCGGGACTTGCCACCAGGCTCTTGGTCCAATGATGGTCGATCGGACCTCCGGGCAGTTCGGTGAGCACTGTGCCGGGCGAGGTGATCTTGGTCTCTCCCGGCGTATAAGTGTAGTGCATGATCGCATCCGTATCGGCGACATAGAGGTCGTTGCCGACCAGCGCCACGCCGAACGGCGAGTTCAAATGATCGAGGAATACGCTCTGCAGGTCCGGCACGCCATCGCCATTGGTGTCGCGCAAGAGCGTGATGAGATTGGTCGGCTTCTCGTCGCCGCTGCCGCCGCCCGATGTCGCAAGCGATTCGACCCATCCCATGACCAGGTCCTTGGGGCGGTTGATCGGATCCGAGCGCGGTGCCTTCGACTGAATAACGAGAATATCCCCATTGGGCAGCACATAGAGCGAGCGCGGATGCGCCAGCCCTGTCGCCAGGGCCTTGATCTGCAATCCCTGCGGGACCGTAGGAGTCTCGCCCTCTTTCCATCCCACCACGGAGGCAAGATGCATGGGCGGGAAGAGGTATTGCTGTGGCGCGGGAAGCTTGGGGTCCGGGCCGATCTCTGCACGCGGATCGCCGCCTTCATCGCGGCATCCTGCCAGGGCGAGGGACCCCAGGAGGGTCAGCATGACTATTCGTAACGGCAATTTTGCGGAAAGATGAGAAGGCATCAAGCGGCAACTCCTATTCGGTCAATTCTCCGTCCGTCACTCCTATGCGGTGGCGGTAAACCAGTGACCAGCCCATCCAGCCGGTGAACAGCAGGATGACGACAACTGCAGCCGAAAGGATCAGGCCGGCGGGAACGACCGACGTCCAGGCGTCGCGGCTATGAACGAAGGCATTGAACAAAGACAACACCCAGGCAAGGGCATTGCCGATCATATGCATCCAGGCATACCTGTGGGTGCGCACGAGGCGATCGCCAAAAAAGTCAATCAGCCCGGCAAGGCCGGCCAGGGCGCCCACGAGGAGGCCCGCCGTCAGCAGCCAGGCAGAGAAATTCGCCCACATCATCTCGGCAGTTCGCCAGTAGGCAATATCCGTCAGCAAGGTGCCGACAAAACAGACAATGGGGAAAGGTACCAGCATCGGATGGAGGGGATGTTTGGCGATGCTGGCCGTCGAGCGTGGATTGGTACGATACATCAGACAATCCCGTCTTCAGGCCCATCTTCAGGCTGTGCGTAGACTAGGCCAACACAGCTAGGAAACAGAATGTTCCCTGGAAATATCGAAAAGACGAAGACGTCTCGCAACCGATCAGTGGCTGACCGGCGTAGATTACGTTGCTGACGCAACCCAGAGCCCCTGACAGGTTCATGCCGCGCGGAGGCTCTTCCTGTCCGGGGCTTAAAGCATGGGGCGACCGCCGGTGACCGGAATGAGCGCGCCGCTGATATAGCTCGCTTCCAGGGAGGCAAGCATCACGTAAGCCGGGGCGAGTTCGGCGGGCTGTCCGGCGCGGCCAAGTGGCGTGTTCTTGCCGAAGTTCTCCACCTCTTCCTCCGGCATGGTCGAGGGGATGAGCGGCGTCCAGATCGGACCCGGCGCGACTGCATTCACCCGGATACCCTTGGTAGCCACCAGGCCGGCGAGGCCGGCGGTGAAATTGGCGATAGCGCCCTTGGTCGTGGCGTAAGGCAGCAGATGGGCATTGGGATTCTTGGCATTGATCGAACTCGTATTGATGATCGAGCTGCCGGGCTTCATATGGGGTATGACGGCCTTGGAGAGAAAAAACATGCTGTAGATATTGGTCCGGAAGGTGACATCCCACTCTTCCGCCGTGATCTCGTCGAGATCTTTGAAGCTTCGCTGATGTGCGGCGTTATTGACCAGGATGTCGATCCGACCGAACGTCTCAAGCGCGCGTTGAACCAGGCTTTGGCAATGTCTTTCGTCTTTGATATCGCCGGGGACGAGCAGTGCCTTCCGACCGGCTTTCTCTACCCAAGAGGCCGTCTCCTTCGCATCATCGTGTTCCGTGTAGTAGGAAATGAGCAGGTCGGCTCCCTCGCGCGCGAAGGCGATGGCGACGGCCCGACCGATACCCGAATCGCCACCCGTGATGATGGCGGTGCGACCTGTGAGCCTGCCGCTGCCCTTGTAGCTGTCCTCGCCGTGATCCGGCTTCGGATGCATCTCGGAAGTCTTGCCGGGCATATCCTGGCTTTGCTTGACCTGCGGAGGACGGGGTGCGTCGTTACGGGGGTCGGTGATCATGTTGCATCCTTCGATTAGCGTTTGCGGCATGAGGGTCTTGCGATAGGCATTCGGATCGTCAGCGCGTCATCGCCACCCCACTGCGCGACTCCCAGTCAGTGAGCGCATCGCCGGGAGGGTGCTGCAGAACGTCAGCAGATAGCCGGCAGATCATTTCTCTGGCGGCTTATTTTTTAGCGGTGCCGGGCGCTGCGCGACGGCTCTCCAGGCCGGCGAGTATGGGTGCCGGCGTCACCGCAGCCACCGCAACCTGCAACTTATTCTTGAAGCCGGTGACCACATCGGCCTTGCCCGCCTTCAAAGCTTCATAGCCCAGCCTTGCGACCTCGGCAGGGTCGTCCTTCTCGGCCGTCCCGAGATTGGTGTCGAGCATATTGGCGCGGCGAAAGAATTCCGTCTCCGTTGCGCCGGGCATCAGGCAGGTCACAGTGACGCCGGTATCTTTCAATTCCTCGCGCAACGCATACGAGAATGAATCGATAAAGGCCTTTGAACCGTTATAGGCCGCTTGATAGCTGCCAGGAATGAATCCGGCGATCGAACCGGTAATCAGAATTCGGCCTTCCCGATGCCGCCGCATTTCCCCCGCGGCGCGATGGAGAAGGTCAAGCGTACCGGTCACATTGGTCTCGATCACATGACGTATGTCGGCGAAGTCCTGATCCAGAAAGGCACCCCCGAGACCGCGGCCCGCATTGGCGAGCAGCGCATCCAGGCGACGGTCGATATTCCTTCTTGCACGCCAGAGGATATCCACGCCCTCTTCGCCCGAAAGATCGGCGACAAGAGGATAGATATGGGTGCCATACGCCGCCAATTCGTCCGCGGCATAGTGAATATTGGGTTCATCGGCGACGATAAGGAGGTCATAGCCATCCATGGCACAACAGCGCGCCAATTCGTAACCGATCCCTGTAGATGCACCGGTCACAATTGCAAAAGGACGAATGCTCATCGCCATGGCAGCCTCGTCAGCCTTGGAGTGATACCTAAAAAGGCCCCGCTCTTGTAAAGGTTCCGCCAGGACAGACCGAACGCAGCAGCGAAGCCGCTATGCGTGTCAGCAGCCCCATGAGGCTTCTTAAAAGGATGCGATACCGAAACGAGATAATGACGAGCGAAGCGAGCAGGACGATGCATGAGGAGCGGTGTCCAGCATACGGGATCGATCACATTTCCGCCGGGATGGAACATCGCACCGGCGCCGTGTCTTACCTGAGCCTATGTCCAAGTGCCAGTCCAGCTGAGTGCGAAGCCAAGGGCGCGTTCCGACGGATATGCGCCCGTGCCAGTCCTCAGGGGCAGCACGTAGATCGCTGATAATACGGCTCGGCTTCATTCATTTCTCGGGAGAATTTCATGGCAAAAAAAGCAGGCAGCGGTGGCGGGGCGGAAAAGGCACGCACCGCCGGCCAGGCAGCGCACCGCAATGCTGGCAAGCAGTCGAGCAAGTCTCTCGAAACGACGAAGGATCTCGACCTCAAGCGCGATACAATCGATCCTGGGGAGATTCTCACCAGCAATCAGGGGCTGGCAATTTCGGATGATCAGAATTCCCTGAAAGCGGGGCTACGCGGCCCCACGCTGATGGAAGATTTCCATCTCCGGGAAAAGATCATGCATTTCGACCACGAGCGCATTCCCGAACGCATCGTGCACGCCCGGGGTGCCGCCGCCCACGGCGTTTTCCAGGTCTATGAGGATCTGTCGGACCTGACGATGGCCGGCTTGCTCACCGACCCTAGCCGCCAGACACCGGTCTTCGTGCGCTTTTCCACGGTTGCCGGCTCGCGAGGTTCCAGCGATTGTCCGCGCGACGTGCGCGGCTTTGCCGTCAAGTTCTATACCGACGAAGGTGTATGGGACTTGGTCGGCAATAATATGCCGGTCTTTTTCATTCAAGATGCGGTCAAGTTTCCGGATCTCATCCATGCGGTCAAGCCGGAACCGAATAACGAAATTCCCCAGGCGGCTTCCGCTCACGACACGTTCTGGGACTTCATTTCCCTAACCCCGGAAAGCGCCCATATGATGATGTGGGTGATGAGCGACCGCGCCTTTCCCCGTAGCTTCGCCACCATGGAAGGATTCGGCGTCCATACCTTCCGGCTGGTGGATGCCAAGGGCAAGAGCCGCTTCGTTAAGTTTCACTGGAAGCCGCTCAAGGGCCTCAAGTCCCTGGCATGGGATGAAGCCCAGAAGATTTCCGGCAAGGACCCGGATTTCAACCGACGCGATCTCTTCGAAGCCATCGAAAGAGGCGACTATCCGGAATGGGAACTCGGGCTGCAGGTGGTGGAGGAAAAGGACGAATTCAAGTTCGACTTCGATCTCCTCGACCCGACCAAAATCATTCCCGAGGAACTGGTCCCGGTGCGCCGCGTCGGAAAAATGACCCTCAATCGAAACCCCGCCAATTATTTCGCCGAGACGGAGCAGGTCGCCTTTCATCCGGGTCATGTCGTTCCCGGCATCGACTTCAGCAACGATCCACTGCTGCAAGGCCGCCTCTTCTCCTATCTCGACACGCAGCTGCGCCGCGTCGGCCCGAATTTCGCCGAGCTGCCGATCAATCGGCCGGTCAATCCCGTTCATAATAACCAACGGGATGCGATGACCCGCGTTGCGATTAATCCCGGGCGCGTCGCGTATTTCCCCAATCGGCTGGGGGGTGGATGCCCGACGCATACGCCCGATGCTGTCCAGGCCTTCACCAGCTATGCCGAGAAGGTGGAGGGCAACAAAATCCGTGCCCGCAGCCCTAGCTTCGCGGACCATTTCAGCCAGGCCACGCAATTCTGGAACAGTATGGCGGAATGGGAGAAGCTGCACATCACCGAGGCCTTCTCGTTCGAACTCAACCAGGTCGTCAACGAGGAAGTGCGCTATCACGTGATGAATGAGATCCTGGTCAACATCTCGGCCGATCTCGCGCAGGGTGTTTCGACGCGCACCGGCATCCCGGTGGACCCCGTCGGGGACGCCAAGAATCCGACACCGTCGGCGCCGACACCGGCGGGTCCGTTGAATCCGAAGGCCAAGGGGCTGGTCTCGCCGGCCCTCAGCATGGACAAGCCGGCACCAACGGCCAAGGGAGCGAAAGTTGCGCTGCTGGGCGGCGAGGGGAGTGATGGCAAGCAGTTGAAGGCCCTGCAGGCGCAGTTCGCTGCCGACGGGATCCTGGTCGAATTCATCGCCGCCCATGCCGGCGTGGTGACGGATTCAGCCGGTGGCCAGGTAAAAGTGAATCGCGCGGCACCCAATGCGCCATCGGTCATCTATGATGGCGCCATTGTCCTGGGTGGTGAATCGGCCGCGGCACTTGCTGCGTCGGGATTGGCAATTCACTTCATCAATGAGGCCTATCGGCACGGCAAACCGCTCGGCTTCGTCGGCGACGGAACCCAGCTGCTTGAGGTCTGCGACCTGGGAGATGAGCCGGGCGAAGAGGTCGGTGTCTTCACCGGCGATCCGAAGGTGGTGGCGGAGGGGATTATCGCCGCCCTGCTGGGCCCGCGGTTCTACGGTCGAAATATCGAAGCCGTACCCGCATGAACCATGGGTTCGGTATCCGAGGCAGAGCGTTGATGTCGTCTTGCTGATCTGTGAATGCAGCAGGCTTTCGCCGGGAACGCCGGAGACCGTCTGATCGTTAGTCGGCACCAGCGGAACAAGCGTTCCGGCGTTGCAGTCCTGTCACTCCTCTCATTCCGGAGCGGCGCCGAACGCTGTCAGCAGCTACCCGATCCCTCTTCGCTACGGCTTGCCATGTCAAACCCAGAAAGCAATCAAAGGCCGGAAGGTGCGGACGAGGCGTCGCGGCCTGATCCCGGCAGTGGCAGTGAGACGGCCCGCACCGGCGAGGATATGCGAGAGGATGAAGAGGCCCGCCAGGGAGAAGGGGAAGACCCGAACAGGGAGCACGACCGCCCGGATAGGGAGAACGGGCTGTGGCTGAAGATCAGGTCGCATCCGCTGATCACCCTTTTCATCTTGGTGCTCGTGGGCATGGGGCTGGTGGCTACGGGCCTTTGGTGGCTGCATGCCCGTCATTTTGAAACCACCGATGACGCCTTTATCGATGCGCGCCAGTTTGCTGTCGCACCCAAGGTACAGGGGTATATTGTCGAGGTACCGGTGACCGACAACCAGCATGTCGAGAAGGGCGCCATCCTCCTGCGGATTGACGACCGCGATTATCAAGTCGCCACAGAACAGGCCGAGGCGGCAGTCGCGGCGGCACAAGCCAGCATCACCAATATTGACGCGCAGATCAGTGCCCAGATTGCCCAGGTCGAGCAAGCCCAATCCGATGTAAAGGAAGCTGAGGCAGCCCGCAATTTCTCGGCCGAGGATGCGGCGCGCTATCAGAAGCTGGCCTCTCTCGGCACGGGCAGCGTGCAGAAGGCACAGCAAACCGCTTCGCAGCTGCAGCAGCAGGAAGCCACGGTGGCCAAGGCGAAGGCAGGCGTCAATGCCGCCCAAAAGCAGGTCAGTTCGCTGCAGGCGCAGCGGAACAGCGCCGTCGCCGACCGCCTGCGTGCCGAAGCGCAGCGCGATCAAGCGGCCCTCAATCTCAGCTATACCACCTTGACCGCTGCTCAATCCGGCCATGTCGTGCATCTTTCTGCTGCCAAAGGGGGATATCTTCAGGCTGGACAGAGCGTCATGATGTTCGTGCCGGACGAGATCTGGGTGACGGCAAATTTCAAGGAGACGCAGATCACGGATATGCGGCCAGGACAACCGGTCAATATCGAGATCGACGCCTATCCCACTATCGACTTTCACGGCCATGTCGTCAGCCTGCAAACGGGTTCGGGAACCGCCTTCAGTTTGCTGCCGGCGGAAAATGCCACCGGCAACTTTGTCAAGGTCGTCCAACGCGTTCCGGTCAAGATCGCCATCGACAACCTGCCGCCGGACCTGGTGCTGGGTCCCGGCCTCTCGGTCGTGCCGCGCGTGCGCGTCCGGTGATCTCAGAGGTAGATTCATGCCAGCAAGCAGCGCTGCCCGTAAGCACAATCCCTGGCTGATCGCCTGCGTCGTCTCCATTGCAACCTTCATGGAAGTGCTGGATACCACGATTGCCAATGTGGCCCTGCGTCACATCGCCGGTGGCCTGGCGGCCGGCCTCGACCAGGCGACCTGGGTCGTGACAAGCTATCTGGTTGCCAATGCCGTGGTTCTGTCGATCAGCGGCTGGCTGTCGACGGTCGTTGGCCGCAAGCGTTTCTATATGATCTGCGTCGCGGTATTTACGGTCAGTTCGCTGCTCTGCGGCTTGGCCTGGAGCCTGCCGGCGCTGGTCGTCTTCCGTGTTCTGCAAGGCCTTGGCGGCGGCGGGATGGCGCCCAGCGAGCAGGCGATTCTGGCGGACGCCTTTCCGCCGGAACTGCGCGGCCGCGCCTTTTCGATCTATGGCGTTGCCGTCGTTGTCGCGCCGGTAGTCGGACCGACCCTGGGGGGATGGATCACCGACAATTACAGCTGGCACTGGGTCTTTCTGATCAATGTGCCGATGGGAGTTCTATCCCTGGTCCTGGTCGACCTGCTGGTTTCCGAACCCGCCGCGGCGGTAAGAGAGCGCCAAGAGATCCTGCGCCGGGGTCTATCCGTCGACTATATCGGATTCATTCTCGTGGCCCTGGCGCTGGGATGCCTGGAGGTCGTCCTTGACGAAGGGCAGAGAAACGACTGGTTCGAATGCAGCTTCATTCTGACTTTCGCGGTGATCTCGGGCATCTCCTTCGTGCTGCTGGTGCCCTGGGAGCTGATGCGCGCGGACCCGATCGTTGATATCCGCCTTCTCGGGCGTCGCCAGTTCGGCAGCTGCTTCGCCGTGATGTTATGCGTGGGCGCGATCCTGGTGGCAACGACGCAGTTCTTGCCGCAGATGCTGCAGGAAGAGTTCGGCTATACGGCGACCTTGGCCGGCAGCGCCTTGTCGCCAGGCGGCTTCGTTACCATGATGCTGATGCCGATATCGGGACGTCTCATTACGGTCGTGGCGCCCAAATACCTGATCGGGTCGGGCATGGCCGTCGTCGCCTTCGCCATGTGGTATGTGACGGGGTTGAATGGCGATCTGACCTGGTCCTATGCCGCCTGGTGCCGCGTCTTCCTCGCGATTGGCCTGCCTTTCGTCTTCATTCCGATCACCACGGCTTCCTATGACGGCCTGCCGCGGACGAAGACCAATCAGGCTTCTGCGCTGATCAACGTGGCCCGCAATCTGGGCGGCAGCATGGGTGTCTCGCTGGCGCAAACGGCTCTGGCGCAGCGCGAGCAGTTTCACCAAAGCCGGCTTGTCGAGCATATCATACCCTCTGATCCCCGCTATCAGGAAGCGGTCAAGCAGATCAGCCATAATTTTCAAAGCCTAGGCAGCGCACCAGCCGACGTCGTCGGACAGACGACTGCGTGGATCGGGCAGCTCATTCAAAAGCAGTCGGCGCTGCTTTCCTATATCGATGTCTTCTGGCTGCTATCGATGGTCGCCCTCGGCGGGATGGCGGTCGCCCTCTTCGTGATGGCAAAGCCAAGGCCTCGCCCGAACCGGCAGCCGTCGTCGGCCTAGCGCAAGGTCGTCGTAACCGCTGCCTTTTCGATATTCTTAAGCAAGGCCAGGACGGCTTTTTCGTGCGGATCGAGGACGGCTTTGCCGCTTGCCGCTCGTGGCCGCAAGGTGAATGATCCTGCCAGAAAGAGCTCCTGGATGCCGGGATGGATATAGCAGTTACGACAGATCGTTGGGGTGTTTCCGAGCTGATCAGCCACGCGATTGATCACCTCGCGCAAGGCCCGCTTCCGATTGCCGATCTCCGGCCCCAGCTCGTGCAGCATGCGCGCGGCGAGGACTGTTCCCGCCCAGGTCCGATAGTCTTTCGCGGTGATATCCTCACCGGTGATCTCCCGCAGATAGCTGTTGATGTCGGTGGAGGTGACGGGCGAAAGGCCGCCCTCGGCCGTTTCATACTGGAACAGCAGCTGACCCGGCAATTCCTGGCAGGCGCGAATGATTTTCGCGGCGCGTCGGCTGGACAGCTGGACATTCCAGATCTTGCCAGATTTGCCGCGAAACTTGAATTTGATCGCCGGCCCTTCGACGGTGACATGCGGATTGCGAAGAGTCGTGATTCCGAAACTGCGATTGGTGCGGGCATATTCGCTGTTCCCGATCCGGATCAAGGTCGCCTCGAGCAGGAAGATGACGGTGGCCGTCACTTTGGACTGGTCGAGGCTGGGACGGCCCATGTCGCGGCTGACGCGCTGGCGGATCAGCGGCAATACAGCGGCGAAAGACAGCAGATGCAGGAACTTGCTGCTTTCCCGCGCGGCACGAAAATCGGGATGATAGATGTATTGCTTGCGCCCGCGGGCGTCGCGTCCGGTCGCCTGGAGATGCCCTTTCGGGTCGGGACAGATCCAGACCTCCGTCCAGGCAGGGGGAATGGCCAAGCTGCGGATCCGTGCGCGGATCGCTTCATCGCGGATTGTCTTCCCCGTCAGGTCGATAAATCTGAAAGCGGTTTTGTAGGGTCGGCGCGTAAACCCGGGCGCACCATCGGTAACATAGGTGAGGCCGGTTTCGGGCGGAATGAGGGGTGCAGCCGGCGATGACGCGGGCGGCACAAGCCTCTCACGGTTGCTTGATCGCAAAGCCGCCAATTTCTTGCGGGCTGCCGGCCTGGAAATTTTTTCCTCCTTCGCCTCGGTCCCTCGCCTGGGGACTGAAGAGGAAGTGCCGGCGCATATCGTCCGTTCCCTAACGAAGCGCCGAAAAATCCTGCCGTGGTCGTCCGGGAGGCAAGCCGCCAAGGTCATGTGCCCGACGTGCCGGAGTCAGCTTCTCTTACCGTCTGGCGAGGATCGATGTTGCGCTCGAGGCCGCTGCGCCGGCGTACTTTCGGGTTCCAGTCGGCCGGTAAAGGCTGCGATGAACTCCGCGCCGATCAGCAGGATTTGCGACGAGTAGTAAACCCAGAGGAGAACCGTGATCAGCGAAGCGGCGGCGCCGTAGGTCGAGGCGATATGGCTTTGTCCCAGATAGAACCCGATCAGGAATTTACCGATGATGAACAGCGTCGCCGTGAAGACGGCACCCCAGAGGACGGCGCGCCAGCTGAGATGAGCATTGGGCAGCACCTTGAAGATCAGGGTAAACAGCAGAACCGACATCGCAATATTCGCGAGGAAAGTGACAATGGCGAGGACGACGGCAACCGCATCGACCTGGAAGTAATGGCCGAAGGCCGCAATGCCGGCATCCAGCGCCAGCGACACCAGGAGCAGAAAGCCGATGGCGAGGATCATGGCGAGGCTGATGAAGCGCTGCCGCATGAATATCCAGTACTTTGAGAATGCCGGCGGCGGAGCTCGCAGTATGGCGTTGAGATTGTCCTGCAGTTCGATGAAAGCGGCGGTGGCCGAGACTAGGAATGTGCAGACGCCAATGGTGATGCCGACAAGCCCCGAGCCGAAATGGCTGGCGCTGATCAGCAATGAGTCGATGGCGCCGGCTGCGGAGGTCCCCGCCAAGAGGCGAAATTCGTCGACGACCGCCTCTCGCGCGACATCATTGCCGAAGAAGAGACCGGCGATGGAAATGGCGATCAGCAGCAGCGGCGCCATGGAGAAGACCGTGTAGAAGGCGAGGCTCGCCCCCATGCTGAGGGCGCGGTCATTGGACCAGGCCTCAACCGCCCGCAGCGAAAGCTGCCAAAACGTGGTCAGCTTGTCCTTGAAGGGCTTTCGGCGCAACTCCGCCAGAGATAGCGGAATGTCGGATCCGGGCGTCATTATTCATTGACCTGTTGGAGGCCCGGCAGTGCGGCCTTGATCTGGCTGCCACAATCGAGATCCCGCGCGCCCCCAAGCTCGATAAGGGGGATTGGCACCTTCTTGCCGATAGAAATGTCCGGCTCGCGCAGTTTTCCCTGAAAGAGGACCGGTGCCTCAAGATCGAGCAGGCTGAACTTCTTCGCGTCGGCTTGGATCTTCATGTTGATTTGCTGGCTGGTCAGATTGGTCTGACCATCGATATGCAGCACGGAGCGGGTGGTATCCATCATGGTCTTGTCAAAGACCACTGAGCCGTTCCGGAAAGCAAGGCGGCCCATGGCGCACCGGATCGGCAGGCGCTGGTCTTCGGTGATATAGAGAATGAGGGCATGGCCGATATCCAGTCCGGCGAGGTCGATCAGCAAGCCGCTGATGGAGCCGCCGGTCATGGCAAGCCCGCCTTCGCCGTCTGCACTGCCGAAGACTTTGGCGAGCGAGTGACCGTTGCCCTTCAAATCGATATAGCCGAGCACTTTACCATTGGTCGTGGTGAAGTATTTCGAGGTCCGGAAGAATTCCTTCAGGTCGAGATCGCGAAAACCCAGCTTCGCCGTTACGACCGGCGAATCGGGACGCGAATCGACCCCCATGCTGCCGGTGACCGTGCCGCCGGCCACGGCGAGTTTAAGCGGATCCAGCACCGCATTGCCGTCCTTGATCTTGACATGCCCCAGCATGGCCTTGACCGGCAAATAGGGCGCTGCGGTCACATGCTTGGCGTCGAGCGACACGTCCATGTCCATTTCGCGCAGCAGCTCAACATGCAGAGGCGTATCCGGAAACAGGTTCTGCTGCTGATCGAGATTCTGCTTCTCCTGCTTCTGTTGCGTCGATGCGACATCGCCTTTCTTCGTATTGGGCGGGATGCCGACAAGAGGACCGAGGTCGTCGAAATTCAGATTGGTCGAAATCAGATCGGCGCGCAGATAAGACTTCTTGCCCCTGCGCTCAATGGAAATCGCCCCGGCAATATCGCTTTTACCGATCGTGCCGGCGAGGTTGGTGACTTTCCAGCTATCTCCGGTCCGTTCCAGGTTCCCGGCCAGCTCGTAAGGTGGTGTGGGCGGCGCGGGAACGCCGAGCAGGGGGAAGACCTCGGCCAGGTCCGGACCTTGCAGATGCAATTTGACGTCGGCCCCTTCGAACTTGAAGGGGTCCGCGATCTTGCCGCTCAGCGCAAGCTTGGTGGCGCCGAAATCGATTTTGAGGGAAAGAGGATAAGGAGCGGAGCCGTTTCGCAGCAGAAGCACCGACCCACCGGTGAACGACAGGGAAAGCGGCTTGTCCTCGATGGCGCCCTTCATGGCGAGATGGACCTGTTCCGCTTCGGCCGCCGCACCGGAGGCGATATTGACCGTACCTTCCAGCGACAGGTGGCGCTGCTGGTCGGTGAAACCGATCTTGCCATCGCGGATCTGCAGACTGCCGATAATCGGCGCATTGCTGCGCTCGTTTGGCGTCACCGTATCGACCGCGGAGGCTGCGACCGGACTCTCCTGGAAGCTCCAATTTGACTGGCCTTTGGCGTTACGCTCGAGCGCCACCTTGGGACGTTCGATCGTCAGCTGGGGAATGTCTACATGACCCCGGAGAAGGGGCCACAGGCTCAGATCGAAATCGATGACCCCCGCTTCAAACATATGAGGCGCCTTGCCCCAATCCACATTTGAAAGGCTTACATCGGTCAATCTGACATGGGACACACGACCCCAGGCCACTTCGATCTTGCCGATCTCAGTCTTGCGGCCGGTGGAACCGTTCGCGCGATTCTCCGCCAAGCTGCGGAAGTAATCGGAGGAAATGAAGAGGTACACAGCGCAACAGAAAATCAGAACAAGGGCGAAGAGGCCGCCGAAGATCCAGGCGCATATTTTGGCGATGTTTCGCATTCTCGACCACCGGACCGTTAGGTGTTGCCCGCGGTGCCCTTTCCGGCGGGCGCATAGCCCTCTTTCACTCACTCATGACGGGCAATGGTGGTTGCCGCACCGCCCGATTTTTCGGCTGTCTCCTGCGACCACGCTCCCTGCGACCACGCTCCCTGTGAGTCCTGGCCCCGATCGCCTGTGCGGAGATCGATCCAGCGCTGCTCCCTTTCATATGGATGGTGGTCCCCTCTACCTGAAGGTTAGTCATCCTTGGTGCGAGCCGCTTCGGCGCGGGCGTCGGCGCCTTGCTTCAAGTCTTCTCCCGCATTTCCTGTTACCGGCGGTTTCTCGTCGGGTTTCTCGACCCTTGGTCTGCGAATCGCTGTGCCGCGCTCTTCATCTTCCGGCGTAACACGACGATGGGATTTCTCCTTCATCGGGAGCACCTCCGCGTCACTCTGAAATTCGTGTCAGGGAAAGAACAAACGCGGCTCCCCGATGTTCCTTTAAGCGCGGGATCGGATCCAGGCGCGTTCACGCGGTCGAGACTTTCGCAAGGCCGAATCGATGGAGATTGAGATGTCGAAGATAAAAACGGATGAGGAGTATCGCGAGAAGATCAGGGAATTGAACAAGGAGGGGGGACATATCACGGAGCGGGCGTCGGAACGACAGAAGCACCTCGAGGGGGAGACTGCCGATTACGCGCAGAAACTCCATCGCAAGGAAACCAAAGGACGGCCGAGATCGTCAGAGACACCTTTGTCAGGGCCGGCACGAAAGCGAAGCCAGCCTGCGCCGGAGGATGACTGATGCAAACGCGTCGGCGCGGCATCGACCAAGCGAAGCCGGCAGTTGACGCGTAGATAAGTCGATACTGCGAGCGGCGGGGGACGAGCCCTTAAACCGCAGCCAGCACCCGTTTTTCGATGTGGGCCAGCTTTGCATCGTCCAACGCCCGCGGTCGCGGCTGGATGATGGTTTCATCAAAGACGAAACGGCCGTCGCGTAGCACCAGAACGCGGTCGGCGAGGGTGATCGCCTCGTGCACGTCATGCGTGATCAGAATGGCGGTGAAACGATGCTCCTGCCAGATCTGCGTGATCAGCTGGTGCATTTCGATCCGGGTCAAGGCATCGAGAGCGCCGAACGGCTCGTCCAGCAGCAGAATGCCGGGATGATTAACGAGAGCCCGGGCAAGTGCGACACGCTGCCGCTGGCCGCCGGAGAGCACGGCCGGCCAGTCATGCGCGCGGTCCGCTAGGCCGACATCACGCAAGGCCGTCATGGCGGTTTCACGCCAATGCGGACCGCGGGCGATGCCGACATTGGACAAGACCCGCTGCCAGGGGAGGAGCCGCGCTTCCTGAAAAAGCAGCCGGACGCTGGATTGCAAGCCGTCGATCCCCTGTCCGGCGATCGTGATATCGCCGCTGCTGGGCTGGTCGAGGCCGGTCAGCAGGCGGAGCAATGTCGACTTGCCACCACCCGAACGGCCGACAATGGCGACGAATTGGCCGGCCGGAATTTCCAGGTCGATATCCTTGAGGATCTGCCGTTGGCCGAAGGATTTGCTGACCTGTCGCAGGCTGACGGAAAGCCCCTTGCCCGCAAGCCGGTCATCAATCCCTCCCGTGTCGCTCCCTCCCGGCGGGACACCGTCGACCTTTTGCTCATCGGCCGGCCGGAAGGGCCCTTGAAGCGGGGGGAACTGGGCGACGGACTCGCCGGTCCGGAATACCTGCTGCCGTCGATCGCCCGCGGTCAAATGGCTGTATCCGAACTCCGCAGTATTGGCCGTCATGCTACCTCGGCTGTCCGTGTCGTGATGGCGAATTGATAGGCGGGGTGCCAGGAGAGAGCCCAGCGTTCCAGCCACCTCGTTGCGAGGTCGGCCAGCTTGCCGAGCAGGGCATAAGCCAGGATACCCAGCAGGACGACGTCGGTTTGCAGGAATTCCCGCGCATTCATCGTCATATAGCCGAGCCCGGAAGAGGCCGAGATGGTTTCCGCGACGATCAGCGTCAGCCACATGATGCCGAGCGCGTAGCGCAGTCCGACGAGGATCGACGGCAGGGCGCCGGGCAGGAGGACGCGCCAATAAAGCGCACGCCCAGAAAGGCCATAGACCTTCGCCATTTCGACCAGCGAAGCATCGACCGTGCGGATGCCGTGAAAGGTGTTGAGGTAGATCGGAAAGAGGACGCCGATCGCCACCAGGAATATCTTCGCTTCCTCGCCAATACCGAACCACAGGATGACCAGGGGAATGATGGCGAGATGGGGAATGGTGCGCAGCATCTGCATCGAACTGTCGAGCAATTTCTCCGCCAAAGGCAAGG
Organism: Dongiaceae bacterium; assembly: GCA_035539215.1. GTDB lineage: Bacteria > Pseudomonadota > Alphaproteobacteria > Dongiales > Dongiaceae > Dongia_B. The sequence continues at coordinate 79,543 of DATLIX010000091.1, read as the reverse complement.
CGCCGGTCAGAAGACCGAGCACGAAGCCAAGGCCGCCGCCGATGACGAGACCATAGAAGGCGCGGCCCGTGCTGATCGCCACATGATGCAGCAGACTGCCGTCGCGCAAGCTTGACCAGCCGGCGAGCGCCACGGCGCTTGGCGCCGGCAATACCCGCGAGGACAGCAGGCCGGAGCGCGCCGCGATTTCCCAAACAATCACCAGCAGGACGGGGAGCAGCCAGGGCAGAAGGCCGTTAGCAACGGGGCTTCCCAGCAGATACTGGCTGAGCCGCTGCCGTGGCGATCTGGCGTTGCTGGTGAGAGCCATCTGTTTCATCTCCCTACCAGGTCGGGCGGTCTGCCGTTGGCGCGATTGAGGGTAGACCGGCCACCTGCTTCTCGGCTGACGATGCACTGTCTCGTTGAAACGGATTCGCGTCATCGATCCCTCGGTTCGGATCTTAGGTTCGGCCCGCCACCCCTCGGTTCCACCGGGGGATGGCGGAAGATGTCAAGGCCGCATCAGGCGCCTGGCTTGCGCACCACATCAGCTACATTGATCGGCTTTGGAATGAGACCCAGCTGCAGGAAGGTATCGGCAATCTTCTGCTGTTCGGCGATGACACTGTCATCGATCGGCCGCAGCCCGAAACCCAGCCGGCCGATGGCGACTTTCAGGACATCGACGGGAATGCCGGTCTTCGGGCTGAGATCCTGCGCGACCTCATCCGGATGCTTTGCCGCCCAATTGTCGATCTCGTTGAGGGCGGCAAGCGTGGTATCGATCACCTGCGGGTTGGCAGCAGTAAACTTCTGCTCGGCGAGAAAGAACTGGTGATTGGAGACGAGGCCCTTGCCATCGCTGCCGGTGCCGTCCACCAGCGTCCGTGCACCGGTTGCCGCCTGGCCGGCAGCGAAAAACGGATCCCAGATCGCCCAGGCATCCACCGCGCCGCTTTCGAAAGCGGCACGCGCATCGGCAGGAGCGAGGAAGGTCGGCTGGATGTCCTTGTAATCGACACCGCCAGCCTGCAACGCCTTCACCAGGAAGTAGTGGACGTTGGAGCCCTTGTTGAGCGCGACCTTCTTGCCCTTGAGGTCTGCCACGGATTTGATCGGGCTGTCTTTGGGAACCAGGATCGCTTCGCCGGTCGGCGCCGGCGGTTCATAGCCGACATAGAGCAGCGGCGCGCCGGCGGCCTGCGCGAAAATCGGCGGCGCTTCGCCGGTTGTCCCGAAATCGATGGCGCCGACATTCAGCGCTTCGAGCAATTGCGGCCCGCCGGGGAATTCCGTCCAGGTGACGGTGTAGCCGAGCGGCTTCAGCTTCTCTTCCAGCAGGCCCTTTTCTTTCAGGATCACCAGCGTGCCGTATTTCTGATAGCCGATGCGCAATTCGCCTGCATCGGCGGCTTTTTCCCCGAAGAGGCCGGCGAAACCCGCCAGGGCGACGGCGGCTGCAATGAATTTGCGGAACATGCGTGTTTCCTCTTCGCTCAAATAGGTTGCCGTTTTCAGATAAAAGGCGCCCGGCATAAGCCCGCCGCAGCGTGGCGCTACGTTATTCGGCGGCGCCAACCATCGCTTTATAATCCCTAGTCAATCGATAGAGTAAACCGAGCAAAATTTATCTCGCCGCGAGGAAAACTCGCGCGAGAAAACCGTGGGTCACCCCCTGGGGAGGCCTCAGCCGGCGAGAAGAGCGCCCTCGCTCGCCGTGGCGAGGGCGTCAAGAATGGAACGTTTCACGATAGTGAAGGCGTCCGACAGCGCATCGCGCGGGCGGGGGAGATCGATGGCGATTTCGGCGAACAGACGCCCGGGACGCGATTGCAGGACGATGGCCCGATCAGCGAGTTTCACCGCTTCCTCGACATCATGCGTGACGAGAAGCAGCGTCGGCCGGTAGGCATTCCAAAGCGTCAGCAGATGATGGTGCAGATTGCTGCGCGTCAACGCGTCAAGCGCTGAAAAGGGTTCATCCAGCAGGAGGACTTTAGGCTCCGTTGCCAAAGCGCGCGACAAGGCGACGCGCTGCGCTTGGCCGCCGGAAAGCTCGCGTGGCCAACGCCCCTGATAGGCGGCCAGGTCGACGCGCGCCAAGGCGGTCTCGACGATTTGCCGGCGCTGCACGGGCGGCAGATGCGTGAGGCCGAATCCGACATTCTCCGCCACGCTGAGCCAGGGAAAGAGGCGCGGTTCCTGGAAAACGAATCCGATGGCGGCATGCGGTGCGCGGATCGTTTCACCGTCGAGACTGACGCGTCCGGCCGACGGGCTTTCCAGTCCGGCCGCCAGGCGCAGCAAGGTCGTCTTGCCGCATCCCGAACCGCCGATCACGGCGACGATCTCGCCGGGCTCGACCCGGAAAGAGACCTCGCGTAACGCCTCGGCGCTGCCTTCATAGATCTTGGTCAACCGGTCGATGCTCAACATCGGGCTAGCTTATCCGGTTACGTCGCGCCGCCGTATTCAGGCGACCATAAGAATCCTGCCAGCGTAGCAAGGGGGCAAAGGCGGCGAGCAGGGCATAGTCGGCCGCTTTGCCGATGACGGCGAAGGCCACGATCGCTGCCAGGATCTGGTCGGGCTTGCCCAGTTGCTGCCCGTCGACCAGCAGAAAGCCGAGTCCTTCGGAGGCGCCCATGATTTCCGCCGCGACGACGAACATGAAACCGAGGCCGAGCCCCGACCGCAAGGCGCCGAGATAATCCGGCAGGATCGCCGGCAGCAGGATGCGCCTAATCAAAGCCGCGTGGGACAGGCGGAAGATGTGTCCCACCTCGACCAGCCGGCGATCGACATTGACGAAGGAAGTCATCACGCCGAGATAGACGGGAAAGAAGACGCCGACCGCGATCAGCGCGACTTTCGAGGCTTCGAAGATGCCGAGCCAGAGAATGAAAAGCGGCACCCAGGCAAGCGATGGGATCGAGCGCAAGGCCTGGACCGACGGATCGAGCAGGCGCCGCAAGGGTGGCAGGCTTCCCGTCAGCGCGCCGAGCACCGTCCCCGCCGCGGCACCCACAGCAAAGCCGGTCAATACGCGCAGGCTGGTGGCCGCAACATGGCCGGCGAGGTCGCCCGCGAGCGCGAGATCGATCAGGGTTTTGCAGATATGGCTCGGCGGCGGCAGCAACCGCGCTTCCACCAGGCCGAGTTGAAAGGCGAGTTCGTAGAGGACGGCCGCTGAAATGGGCAAGATCGAACCGAGCAGGAGCGGGTGCCGCGCGATGCGGCGCAGATGGAAAGCAAACGGCGTTGCCGCTCGGCGCTCCGCCATGGCCGCTACGTGTTTGTCCGGTATCGCAGACCCCAGCTCAGCCATTTCGGAGGGTCACCCGCGGTGCTAATTCACGGCCAGCGCATATTGCGTGTCGATCAACTGATCGACACTGGTCTCGACATTAACGTCCGGCTTGAAGACGCCGGCCTTTTGCAAGGCCTGGCCGGCGAGCAGGATCGTCTGGCGCGTTTCCGGCGTTACCGAGCGATTTGAGAAATCGGTCCGCTCAAGCTGCTTGGCAAGAACGGCGTCGGGCAGCTTCGTCACTTTGCCGAGAAGTGCCTTCAAATCGGCCGGATTGGCAACGGCCCATTGCCGCGCCTTTTCGTAGACGACGAGCACGCGCTTCACTGTTTCCGGGTTCTCCTTGGCAAAGGCTTCTCTCACATTGATGACGCCCCAGGAATTGGCCGCCGGGTTGCGATAGAACAGATGTGCGCCATTCTCCACTTCCGCCTGCGCCATGAGCGGATCGAGGCCGGCCCAGGCGTCGACGTCGCCGCGCAGCAGAGCAGCCTTGCCGTCGGCATGCTGCAGCAACACGATGCGCGTATCGGATTCCGTCAGCCCGGCTTCGCCAAGGGCGCGAATGAGAAAGATATGCGGATCGGTGCCACGGGTGACGGCCACCGATTTCCCTTTGAGATCGGCGGCGGAGATGAAGGTTGACTCGGCGCGGCCGACCAGCGCCGTCCATTCCGGCCGCGAATAGATACCGACGACCTTGATCGGGTTGCCGTTGACACGGCCGATCAAAGCCGCAGCGCCGGCTGTGGATCCGATGTCGATCGAACCGGCATTGAGAAATTCCAGCGCCTTGTTGGAACCGAGCGACTGCACCCAGCGAATGTTGGTGCCGTCCTTGGCGAATTCCTGCTCCAGCAGGGCTTGATCCTTGATCACCAGCGACAGGGGGTTATAGGTCGCGAAATCGATGTTGATTTCTTTGATCGCGGCACGCGCGGCAGTCGCGAAAAACGGGGTGGCCAGGGTGCTGGCGATCGTCGCGCCGGCAGCGGCCTTCAGGATGGATCGGCGTGTAAGACGCGACATGGAGAATCCCCTCGGAGCAATGAGATCAGCACGAATGGAATGTGATTAGCGGCAAGTCGACGCGGCTCGCCAACGAGAAAATCTCGGTGTGCCGACAAGGATTCCTAAGGAGCAGGCAATGCAGCTGACCCGTCCTGCTGGAACTTGAGCGAGCCGCCGCAGTTTTTCTTGCGTCCCCTGCGCGAGTTTTTCTTGCGTCCAGCCGAGTATTCCTCAGTTTACGCTACTGATTTGATAGAGAATATCTGAGGGCACCGCCGATCCAGTAGCGCGGAAGCCTCGCATGCGTCGTTTCGATAGCAAGACGGACAGCCCATCATGACCTCTTCAGTTACGCCGATTAATCAAGCTGCCGCTCCCGAAAAAACCACAGACGTCTTGTGGTTCCTGCCGACCCATGGGGATGGCCGCTATCTCGGTTCCGATATCGGGGCGCGGCATGTCTCGCTCGGCTATCTCAGCCAGATTGCCCGGGCCGCCGACGAGCTCGGCTATTATGGCGTGCTGCTGCCGACCGGCCGTTCCTGCGAGGATTCGTGGATTGTCGCTTCGGCCATGGTGCCGCAGACGCAACGCCTGCGTTTCCTGGTCGCAGTCAGGCCCGGCCTGCAGGAACCAGCCGCATCGGCGCGCATGGCGGCGACCTTGGACCGCATCTCGAACGGCCGCCTGTTGATCAATGTCGTCACCGGGGGTGACCCCGCTGAATTGAAAGGCGACGGCGTCTTCCTCGATCACAAGGAGCGCTACGACGTCACCGGCGAGTTCCTCAGCATCTGGCGTGAGCTGATGACGGGGCAGTCAGTGGATTTCAAGGGCAAGCATCTCGCCATCGAAGGTGGCAAACTGCTTTATCCGCCGGTTCAGCAACCTTATCCGCCGCTCTATTTCGGCGGTTCTTCCGCTGCCGGCCAGGAGATCGCCGGCGATCATGTCGATGTCTATCTGACCTGGGGCGAGCCACCGGCCGATGTGGCGGCGAAGATCGCCGACATGCGCCGGGTTGCCGAGGCGAAGGGCCGCAAGCTGAAATTCGGTATTCGCCTGCATGTCATCGTGCGCGAGACTGCCAAGGAGGCCTGGGCTGCCGCAGATGACTTGATCAAGCATCTCGACGACGAGGCCATCGCGACCGCACAGCGTGCTTTTGCCAAGTTCGATTCGGTCGGCCAGCAGCGCATGTCGCAGCTGCACGGCGGGCGCCGTGACAAGCTGGAAGTCAGTCCCAATCTCTGGGCCGGCGTCGGTCTCGTGCGCGGCGGTGCCGGAACGGCCCTGGTCGGCGATCCGGACCAGGTTGCAGCACGCATGAAGGAATATATCGATCTCGGCATCGAAAGCTTCATTCTCTCCGGCTATCCGCATCTCGAGGAGTGCTATCGCTTCGCCGAACTGGTCTTCCCGAAACTGCCGCTGAAGGCGACTACCGGCAATAACTTCGGGCCGGCGCGAAATGCCGGACCCTTCGGCGAAATGATTGCCAATGTTGTCGCACCCTCCTTGCGCCAGTCGCAGTCCTGATCGGGATCATTGCCTGCCATGGCCGCGAAGCCGCATATTGTCGTCATCGGCGGTGGCTTCGCCGGCGCGACCGTGGCGCTGCATCTTCTCAGAGCCGCCCACGATAAGCCGTTTTCATTGACCGTGGTCGAGCCGCGCGCCGTCATCGGCGCCGGTCTCGCCTATTCTACGGAAGATGCGGAACACCGGGTCAATGTGGCGGCGTCGCGCATGACCCCGCTGCCGGATGAACCCGAGCATTTCGACCGCTGGTTTCGCCAATCCCCCGATGCCGCGGGTGATCCCGGTGCTATTCTCGCCGACGGCCGCGCCTATCCGCGTCGCCAGGTATTTGGGCGCTATGTCGACGGCCTGGTCCGTGCGGCAGCCCAGCAGGCGCCCGGCATCCAGTTCCGCCATCTACAAACCGTGGCGACGGGCGTCACGCCATCCGAAGGCGGCTATCGCATTGCCCTGAAGGACGGACAGAGTCTCGAAGCCGATCTGATCGTCCTCGCCACCGGTCATCCGCAACCCGCCATACCCTCGGCCTTTGCGGCGGTTGCCGGGCATCCCCGCTTCATCGGCAATCCCTGGAGCAAGGGCGCCCTGAAGCCGGTCCGCAGCGAAGACTGGGTCCTGGTGATCGGCACGGGCCTCACCATGGCCGATACGGTCGCTTCCCTGCGCGCCCGCGGACATGCCGGGCAGATCACGGCGATCTCCCGGCGCGGGCAGTTGCCGCAACCGCGCACGGCCTTGCCGGTTGAGGCTTATGGCGATTTCTCCAGTGACCCGGCAACGACCGTATCATCCTTGCTACAGCGCGTGCGGCGTGTCGCCGCCGAATTGCAGCGGGAAGGGCGCCCCTGGGAAGACGCGATCGATGCTATCAGACAACAGGCGTTTGCCATCTGGAGCAGTCTGCCGCTGGTTGAAAAACGGCGTTTTAACCGGCATCTGCGGCCCTATTGGGACTCGCATCGCTATCAGATCGCTCCGCAGATAGATGCCGTGCTGCAGGCGGAGTTAAAGCGCAGGGGTCTGCAGATTATTGCCGGATCCTTTACCAAAGTCGCCTTCGAACAGGAAGTGTTCCGCGTGAAATTGCGCCCCCGCAGCGCAGCGCCGGGCGCGCTGCAGGAACGTCATTTCCATGCGATCGTCAATTGTACGGGACCGGATCATGCATCGCTGATCGCCGGCAATCCGGTTCTGCAATCGCTGAGCGACGGGGGATTGCTGGCGGCCGATCCGCTGCATCTTGGCATCCATGTCGATCGTGCAAGCCGCGTCATCGACCTTGCTGGGCACGGACAGCCGACTCTGCTGGTCGCCGGCCCCGCAGCGCGGTTCACTTTCGGCGAGCTGATGGGGCTGCCGCAGGTGACGTTGCAGGCGAGGGATGTTGCCTTGCAAGTCTCCGACTGGCTGGAGAATGCCGCGAGCAACCTGGAGCGGCGACGGGCAGCCTACGCCTGAGCGCAAACTCTTCAGGTGAGGGCGAAGCTGCTGTGGCCTGCATTCTGATCGTCGATCCCGCATCCGGCGAGGAGCGGCGGCGTCAACCGGGATGAGCAGCGATCATCGCGAAGTCGGTTAAGCCCCTGACAAGTCCTGACGAGACAAGACACCGGTAGACCCCGCCGACGATCTCTCCGTGACGATCTGCCCGTGCGGCTGCTGCGCTTACTGGCAGCAGCTTTCGGTGATGAGGGCTTCGGCTTCGGCCTTTCGTACAAAGGCCGTCAATCGGGCTTTGCTGACCTCATAGCGCAGCAATAGCTGTTCCAGGTTCGGTCGATCGCCGATCTCTCTCAGGGCCGCCAGCAGGTGACGTAGGTCGTTCTGTGCACGTTGGTCGAAGCGCCGCTTACGTGGGCCAGCTGCCCGTCGCCGCGCCGCAATTACAGGTGTGCCGGTCAGAAGCATTGTCGACGACATCGCTGAGGCCTCCCATACCTGTTTTATCTCTCACAAGAAAATTATGCCCCGCAAGAAAACCTCTTGTTGGCCCCGGCGTCAACGGACCAGGGATGGATTGACGTGGAATTTCTTCGAAAATTGCGCGTGGCTGCTTTTTAAGGAATCTCGGCGGGCCATGTCACCAAGTACCGCTGACGCTGCAACCCGACATATTTATCCAGGGGCGAAAATTTACCCAGGGCGAAATCACGCCGGGGGGCGAGGCGAGCGGCATCAGGCACCGATATCGGGCCAAGTGTCGGAAAGGCGATAGCCCTGCGGCCAGGGGTCGTCGGGGTCGAGCATGATCTGCTGCGTGCCAGTGATCCAGGCACGGCCCGTGATGGTAGGAATGATGGCGGATCGGCCGCCGACCTCCGTTGCGGCGGCGATGGCGCAATCGAAGCGGGAGCCGGTGATCGCGCGACCGATGAAGCGATCGCCGACCTTCATCATGCCGCGCGCATGAAGGACGGCCATGCGGGCGGAGCAGCCGGTGCCGGTGGGCGAGCGGTCGATCTTGCCGGGACGGATGGCGACGGCATTGAAGCCGGACAAGACGCCCTCGTCACGTTCCAGCGGTGCCGTCACCTGACAGAAGGAGATGTGGTCCCAGTCCGCATTGGTCGGATGGGTGAAGCCAAGCTGCTCATTGGCTGCCTTGGTGATCTTCATGCCGATAACAGCGATATCGCGGGCTTCGTCCGGCTTGATTGAGAAACCCAGCGCCCTGCCGTCGACCAGCACGAAACTGTCGCCGCCATAGGCGGTATCAACGGTCAGGCTGCCGAGGCCGGGAACCTCGATCGTGGCATCGAGCTTGTCGACGAAGGAGGGAAGGTTGCGGATCGTGATGCGCTCCGCCTTGCCGTTGCGGCATTGCGCCGTTGCCTCGATCAGCCCGCCAGGCGCCTCCAGTACCAGCTTGGTAACGGGTTCGGTCATCGGCAGGATGCCGCTATCCAGCAGGACGGTCGCGACGCAGATGGAATTGGAACCGGACATCGGCGGCGTGTCTTCCGGCTCCATGATGATCCAGCCCATCTGCGCGCGCGGATCTTTCGGCGGCACTAGTAGATTGACATGACGAAAGACGCCGCCGCGAGGCTCGTTCAGCACGAAATTGCGCAAGGTCTGGTCCTCGGCAATGAAGCGCCGCTGCTCCCACAGCGTGGCGCCCGGGGGCGGGGCGACGCCACCCACGATCACGTCGCCGACCTCGCCTTCAGCGTGACAATTGACGACGTGAAGCGTTTTCGAACTGCGCATCTGGTGCCCCTTATAGTCAAAGCGCTGCTTCGCCTGAAAAATAGGGGGTCAGATTAACAAATGTTATGGCGTGATCAACGGCTACTTTGGCGGGCTGAACTCTCCTTCGACTATCTTGTGCTGACAGGAGGAACGCGAGTCTATTGATGTTCTTCGACGTCGAGACGCCAAGATTGCGCTTTCCGGGCGATCAGCTGTTTCGCCTCCCTCCTGACGAAACTATTCTCAAGTGGGTTGCTTTCGCCAACCGACCCAAGATTTGTTCCTGCGGCGCAAGCTGCTGGTCAGGTTGCGCTGGAATCTATGCAGATGGGAAAGAGCGGAACAAATAGCTGTGACCGGCGTTTGGAAATTACGGGGCCAAGCTAACGCCAGGCTCGCCGAGGTGGCCATGCAAGACGCGGAGATCGAATTCTTTTCATACATCTACGTTGAACCAGAGGATTATCGCTGGCCGGCCCAGCTTGGCGACAGCGCGCTGGTATTTGTATTGCCGCGAAATTTCGTTGCCGAAGGCCTGCATGCGACCCCGGTGCTGGGGAATTTGCGACTGGTTCTTGACTACGGAAAGGTCATCCGTGTCGCCTGTGAGCGGGCTCTGCGGAATCGCGGCGGCACGCGCGTCGATGACCACCTCGAAGTGGTCTTGCTGACACAAGACTTACGCCTTCCTGCCCAATGCGATGCTTCCTGTTAGTCAGCGACCGAAGCGGGTTGATGCGTCCGCCGGGCATCGCCCCCTAAGCATGAAGATAACGATCGTTCCGGCTCTTTCCCGTAGGTGAAGGGCGCTGGAGCGCCAGGAACATTGCGAAGTGATCGCGTTGTGTTCCCAGCTTCACGGGAGAACCGCTATGCCGCCGCGTACCTTCTGGAAAGGTTACTTGAAATTGTCGCTCGTGACATGCCCGGTGCAGATGATGCCGGCGACCACGGAGCGTGACCGGGTCCGTTTCCACGTTCTCAATCGGGCTACCGGCCACCGGGTTGTCAGCCGGTATGTCGACGCGGATTCTGGCAAGGTGGTCGGGGAAGGGGATCAGGTAAAAGGATATCAGAAAGGTGAGGGCGATTACGTCATGCTCGAAGACGAGGAGCTCGATGCCGTCGCCCTGGAGAGCACGCGGACAATCGATATCGACATGTTCGCGCCGGCCGACAGCATCGAATGGATCTGGTACGACCAGCCGCACTTCCTCTTTCCGGATGATCCCGTGGGGGAGGAAGCCTTCGCCGTCATTCGCGAGGCTATGGTGGCAACCAAGACCGTGGGAATCTCGCGGCTCGTCATGTATGGACGTGAACGGGCGGTCATGCTTCGGCCCCGTGATCGGGGGATCATTCTGTGGACCCTGCGCTACGGCGATGAGGTGCGGGATCCCAAAGCCTATTTTGGCGATATCCGGGCCGCCAAGCCGGACGCCAAGCTTGTGACGATGGTCGAGAAGCTGATTACCGAAAAGGCCACGGACTGGAGTCCGAAAATGGTCCACGATCCAGTCCAGGAACATCTGCTGGAGATTATCGCGGATAAGAAGAAAGGCGCGCGCCGCAAGAGTAAATCAAAGCGCGATACGCCTCAGCGGGGGGATAACGTTATCGATATTACCGAAGCGCTGCGGCGCAGCCTGGCCCAGGAAACGCGCCATAAGAAATAGCTGATCGCGCTCAGCTGGCCTTGCGGCGCGCCGTTCCCGCCGGGCTTTTTCGCTTGGCCGCCTTCTTTCTCGCGGGCCGTTTGGCGGCTCCAGCTGATTTGGTTCCGCCGGCGCTGCGGCGCAATGCTTCCATGAGATCGACGACCTCGCCGGTCTTGGCGGGCTTTTTGGGCTTTAGCGGCTTGCCCGCGAGCTTGGCTCTGACCAGGTCCGCCAGGGCATTTTCATAGCGATCATCATATGCCTTGGGGTCGAATTTGCCGGACTTGGTCTCGATGATATGCTTGGCAAGGTCGAGCATCTCCCGCTTGATAGTGAGCTTGGGAATATCGGCAAAAGCTTCCTTTGCGGACCGGACTTCGTAATCGTAGTTCAGCATGGTGGCGATCAGTCCGGGTCCGTGGGCGCGGATAAGAAGTGCGTGGACCCGTCTGAAGAGGACCGCTTGCGCGACTGCCGCCACGGATGCCTTTTTCAGTCCCTCGCGGATAAGATAGAAGGCCTCGGTGGCGTCCTTGTTCGCGGGGGCAAGATAGTACGGACGATCGAAATAGACGCTGTCGATATCATCGCAAGCGATGAATGAGTCGATTTCCAGTATTTTATTGCTGACCGGAATCGTCGCCGAAATTTCCTCAGGTTCGAGGACGACATAGTCATCCTTTTCCACCTGGTATCCCTTTACCTGATCTTCGCGATCAACGGGCTTTCCGGTCTCGCTGTCGATGAGCTGACGATGGACGCGATGGCCGGTCTTCCGATTGAGGGTATGAAAGGTGAGCCTTTCGGAGGTCGAAACGGCCGTGTAGAGCGCCACAGCACAAGTTACTTGGGCGATCTTCAGATAGCCTTTCCAGATGGCCCGGATTTGCGTCGCCATATCCCTCCTCAAGAGATTCGGGGCGGATGGCAAGCTGCCCAGCAGGCTGCTCGCCATCCGCATCCCCTTTATCGTTTGACGATCGGCAGTTGCTTCAACTGGTCCTTGGTCATGGACGTGCTGGCGAAATCGTCGCTGCCGTTTTCATGCAACTGGATCTCATTCCATTTCAGTCGCACGGGATGTGTTCCCATCCCGAGAAAGCCGCCGACATCGACAATGACGCCGTTGGCACTGCCTTTGTTGTTCAGCAGAACCTCGCTGATCTTACCGACACTTTGGTTTTCCGGATTGCGCACCTGCAGGCCGATGACTTCGCTGGCATTCACGCTGCCGTCTGAATTCTTCAGACCGCTCTGGCCTTTCTCGGCAGTGGTATCGGTCTGCGTGTTCGCCGCAGTCTGGCTCGCCGCCTCGCCATTGGTCTGGTAGAGCTCGTTATTGCTGGTGAACACGTGGCCGCGCAGGTGCTCGTTCTTATAGTTATAGTCAGCTGCCTGCTTTGCCTGGTCCTTGCTGAGGCTGGTAACGACATTGCCGTCGGCATTGAGTTTCAGATCGCTCCACTCAACCGATACCAGCTTCTTGCTTTCGAGCCAGGAACTGACATCGACGACGACAGCGTTCACCTTGCCGTCGGCATTTACCAGCACGCTGTCGATTTTCCCGACCGTATCGTTATTGGCATCGACGACTTTCTTGCCGATCAAAGCACCGGCATCCGTTTCACTGGAATTGGTAACGCTCGTGGTCGTGTCGGCGATACCGGCAGAGGGTTGCAGGGACGCGAGGAAAATAGCGGCACCGGCCGCCAACAAAGCACGCTTCATGGAGAGACTCCTTCTCAAGGGACACAGATGCAACATTAATAAGAACATCGGTGACTTTGTTCCCGTGCTGGTCTGTACCTGCAAGCGCGACAGGCAGAACACCGGAACGTGAAGGAAGACCGCGGCGGCGGAGAGAGTCCGAAGGCGAAAATGGAATGGGGATGGAGAGGGAGATTCGGATACGGCGTAGATGGATCGCTGCCGCATCAGAGGCGATAGAATTCGCATCCTCTTGGCACAAAAAAGAGGAGAGCCGGGAGACGCCCTCCTCCTTTTCTCGGTGCAATGACGGCTGCTTTACGATTCGCCGCCTTTGCGACCCGCTTCAGCCGCACGTTCGGGATTATTCCTGAAATTGCCGCCGCTCATTTGACCACCCCGGCGCCCCGCTTCGGACGCCCGTTCCGGGTTGTTCTTGAAATTGCCGCCGCTGGCTTGCCCGCCGCGATGGCCGGCATCTGAGGCCCGCTCCGGGTTGTTCTTGAAATTTCCACCGCTGGCCTGACCGCCCTTGCTGGCGATCTCGCGCTGACGCGCTTCATCCATGGAGCCAAAACCCCGCTTTTCATTGGCCATTGAAACCTCCTTCCTTTTCTGGATCTGTCTTCAATACGTGCCTTTTTATAAGGACGCGGATGGGTAATCGTTCCATCAGACGGGAATTAAGGAGGGGGGATACTGTGCGTATCGCTGCGCTGGCGAGAGCGATTGTGCGGCCTTATGGCGCGCGCAGGGATACCTGCCAACGCATGTCGACAATCGGCCTTCGGCGGCTTGTCATCGGCCGTGGCGTTATCGACGCGCCAATTTCGCGATCGCCTCTTCCAATGGGCGCGCCCCATCGTCGTATTCCGACCAGGCCTTCGTGCGGCGGAGAAGGGCCGGTGTCGTCCGCACGGTATAGCGCGTTGGATCCAGGCCTGACCTGACCTGGCTCCATGTCAGCGGCATCGATACGGTAGCGCCGGGCCGGGCGCGTGGCGACAAGGGGGCCACCGCCGTCGCCATGCGATCATTCCGCAGGTAATCGAGAAAGATGCGGCCCGTCCGCAGCTTCTTGGCCATATTGACGATATATAGGTCGGGCGCATCATTCGCCATGCGGGTACAGATCTCCTTGGCGAAAGTCTTTGCCTGGGGCCAAGTCAATTTGCCGTTCTTGCGCCTGGCAAGAGGCGTGACCACATGCAGGCCCTTGCCGCCGGTGGTCTTGCAGAAGCTCACCAGCCCGACGGCGTCGAGCCGGTCCCGGAGTTCGGTGGCCGCGTCGATAAGGGCGGCGAATTCGACTTCCGGCCCTGGATCGAGATCGAAGACGAGCCGGCCGGGAATTTCGGGGTAGCCTGGCTGGCAGTTCCATGGATGCAGTTCCAACGCGGCTACCTGGGCCAGCGCGGCAAGCCCTTCGACGCGATCCACTTGCAGATAAGGCTTCTTGTCACCGAACACGGTGACAAGCTTCAGCAGGGCCGATGTGCCCGGCATGGCATGCCGCTGGAAGAACTGTTCGGCCGCATAGCCGTCAGGTGCTCGCACGATGGAGCAGGGGCGGCCTTGCAGATGGCGTATCATCCAGGACCCGACCGCCTCGTAATATTGCGCCAGGTCCAGCTTCGTCACCGCCTTGCCGTCGCCGGCATCCGGCCAGAGCGGCTTGTCGGGCTTGGAGATAAGGACACCCATCACATCTGACTTGCCGCCCATGGCGGAACGTCCCTTTTGCGCAGCATTTGCGCCGCTCTTCTTTGTCGCTGCGCTCTTGCCGCCGGCACGCCTTGGAGAGGCTATATCCGTGCGGCTGGGGGATGCGGGTCTTTCGGTCTGTACCTCATCGGCCGGCTTGTCCTCGCGCAAACCTTTGAAGGCCGCCTGCCGGACCATGCCGTCACCCGTCCACCCGGCGAATTCGATTTCGGCGACCAGTTCCGGCCTTGTCCAGTGAACGCCGCGCTCGTGCCGCGGCGCTCCGACCCCCGTAAAGGGGGACTTATCGGCCTTGACCTCCTTCAGGCGCGGCATGAGCTGCTTCACTTTGGCGGCGGTATAACCGGTGCCGACGCGACCGACATAGATAAACTGCTCTCCGTGATGGACGCCCGCCAGGAGAGAGCGGAATTTGCCGTTGGTGGTAGACCAGCCGCCGATGGCGATTTCATGGCCAGCCCGGCACTTGGCCTTGGTCCAGCTCCTGCCCCGCCCGGACTGGTAAGGCGCGTTCAATTGCTTCGATACGACGCCTTCCAGCGAAAGGCGGCAGGCGGATTTGAGAACCGCATCGCCACTGCTTTCGAAATGTTCCACATAGCGGATGAGTCTGGTGCGGCGGCCTTTATCAAGGAACGTCTTCAGGCGTTCCTTGCGGTCGGCCAAGGGCAGGCCACGCAGGTCCTCTTTGCCCTCGTGGAGGAGGTCGAACGCAAAATAGATCAAGCGGTCCGTGTCCTGTTCGGACAGGGCGGCCTGGAGGGCGGCGAAATCCGGCGCCGCATTGGCGTCGAGAGCAACGATCTCACCGTCGAGGATGCCATCCGGCAGGGAAGCGGCCGCCTTGGCGATGGCCGCAAACTTGGTCGTCCAATCCAGCCCCTTGCGGGTCTTCAACGTGACCACGCCGTCGGCAATCCGCATCTGTACACGATAGCCGTCGAACTTGATTTCATGAACCCAGCCTTCGCCTTCGGGCGGCCGTTCGACCGGCTGGCAAAGCTGCGGTTCGATAAAGGCGGGCAGCGGTGTCTCGCGGGGCGGATCTTTCTTTCGGCTGGCGGCGCGACCCACAGGTTCGCGTCGGGAATTGTGCCGCGTGGCGGAGGCCGTTTCATTTCCGGCCATATCACCGCCCTTCGCGCGGCTATTCCACACCGCATCCGCGGCCGCCGCAGGCTGTCCGCGGAGCATGAAAGGTTTGGGGCGGCGGCCTTTTCCGGCGGCGATCGTCTCCATCGATCGTGATGAAGCTACCGAACGGTCGTCGGCGAGGAGCGATTCGCCATCCTCGTCGGCATATTCGTCCCGGTGTTTGATCAGCAGCCAATTGGTCCGCTTTCCGCCGGTTCGATCATGCTTCATCCGGACGATGACCCAGCTGCCATGCAAGCGTGTTCCATCGAGCTGGAATTTGAGTTCGCCCTTGCGGAGCGCAGCCGCCGGATCATCGGTTTCGAGCGGCTGCCAATAGCCGCGATCCCATAGCTGAACGGTGCCACCGCCATACTGACCCTTCGGTATGGTCCCTTCAAAATCGCCGTAATCGAGCGGATGATCTTCAACTTCGACGGCGA
Source organism: Dongiaceae bacterium (assembly GCA_035539215.1). Lineage (GTDB taxonomy): Bacteria > Pseudomonadota > Alphaproteobacteria > Dongiales > Dongiaceae > Dongia_B. The sequence goes on along the minus strand of DATLIX010000091.1, from coordinate 63,839 downwards.
GCCTCTTGTCGGCAGGATTGAGCGAGGGACCCCTGGTGACGGCCCAGGAGCGAAAGACGCCGTCGAGTTCCAGCCGGAAGTCGTAATGCAGCCGCGTGGCGGCATGTTTCTGGACGACGAAACGCAGCCTGTTGCTGGACGCCACCGTCGCATTGCCAGACGGTTCGGCGGTCTGATTGAAATCACGTTTCTGCCGGTATTTGCCTAGTTTTTTGCTGCGTGCATCTAGGGAATCCACGTCGTGTCGCCCTTCCTGTGCCGTTTCAGCAGGCAAAAAAACACGAAAAACCGCCGCTTTGTTCCGTTTACAAGATTCCCCGCGCAAGGTGATGCGGGACCATTCTGCCCGGCCCATCTTTCCGCTAAGCAGCAGAGGAGCACATGATCTCACATAAATCGATTTTGCCCAAAACCGCTTGTCCGGCCAGAAGGACCCCGTCGGGGCCCCCACGCACCTGATTGCGTTGAGACGGCTTCCATTGCAGCGATCCGCCGGGCTGGCTTGCAGGGACGAATGTTCCGGCCGTCATCTCGTCCGCGCGGTGGATGCCTGTTGCACGCCCTCCCTGATGAGTTCAAGTGCCCGTGCCTCGGAACCGCGTCCCAACGGCCTTGTATAGCGTCCATCTTGCCGGGCGTAATCCATGAAGAAAGCCTCGATCTCGCTGAGCAACTCGTTGGGCAGGTCTTCGAGGCATTGCATATTGTTGCGGCAGCTGGGGCCGGTCGGCAGGACAATCAGGCGATCGTTGCGAAACGTTCGCCCGTCGCGGGTTTGCTCCAGCTCGATGACGCCGATCGGCCGCCCCTTCACCAGACATCCCATAGGCAAGGGTTCATCCAAAAGAACCAGCACGTCCAGGGGGTCGCCGTCAGCGCCGCGGGTCGAGGGAATGAAGCCGAAGTCGAAGGGAAAACTGAAGCCGAGCGGCAAGACCTTCTTCAGCCGAAACTGTCCGTAGATCGGATCGAAGGCATATTTGTTTCGACTGCCGCGCGGCGTTTCGACGATCACCAGTACATCGCCCGTTCGCTCATCTCGCCAGGGAAGATCGATGGGCGATGTACCTCTCAAGCTGGTTACTTCCGACACTTTTCACCTGCAGGAATGAGCGAGGAGTATTGGTTTAAATGAAACCGCATGTGACGCGGCAAGTTCCGGTGGCCGCGACGGGGGTGAAATGGTTTCTTAGGTGGGCGATCATGCGCCTGCTCAGATAGCCCATCTGTTCAGATAGCCGATCTGTGCCCTTTGGCTTGCACGAAATCGTGAAATTCGCCGGCGGGGGAACAACGGCCGCGAAAGGCTCTTCCCGTTAAACAACGGAAGGAGTTCGATATGTATAGAAATATGATGGTGGTTACGGCAACGGCTCTCCTTCTCTCAAGCGGCGTTGCCCTCGCGCAGTCCACCAATGGCGCACCCGGGATGCCCGGTTGTGTCGGTTCGCAAAACACCAATTGCGTTCCCGGCGGCTCACAGAATAACGGCACGCCGTCAAACAACACCAACGGCGTGAATAATGGCGGTTCGTTGAATTCCAACGGTTCCAATTCCGGCGGTACGATATCCCCCAATGGTGCGGGTGGAAGCAATACGGGGACAGGATCCGGAACGGGTACCGGGACGGGCGGTACCGGAAGAGGCGGAAGCGGGATAGGCGGTACCGGAGCCGGATCGGGAGGGAGCAGCGGCGCTGGTGGCGGTTCGGGCTCGGGCGGCGGGGGTTCCGGTGGCGGCAGCTGACAATGGGCGAAAGCTGAGAACACGGAAAAAAGGCCAACCGTCCGGTTGGCCTTTTCTCTTGTCGCGACATCGACCGGATTAGGTCCGCTCGATCGGCTCTTCCCAGGGCCTGTGGCGATCACGGGCGGTGGTGGGATGGAGTATCATGGTTTTCTCGATGCGGGGCATCGCCTCCTAGATCCAATAGGGCGAGACGCCGTAATGCTGGTGAAGGCGTGTGCCCCATTCCCGGTCGCCGTAATCGCCCAGCTCCGGCGTATTGCGAAGAACGTCCTTGCTGGCGCCGGTCACATAGCCCTCCTTCTCTATGTCATAGGTGAGCACCGACCACGGCAGTGCGCGCCGTTCTTCACCCATGCCGAGGAAGCCGCCGAAACTGACGACAGCATAGGCGACCTTCCCCGAGGTCTTATCGATCATCAGGTCCTCGAGATCGCCGATATGTTCGCCCACGGTGTCGTAGACGTCGGTCCCTCGCACCTTAGAGGCGGCAATGAGGCTGTATGTCTCGTCCCGTTCGAGGGTCTCCTGGTCAGCTGGAATACTAGATGCCATGTTGCGCTCCTGTGCTGGATGTTGCCTTCTCAATTAAGCTTCGGGGATGCGGGCTGTTCCCGCGTCCGGCGATTTGGACGATCCTCTACTGCTGGCGCGTCTTGCCGGGCGCCTGAGGCTGCTCGTCGCCCTGATCGGCCATTCCCGGGAAATCGCCCTGGTTCTCAAGCGAGACCGCGGGTTCGACCGGTTGGCCCCACGGACCGTCATTGCTTTCGTGGGCCGGTTTGGTGGCCAGAAGCTGGTTTTCCTCTATCGCGGCCAGTTCCTTTGCTTTTTCCCAGAACTCCTCGTCCCGGCCAGCGGGACGGCCGGCTTCCTCCCATAACTGATAGGCATGGCGTTTGATCGCTTCATCTTGCATGCGGCTCTCCTTCGCGCAGCGCGCCGTTACTTCATGCATTGTCAAGCTGACGCCCGAATGATGGTTCCGCCCGGTCCGCAAAAACGGAACGTGGGTCTGGGCCCTGGATCAGAGCAATGCGGCGGCCTGCTTCAAGTCGGCGGCAAGCTGCCGCGACAGGGCAGCGCGGCGATCGCTTTCGCGCTGACGCAAAGCGAAAGACGGGTGCAGGGTGATGAAGCCGGTGGCGGCAGGTGGGATGGAAAACGATTTCCCGCGGTTTGCTTGAATTGGCATTGTTTTGCCGAACAGCGCCCGGACGGCGCTGGCGCCAAGTGCGACGATGACTTTCGGCCTGACGATCTCGATCTCTTGCTGTAACCACCACTTGCAGATATCGATCTCGCTGTTGGTCGGTTTCTGATGCAGGCGTCGCTTGCCTCTTTGAACGAATTTGAAATGCTTCACCGCGTTGCTGACGTAGATATCCGCCCGGGAAAGGCCTGCCTCGGAAATGGCGGCATCCAGCAACCGGCCGGCAGGTCCGACAAATGGCCTCCCGGCCAGATCTTCCTCGTGCCCCGGTTGCTCGCCGATCAGCATCAGCCGGGCATGCGGCGGACCTTCGCCAAAGACGACGCGTCCGCCGCACCGCCAGATGTCGCAACGGCGGCAGCCGTCCGCCTCTGACTTTAGATGGCTGAGAGCACTCACGGCTATCCTCTCTTGCCTCCGTTGGCAGAGCGGCGCCGATATGTCCGGCACCGAGGTGACGCCGCGCTTTGAGGACAGGGCGCGCGGCGCGAAGCCTGATCGATCACCATCACGAGAACGACGTCCAACCGCAGGAACGTTTTTTCGCTTCGCTTGGTTTTCCCGCGGACGATGCCGCTGAAGATGGAACTCCTGAGCATGCAGGTGGACCTTTGGGGCAGTCATGCGAGGTATGAATCATGTCTTCTTTCCTAGCGCATCTTATCCAGCTCTCTCTGGTCTTTTCGATGTGTCTGGCTTTGGCCATATATCCCGCAACCATGATCATCGCTTTCGGTCGGCGCCTGCTGCGTGTTGTGCCACTGGCGGCGGCGACAATCTCGCTCTCTGTCGTTTTAATGGTGCTGGGATTTCATTTCTGGTCATAAGTGTGAACCCGACCCTGCGCCCAAGGGTCGGTCTACAACGACCAGGAAAGGCGGATGATGCCCGGCTGGCGGCTCATCTTCTTCAACAAATCCGGCACGTTATAATTGTTGGCGGAAGTCAGCCATTTCAAATCGCAGCGCAAGGCGGCGATCTTATGGTCGAGATCATAATTGACCTTCCACGAGGCCAAGCCCAGATTTTCGGCCGTCAGCATCTGCCGGAGATCTGCCTCTTCGAGATCGTCCAGTCGCCAAGTCACCCGCAGCCGCAACCGGCGCTCAAGACGCCGGTATGAATCCAGGGCCTTCAGGCCATGAAGGATAAAGAGCGCCAGCAGAGACGAAACCAGGCCCAGCGCCAGCTGTCCGCCGCCGAAGCACAGCCCGACTACCGTGACAAACCACAGCGTTGCTGCCGTCGTCAGCCCGACGACCCGCTCGTTGCGGCGCAAAATCGCGCCGGCGCCGATGAATCCGACTCCGGTCAGGATGCCTAGAGGCAGCCGCATGACGTCGGCAACGGCAAACGAATCTGACGTCTTCCCGGTCATCAGCAACAGCATATTGGTCTGGATCATGGCGATTGCGGCCGCCAGGCCGACAATTAGCGTGGTGCGCATACCCGCCGCGCGGTCACCTTCTCCGCGTTCCCATCCCAGAATGCCACAGGCAAGAACCGTTAATACCAAACGTGTGGCGATATCTTTCCAGTCCAGATACAGAGGCATTGTCGTTTCGGTCCATGAGACCCGCCGCGCCGTCGCAACGGATCGCTTGCAATGGAAACGGAAACAAACCCGGCCCGTAGCGGGTTCCTCTATATAGGGCTAGCCGCCCGGAGCTGATCTTTCCGGAGCTGTTCTTTCCCCTGGATCTGATCTTTCCATCGCCTGGAAACCCCTTGCCCCCAAGAAACATTGCTTTCGGGGAGGGTGTCGGCCAGCCGAACAGCATAACGAGGTAAAAGTATGAATATACTGTCTTCTAAAACGATCAAGCTAAGCGACGTCGCCCATTGGGACGAGACACGCGGGCATTTCCATGTTCTTTTGCAGGGCAGCGATACCTTTGCCGCCCTTATTATTCTGAAGGATGCTCCGCTTCCCTTGGCCCATCTGGACAAGTCGGGAAGCCGACCTGTTGTTAAGCTGGGAGAGAATCTGCACCAGCGTCTCGAAGGCGAGGTGCGGGACGCCATGGCGCGCGGCGCGCATCAGGTCGCGACCGGTCTGTTTCTGGCGACCCATGCGGAAATGGCGAGCATGTGATCACACATGTTCGCCCTCAAATCGGAACGCGATCATCGAGACAAGAAGGAGAGGATCATGGGAAGCACTTATGCGATCAGCGAAATCGTCGGCACCTCGGAAAAGAGCATCGACGACGCCATCAGCAGCGGCGTCGCCACGGCGGCCAAAACCCTACGCAACCTCGACTGGTTCGAGGTCAGCAATATCCGTGGTCATTTGGCGGATGGAAAGGTGGCCCATTTCCAGGTGACGCTGCGCCTTGGCTTCCGCTATGAGGAAGGCGGCGCGTAATGGTCGTTGTCATGCTCGAACTTTAACTGACGACGACGTCTAGGAGAGCCTTCTGACGTGATCGGGAGGAGGAGATCCTAAGCGCGGCTCTCGCGCGGTTTTGACTTGCCCGCCTTCCCATTGCCGGCGGCGGGGCGCGAGCTGTTCGATGATGAGACGGCCTTCCGCCGCCGGTCTGCCGGCTTTTCCGTCTCCCGACCATCAGGCTGAATCGGTGGCATAGGCTCCGCACTTTCGGTGGAGGCGTCGGAGACCTGCGCTTCCTGCGCTTCTACCTGTCGCCGGGCCAGTTCCCAATGCTGCTCGGCCCGACCATGCGGTTTGCCTTCATTCAACCAGATCGCATGCGCCAGTTCACGGATTCGTTCTTCTTTGCTACTCATCCTTTGCCTCGCTGCATCAATGGATATTTTGGGGATATTTTTTGGGCGCTACTCGAACGAGCACGCTCAGGCACCGTCGCTGGCCTTGCCCGCCCGGCTCCTTCGTTGATGAAGAACGCAAAGAGAAAATGGTTCCAGCAGTTGCTCAGTCGGCAATATGCTCCCCTGGAAGTCGTGATGTCGGCCGGTCAGACAGTCGGTGAAGACCTCCCCATCAATCATCTTCGGCAGATGTATCAGCGTATTGCGCCAGCGCTGGGCGGGAATATGGGGCGCGGGTGCATCTTGGAGCATGTCAAAAACGAGACGCGGCACGACGACGACCAGACTCTCGTCTTCATGCTGACGGGCAAAGGCGATCAATCGGTCCGCGGCCGGTCCGGAGAGGGCAAGTGGCAGGTAGCGGCCGACGGAGAAGAGATCGGGCATCATCGCGCGTGTTGCCAGGAGGCACTGCATCAGCCGCTGTTTGACCTTTCCGTCCCGCCAATCTTGTAGCAACCCGGCAAATTCGCGGTCGTCGCTGAGGGCTTCCTGGCGGCGCGCGAAGTCAACGGGGCGGCGGTTATCCGGGTCGACGAGGGAGAGGTCCCAGAATTCGCAACCTTGGTAGAGGTCCGGCACGCCGGGAGAAGTCAGCCTAAGGGTGAGCTGGGTAAGGCCGTTGAGCGCCCCGGCCGGCGCAATTCGGTCGGCATAACGGGCGGCATCGGCAAGGAAATAGTCGGGGCGCGCAAGATCCAGTAGCGATTGCAGGAACGCGTTGCAGGCCGCTTCATAATCGGCATTGGGCCGGTCCCAGGACGTTTCCTGCTTGGCTTCGCGCAGGGCTTTTTGCAACCAGACCAGCAAACGCTCGGAGAAATCCTCTATTTCGACGGCATGCGTCGCATGCGGAAGCAGCGGCCAGGCGCCGATGATCGTCTGATAGGTCATCAGCTTGACGGCTTCAGGCACGGTCGGATGAAGGTCGTGATGGCGTACCAGCCAGCGTCGCGTCAGATCACTCCAATGCGCCGCATCCTCGCTCAGCACCGCAAGTCGGCAACGCATATCCTCGCCGCGCTTATGGTCATGCGTCGCGGTCGCCAGAAGGCTATGGGGGTAAAGCTTCTGGCGGCGCTGGCCCGCAGCATGGAACCGCTCGAGGGGCAGATGGAACTGGCCGGGATCCGAGCCGACGTCATTGCGGGAAAGCAGCCGTCCGTATCGATAGAAGGCCGTATCCTCGACCGCCTTCGCCGCCAAGGTAGCCGAAAGCTGCTGGAAGCGCGTGCGGGCCTCGGCGCCGCGCGCATCGTTGCTGTCGCGTTCGCGCAGTTGCTGACAGATCATATCGAGGGCCTGGCGGTCGCTGTCCGGCAGATCGATCGACGCGCGTCGTCGATAGGCGGCCAGGACATTATCATCATCTCCGGAGAGACCCTGGGCACTGCCATAGATCCGGTATCTGGTGAAGACGGACAGCAGTTGCGTCAGCCCGCGCCGTACGGCCTCCTGCGCGGCGGAGGTCGGCCGGGTGCGGGTCGCGGCAATGAACAGGTCCGCCACATCCTGCAGGTAGCGGGGAAAAAGCCGTTGCAGGATCTCGTGCCGTGCCGCCGTGGCGACGGTCGCGAAGTCGCGCGCATCTCCACTTGCGTCGGTCCAGAGCTTGGTAAGCACAGGCTCGCCGGCGGGATCGTGCAGCAGGGCTGAGACTTCCGCCATGAAGTCGTAGCCGGTATTGCCGTCCACCTTCCAGGTGGTCGGCACGGTTTCGTCGGCTTCCAGGATTTTCTCGACCAGGATGTAAGGCGCGCGTTTGCCTTCCGGACGTTTGCTGCCGGCTCGTTGGAGTGCGCGCCGCAGCCGGCGGCAATAGGCTTCCGGATCCGCCAGCCCGTCAACGTGATCCAGGCGAACACCATCGATCAGGCCGTCGCCGTATAGCTGCAGTGTCAGCGCGTGGGTTGCGGCAAAAACCTCGCTGCGGTCCATCCGCAGGGCGACCAGCCCGGAGATGTCGAAGAAGCGACGCCAATTGATGCGCTGCCCGGCATCCGTCCAAGGCGCCAGGGTGTAATGCTGCCGCGACAGGATCTTGGTGAGCAGCTCGCTGCTTCTCAGCGTATCCGCGCCCAGATTCTGCAGAGAATGATCGAAATGCGACCGGTTGGCGGCCCGCAATTCCGCCAGCGCCGCGCGCCTTTCGTCGAAGATCGCCGGTGTCATCTCGCGGGATATGGGCCATTGCTGGGCGACCTCGGCGAAAGGCTCGCCTAACTGGCGCAAGACGGACCGGTAGCTTCCCGGCGACAGCGGCAGGAGGTGGTCGTAATAGTGCAGGACGAACCGGCGGCGGTCCTCGTCATAGGCAAGCGTGATTTCGCCAGCGGCAAGACAGGCCGTCAGACTGTTGCCGAGGATGGGCAGCAATACGCGATTGTGCAGCTGCGGGTCCGCCGGCCGCCAGTTGATATCGAAGAATTTGGCGAAGGGACTGTGGCGGCCATGTTCCAGCACCTCGAACCACCAGGGGTTTTCGTGCGCGGCAGCCATATGGTTGGGAACGATGTCGATGATCAGTCCCATGTTCCGCGCCGCAAGAGCGGCCGCCAGCCGTTGCAGGCCCTCGAGGCCGCCGAGTTCCGGGTTGATGGTATTGGGATCGACTACATCATAGCCGTGGGTCGAGCCGGAGCGCGCTGCAAAGATCGGCGAGGCATATATATGGGTGAGATGAAGCGACGAAAAATAGGGAACGACCGCAACCGCGTGATCAAAGGTGAAATGCCGATTGAACTGGAGCCGGATCGTCGCGCGGGGAATCATCTCTTGTGTCGTTGGTGCTGGGGACGTTGATACAGGTGTCGCTGGTGCTGGTGCAGATGCAGACGTTTCTTAACCAAGCGATCGCGGAAGATGTTCCCGACCGAGAGCGGCAAACGGCGGCACCAGTTGGGATGCTCGTCTATCGTGCCCGGCAGGTTCGGCTGTTCCCGCAACGCCAGCAGGTCTTCGACCGGTATGAGGGTGAGATCGCAGACCGTCCGCCCCAGGAAAGCAATAGCTGCGTCGACCGCCAGATCCGGGGCTTTTGTGGGCGGCTGAGCGGCTTTTGTGACGGGCACGGCCCGGAAGGCCTGCCATAGCCCTTGCCGATCGGCCTCACGTCCGCGCCGCAGGCGGCGATCTCCGGCGGGATCGGCGGCACTCGACACTTTCTTGCGCCACGCCAGATCGGTGCCGTGCCACCATCCGGCGACGGTCGGCAAATCATGCGTCGTCGTCATGCCGACCGCATTGGATGACCAGGCGCCAGGCTTCTGAAAGCCGGCGGCGTCGCGCTGAAACCACAGAACCTGCATCCCGGCGATACCCACCCGCTGCAGTTCTTCGCGAAAGCCATCCGGTACCGTGCCGAGATCCTCGCCCAGGATAAAAGCCTTGCTGCGATGAGATTCCAGGGCCGTGAGGCGCAGAAGGTCCTCAAGCGGATAGGTGAGATATACGCCTTCGGTCGCCTTGGCCCCGTCCGGAACGACCCACAGCCGGCGCAGACCGAGGATATGATCCATCCTGACACCGCCGCCATATTGCAATGAGGCACGCAGGAGATCGATAAAGGGACGATAGGCGTTGCAACGAAGATTGCGGGGCGAGAAGCTGGTAATGCCCCAGTTTTGTCCGAAGGCATTGAAATCATCGGGTGGCGAGCCGATCGACAGCCGGTCCAGCATATTCGTCCGGTCGGCCCAGACCTGGCTTCCGGCGCCATCGGAACCGACGGCCATGTCGCAGATGAGCCCGATCGACATCTCGGCGCGGCATCGCTCGCTCACCTCGCGCAGTTGCCGTGTCGCCAGCCACTGCAGGAAGAGGTGATATTCGACCTCCCGTGCCTGTTCCCTGGAAAACCGTGCGCAGGCTGCGCTATCGGGATTTCGATAGGCCGCCGGCCACTGCCGCCAGTGCCAAAGAGCGGATGACTGCCGCAGGAAATGAGCCTGCAATGATTCGAACAGCGCATGATGTCTCAGCGCGGCGCCGCCGGCCGCGACAAAGGCGCGAAAGGCGCGGCCGGTAACGGTCTCCGGCGCGAGGCCGTTATTGTCGCATACCTGCAGGTAGAGCGCGCGTAGCTCGGCCAGCTTTCTGTGTGATACCGCCGGCCAGTCGACGAAACGGGAAGCCGGGCCCTTTCGTCGCATTTGGGGCTTATGTACCGGTCGTCGATCGGCGAGATCGCCGCTCGGAAAAAGCTGCCGCGCCGCATCGACATCGATATGCAAGACATTCAGCCAGAGGCGATTGGACGGCGAATAGGGGCTGAAATGCCCGCTATCGGCACTGAACTGCGCATGCAGGGGGCTGATAGCCACGGCGGCCGCGCCGGCCAAGGCGGCGGCTTCGGTAAATTCCCGCAGCGTGGAAAAATCACCGACCCCGCCGTCATCTTGCGCGGCATCATCGTGGCGCGACAATGAATAGACCTGCGCACTGACCCCCCAGGCGGGTTGCCCGCCGGTCAAATCGCTGCATGCCGTTCCGCGCGGCGGCGCAACGGCGAGGATGGTCTCGTGGCGGCCGATCCGCAACCGGTGATAGCCGGGCCGGCGGGGTGCGCGCAGGAAGACACCATCGCCGGTTGGTGCGAGCGGCAGGGCCCGCTCCTCATGGGTATTCTCCAGCACGACGCTGGCCCGCCGCTGGCGGCCGAAGGCAGCCGGAACCGCTACGCGGCCACCGGCAACGGCGGTAATCAGTGTCGGCAGCGTCTCCAGATGCTCTAGCGCCAGGGCCTGCCGCGACTCCGCAATCTGGCGGCCTGACTGGGCGGCGATGCCCAAAGCGCCGAGCACCTGCCGCAAAGTTGTCGAGGCGACGCGGCGCCATGCGCCGTCAAGGCCCTGCCAGTCGGGCTGCAGTCCCGCGGCAACCGCCAGTTCACGTAGCTCTTCCTCCGCCGCGCCCATCATCGATGCCTAAGCCGCGCGCAGCCAGGCGGCGAAGCTATGCGGCGGCAACTGTGCTTTACCGGCAGCGGTCATCGGGTGGTTGAGGACGAAGAGCGGTGCGCCAGCCGGGCAATCATGGGCGACCGTTATGCCGCCGAAATTAAACGCGATCGTGAGAATATGCCCATCACCCATCAGCCATTCCGCCAGGATCGCGTCGGAAGAAAGCACCTGCGCACGCAACGAACGGCAGCCGGCCAGGCGCGGCACAATCGTTTCCCGGCGAATGGCGAGAAGATCACGGTAAAATTGTCGCCAGGCATGCGCCTTGGTGGATTCGGCAGACAGGCGGCAACGCTCGAAGGTTTCCGGTGCATTGGGATCGGGTAGCTTGCTGAGGGTATTCCCGGCGGAAAACTGCGGAAACTGCGCAAATTCCTTACGTCGTCCCTGCCTCACCGCTTCCGCAAGGGCCTCGTTGTGGCTGGTGAAAAACAGAAAAGGCTGCCGCGAGCCGATCTCCTCGCCCATGAACAGCAGCGGAATCTGTGGCGTGAGGAGCTGGAGCGCGATGGCGACGCGCAGGTTCTCCGTCGAGGTCAGATCAATCAGCCTTTCACCGAAGGCGCGGTTGCCGATCTGATCATGGTTCTGCAGGAAGAAGATGAAATGATCCGGCGAGAGGTGCTTGCTCGGCGTGCCACGGCTGACACCGCCGCGATGGACCGAGATCTCGCCCTGGTAGGCAAAGCCCTCGTGCAGGCAGCGCGCCAGCATATCGATGGGCGATAGCGCGTAATCGCCATAATAGCCGGCGGTCTCTCCGGTGAGGAGGACATGCAGCGCATGATGAATATCATCGTTCCATTGGGCGGCGAAATCATGTTCCAGCAAGCGCGCGATATTACCGTCATGTTCGAGCATCAGATGAATGCGCCGATCCGGAAAATGCGCTCTCACTTCCCTGGACAGCTCAGGCAGCCAATCCTGGCTGGAAATCGCGTGAACGGCGTCGAGGCGAAGACCGTCAAGCTGATATTCGTCCAGCCAATAGAGGGCATTCTCGATGAAGTACCGCCGCACCACCGGCTCACGGAAATCGATGGCAGCTCCCCAGGGGGTATGCTCATCCGACCGGAAGAAGCGCGAGGCATATTCGTTGAGATAGTTTCCGTCCGGCCCGAAGTGGTTATAAACAACGTCGAGGAAGATCATCATCCCCAGCTCATGAGCGCGATCGACAAGCGCCTTGAACGCCTCGATCGATCCATAGGTCGCGTCCGGCGCAAAAGGGAGGACGCCGTCATAGCCCCAGTTGCGATTGCCGGGAAAATCGGCGACCGGCATCAGTTCGACTGCGGTAACGCCGAGTTCGCGCAGGGCAGGCAAGAGCTTGGCGACGCCCGCGAAGCCGCCGCACAGCCCGGCATGCAGCTCATAGATGACCGTCTCGGACCACGGACGGCCGTGCCAGCCCGAATTCTTCCAGCTGTAAGCCGCCGGATCGACCACCAGACTGAAATCGTGGATATCGCCCGCTTGGCGCCGCGACATCGGATCCGGCACGGAAAGACCCGATTCCAGCTGGTAGCGATAGCGGGTGCCGGCACCGACAGGGAGGTCGACTTCAAACCAGCCATTCTCCCGCCGATCCATCGGCTGCGGCGTTTGACCGTCGATCTCGATCTGCACCGCCGGCTGGTCAGGCGCCCAGAGCCGAAACCGGGTCTGCTGGGCCGAGACAAGAGAAGCGCCCCCGGACAGAGCAAAGGCATGATGTTGCCCCATTGCGCGTTACCCCACTTAGGAATGTCCGACATCACTGTCTTGCCGGGCAAGAAGAAGCACGGCGGCACGCCCGGCGATGGTCAGCATCGGCTTTGCCTCTTCCGTCCCAGCCTCGTCGGCGATCGTCGCGACTGCCGATACCTCATCGCCCGGTGAGGGAGTGCCTGCCGGCTGCGCTGCTTCGGCGCCGGTCCGCTCGGCCGCCGGCACCGTTTCCCTGGATTTCTGTTGACCTGCCGCGCGTCTCGGGGTGGCGATGCCGCCTACGGGCTTGCCGATCAGGTCGCTCAGCGGGTTTGCGCTGTCGACGGCCAGCCACCAGTTGCAGCCGGGCTGCGGCAGGGTGAAGTCCTGATCTTCAGCCGTGGCATTGAGCAGGAGCAGCGAAATGTCGATACTGCCATCGCGTCCCACGGCGGCGCGGCGAAGGGCGAAACTCCGACGCTCTATATCGTGCCATTCCGGCTCGGTCATCGGCTGGCCCCCCTCATTGAACCAGCTGATATCGGCGATGCCCGGAACGAGTTCCGCCTGGCCATGCAAGAAGCGATGGCCACGCAAGGATGGGTGCTGGCGGCGAATATTGATCAGGCGCCGGACAAAGCTCAGCAGTTCATCGTTGGCCGCTTTCTCCGTCAGCCGCCAGTCGATCCACGACAGCTCGTTGTCCTGGCAATAGGCGTTGTTGTTCCCGCGCTGGGTCCTGCCGAATTCATCGCCCGCCAGCAGCATCGGCGTTCCCATGGAGCAGAAGAGGGTGGTCAGCATGGCGCGCTTGACGCGTTGGCGCTGGTTGAGGACCGTCGCATCTTCGGTCTCACCCTCGGCCCCCCAATTGGCGCTGAAATTCTCGCCGTGACCGTCGTTGTTCTCTTCCTTGTTGGCCTCATTATGCTTGGCTTCGTATGAAACGATATCTTCCAGCGTGAAGCCGTCATGCGAAGCGATGAAATTGACTGAAGCCCAGGGGCGTCGACGGCGGTGATCGAAGAGATCGCCGGAACCGGTCAGGCGGGCGGCAAGGTCAGGGCACTGGCCTTCATCGCCACGCCAGAAACGACGGACGCAGTCGCGATACTTGTCGTTCCACTCGGAGAAGCCGGGCGGATGGTTGCCCAGCTGATAGCCGCCGGGCCCGATATCCCAAGGTTCGGAAATCAGCTTCAACGGCGACAGGACGGGATCCTGGCGGATGGCATCGAACCAGCCGGAGCCCGGATCAAAGCCGGTTCCTTCGCGGCCGAGATTGGCGCCGAGATCGAAGCGAAAGCCGTCGACGTGGAAATTGGTCGTCCAGTAGCGCAGCGAATCCATCACCATCTGCAGGACCCGCGGATGCGAGAGATTAAGGGTATTCCCGCAACCGGTGTCGTTGATGAGATGCCTTTCATCGCCCGGTATCAGCCGATAGTAGCTGGCATGGTCGAGGCCGCGAAAGGACAGCGTGGGCCCGAGTTCGCTGCCTTCGCAGGTGTGGTTGTAGACAACATCCAGGATGACTTCGATATCCGCCGCATGCAGCCGGCGGATGGCAACCTGGAGATCGCTGAGCGCGCCATCGCCCAGATATGCAGGCTCCGGCGCAAAAAAGCCGAGCGTGCTGTAGCCCCAATAGTTCCGCAAGCCGCGCTGGGCCAGGAAATGGTCCTGCAGATAGGCATGGATCGGCATCAGCTCGATCGCCGTCACCCCGAGATTGGCAAGATGCTCGATCACATGCCAATCCGCCAAAGCCGCGAAGGTGCCACGCTCGCGGTGCGGTACATCTTCCCGCTGCATGGTCAGTCCGCGCACATGCGCTTCGTAGATCACCGTGCGCGGCCAGCTGACATCCGGCGCGCGGTCATCGCCCCAATTGAAGGTGGTGTCGCAGACGACGGCTTTGGGCATCGCCGCGGCGCTGTCGCGCCGGTCGAAAGAGAGATCCTTGCGCGTGCTGCCGATGCGATAACCGTATAGCGCGTCCGTCCATTTAACGGCGCCATGCAGCTGCTTGGCATAGGGATCCAGCAGCAGCTTGTTCGGGTTGAAGCGGTGACCCTGGCGCGGCTCATACGGTCCGTAGGCCCGGAAACCATAGACCAGGCCGGGCTTTGCATCCGGCAGATATCCGTGCCAAACCTCGTCGGTGCATTCGGGAAGCGAGTGGCGCGAGATTTCGCGCCGTCCCGAGGGATCGAAGACGCATAAGTCGATCCGTTCGGCATTGGCTGAGAACACGGCGAAATTGACGCCAAGTCCGTCCCATGTGGCACCAAGCGGATTTGGGTGGCCAGGTAGCAGGCGATCGGGAATTTGCGTCATGATTCAGCTGTCGAACTCCAAAATCAAGGTGGCAAGGGGGGGCAGCAAGAGACGCAAAGACTGCGGATGTCCATGGGACGGAATGGCGTCGCTGTGAATGGCGCCGCTATTGCCCAGGTTCGATCCACCGAAAAAGACGCTGTCGGTGTTGATGGTTTCCTGCCATCGACCGGCGCACGGCACGCCGACGCGGTAGTCATAGCGGGGAACCGGAGTGAAGTTGCAGGCCACCAGGATCGGCCGACTATTAGAACCGGGGTCCTTGCGCAGGTATATAAGGACGCTCTGCTGCGCATCGTTCCCCACCAGCCACTGAAAGCTGTCGGCCAGGTCATCGCGGCGATGAAGCGCGGGTCGACTGCGGTAGAGGCGGTTCAATTCCCGCACCAGGATCTGCAGTTGCTGGTGGCTGGACTGATCAAGCAGAAACCAGTCGAGCTGACGTTCGTGATTCCACTCGCGCTCCTGCCCAAACTCGGTTCCCATGAAAATGAGTTTTCGGCCCGGATGGGTCCACATGAAGGCCAGGTAGGCCCGCAGATTGGCACGCTTCTGCCAGTCGTCGCCGGGCATGCGCCCGATGATCGAGCCTTTACCATGGACGACTTCATCATGGGAGAGCGGCAGGATGAAGCGCTCGGTGAAGGCATATATCAGGCCGAAGGTCATGTCGTTGTGGTGATAGGCGCGATGCGCCGCGTCGCGCGACATGTAGCGCAGCGTGTCGTTCATCCACCCCATGTTCCATTTGTCGTCGAACCCGAGGGCCCAGTGGCCGTCATGACCGGTGACATGAGGCCAGGCCGTGGATTCCTCGGCTATCATCAGGGCGTCGGGAAAATAGCGATGAACGGTACCGGTAAGTTCACGCATAAAATGGATGGCTTCGAGATTCTCCCGGCCGCCGTGGACGTTGGGAATCCAGCTGCCGGGTTCGCGGCTGTAATCGCGATAGAGCATGGAGGCGACAGCATCCACGCGCAGGCCGTCGATATGATAATGGCGCAGCCAGTGCAGGGCACTTGCGATCAGGAAAGCACGCACCTCGCTGCGGCCAAAATTGTAGATCAGCGTATCCCAGTCCTGATGCAGCCCTTCCCGCGGATCCTCATGCTCGTATAGATGTGTCCCGTCGAAGTTGGCCAGGCCGTGGGCGTCGTTGGGAAAATGGCCTGGCACCCAATCCAGGATGACGCCGATGCCGGCCTGATGACATGAGTCGACGAAGACCTTGAAGGCGTCGATCGAGCCATGTCGTGAGGTTGGGGCAAAGAGGCTGAGCGGCTGATACCCCCAGGAACCGGCAAAGGGATGCTCCATGACCGGCAGAAGTTCGATATGGGTAAAGCCGAGTTCGGCAACATAGGGAATCAGGCGATCGGTCAGGTCCTGCCAATGTGGCGATTGTTCTTCATGCCGCCACCATGAGCCGGTATGCACTTCGTACACGCTGAGGGGGGCATCGCCGCGATGAAAGGCAGGGCGCTTTTCCAGCCATGGCTGGTCGTGCCAGCTATAGGTGTGCAGATTGCCGACGACGGAGGCGGTCGCCGGCGGCTGTTCCGCATAAAGGGCTACGGGATCCGCCTTCAACGGCAGGACGGTACCATCGCGCGCCACGATCTCATATTTATAGCGCTCGCCGGCTGTCAGTCGGGGGATGAAAAGCTCCCATAGCCCGGCGCCATGGCGCAGACGCATGGGATGGCGCCGGCCGTCCCAGCTGTTGAAATCGCCCACCACGGAAACCCGCTTCGCATTCGGTGCCCAGACGGCGAAGCGGACGCCGGCAATATCGTCGATGGTCATCAACTGGGCGCCGAGTACGTCGCCGATATGCCGATGCGAGCCTTCCGACATCAAATGCAGATCGACATCCCCCAGCAGCAGCCCAAAGGCATAGGGATCCTCGATCTCCTGTATGGCCGTCTGCCAGTCGATACGCAGCACATAAGCGCGGGGCACCGCCTCCAGATGCGCTTCGAAAAGACCGGCCCCATGCACCAGCTCGGCTCTGGCTATTTCTTCGCCAGTCGCGCGATCGAGAATCGTGACGCCTGCTGCACCCGGCTGAAAACTGCGGATGACGGTTTCTGCTCCGGCCGGATGGGGACCGAGGAAGGCGAAAGGGTCCGCCAGAGCCCCGGCGATGAGGGCATCGACCTGCGCCTGGGCTGCGCTCTTTTCGCGGATTGCTTGAACCATTCTCACGCCGTCTATCCCTCATGAAACGCGGAAGATGCATATTCACGCGCCCAGTTCACGCGCCCAGTCCGCGGTCGCATTGCCAGCCAGCCGCCGACAGCAGTTGTGGTCAGGCATCCGCTCACACGAATAGTTGTGGTGAAAGACAGCCAACCCGACTGTCTTCGAGAAATGCGGCGATCAGGCCCATTGTTCCCGAGGACAGGAGATCGGCGGCTGTGACCAAACGATTGAGGAAAAGGCCAAAATCCCCGCCGGGGTGCGGAGGAGGATCGCTCCCCGGTAAGCGCTCTTGCCTTCATTTTCTTTAAATAATTTGCTGTAACATTTCTGTGATCTCGCCGCCGTCGCGTCGGGGAAACGAAGCGTTGAAACGCTGGAGTCGCGCGTGACTTTTCTCACCAAAGCCATTTGTCGCCGAGCAGGCTTGGATTACGAGCAGGTCGTGGCTGAACAGATGCTCGGCAAGGAGCGCCCCTTCTGGCGGCGCCCCAGGGCCGTCGCGGGCTATGGGGTCCATTTCCGCCTGGCTTCGGAGCCGCCGCACCATTGCGACCTTGAGAACGACCAAGCTCTTATGGACGGCATGGAATATGACTCGTCGCTTAGCGAGAGTTTGCGCGCGGCAACTGAGGATTGGAATCTTCGGGAACCGGCGCCTTTTCATCTCACCCATGCCTCATTCGAAGGCTGGACGCTGGGGCACACACCCGGGGATTTCATTTACTTCAGCCGGCCGGCTGAAGCGCTGCCGCACCTTCCGGAAATTGCCGCCACGGAATCTTTCGATTTGATGATGGAATACCGCCCGGCCGCGGAGCAGGGGCGAGCGCTCGATCGCTTCCTCGGGGCACTGCCCATGGCGGCCTTCCCGGAGGGGGTCTCCCTCACCAGAGGAGCGATCCGCATCACCTATTTTCAGCCCTAACCGAGAGGCGACTGCTCCTCAGTTCCCCCATCAAAACCTCGCGGCACTTAGCAAGCGTCCCTGAGAGGTTTTGTTCCACGGCACCCACATCAAAATTTGATTGCGGCCCTCACGCATGGCTAAGGACCGCTAAGCAACGGATCGAACAGAATCTTTGAACCTTAACGGAACAGCGTTAGGGCAGGGCGGTTGCTCCTTCGAATCGGATCAGGAGGAAATGCCGTGCCCAGTCTTGCTCCCACTGCCCCCGAAGAACCGGCTTCTGGATCAGCGATACTGCAGCCGGCAGTAATGCCGCCGCGGTCTGACGACGAGCCGCGGGCAGAGCGGGCGCGCGAGCGTACTGCGCGGTCGCCAAGCACGACGCCTTTCCGTTCCGTCGCCAGCCGGGCGCAGCGCTCGCCGCTCGATCCGCGTTTCCTCGGCGGCCGTCACAAGCACATTCTCTACGTCACGTCGGAGATCGATGATTACGTGAAGGCCGGCGGGTTGGGCGAGGTCTCAGCGACGCTTCCGCGGGCGTTGCGGCGCCACTGCGACATACGCGTCCTCATCCCCGGCTATCGGCAGGTGGTCGAACATCATCCGGATATGACCATCGTCGCTCACCTGCCGGCCTATGCCGGCCTGCCCGCCTGCGATATCGGGCGGGTGCGGGCACCGGATGGTCTTATTATCTATGTCGTCAAGTGCCCCGAGCTCTATGAACGAAATGGAACACCTTATCTGGATGCTGCCGGGCAGGATTGGCAGGACAACCATATCCGCTTTGCCCGATTGAGCTTGGCGGCGGCAGAAATGGCGATCGGCTGCACCGGCCTGGAATGGCGGCCGAACTTCCTGCACCTCAACGATTGGACGTCGGCGCTCACCTCCGGCTATCTCGCCTGGCGCGGCTCGGCAACCCCGTCAATCCTCACGATCCACAATTTGGCGTATCAAGGTCTTTTCGATGCCACCTGCCTGCCGCAGCTCGGTATTCCAGCCCACGCCTATCAGGTCGATGGCGTCGAATTCTATGGTCGCCTGTCGTTTCTGAAAGCAGGGATCTTCTATGCCTCGCATCTGACCACGGTCAGCGGCACCTACGCCGACGAGATCACGCGTCCCGAGTTCGGCTGCGGCTTGGACGGCCTCCTGAAACTGCGCGCTGCCGAAGGCCGGCTGACCGGTATCCTGAACGGTATCGATGAGAGCTGGGATCCAAAGCGCGATCCTTCGCTTCTCAAGCGCTTCGACGCCGGCGAATGGGCAGCCAAGCGGCGGAACGGCGATTATATCCGCAACGCCTTCGGGCTTGCCGTCTCACGGGGCCCGCTCTTTGCCATCGTCTCGCGGCTGGTCCATCAAAAAGGCGTGGACCTGGCAATACAGGCCGCGGAGAGCATCGTTGAGGATGGTGGGCAAATGGTCGTCACCGGAAGGGGTGAAAAACGCTTCGAAAAGGCCATGGTCGACCTGGCGAAGCGTTTCCCCGGCTCGGTCGGCGTTCGTATCGGCTTTGACCAGGAGGAAGCACGCCGCATGTTTGCCGGCAGCGATTTTCTGCTCATGCCTTCCCGGTTTGAACCCTGTGGCCTGAGCCAGATGTATGCCCAGCGTTTCGGGTCGTTGCCGATCGCGCACAAGACCGGCGGACTTGCCGATACGATCGAAGATGGCCTTACAGGCTTCCTGTTCTCGGATCTTTCCCTGCCGGCCTTCGTCGACGCCATCAAGCGCGCCATGAACACCTACGCCTCACGGCGGCGCATCAATAAAATGCGGCGGGAAGCAATGTCGCGGTCATTCGGGTGGCAACGTTCCGCCGCCGGCTACGATCATGTTTATAGCGTGGCGGGTCTCGCCTAACGCCAAAACTTCCACCTAGGAAAACATCGGAAATAACGCATAAGGCGGAAGCGTTCGGCTTCCGCCTTATGCGCTTTCGCTTCGTCGCCTTACCTTGCTTCGGGCGCATGAATCAGGGTCTGCACGGCATGCAGAAGATTCTGTTCATCATAGGGCTTGCCGATGACGACATCGTAGCGTGCGGCGTTCGGCAGATTTTCTTTGGGAACGGCCGTCAGCAGGATGATCGGCAATTGCAGACCGGCGGCGCGCAATCGCTCAATCATATTGATGCCGTTCATCCGCGGCATCATGAAGTCCGTGATGATGAGATCCGGCGGCGAGAGAAGTGCCTGATCCAGCCCCTCGCGGCCGTTGGCGGCGCAGGTCACTTGATATCCGGCATCCTCCAAGGCCGCGCTTAAAGCTGCGGCCAGCAGAAATTCGTCTTCCACGACGAGGATGCTATAGGCGGCGTTAGGAACCTGCATTGAGGCTCCCCGACAACTGTGTCACCGGCTCGAAAGTCAAGCCGTTTGCGCCGAGATGTACCTCGTGGGCGCGCGCATCGAAGGCACTGTCGCGTAGCTTCAGGATGGAAATGCGCCGCTGTAATAGACCGCTCTGCTGCGAATAGGTGAGGATGATTAAGTTGTCGATCATTGCGGAAATCTCATCCGACGGCAGTTTCTCTGGCAGGTTGATTTGACGCAATTCGCTAGTGTAAACCACGGTCACGCCCAAGTCACGCAAGTGGCTGTTGAGCGCGTTGATAAAGCCCGGTAGCCGGCTGTGCGGGAGCAGGCTGTCGCGCAGCGGAACTATTCCGTCGATGAAAACGCGTTTGATTTGGCTCCGACGTACGTGATCGAGAAGCTCGTGAGCCACCTCGTCGACTTGGATCTCGCTTGGGGGGTGCCATAGAAGTTCAAGAGCACCTGAAGCCATCAACGCGGGGAAATCGATGCCGATGTCCGTTGCCTTGGCTTTCAATCGCGCTGGCGTTTCATAGAAGCTAAGCAATAGCGCTCGGCTCGCTGTGCTCGCTCTTGCCAGAAAGTGAAGGCCGAGCGTGGTTTTGCCCGAACCCGTCGGCCCCATGAGAAGCGTAACCGACCGCTCGGGCAACCCGCCGGCGAGCATGCGGTCGAGGCTCGGCAATCCCAGGCTCAAACGCGTATTGACGATATCGTCGCGCGGGACTCGGGGAAGCATGGATTCGAGGCGCGGAAAGGCTTGGAAGCCTTTGGTGGAAAGTGTGAAAGCGTGCCGCCCGACCAATGCGCCACTGCCCCGCTGCTTGCGCACCTGCAGGCTGCGATGGGCGACCGCGCCCTCGAGATCGTGATGCAAGCCGATGCACCCATCAACCACGGGGTACTCGATCAACTCGGCACCCGGATACGGATGAGCGATCAGCAGCATGACACAGTTCTGGCTGCTGGCGATGCCCTGCAATTCATACACAAAGCGCTGATAATCGTGCTCGCTCGGCGCCAGGCTGCGCGCGGCAAAAATGCCGTCCAGCACGATCGCTGTGGCCTTTGCGCGCTTGGCTTCTTCGCGCACGATCCGCAGAACGCCTTCCAACCCGTCCGCCGCCAGGGTGTTGAAGGCACTGAGATAAGAAAGGCGGGAGGGAACGAACGAGCTGTCGAAAAAGGACAATTCCTTTAGATATTCGATCAGTCGATGATGGGATTCCGCCAGCAAACTGATGTAAACTGCGGTCCCGCCATTTGCGACTTGTCGACAGCAGAACTGGTTGGCGAGAATCGTTTTCCCGGCACCGGGCGGCCCTTCAAGAATATACGCGGAGCCGCGCACGAAGCCGCCGCAGAGAATCTTATCGAGCCCTTCCACGCCGGACGAAGATCGTTCCATTCAATTTCTTTCCTCAACCAGCGCGATGCATCTTGATAAAATTTCAAGAAAGCTGACAGGGGATGGTTCCCCCGCCCGACGAAACGAGGTCATTTGAGGCGGCTATCACTCCTGTAGTCGCTGCACGGCATCCAGCAGCGCATCAGCGCCAAAGGGCTTATGCAAGACGCGGCTTTTCAACTCGGCCGGGAGAGATAACGAAGAGCCGAAGCCGGTTACCAGAAGCGTGCGGATCCCCGGGTAGAGCAGGCTCACCTCGTGAACCAGTTCCAGTCCGCTCAGACCACCCGGCATAACGATGTCGGAGACGATGATGTCGACACGCGTATGGCGCAACAGGTGGATGGCCTGATCGCCGTTCTCGACATGGATGACTTCATATCCTGCGTCCGTCAGGATATCGGCCGTGGTTTCGGCGAGGAGGGTATTATCTTCCACAAGAAGAATTGTGGCATGCTTTTCCATCGCAGTTTCTTCCTCGCAGACGGCAGGAATGTGATCAACTATTTTTGAACGGGGTCCACGGGCGAAAGTTCAGATGGAAGTCTTCGGACGCGACCCGGTGCAGTCTTCTGAGGCATTGGAAGGAGCAGAAAGCAGAAATGGACGGCGTCTCCCTTCACGCGTGGAAGCGTCGCCCAAGCTCCATGAGTGTGGAGGAAATTTGATCCACGTCATAGGGTTTTCCGAAAAAACGCCCGCCTTCCGGCAGGGCCGCCGGATCCTGCGTCATATAACCGGAAACAAAAAGCAGCTGAATGGATGGGCGGCGATCCCGGGCGATCCGGGCCAGGGCGACGCCGTCGACCTGGCCCGGCATATTGATGTCGGTGAAAAGGATGCCGATCCCGGGGTGTTTGTCCAGCAGGCGCACCGCTTCCTCGCCATTGGCCGCGGTGAGAACCGGGAGGCCGGTCTCCTCCACGATATCCGTTGCCAGCATGCGTAAGGAGGCGTCGTCCTCGACAACCAGTACAATCGGATAGTCGACGGGCCGGGGCTGATCCAATGTTTCCTGCACTCTCAAACGCCTGCATCTCCTGGAAGAAAGGAACCGGGGCCATTGCCCCAGACGCTACATACGGCTCTCCGAGCCTCGATTAATCTACGTTACTAATTGGTGCTTGCCGGAAATGATCCCGCTGCGAGCCTAGAAAGATGACAAGCGAGTTTCACTCTCCGGTGAGATCTGGCAGTGTTTATGTCAGTCTGCGCCGCAAGCCCAGCCGCAGAGCCGATCGGAGTAATGCCAAAGATTGGCGCATTTTCTGAAAAGCCGGGCTTAGAAACAAGAAAGGCGAAAAAAGGTTCCATAAAATAAAAGTGTTTGAGGAACCCGGGCCGGTTTCATTTTCTACTAGGGATAGCTGATCTCGCCATTGTAAATCCTGACAGTCTTTTAGCGGTTACAGTTCCGTTCATTTAAACCGCGTTATCGGCAGACAGCTCACGCCGATGGCGTCAGGAGGCATCATGAGTGACGCGAATACCAGTGCGTTAGGTGAAAAGATTGCGAGCCGTGAGGCAGAGGTCCTGGCATCGTGGCTGAACTACCTGGCAAGTGCGGGACGAACCGGAATTGGCCAGATCGGCGAAGGTGAGTTACGGGCGCAATGCAAAGATTTCCTCTCGGCCTTCACGACTGCATGTCAAAGCGGCGAGACTGACAGCCGAGGATCCGCGTTCCAGCGGGCGCGGGATATCCTGAGCGACATTTCCCGATCTCGGGCGGTGCAAGGTTTTACGCCTACCGAGACGGCGACCTTCGTCTTCTCGCTGAAGCAGCCCATCATGGACTTGCTGCGGCAGGACGGACTGCAAGAAGGAGGCTGGTCGCTGGGCCTATTGATTGACCGGCTCGGACTTTACTCGATGGAAATTTTCCAGAAGAGTCGCGAAGAAGTCATTTTGCGGCAGCAGCAGGAAATCGCCGAGCTGTCGACGCCCGTTGTAAAGCTCTGGGACGGCATCCTGGCTTTACCCCTGATCGGGACGCTGGACAGCACACGAACCCAGGTGGTGATGGAGAATCTTCTGCAAAGCATCGTTCAGGAGGGGGCCGAGATCGCGATCATCGATATTACCGGCGTCCCGACCGTCGACACGCTGGTTGCGCAGCATCTTCTCAAGACCGTGGCCGCAACCCGGTTGATGGGCGCGGATTGCATCATCAGCGGCATTCGGCCCCAGATCGCCCAGACGATGGTGCACCTTGGCGTGGAATTGAACGTGGTTTCCAAGGCCTCGCTGGCCGATGCCTTCGGCTTGGCGTTGCAGCGGGTGGGCAAGCAAGTGGTCAGGACGAGGGGCGTGGTGCCGGGTGGCAACGGCAGCCAGGCCGGCGCTTTAGGCGATCGGGTCTGATCAATGGAGCGAATTCCGATTCTGCGGATGGGCCAAGCCCTCCTCATCACCATTCAGGTCGATCTCCATGACCGCCTTGCCATGACCCTGGAAGAGGAACTGACGGCAAAAATCGCCTCCACCGGCGCCAAGGGTGTGCTGATCGACATCTCCGCTTTGGACGTGGTGGACAGTTTCATCGGCCGAATGCTGGACAGTATTGCGGCAGTTTCGCGGCTTATGGATGCGGAAACCGTGGTCGTCGGCATGCAACCGGCCGTCGCCATCACTCTCGTCGAATTGGGCCTCTCCTTATCGGGGGTCAAGACAGCGCTGAATGTCGATCGCGGCATGGCGATGATTCAGCGGCGGCTTCATGAGGACGAGACCGAAGATGATCGAGCGCAAGAGTAATGTGTTGCCGATCGCCGGTCAGGACGACGTCGTTCGAGTGCGACAGGCAGTGCGGGCACATGCTACCGAAATCGGCCTGAGCCTGATCGATCAAACCAAAATCGTCACGGCCGCGAGCGAGCTTGCACGCAACACCCTGGAATATGGCGGCGGCGGGACGGCGACAATCGAGGTGGTCAAGCGCGATACGCGCGCTGGCATCCGTGTCATCTTCGAGGATCATGGACCGGGCATCGCCGATATCGAGCGGGCTTTATCGGATGGCTTTACCACGGGCAACGGCTTGGGGTTGGGACTTGGTGGCGCACGACGCTTGTCAAATGAATTCGACATTCATTCCGTGCTTGGAAAGGGTACGCGCATCAGTATCACCCGGTGGAAATAGGATGCGCGCGATGGAGGTGCGCGATATCTCACAGGTGGCAGCGGCGCGGCGCGAAGTCACGCAGCTAGCGGGACGCCTTGGCTTCAATGAGGCGGATCAGGGACGCGTTGCCCTTGTCGTGACCGAGCTGGCGACAAATCTGGTGAAGCATGCCGGCGGCGGCATCATCCTGGCCGCCGAAAGCATCCCCGTCGATACGCCCTATATCGATTGCGCATCGCTCGATAAGGGGCCGGGATTCGGCGACCTGGAGAAATGCCTTGCCGACGGTTTTTCTACGGCTGGCAGCCAGGGCACCGGGATGGGTGCCTTGCTGCGACAATCGACACTTCTCGACATATATTCGCAGCCTGCAGCGGGGAGCGTTGTGTTTGCACGACTGGAGCAAGGGAGATCCCCCTTCATGCGAACCGGCGTGCTGCCCAAGCTGTATCAGTCGAATTCTGCTTCCTGGGCGCCGCTGTGGGGAGCGGTGGCCGTGCCCTATCCCGGAGAGACGCTCTGCGGCGATGGCTGGCATGTCAGGGAGCGCACAGATGGACTGATCTGCCTGGTGGCCGACGGGCTTGGTCACGGCACGCTGGCTGCCGAGGCAAGCTATAAGGCGATCGCGCTCTTCAACCAGCACTATCAGGGCGCGCCTGCCGATATCCTGCAACGGCTTCATGCCGGCCTGCGCCAGACCCGTGGCGCTGCAGTTGCCATTGTTCAGGTCGATCGCGACGCCGGCCTGCTGCGTGTTGCTTCAGTCGGCAATATCGGCGGCGCCGTCTTCAGCCAAAACCGAATGCAAAGGCTTTTGTCGCACAACGGCACGGTGGGTCACGCGGTGCGGAAGATCCAGGAAGTAACTTATCCTGCCACCGCGCCATTGACATTAGTCCTCAGCTCCGATGGTATTGCAACCTCGTGGTCTATGGATCGTTATCCCGGACTGCTTGATCGGCATCCATACACTATCGCGAGTGTTCTTTATCGAGATCATCAGCGGGGAACCGACGATGCAACGGTCCTTGTCGCCAAATCTTAGTGGACGGGCATCCTTGCCGGCGACGGTGCTGAGCGCTGCGATCGGGGGCGTAAGCGATATCGCGCCGATGCGGCAGCGCATCAAGATGCTTGCCGCCCATTTTGGTTTCAATGACCTGGCGCAAATCAGACTGGCAGCCGCATCGTCGGAAGTTGCCCGCATGATCGTCGTCAGCGGCCTTACGGGGCAGGTTGATGGCGCCATAGAGGAGGCGGAGCGCGGCTTTCGTCTCGTAATCCGATTCCGCGCCGAGACGCAGCCGCACCTGGCCGAGACGACGGACATGATGGCCGTCAGAAAACTCGTCGAGCATTTTCAGATTTCGATCGGTTCCCCGGCCGGATTCTCGGTGGTCCTCGGCTTTGGCTTCACCCATGAAGGCTATGCCATGCCGGCTCATCTGAATGCCGGTATTGCGGCCGGCATGCCGGAGCCCGATGAGATCGGTTTTTCGCACGATCCCGGCGATCTCATTCATCGGCAGAATGAAGAAGTCATGATCGCCATGGAGAGTCTCGTCCAGCGTGAGACGGAGCTGAAACGGCTCAATGCCGAGCTGGAAGATACCAATCGCGGCGTCGTCGCGCTCTATTCGGAACTGGACGAGAAAGCCGAGCAGCTGCGCCGTGCCAGCGATCTGAAATCGCGATTTCTCTCCAATATGGGGCACGAATTTCGCACCCCGCTCAATTCCATTCTGGCGCTTTCCAGCCTGCTGATGGATGGTGCCGATGGCGATCTCTCGGCAGAACAGAAGCGGCAGGTTTCGTATATACGCGGCTCCGCGGACAGCCTGACGGAACTGGTCAATGATTTGCTCGACCTGGCGAAGGTCGAGTCCGGCAAGGCCACGATCCGGAAAAGCAACTTTTCGGTGCACGAACTCGTCGGTGGACTTCGCGGCATGTTGAAGCCGCTCCTGGTCAACACCAAGGTGGCGCTTGTCTTCGACGAGCCGGAGGACCTGCCCCGGCTCTATACGGATATGGGCAAGGTTTCGCAGATCCTGCGAAATTTCATTTCCAATGCACTGAAGTTCACGGAAGAAGGCGAGGTGCGGCTCGCGGTTCGCCTTGCTGTCGCGCGCAATCGCATCGAGTTCGCGGTCAGTGATACCGGGATCGGCATCGCCGCCGAACATCATGCCGCCGTTTTCGATGAATTCGTACAGATCGAAAGCTCCCTCCAGACGCGCCACAAGGGCACGGGGCTTGGCCTGCCGCTGTCGAAAAGGTTGGCCGAACTGCTGGGCGGCACCGTTTCCTTGCAAAGCGCGATCGGGCAGGGATCGACGTTTACCTTGTCGATCCCCCTCGATATCGATCGGCCGGACGCACCTGTCGAGGAGCGGGTCCCGCTGATGGCGGAAGGCGGGCGAGGGAATCTGCGGCTTCTGATCATCGATGACGAGGAGACTTTCCGCTATATCATCAGGCAGTCAGCGCTGGAGGCGCGTTGTTCGGTGTTGGAGGCATCAGATGGTTTTGCCGGCCTTGATCTGATGCGGCGCGAGAAGCCGGATATCATTTTTCTGGATCTGCAGATGCCGGTCATGAACGGCTTTGCTGTTCTGCGCGAGATGCGCGCGGATACCGAATTGTCGGAATTGCCCGTCATCGTCTGTACGTCGGCGATGCTGGATCAGGCAGATCATCAGAATCTCGTTGGCGCGAGGCGGATTTTATCGAAGAGCAGCTTGACGCGTGATGCTGTCGGTGAGGTCTTGTCGCAGTTGTCACTGGGCGAGAATTCTCAAAGTATACAAGAACGATGACTGAATCAAAAACCTCAGCGAATGCGAAGAGGGCGCCGGCGGTGCTATCAGGCGGCAGCCCGGTTCTGGTCCTCAATGTCGATGACACGGAGGCTTTGCGCTATGCGAAGACCCGCATCCTTCTGCAGGCGGGCTACGAGGTCGTGGAAGCAAGTTCGGGCAGGGCCGCGTTGGATCTGGTGGCGGAGCGTCGCCCCACACTGGTTCTGCTCGACGTCAAATTGCCGGATATGAGCGGTATCGAGGTCTGTCAACGCCTGAAGGAATTGTACCCGTCTCTGGTCGTCTTGCAGACATCCGCGAGTTTTGTTACCGGCGCCGACCGTGTTGCCGGGTTTGACAGCGGCGCCGACGGCTATCTGGTGCAGCCTCTTGAACCCGATGAGCTGCTGGCATCCATCCGGGCGCTGCTCAGGATGCGGGCGGCGGAGGAAGGACTGCGCCAGGCCAACGAACTGCTGGAGCAGCGGGTGGCGCAGCGTACGGAAGAGCTGCGCGTCAGAAGCGCGCAACTCGAGGAGAGCTATCGTCAGCTGCGTCACGAGATCGACGAACGGGAAAAGGCCGAAGCGGCATTGCGGCAAAGCCAGAAGATGGAAGCGCTGGGACGGCTCACCGGCGGCATCGCACATGATTTCAATAATCTGCTCGGCGCCATTTCCGGCAGCCTTCAGCTCATCAAAAAACGCCTGAAGAAGGGCAATTACGATATCGACCGCTATGTCGAAGCGGCGATGACGGGGACCACCCGGGCGGCCAAATTGACCAGCCGTCTCCTTGCGTTCTCGCGACAGCAAACCCTGAACCTCGATGCCGTCAACCTCCACGATCTGGTCACGGGTCTCACGGACCTCCTGAAGCGGACATTGGGAGAGCAGATCACGATCGACATCGCGTTGAAGGCCGAATCGGGCTGGGTGAGATGCGACGAGAATCAGTTGGAAAATGCGTTGCTCAACATGGCGATCAATTCTCGCGATGCAATGCCGGACGGCGGTACCTTCCGGATCGAGACAGGAGAGGAAAATCTGCCACGGCCCGATTTGCCCGCCCTTTCTCACCTGCCGCAGGGTCGCTACGTCACGCTATCCGCAATCGATACCGGCATTGGCATGCCTAAATCGGTCATGGAGCGGGCAATGGAACCCTTCTTTACTACCAAGCCGATTGGCAAGGGGACGGGACTGGGCCTCAGCATGATCTATGGCCTGATGTCCCAGAGTGGCGGCGGCGTAGTATTGGAAAGCGAAGAGGGTCGGGGTACAGTTGTAAAGCTCTATATGGCTGCTGCCGCGGCGCAACAGTTGCTGGAAGAAGATGAGATGGACGAAGTGAGAGAGCAGGGGAAGAAGCCGGCGACGATCTTGATCGCCGAGGATGAAGAACTCATCCGCATGATGATGGTTGAAGTTCTGCAAGACGAGCACTTCGAGGTGCTGGATGCCGGCAATGGCGAAATGGCGCTGCAACATTTGAACGCCAACAGGGGTATCGATCTATTGATCGCCGATGTCGGGTTGCCGGGATTGAATGGTCGTCAGTTGGTGGAAAGGGCTCGAGAAACAAATCCCCATCTGCGGGCGATTTTTGTGACCGGCTATTCCCGCGACATTCTGCAGAAAGAGGGAGCGGGCAACGAGTCTGATGAGTGGATCGGATCGATCGCAGTGCTCCGTAAGCCGTTTGATCTGACCGAACTCATCGACAAAGTCCGCGCGGTCCTGGCGGACTAGGGAGCACGTCCCTGAGTCTCGACCGTGCCCGCTGATTTGTCAGCACCAATCCCTCGTTTTAAGAAAAATAGCGGGCTTCCGACGGAACAATTATCGCGGGAAGTCGGTTTCACTCTAGCGATAGCAAGCGATCCCCAAGTGCGATCGGCTTGATTGCCGCAGTAGGCCCTTCTGTCGGCATTCGCATTTTCCGGCTCGCTGGTTGCCCGACCAGCGAGCCTTTTTTTCGCGTCCCTCGGCGCTCGGCTTGTGGCGGGAGAAGAGAAGCGGGGTTTCGCCACGGCCAGCCTGTCGACCTATCGCCCGGAATGGGAGTATTTCACCTTTTCTCGGGGCGCAAATCCGCTTCCACTCATAGCCGTGGCAATCTAAAGTGGCATGGGATTCTCCTTTTCTGGCGGGGGCCGTGTCAAAACTAGTTGGTTGGCGACCACTTTCTCTTGCTCGCCTTACGAGCTTGATGGGTTCATTGGGATTTCTTCTGATTGTGCTGGCCGCCGGCGCCTTCATCTATAATGAACGGCAACGTCAGCTGGCCGATGCCGCCACTGAAGCCGCGACGCGCGACTATTTTCTGGCCGACCAGGCGGCAAGACTTTTCGAAGTATCCAAAATCGGACTGAGTGCCGCGTCCAATCTTCTCGGCGAGGCCGCCTGGGACGATCTCGCGAAATCGGCCGACCTGCAGCACCAGTTGCGCCGGCTTGCGGATGCGTTGCCTTATATCGAAGACGTCTGGTTCAATGACGACAAGGGATTGCTGCGCCTGACCAGCTTCGATTTCCCCACGCCGTATTCAAATGCCGCCGATCGCGACAGTTTCAAGGCCGCGCAGCAAGCCGGCGACCGGCTCTTTATCGGCAGTCTCATCGTCGGTCGGGTGACCAAGCGGCCCACCTTTCTCATCAGCCGTCGGATGGAATGGCCCGATCATCAGTTGCGCGGCATGGTGTCCGTCACCGCCGATATCGGCTATTTCGTGGACTACTGGCAGAAATTGCAGCTGCCTTATGACGAGCGGATAACGCTTTTCCGCCGCGACAATCTCAACATCCTGGCGCAATACCCGCCGACCGCCGATAGTCCCCCGCAACAGGATCTATATATGCGGGAAATGTTCAGCGTGCCGTTGCGGCAGAAATCCGCGGGTGGCAGCTATTCCGGCGACCGTTTCGGAACCTTCCGCCAAGTCGGCGATTTGCCGCTTTATCTCAGCGTCGATATTTCGCGTGATGCCGTCACCGCGGCTTGGTGGAACTGGGTCTGGTCCCGTCTTCCGATCGCCCTGCTGGCAGCGTTCAGCTTCCTAGTGGTAACGATCCTGGCCCTGCGTCAGGCTGCCATCGAAGCGGCGGACAAGGCGGCACTTGAAGAAGCACGAACGGCGCTCAGCAAGGCCAATGTCGAATTGCGGGCCGAGATCGATCAGCGCGAGAAGGCGGAGGGGCAGATCCGCCAGATGCAGAAGCTCGATGCCATCGGCCAACTGACCGGCGGCCTGGCGCATGACTTCAACAACATGCTCTCGATTGTCATCGGCAGCCTCAGCATGATGAAGCGCCGCATGGCTCGCGGTGAATTTGATATTGAGCGCTATATCGATACTGCCCTTGAAGGGGCTCAGCGGGCAGCGACGCTGACGCAGCGTCTGCTGGCCTTTGCCCGGCAACAACCGCTGGCGCCGCAGACCATCGACGCCAATCGCTTCGTATCGGGCATGTCGGATCTGTTACGGCGCACGCTGACGGAAGCGGTGCAGGTCGAGACGGTATTGGCGGGCGGCCTTTGGAAAACGCGGGCTGATCCCAGCCAGCTGGAAAGCGCCGTCCTGAATTTGGCCGTCAATGCCAGGGACGCGATGCCGAATGGGGGACGGCTGACGATCGAAACCGCCAATGCAAGCCTCGGCGACGAGTATTCGCGGCGGCATGGGGAAATCCCTTCTGGCCAGTACGTGCTGATCGCTGTGACTGACACCGGCAGCGGCATGCCGCCGGAAATAGCAGCCAAGGCGTTCGAGCCCTTCTTCACCACAAAGCAGACCGGCCGTGGCACTGGGCTCGGCCTGTCGCAGGTCTACGGCTTCGTGCGGCAGTCCGGCGGACACGTGAAGATCTACTCCGAGCTCGGTCAAGGAACGACGGTGAAGATATATCTGCCGCGGTTCTATGGGGTGAGCGAGGAAGGTGAGGTGTCGGTGGCCACGACGATCGCTGCCTTTGGCGGTGCTGCAACCGAGGTCATCCTGGTCGTGGAAGACGAGGAGACAGTCCGCCAATTGAGTGTTGATGCGCTGACCGAGCTTGGCTATACGGTGGTGCAGGCGGACGGAGCGGATTCCGCATTGAAAGTTGTCAATGAACGCGCCGATATTTCGCTGCTCTTTACCGATATCGTAATGCCGGGGCGGAACGGCCGCCAGCTCGCCGACGAGGTGGCCAAGATTCGTCCAGAGCTGAAGGTACTGTTCACGACAGGCTATACGCGCAATGCCGTCGTCCATAACGGCATTCTCGATGCCGGCGTCAGGATGCTTGGGAAGCCGTTTTCGGTTGAACAATTGGCGCGCAGCATTCGCGAGGCGCTCGACGGAAAATAAGCGCGAAAGCGAGGCCGGTCCGAGAGACGCCGCCTGGCCTACGGTTCAGGCACTGAATGATTTCAGTGCGGCGATTTCAGCTTGTTTACCAGATCCAGGATTTCCTGCGGAATCGGCTCTTCTGCCACTTCGCCGTATAATTGCGTGATCTGCCGATCGAACCATAAATCCACGCGGGCGACCGGCTCGCCTGTGGCACTTCCTTCAACCGGATCGGGAGCAGCGGGCTGCTCGGCCAATTGGTTCGTTTTTTTCGGATCTGAAACCACGCTCGAACCCAAAATTCCGCTTGTTGCCGAATGCTAGGCCGGACAGAGGCCCCGTCATTTAAAGATTATATAGGACGTCTTGATAAAGCCAGTAGATGTCCGTCCCCTATCCACCCCAGACTAATCACTAATTTTTGTATCTGTTCCATCGCTGCGCGACGCTAGAGTGACCTAACCGATCCGTAGGGCAGGAAGACCACAATGGCTGGGAATATGTCGGAACAAGTTCTCCTCAACGTTAAGTATCTGCGCCGTTATGCGCGGGCCCTCCTCGGTTCGCAGCAATCCGGCGACAGCTATGTCAGGCTCTGCCTGGAGACGTTGCTCCAGCAGCAGAATGCCTTGCTGAGTTCGGGAAACGTTAAATATCAGCTTTTCAAGCTGTTCCATGACGTTTGGGACCGGATCCATATCAGCATGGATGACCCGTCGGAGGAGCTGTCGCCCCTGGCGGCGGATTTTTCGGTCAAGGCCCGGCTGGAGGCAATGCCGTTGCAGGAGCGCCAGATTTTGTTGCTGACGGCGCTTGAAGGATTCACGCCCACGGAAGCCGGTGAAATTCTCGGAATTCCACAGGAGCGGGCCGAGGCGATGATCGCGAAGGCCTGGACCACGGTAAGCGAGCAAATCTCCACCACGGTTCTGGTTATCGAGGACGAGCCGGTCATCGCTTACGATATTTCCGGCCTCGTGGGTGAAATGGGCCATACGGTGGTCGGTACGGCCGCCGATCAGGCCGAAGCCATTGCCATTGCCAGGCAAAAGCGTCCCGGCCTGGTTTTGGCCGATATTGATCTCGGGAGTGGCGGCTCGGGCCTTCTTGCGGTTCAGGAAATCCTCCAGTCCCTTGATATCCCGGTGATCTTCATCACGGCCTATCCGGAACGGCTGCTGACCGGCGAGCGGCCGGAACCGGCCTATCTCATCACCAAGCCCTTCGAACCGGATACGTTGCGGGTAACCATTTCGCAGGCCTTGTCCTTGAAAAAGATCGACGAGCGTCGGACCGACCAGCCTGAACTTCGTGGCGCGGCGGGCGCCTGAAAGGCGGTCGTCACTCGGCTCGCACCGCGCAATCCAGACGCGGAAGCGGCAAATTTACGTCGCCTGCTGTTCGTTCGCGGCAAGAAGTTTTGGGAAACGGAGGACGAGTTTCGTACCGGCCGGCGTCGGCTCGACCTCGATCTGGGATTTCAGGCGTTTCGCCATGCCATCGACGATGCGAGAGCCGACGCTGCCGCCGCGCAGGGTATCGCCCAGGCCCTTCCCTTCATCTTGAATGGTCAGCTGATAGAATTCCGAATCACGCTCGCTTAGAGCAACCCGGACCGGTCCTCCTTCTTCGGAATAGGCATGCCGCAGCGCGTTGGTCACCAATTCAGTCACGATGATGCCCAGGGCGATGGCCCGATCGGTTTCCAGGCGGAAATTGTCGATATCGATCGCCAGATGGCAGTTCTGAACCTCTGCGGTGATCTTGTGGTCGGCCAGGATCTGGTTGATATAGGGGCGCAGCTGCACATATTGCACATCGTCCAAACTATAGAGACGCTGGTGCACCTGCGAGACGGCGATGATGCGTTCCACCGCCTGCTGCAGGACGTGCCGCGCTTCGGTGTCCTTGGTTGCGGTGGCTTGCATGCGAATCATCGAAATGATGAGCTGCAGGCTATTGCCGATGCGATGATTCATTTCGCGCAATAGAATGGCCTGCTTGGCATTCAGCTGCTCCAGCCTGGCATTTGCCTCGCGCATTTCCTGTTCGATCTGATCTTTCTCCCGCTGCAGACGCCTTTTCTCAATGGCAGCTCGAAAGGCGAAACCGAGCCAAATCAGAAACTGGCCGGCGCTATCCTTGACCAGGATCTCGTTGGCTCCCGCCTGCAACGCCTCGGCGCCGGAAGCGGCGCCAGACGCGCCGGCTAGATAAACGATCGCAGGACTTTCCGGTTGCATGCGAATTGCGGCCAGGAGTTCCGATATCGGGTAGTCCGGCAATTCGGGGCCGATGCCTATTGCGTCAAAATGCATGGCCTTTGATCGATCCAGTCCCTCGGTGCCGTGAGAGGCCAGCACCACCTCAAAGCCCGATTCAGCCAGGGCCTTCTCGATCGCCCTGCAGGCATGCGCATCGTGATCGATATAAAGGAGGCGTGGCGCTTTCGCTTGGGACATGGTCTTCCAAAGATGGCTGCAAATGAGCGGCGGCTCGCCCTTTCGCGAACCGGCGCAAAACTATCAATTCCCTGAACGTGTGGCAGCAGAGATCGTTTCTACCGGCATCCGGGTCGCATGATCGGCAGGCATTGCCCCGCTTCCTCTTTTCTCCTCAGCGGCATGGGCTCCCTGCTGCAACCAGAGGATATATGACCTGCCCGGAGAGGCAACTGTCAATCGCCGGCTCAGGCGGCCCGCCGGCGAGGCGACGGGTGGTGCCCCTGCTACCGACAAACGCAGCCCGTCGATCCGCCGCGGAAATTAATCACCGAGAAAATGGCTGAAAGCCATCAAGGGCCGGAACCGCTCACAGATGATCTTGGTGATGGCGAGCAGGGGAACCGCAAGAAACGCACCTGCAACCCCCCACAGCCAATACCAGATGATCAACGACACCACGATGAGCGCTGGATTGAGTGTCAGGCGCTTCGCCAGCAACATGGGTGTCAGGACCTCGCCTTCGACGATATGGATACCGATATAGATGACGGCGGGCAGGCAGGCGGGCCCGAGATTGTCGAAGCTGAGGAAGCCGACCAGTCCGAAGAGGGCGAAGCCGGTCAGGGGACCCAGGATCGGCACATAGTTCAGCACGAAAGCAAGGACACCCCATAGGATGGGATCGCTGAGGCCACACAGATACATGCCCAGCGTCATTGCCAAGCCGACGAGCAGATTCATCGCCGTGACTGTCAGAAGGTAAGTGCCGATGTCACGCTCGATCTGCATGGTGATATCGACGGCTTGGCGCTTGTCCCGGAAGCGCGGCAGGACTTCTACCAGACGCCGCAGGAAAGTATCGCCGGCGGCCAGCAGGAAAAAGAGCAGCAGAAAACTGCTGAGCGAGAGGTCGAGAATGGTCCCGGTGCCGGAGAGCAGCGCGGCCGGCAGGGACAAGCGTCCTGAAGGCGCGGCGGGCGCGGCGGGCGCCGCACCATTCGTGGGCGTGGCCCCACCAAGAACGCGATCGATCGTGCCATCAAGCTCTTTCAGCAATTCGGCTGGGGCCTGAAGAAAGGAGAGCTTTTGTTCGATGCGGGACATGCCCTGCGGTAATTGCGAGAACCATGCGCCCGCGGAACCGGAAAGGATGGCGGCCAGGCTGGCAAGCACCGTGATCAGGAGAGCCGTGGCAAGAAGAGCGGACAATATGCGCGGGATGTGGAGCCTGTCGGCCTGGCGCATGACCGGTTGGAACAGCAATTTCAGGATGACGGCCAGGACGATGGGCAGAATGACGGGCTGGCCGACATAAAGTACAGCCACCATGGCGATGATGAAGAGGCCGGCAAGAAAAATCGTCTTGGGATCCACCGGCGACGCATCGGCGAGAAGCGTATCGGCGGCGACATCTGCCGCGCTCTCGGCCTCGGGTGGCATAGGGGCCGCCTTCAGCTCTGCACGCGGCTCGGTGAAGCGATGTTCAACATAGGTCCCCTGCAGATGCTTGGGAGAAGCCTGGTCATCTGCCGGTTCATCCTTGTCCTCTGGGGTGGGAGATGGAGGATCGGGCATTGCCGGTAAGGTTCGCGAACTCGGCGTTGGTTCATTTCCAAGCGGTATTTGCCGCGGTCCACTCATCCAGGATTTCTCTACCCGAGAGGTACTTAACGGGAGATAACCGGATGCAACGGCCAAGGTTCCGTTCGGCGGCCGAAGTCGCTAAGACTGAATGCGACGAAGCCCCGCCAGGAGGGGCGAGGCTTCGTTGGCTGAAGCAATCATTGCTGTTATTGATTGGTGCGCTGAGCAGCAGGGCGCGGGCGCATAAGCCTCCGCGTCAGATCGCGCCCACCCGGCCCCGTTGACGCCGCGTCGGCTCCGCCGGACGAAGTATTTCCGGCATCTCGGCCAGCCAAGCGGCGCTCGAAGCCAGCGTCTCTTCCATATCCGGTGCAATCGGGGCGGTATCGCGCCGCGAAATCTCGAAATTGCCGGCCTCGACAATGCGACGAAGCTCGATGCGGGCGCGGCAGACGCGGCTCTTGATCGTGCCGACGGCACATCCGCAAACGGCGGCGGCCTCCTCATAGCTCATGCCGGACGGCCCGATGAGAATCAGCGCTTCCCGATGCTCATAAGACAGCTGCCAGAAGGCGCGACGAAAATCACAGAGCTCCAGCGGGGCATCCTGCCCCCCTTGCTCGCCGGAATCCGGCAGGCTTTCCGGCAGGGCCGTCAAGCGTCGGCGCAGGCGCAGGTCATTGTAAAAGCAGTTGCGGATAATGGTGAAAACCCAGGCTTTGAAGTTCGTGCCCGGGGTGTAGAGATGAGCCGAGGTCAGCGCCCGCAATGTGGCATCCTGAACCAGATCGTCCGCCAGGATACGCTCCTTGGTCAAGGAGCGCGCAAAGGCCCGCATATCCGGCAAAATAGCAATAAGAGCGTTGCTCACTTCCTCTTTCGTGGAAGCTGCGCGTGGTGTGTCGACTGACATGAGGTCCGTCCCTCCCTAGCATCAAAATCGCAACACGCCCGAACGGGGTGTCCGAGCCCAAGGGCCTGTGGCGTCCCCGATTAATGACTGGTGAATAATGTGATAACGAAACGGGCTGGACTAGAGCAATTCGCGTGGAATGCTTTCACAATAGCTTGAGCGAACTGATCCGATTTAGAAAATTCGGCGCGCAAGCTGCGTCCGTTCGCTTCGATGCCCTTATCTTCTAAAGGTCTTATTTGCGCCGAATGGGTTGCCTGCGGCATGGCACAGCGGTTTGCCGGAGCATTCCGGCGAAGTCATCTCCTGGAAATATTGTTTAATGCCCTTCCATCTCCCCCGGAAATAGATGGAGATCCTGGCGGATCACTTCATTGAAGGCCCGCAGCTGTTCTTCGACCTGCTGATAAATCCGTTCTGCTTGGCAGGCCTCTCCTATCCGGTCCGCGCAAAACAGCGCCACGGCATCCTCCACGCGGCGAATGCCCCAGATGTGAAATTGCCCGGCCGCCATGCTTTCGACGACGCAATCTTCAAGCACCAGGTCATGGATATTGGCGGCGGGAATGACCACGCCCGCCTGGCCACCCGCTTGCCGCTCGGCGGCGGTTGCACGAAAAAAACCTTCGATTTTTTCAATCACGTCGCCGACCGCCTGCACCTCGCCGAGCTGGTTGAATGAACCGGTGACGGCGAGGTCCTGGCGCACGGGGGCATTGGCCAGCGTCGACAGGATTGCCACCAGTTCGGCGACCGAGGCGCTGTCGCCATCGACCCCGCCATAATTCTGCTCGAAGGTCAAAGAGCAATCGAAGGAGAGTGGATGTGTGCGCCCGAATCGGCCGCGTAGATATCCCTCGACCACCAGGACGCCCTTCTGCTGGCTCTTGCCGCCGAGATCGACGATGCGTTCGATATTGAGAATGCCGCGCCGGCCGATTGAAGCCCGCGCTGTAACGCGGCTCGGACGACCGAAGGCCTGGTCGCCGAGATCGCGGACAGTCAAGGCGTTGATCTGGCCGATCGCCGTGCCCTTGGTGGAAATCGCCACATATTCCCGGCGCAGATTGTCGAGGAACCGTTCCTCCGACCGGCTGCTACGCCGCCGCTGGGCCAACCAGGTGGCCTTGAGAACATCCGCGCTGATGCAATCAAAAGGCTGCGACAGGCGCTGCGCCTCGCGCAACAGGTCCTCGAAGACCTCGATACGCGCCGTCAGCTGATCGCGCCGCCCCGCCCAACGCGACGCGAGGCCCAGGAGAAAGGGGAGCGCCGTGTCGTCATAGCTAGCACCGAGCTGTCTGACCATCTGGCGCAGGAGTTCGCTGAAGATGGCGATATTGGCGGGGCTGGCGGGCATATCCGGGTCGATTTCCGCCTTGATCTTGAAATAGGTGCGAAATTCCGCGTCATTGGAAAAGAAGCGGTAATAGATCTCAGGCGAGCCGACGATGACGATCTTCGCTTCCAAGGGAATCGCCTGCGGCCGTGGCGTTCCCGTTGTCGGCATGGAGCCGGCGCGGTGCAACTCCTCGATGCGAATCATGCCGTCGCGCAAGCCCGCCTTCAGAAAACGCCATGCCGTTTCGTCATTGGCGAGCGCCTCGGCACGCAACACCAGAATGCCGCCATTGGCACGGTGCAACGCGCCCGGCCGGATCAAGGTGTGATCCGTTTCCGAGCCGTCTTCGCCGCGCCGATACTCGATATAGCCGAAGAGATTTTCATAGG
This sequence comes from Dongiaceae bacterium, assembly GCA_035539215.1. GTDB lineage: Bacteria > Pseudomonadota > Alphaproteobacteria > Dongiales > Dongiaceae > Dongia_B. The sequence continues at coordinate 25,317 of DATLIX010000091.1, read as the reverse complement.
TCGGGTTCGGCTCAAGGATGACCAAGGGGCCGGTATTGTCGGTCTGATCTATCAGGAGGTTGGCGCGGTAACGCGGCGGCACCTCGTCCTCGTTACGGCGTATGGCGCGCGCAAAAGAACGGACGCTCTCGAGCAGGTCGGTGTTGAGATCGTCGATCCAGTTGCGCAGCTCAGGATAGCCCTGAAACGGCTCGACGAAGGCCGGCGCCTCGGCAGTGATGATGCCGGCCAGCGTTTCCCGGTCCAGCTCGTCGATAGCGGCATCGCGCCCTGCCTTGCGCTTGCTGACGTTCTGTTCGAACTGGGCCAATTCCTCTTGCAACCGATGCCGTAGCTCAGCACTTGCCGGCGCTCCCGCCCGTTCGGCCAGCCGCAATTTCTCGTCGGCCCTGGCGAGATCGAAGCCGGCCGCATTGGCGGTCTTTTCGAGCTCCTCGCGCAGACGTGCAATATCCGTCTCCGTGTCCCGCTTCAGCGAGTCGGCACGCTCTTTATGGACATCCCCGTTGAGCGCAGCCGACATCATCTTCTGCAGGCGACGCAGATAATATTCGAGGTGTTCCTTGAAGCGGCGTCCTTCGCCAGCTGCCAGAGCGAAGGCGAAGGGTTCGCGCTCAGTCCAGAAATTCGTCAGATAGAGCCAATCGAAGCGCTTCAGATGCGGCAACTGCGGCCGGCCACGAAGATATTCAATCGTGGTCGACATCCGCCCGCAGCGATCCTCACCCAGGACGAAGACATTGAAACCCGCCCCGCTGATCGATAACGCGAGATCGAGCGCATCATGGGCGCGGGCATGACTGCTCAGCTTGAAGGTATCGGCCGGTCCATCGCCCGCCGCGGGCAACGGAAAAGCTACCTCTTCCGGGCTCAGCTTCAGCATCGTTACATCGCGAATCGAAGACGAACTGGGCGTCATTCTGCTGCCGAAGAGATCGATAAAGAAAGGGTAACCTGATTTGAACGCCCTTGTAATACCGCCAGTTCCGGTGCGACCGCTAAAAAGGGCCTACCTTTTATGTCGGTGTGAGGGTGGGGCTTATCCGGATCAGCAGGCCGCTTGCCGGCTGAACCCTGGCCGATGAACCCTGGCCGATGAACCCTGGAAGGACCGAACGCCGATGGTTCGGCGGCAGCGCAACTTTCCGTCATCTCGCGGTTTCCTGGGATAGCTGTGTCCGGCACGGATGCAGGAGCGCGACAGGGAAGGAGCACGCTATGCCAGCCAAGTCGAAAGCCCAACAAAAGGCGGCCGGAGCCGCTTTGGCCGCCAAACGCGGTGATATCAGCAAGAGCAAACTGCGCGGAGCTTCCAAGTCCATGGCTTCGTCGATGACGGAGCGGGAATTGAAAGACCTGGCCGAAACCAAGCGTAAGGGAAAGCCGGAACATAAGCGCGAGCGGTGACGCGGCCGAGCCGCCATCCGCCGCCCCTCATGAAATGTCTTTCAGGATATCAATCAGTTCCTGCGTGCCATCCTGATCGGCTTCGGCACGACCGAGAATGACTTTGTCCTCGTCGAGGATGCGCTTGAGCTCTGTACGAGCCCGCGACACGCGGCTTTTGATCGTGCCGAGACGGCATCCGCAGACTTCCGCCGCCTGCTCGTAGGAAAGGCCGCTGGCGCCGACAAGAATCAGGACCTCCCGCTGATCCGGCGGCAATTGCCAAAAGGCGCGCCGAAAGTCGGAGAATTCCATATGGGCCTGTTGCGGCGGCGCGGCGCTCTGCGTTGCTTCGGCTTCTCCGTCCAGCGGCATGGCGCGGCTGTGCCACTTGCGGCTGTCGTTATAGTAATGGTGGCGGAGAATAGTGAAAATCCAGGCCCGAAAATTGGTCCCGGGGGTGAACTGTTCCGAGGCGGCCAGGGCACGCGCAACCGCCTCGTGCACCAGATCGTCCGCGAGATCCGGATTGCGGGTAAGCGAGCGGGAAAAGGCGCGCAAATGCGGCAGCGATTCGAGGAGTGCTGCTCGAAAATCGAACTCTTCCGCTTCCGGCTGAGTGGGCATGAGTATCCATGGTTTAGAGGTTGTTGTCGGCGGACACCAACGCGTCCGTTTCATTCGGCAGATGACGCCTGCTGAAGTAACGCAGCGGGCTCCCGCCGGACCGGCTTGCTCACCAATATGTGTAAACGAAGTGGTCACCAATTCTTGTTAGGACGATTGATGAAGCCTATTAAAGGGTCGGCATTGCGAAGCGGGATTTGTCCGGCCGGGCAGGGGAGCGGTTAGAGATGGCCTTGTTGGACACGGTTCGCAGCCGCTTGATACTCCTCTTCTCCCTCGTGCTGGTGATACCCAGCGCCTATGGCATCAGCGAGGCCGTTCGGCATTTTTTCCAGCAACGGGAATTTGCCTACAGTTCCATCGACCGCTATGTCGCGCTTGCGGCTGCCGATGTGGCGGGGCGGCTTGATGATGTGACGCGACTGGGAATCAGTCTTAGCCACGAAGATCCGCTGCTCCAGGCGGCGGATATGGCCGATAAAAGGCAGAGCTGCTCGACTTTGCTGGCGCGCGCCATTCGCCCTTACCCGACCTACAGCAATGCGATGCTGTTCGACGTGAAGGGCAAGCCGATCTGCGGCGCACGGATGGAACAGGGTGATATCCAGATACAAGATCGCCTGTGGTTTCAGGCTGTCCTGACGCGCAAGGACCTGGCTGTCAGCGGCTTTTTGATTGCGCGCGGGACTGGCGAGCCGGCGATCATTTTTGGTATGCCGGTCCTGGACGAGGCGGGGCGGCTGAAGGCTGTTCTGGCGCTCGCGGTGCGGACGGCTTGGCTGCAGCCGCAGGGGCTGGTCGACGGCATGGCCGCCGGGCAGGCTCTTTCCATATTGGATAAGTCCGGCTTGTCGGCGGCGGAGACGATACAGGACGACCTGCAGCCCACACGATATCTGCCGTCGCAAAACGACCTTACCGGCTTGCTCGCAGGCGACTTGCTGCGGTTCGAAGCGCAAGGCCGGGACGGCACGTTGCGCATCTATGCAGTCGACCGGGTCGGTCGGTACGATCTGTATGTTGTTCTGGGGCAGGATCGAAGCGAGGTCATCGGTCCTCTCTGGCGCGACCTCGTGGTCCAATGTTCGGTTCTCTTGCTGATTTTCGGTTTCGGCTTGCTGACCGTTATCGTCGGCGCGCGCCTGCTGATCACACGCTGGACCGAGAGATTGACCAGGCTGGCTCGCGATTACATCGGCGCCAAGCAGGTCTCCCTGCGCAAGATGATGCGTGCCCCCAGGGAATTTCGCCGCCTGAGCGAGTCAATTCAAGAGATGGGACGGCGCGTCGATGAACACGAGCTGCAGCATCTCCAGTCATTGGACGCGAAACGGGAAATGCTGCGTGAGCTGCATCATCGCGTCAAAAACAACATGCAGATCGTCAACAGCTATCTCAATCTCTATGCGAGGACATCGCGGGCCAGCCCGTTTCGCACGGAGATCGAGGAATTGCAGTTGCGCACCAGCGCCTTGGCGCTCGTGCAACGCCATCTCTACGACGATGAAAATCTCAAGGAGGTCAGGATCGCTCCCATCCTGACGCAGCTCTGCCATCATTTCTCCAATCGCGCGGGGCAGAGCGCGGAGCTTACTTTCGCAGCCAGCGACGCCAATGCGACTCTGGCCGCCGACAGGGTGGTTTCCCTGGTTCTGCTCATCACGGAAGTTGTGTCACGCGTTCTCTATCTGGCGCGTGACGAGGGCGATGGAGGACAGGTGGCATTGTTTCTAGGACAGAGCGATCTTGATACGAGCTATGTGCGGATCATCGCCTATAACCTAGATCCGGCCCTGTCGATTGGTGTGACATCCAAGGATCGGCCGATGATTACGGCTTTCATCAAGCAATTGCGCGCCCATATCTCGCTCAGCGATCAGCGGCCTTTCGAGATCCGCATCGCCTTCCGGTCGCACGAGCTGGAATTACCGGCCAAAGCCCTCGACCTGGCTGCCGCCAAGCAGGCCGAATAGGAAGGCTGATGGCTCAAAGCGGTCAGTGGCTGGATGTCCAATAGAGGGTTGCTCCTCCCACCAGGACAACGGCCAGGATAAAAGACGCGATCAGAATGGTGATGACGCGACCACTGATGAGGCCTGCCCGGGCCTTGGTGGGATTGAGCCTTGGACTTTCGTGCTCTGCCATGTGTGCCTCCTCGCTGGGCTTCATTCCGGGTAGCCCTGTCATGGGGTGCGATTATGCGGAGACAATGGCTGGATGCCGCCGAATGTTCCCTCCGGGCCATTCCTGATGATCGGGCAAATCATTTGCTCCCTGCGATAGAGCAGGGTGAAGCGCTCGAGTTTCCGCCACTGCCGGTGTCGCGATTGGCACCGGCAGTGGCGGCCTGTATCAAATGATGCCGAGAACGGCGAGCACGATGAGGATGACCAGCAGACCTCCCAGGCCGCCGCTCGGATAGTAGCCCCAGCCGGTGCTGTAAGGCCAAGCCGGCAGGGCCCCAATTAACAAAATAATGATAATAATAAGAAGAATCGTTCGGATCATTGCATCGTTCCTTTTGGACAGGCCGCAAGCACTAATGCAAAGCACGTCCCGGTTGTTCCAAGCCGGCGGGTCATTCAATGGCGGTCGTGTTCAGCCGGCCGGTCATATGCCGCACCGTCACCTTCTTCGGCTGGCATGTCGGTTTCATCGCGCCTGTCCGCATCGGTCGGCTCGCGGCTGAGCGATTCGGCAGCGCTCCGTTTGAAACCCTGGGGTATCGGTCGCAGGAAGATCCGCTGGAGCCGTGGGATCTTGCGCTTGAGGTCGGCGGTGATTTCTTCGATAGCACCCTCGACCTCGGCAACCGATAAATTATCCTGGAAATCGACAGAGAGGGCGAGGAGCACATCCTCGGGCCCGAAATGCATGGTGAGGAGATCGCCGATGCCTTGAACGCGTTCGTCTTGCGACAGAATACGCCTGATGCGCCGCAACGTCCGCGGCGACGCACTTTCGCCAATCAGGAGGCTGCGGGTCTCGCCCGCGAGAATAATGGCGGCGCCGATGAGGAGGCAGCCGATGACGATCGAGGCTCCGGCATCGTAGATCGGCGTCCGCGTGAGCAATGTCAGGCCCAGGCCCGCGGCAGCGATAACCAGCCCGATCACCGCTGCGCCGTCTTCCATCAGGACAGCGAAGATGCCGGGGTCCTTGCTGCGGAACAGCGCCGTGATCGGCGATGAGGCCCCCTCGGTTTTGCTGAATTGGCGCCAGGCGGCCAGGAAGGGCAGGAACTCGAAAATGAAGGCAAAGCCGAAAACCACAAAATTCAGCCAGGGATCGACCAGTTCGGACGGGCGGCTCAGGCGTACAATGCCTTCGTAGATCGTCAGCGCGCCGCCAAAAGCGAAAATCAGGATCGCGACGATGAAGGCCCAGAAATAGAACTCCATGCCATAGCCGAAGGGGTGCCGCTTATCGGGCGGGCGGGCAGCGCGCCGTAAGCCGTAGAGCAGGAGAATTTGATTGCCGGTATCCACCGTCGAATGAATCGCCTCGCCAAGCATGGCGCCGCTGCCGCTCCAGAAGGCGGCGGCGAATTTGGTTGCGGCAATGGCAAGATTGCCCGCGAGCGCGGCATAGATAGCGGCCTTTGAGGTCTTGGGCGGCATATCAAGCCTTCGTGAGTCTGTCGAAATGCGACGGTTACCGGTAATGGCCATCGACAGAAACCCGAGGACGCAGCCAGCCGTTCCCGTATCACCGCCAATGATTCAGAGGCGTGCCGGAGAGATCGCGTGTCCGAGGATATGCAGATATATAAGGATGCCGTCGCTTACGCCTGCCCGTGGCCCTATCGGCTGAGATGATCCTGCTTCGGTGGATGGCGGGCGCCCAGCTTGCGCGCCCAATGGCCAGGCCAGAAGGCGATGACGAAAATGAAAAAGACGAGCAGCAGAACCGCGATGGCCATCTGAATGACGCCAAAATTGGGCGCGTCCTTCTCGAAGAACCAGCCGGCGATGGCGCCACCGAGCAGCAGGAGAATACGAACAATCAGGCTCAGCATTGAAATACTCCGGTTCCCCGCCCTCTAACATAATTGTCATAGTCTTTGGCCGAAACGCACGACCGGCATTGATTTAAATCAGCCGGCAACAGGAATCGACGCGCCGAAGCCCGGTGACAGTTCCATGAAGTTCTCTTCAGGGCAACCCCCGGATCAGAAAAGCCCGCAAGGCTTGATTTGGGTCAAAGTGACCGCTGTCAGAGCGGCCTAGCTTTTAACCCATTCGAAAGTAATCGTCTCGGCCCCGCCGAGCGGGGGAGGCTGTGATGACATCTGTTGCTTATGTTTCCGAACCGAGCGCGCGGCAAAGCTCCGGCAAGCTGGCCTTGCTGCCGCTGATCGCGCTGGTCGTCGGATCGATGATCGGTGGCGGCGTTTTCAATCTGCCGAGCGACATGTCGCGACAGGCATCACCCGGCGCCATCCTGATTGGCTGGCTCATCAGCGGTGTGGGCATGCTGATGCTGGCCTTTGTCTATCAAGGCCTGGCGATGCGCAAGCCTGCGCTCAATACAGGGCCTTACGCTTATGCCAAAGCGGGATTTGGCGAATTTGTCGGCTTCAACAGCGCCTGGGGCTACTGGATCAGCGCCTTCCTCGGCAATGTCGCCTATGCGGTGGCGATTTTTTCCGCTCTGTCTTATTTCCTCCCGGTCTTTGGCGGCGGCAACAATCTGGCGTCGATTATCGGTGCCTCGATCTGCCTTTGGCTGATCCATATCCTGGTGCTGAACGGCATCAAGGGGGCGGCTTTTGTCAATGTGGTGACGACGGTCGCCAAATTGGTGCCGATCATCGCCTTCCTGCTGATCGCCCTGGTGGCCTTCCATTGGGACAAGTTCAATCTGGATTTCTGGGGCCAGAACAGCGGCGCAGCGGCGGCGGGCGCCGGCGAGATGACGCTCGGCTCGGTCGCGGCTCAGGTGCGCAGCACCATGCTTGTTACCTTATGGGTCTTTATCGGCATCGAGGGGGCCAGCGTCTATTCGGCGCGCGCGGCCAATCGCGCAGATGTGGGACGGGCAACGATTATCGGTTTCATCGGCGCTCTTGCCATCTATCTGCTGGTCTCCATTCTCTCGCGCGGCCTGATGAGCCAGGCGGAACTCGCCGGCCTCAAGGTTCCGTCGATGGCCGGCGTGCTCCAATCCGTCGTGGGTGACTGGGGTGCCGGACTCATCAGCCTCGGCTTGATCGTCTCCGTTGGCGGTGCCTTCCTCTCATGGACGCTCCTGAGCGCAGAGATCCCCTACGCCTGCGCCAAGGATGGGACGTTTCCGAAATGGTTTGCTGCCGAGAACGCCAATGGCGCGCCGGTAAATTCGCTCTGGGTGACCAATGGCCTGATCCAGGTGTTCCTGCTGCTCACCTTCTATTCGCAGAACGCCTACAACTTCTTCTATTACATCGCTTCAGTCGCCATTCTGCCGCCTTATGTACTGTCCGGCGCCTATGCGCTGAAGCTGACCCTGACCGGCGAGACCTATGAGGGTAGTGGCTCGCAGCGGATGCGGGATATGGCGGTGGGAGCAATTGCGACGCTTTACGGCCTCTGGCTCGTTTACGCGGCCGGCCTCAGCTATCTGCTGATGTGCACAGTTCTCTTTGCACCCGGAATCCTCGTCTATATCCGTGCCCGCCGCGAACACCAGGGCCGCCTCTTCTCGACATTCGAGGCGCTGCTCGCGATCGCGATGCTGCTGCTGGCCGCACTCGCCGGCTGGCTGATGTGGACCGGCTATATCAGTCCCCTGTGATCGCTGCTGATGCGATCGTCGTTCTGACGCAATAAGCCCGCGGCATCTGACGGCGATCCGTCGTCGCACGAAGAAGGAGAGACACCTCATGCGCACATTCGGCGTGCATTCGGAAATCGGCAAACTGAAGACCGTGATGGTCTGTCCGCCCGGCCTCGCCCATGAGCGGCTGACGCCCGGCAATTGCCATGATCTGCTGTTTGACGACGTCATTTGGGTTCAGGAGGCAAGGAAGGATCATTACGACTTCGTCATCAAGATGCAGGAACGTGGCGTGGAAGTACTCGATTTTCCCGTTCTGCTGGGCGAGACGTTGTCAGACCCGATCGCCCGGGCCTTCGTTCTTGACCACCGGGTGACTGCCAATACGGTAGGACCCGGTACGGCTACCGTGTTGCGTCCCTGGCTCGAATCGCTGTCCGGTGCAGATCTGGCGCGTTTTCTGATTGGCGGTCTGGCAATACAGGATGTCCCCGCGAGCGAGAGCCAGCGGATGCTCGCCGAAGCCGTGGGCGGCACCTCGTTCCTGATACCGCCTCTGCCGAACGCTTTGTTCCAGCGCGATTCCTCCTGCTGGATCTATGGCGGCGTCGTCTGCAGCCCGATGTATTGGCCGGCGCGCAAACCGGAATCGCTGTTGCAGCGTGCCGTCTACAAATTCCATCCGACATTCAAAGGCGGCGACTTCAAATTCTGGTTCGGCGATTCGGACGAGGATTTCGGGGCTGCGACCCTCGAAGGTGGCGACGTCATGCCGATCGGCAAAGGTGTCGTCTTGATCGGCATGGGCGAGCGCACGACGCGGCAGGCCGTCAGCCAGGTGACCCGGCAGCTTTTCGCCAATGGCGCGGCGACCCGGGTGATCGCCTGCAATATGCCGAAGAGCCGGTCGGCGATGCACTTGGATACCGTCTTCAGCTTCTGCAACCATGACATCTGTACCGTCTTCCACGAGGTGGTCGAGGAAATCCAATGCTACAGCTGGCGCCCGACCGATGGCGAGGGCGGCATGGAAATTCACAAGGACAAGGGGCCGATGCTGGATGTCGTGGCCCAGGCCCTCGGCATGAAAAAGCTGCATGTCGTGCAGACGGGCGGCGATGCCTGGGAAGCGGAGCGCGAGCAGTGGGATGACGGCAACAACGTCGTCGCGCTGGAGCCGGGTGTCGTCGTTGCCTATGATCGCAATACGCATACCAACACATTGCTGCGAAAGGCCGGGATCGAAGTCATCACCATCCGCGGCGCAGAGCTCGGCCGGGGACGTGGCGGCGGTCATTGCATGACCTGCCCGATCTGGCGCGAACCGGCCTATTGAGACCTGCATATTCCTTCGGAAGGATATCGATCATGAGCCTTAATCTACGCAACCGCTCCCTTCTTACCGTGCAGGATTATACGCAGCGTGAGTTTCAATACCTGCTGGATCTCGCGCGCGACCTCAAGCGCGCCAAATATTCCCGCACCGAGCAGGAGCATCTGAAGGGCAAGGAAATCGTCCTGATCTTCGAAAAGACCTCCACCCGCACGCGCTGCGCCTTCGAGGTCGCCTGCCATGACCAGGGCGCCCATGTCACTTATCTTGACCCGTCGGGTTCGCAGATCGGGCATAAGGAATCGGTCAAGGATACCGCGCGCGTGCTTGGCCGCATGTATGACGCCATCGAGTTCCGCGGCTTCTCCCAGGCGGCGGTCGAGGATATCGCCAAATATGCTGGCGTTCCCGTCTATAACGGCTTGACCGACGAATATCACCCGACCCAGATGCTGGCCGACGTCATGACCATGCGCGAACATAGCGACCGGCCGGTCCACGAGATCAAATATGCCTATGTTGGCGATACGCGGTCCAATATGGGGCACTCGCTGATGATCGTCGGCTGTCTCATGGGGATGGATGTCCGTCTCTGCGGGCCGAAAGAGCTCTGGCCGGCGGAGGAATATCTGAAGATCGCGCGGGCGTTGGAAGCGAAATCCGGCGCCAAGCTGACGTTGACCGACGATCCGAAGAAGGCCGTGGCCGGTGCCGACTTCGTTCATACCGATGTCTGGGTGTCGATGGGCGAGCCTAAGGATGTCTGGGCCGAGCGCATCAAGCTGTTGCGCCCCTACCAGGTGAATGCCGAGTTGATGAAGGCCGCCGGCAATCCGCGGGTCAAATTCATGCATTGCCTGCCGGCCTTCCATAATCTCGAGACCAAGGTCGGCCAGGACATCCATGAGCATTTCGGCCTGACCGCGATGGAGGTGACGGACGAGGTTTTCGAATCCGAAATGAACATCGCCTTCGAACAGGCCGAGAACCGCATGCATACGATCAAAGCCATTCTTGTCGCCACATTGGGTGATTGAGGCGGGGCGGATCGGTGCCAGAATACCGGGCCAGGGCGACAGATAGCGGGAAGGTGAGAAACATGCGCATTGTCGTGGCACTTGGCGGCAATGCCCTGCTGCGGCGGGGCGAGCCTCTGACGGCGGAGGCGCAGCGCGCCAATGTCCGGGTTGCGGCAACGGCTTTGGCGGCCATCCAGCCCGGAAACGAGCTGCTGGTCACCCATGGCAACGGGCCCCAGGTCGGCTTGCTGGCGCTTCAAGGCAATGCCTATAAGCCGGACGAGGCCTATCCGCTGGATGTGCTGGGGGCCGAAACCGAGGGCATGATCGGCTATATGATCGAGCAGGAGCTGGGCAATCTCCTGCCGTTTGAAGTGCCTTTCGCCACCATCCTGACCATGGTCGAGGTCGACGGTGACGATCCCGGTTTCAAGGACCCGACAAAATTCATCGGCCCGGTTTACGACGAGCCGGAGGCCCGGCGTCTTGCCGCCGATAAGGGCTGGTCGATCAAGCAGGATGGGCAAAAATGGCGCCGTGTGGTTGCCTCGCCCTTGCCGAAGCGAATTTTCGAGCTTCGGCCGATCCGCTGGCTGCTGGAGCGCGGTACCGTCGTCATCGCCGCGGGTGGGGGCGGCATTCCCACCGTCTACGAGGCAAACCGGCAACTACGCGGGATCGAGGCGGTGATCGACAAGGATCTATGCTCGGAACTGCTGGCACGCGAATTGGAAGCGGACCTTTTCGTCATGGCGACCGATGTCGACGCGGTCTTTATCGACTGGGGCAAGCCGACCGCGAAGGCGATACGTGCCGCGACACCCAAAGACATGCGTGCCTTCCCGTTCCCAGCCGGCTCTATGGGGCCGAAGGTCGATGCGGCCTGCCGCTTTGCCGAGGCGACCGGTAAAGTTGCGGCGATCGGCGCGCTGAAGGACCTGCCGGATATCCTCAAGGGGCGCGCAGGCACCACAATCTCGGCTTCGGCGACCGGTTTGACTTGGGCGCGACCCTGAACTGGGCGTAAGTTCAATTGAGAGATGCAGTTGGTTCGGACTTGAAGGGGCCATGACGATAGGCAGGTAAGGGGGCGTTGCCGCGACGCCTGATTGACAATTGGGGTGACCGAGAGGGCCGCTACCGGCGCCTCTGGAAAGGGGGTTGCGTAATGAAAGCGAACCTTGCCCACCGCTGCATCCTGGTCCTTGCTGCATCGATCATCTTGGCACTCGCGGCCTGTTCAAAGGAAGAACAGGCACCCCCACCACCGCGCAGCGTGCGCGTCGTCAAGATCCATCTGGAGGAGTCTGGCATGGGCGGTCATGCCAGCGGGGTCATCCAGTCGCGCTATAATGCACAGGTTGGGTTTCTGGTCGGCGGCAGGCTGATCGAGCGGCGCGCCGATATCGGCATGACGGTGAAGAAGGGTGACGTCCTCGCTTTGCTCGATGCCACCGACTACAAGAATAAACTGACCGCCAGTCAGTCGCAGGTCACTGCCGCGCAGAGCGAAATTGCCCAGGCAGTGCCGCAAGAGGCGCGGCTTCGCACGCTGCTGAAAGACGGATTCTCGACGCAGGCGGATTACGACAAGGCATTGCGCGGCCTCAATGTGGCCCAGGCCAAGCTGCAGGAGGCCAACGCCAATCTGCGCCTGGCACAAGATCAAGTTAAATATACCACTCTGGCGGCCGATACGGACGGCGCCATCACGGCCACCGGCGCCGATCCGGGGCAGGTGGTCAATGCCGGTCAGATGATCGTGCAGATTTCTCAGCTCGATGCACGAGAGGCGGTGTTCTCACTTGGCGAGCGTGCCGTTACCTTCATCGACCGCGTGCCGGTGGTGCATGTCGCCCTGCAATCCGACCCCACGATCGCCACCGATGGCACGATCCGAGAGATCTCGCCGACAGCGGATCCGGTGACCGGCACCTATACGATCAAGGTGGCGCTACTGGAGCCGCCCGATGCCATGCGTCTCGGGGCCGTCGTGACCGGCAGTGTCGACTTGAAGGGAGACGTGGTGGCCATCATACCGACCACGGCGCTGCTGCAGTCGGAAAAAGAGCCGGCGGTATGGGTCGTGACCGCTGAAGGCGGCCAGACAATGGTGCGCAACCGGGCGGTGAAGGTTGCCCGCTTCGATCCCGACACCGTCACCATCTCCGACGGATTGAAAGACGGCGATATCGTCGTCACCGCAGGCGTCAACTGGCTTGCCGATGGCGAGAAGGTCTCCCTTCCGGCGGAGACAGCGCAATGACGGGATTCAATCTCTCCGACTGGGCGCTCCGGCATCGCTCTCTGGTCGTCTTCTTCATGATCGTCTGTGCCGCCGCAGGCGTCGATTCATATCTGCGGCTGGGCCGCGAGGAGGATCCGGCCTTCGCTGTCAACACCATGGTGGTAAAGACCCTATGGCCGGGCGCGACCACGGCCGACATGATGGCGCAGGTGACCGATCGGCTGGAGAAGAAGCTTCAGGAGACGCCCAGTCTCGATTATCTGAAGAGTTACACCAAGCCCGGCGAATCCGTTGTCTATGTCAACGTTCTTGATTCGACCAACCCGAAGGTGCTTGGCGATATCTGGTATCAGGTGCGCAAGAAGGTCGCCGACATCCATGCCACCCTGCCGTCAGGCACCCAAGGCCCCTATTTCAATGACGAGTTCGGGGATGTCTATGGCGTGATCTACGGCCTGACCTTCGATGGATTCTCGCTACGCGAGGTGCGTGACTTCGCCGAACAGGCGCGCACGTCTTTCCTGGCGCAACCCGATGTAGCCAAGGTCGATATCTTCGGCGCCCAAGATGAAAAATTTTACCTTACCATCTCGCCGAAGAAGCTCGCAGCATTGCAACTCAACTTGAATGATGTCCTGACGGCGATTGCAAACCAGAATGTGGTGGTGCCGGCGGGTGTCATGCACACCGACAAGGAGGAATATCTGGTTGAGGTTTCCGGCGCGCTAGTTTCCGCCAATAGCCTGAAGCAGATCAATCTTTTCATCAATGGACGCTTCTACAAGCTCAATGAGATCGCGCTTGTCCAGCACGGCTATGCCGATCCGCCGCAAAAATTGTTTCAGGTAAACGGACGCCAGGCCGTCGGCCTCGGCATCTCGATGCGTGCCGGCGGCAATGTTTTACGCATGGGCGAAGACTTGAAAAAGATCGCCGCCGGCATCGAGCAGCGCTTTCCGATCGGTCTCGATCTGTCGCTGGTCTCGGATCAGCCGCAAGTCGTGTCGGAGGCGATTGGCGGTTTCACCAAGGCCCTGAAAGAAGCCGTGGTCATCGTTCTTGGCGTCAGCTTCATCAGCCTTGGACTGAGGGCCGGGCTGGTCGTTGCCTGCAGCATTCCGCTGGTGCTCGCCATTGTGTTCCTTGGCATGGAGATGATGGGCACGAGCTTGCAGCGTATCTCGCTCGGCGCGCTGATCATCGCGCTCGGACTCCTGGTCGACGACGCCATGATCACCGTCGAAATGATGATCGCCAAGATCGAAGAAGGCTATGACAAAGCCAAGGCGGCGACCTTTGCCTATACCTCCGTCGCCTTTCCCATGCTGACCGGCACGCTGGTGACCGCATTCGGCTTCCTGCCGATCGGCTTTGCGCGTAGCGGGGTGGGCCAGTACTGCTTTTCGCTGTTTTCCGTCGTGCTGATCGCTTTGCTGATATCCTGGATCGTGGCGGTCGTTTTCTCGCCGCTGATCGGTGTCTTCGTGCTGCCGGCCAAGCTGAAAAGCAAGCATGGAGAGGGGAAGAAGAAGCAGAGTATTCTCAATCGTATCTTCCGCGTGATGATCGTTGCCTGTATGCGCTTCAGATATGTCACCATCGTCGTGACGCTGGTTCTCTTCGGCCTGTCGCTCTATGCCACTAAATATGTGCAGCAGCAGTTCTTCCCGGCCTCCGATCGGCCGGAGCTTCTGGTCACCATGACCTTGAACAAGAATGCCTCGATTTTCGCTGCCCGGTCGGAAGCGGCGCGTTTCACTAAGCTCCTCGAAGGCGATCCGACGATCGAACGCTATTCGAGCTATGTCGGGGGTGGCGCAATCCGCTTCTACCTGCCGCTCGACGTGCAGCTGGATAACAGCTTTCTCGCCCAGTTCGTCATTGTCGCCAAAGGATTGGCAGAACGCGATGCGCTGCTCGAAAAGCTGAGTAAGGCGCTCGACGCCGACTTTCCGGAGGTAACCGGCCGCGTCTCCCGCCTGGAACTGGGCCCGCCTGTCGGCTGGCCGGTGCAATATCGGGTCAGCGCGGAAACGACCGATCAGGTGCGGGCAGCGGCCGACCGGCTGGCGCGGATCCTGCGGGCGTCGCCCTATACCTCACTGGTCAACTTCGACTGGGGTGAAAAGACTAAGACCATTCGTCTTGCCGTCAACCAGGACGCCGTACGCAAGGCGGGGCTGAGCTCGGAGGAGGTCTCCCGGGCCCTCAACATGATCCTGTCCGGGGTAACGGTGACCCAGATCCGCGATTCGATTTATCTGATCGATGTGGTGGCGCGGGCGCCGGAGGACGAACGGCTTTCGCTGAAATCCCTGCAGAACCTGCAGCTCAGCCTCGGCGGTGGGCGATCAACTCCGCTGGCCCAGCTTGCCACCATCGAATACACGCTGAGCGAAGGTTACATGTGGCGCCGCGACCGTTTGCCGACGATCACGGTCCAGGCCGACGTCGTACCGGGGATTCAGCCGCCGACCGCCTATGCCATGAATGCGGCCGACATCGACGCATTGAGAAAGACATTGCCGCCGGGCGTGCAGATCGTCGAAGGCGGCACCGTCGAGAGCAGCGCCAAGGCCAATGCATCGATCGTCGCGCAACTGCCGCTGATGGCGCTGTTGATGCTGGTCGTCCTCATGTTTCAGCTGCAGAGCTTCCAGCGCCTGTTTCTCGTCCTCAGCGTCGCGCCCTTGGGCGTGATCGGCGTGGTCGTGGCCTTGCTGCTCACGCACACACCCATGGGATTTGTCTCGATTCTCGGCATCATCGCCTTGATTGGCATGATCATCCGCAATTCCGTCATCCTGATCGACCAGATCGAGCATTTTCGGGCTGCCGGGAAATCGGGCTGGGATGCCGTGATTGATGCCGCGGACCATCGCCTGCGGCCGATCATGCTGACGGCGGCCGCGGCCATTCTCGGCATGATCCCGATCATGCATGATGTTTTCTGGGGCCCCATGGCCTATGCGATCGTCGGCGGCCTAACCGGAGCCACGCTGCTGACCATGCTGTTCCTGCCCGCCCTCTATGTTGCCTGGTTCAGAATCAAGGAGACGCACAACCCCGAAGCAGCGCGGCCGGCGGGAGACGCGCTGCAGACGGCTGTGTCCTGAGCCGCGCGGCAGGTCGGTCATGATGTGGCGCTGGGAGAACGGGTGTTACCGAGGGGGCGGAAAAGCTGCTAAAATCCATCGGCGGCATCCGAGGCCATGGGGTCCCCGAAGTCAAATGACCGGCCGCGTTAACCGGCAAGGCGGGTGAGAGGCCGGTAATCGATTGGCCGCGGTATGGATGTTGCTTGATGCAGGTCAAAACCGGGGATCGCCCACCGCTTACATTGATGCATATTTCCGGAAGACAGATTGCGAAGGAGGCTGCGATGAGCGCAGGAAAATTGCTGACACCGACGGAGCTCAAGGCCGTAACCGAGCAGGCGGAGATGGCCAAGGCCAAGGAGCTCCTGGAGCGGATGAGCCGCCAGGAGAGCACGCAGAAGGACCTTAAAGAGGCCTTCATGGACCGCGATGTCCACCCCCAGGTCATGGAGCGGGTGAATGCCGCGATCCGGCACGCGGCGGAGCAGGGGCTCCACGAAATCCAAGTACTGTCGTTCCCGGCCAGCTATTGCAATGACAAGGGGCGCCGAATCAATAATCTGGAAGCCGACTGGCCGGATTCGCTGGAGGGCTTCGCCAAGCGTGCCCACGAGTTCTTTCTCAAGGAACTGCAGCCGCTGGGCTACAAGGCGCGCGCGCAGGTGCTCGACTATCCCCATGGCATGCCGGGTGAGGTCGGCCTCTTCCTCAGTTGGTGAATGCGATAAGGTACCGAGACTACGAAGCTTGTCGCCGCTTCGGTTAAAGGTGGGAGGAAAAGATGCGATCGAGCAAGAAGGAGGCGCGGTCGAAAATGCCCGCGAAGCCGGACAGTCCAGAGGCAAATGTCAAACTGACCGAGAAGGATTACCAGCGTCAGCTGGCCAGACTTCATGTCGAACTCGTCAAGTTGCAGATATGGGCCATCGAAAGCCGCCAGAAGGTCTGCATCCTGTTCGAAGGTCGGGATGGTGCCGGCAAGGGGGGCGTCATCAAGGCCCTTACGGAGCGCGTTTCTCCACGTGTTTTCCGCGTCGTCGCGCTGCCGGCGCCGACCGAGCGGGAGAAATCGCAGATGTATATCCAGCGCTATATCCGGCATCTGCCGGCGGCCGGCGAAATCGTCATCTTCGACCGCAGCTGGTACAACCGCGCCGGCGTTGAACGGGTCATGGGGTTCTGCACCGAAGAGCAGGCCCAGCACTTCCTGCAGATGGCGCCGGCCGTCGAGAAGGCCATCATCGATTCGGGCGTCATCCTCCTCAAATACTGGCTCGAGGTCAGTGAGAAGGAGCAGGCGCGGCGTCTGCAGGCGCGCATCCATGACGGTCGGAAGATCTGGAAGCTGTCGCCGATGGATCTCAAATCATATAGCCGCTGGTACGATTATTCGCGCGCCCGCGATGAAATGTTCGCGGCGACCGACAGTTCCTGGGCGCCATGGTACGTCGTCCATTCGGACGATAAGAAGCGCGCGCGTCTCAGCATCATCTCGCATGTATTGAAGCATATCCCCTATGAGGAGGTGCCGCGCCGGAAGGTCAGGCTGCCAAAGCGGCAAAAGGCCCATGGCTACAAGGAACCGGACTATCCTTATAAGATTGTGACGGAAGCGCCATGGTCGACCGGTTGATTATCGGCAGCCGGGTGCGTTGGACCTGCGGCCGCTATATGACAAATCCTTGACCATGTCATGATTTGGTAAAAAGCGGTGGCGGCTCGGTGATTGCCAGCGACAACAGGCTGTGCAATTCTTTTGCTCGATAAAGCCCAAGAAGAAGTTGGCATATGGGGAAGAGGCCGTCATCGCGCGCCGGACGGGGAATTGATTTGCGTCAAGACGACCCGCCGGATGATCTCCTAGTTTGGCTTCGATAAAAACAAGGTTTTATAACGAGATTGGCATACAGACGATGTGCGGGGCATCGTGATCCGAAAACCGGAGGAGAGCCGCATATGTCGACGTCAGTTGGCCTCAACCCTGTCCAGGACTATCTCGTCGATGCTTGGCAGCGCACGATACTCTGTCTCGATACGCTGCGCCAACGCGGCAACATCTATTTCGAACACAACGCCCGGACCGCGCCGCATGTCCTTAAGTTCGATCTGGAAGTCGTGCGTGACGGGCGCCATCTGCCGCGTCCGGTCAATTACGGTCTGATACGCGTCCTGCCGCCGGCCGGTGTCGAGATCGATCCGGCCAAGCCGCCTATCGTCGTCGTCGATCCGCGCGCCGGTCATGGTCCGGGCATCGGCGGCATGAAGCAGGAGAGCGAGATCGGCGTTGCACTGGCGGCCGGGCATCCCTGCTACTTCATCGGTTTTCTTCCCCAGCCGGTTCCCGGACAGACGATCGAGGACGTCTGTCGTGCCGAAGCCGCCTTCATCGAGGAGGTTGCGGCTTTGCATCCCGGGACCAACGGCAAGCCGATCATCATCGCCAACTGCCAGGCCGGCTGGCAGATCGCCATGATGGCGGCGCTCAATCCGGATTTGGCGGGGCCGATCTTGCTGGCGGGCTCGCCGCTCTCTTATTGGCAGGGACATCGCGGCAAGAATCCGCTGCGTTATCTCGGCGGCGTTCTTGGCGGTACCTGGCTGACGACGCTTGCCGGCGATCTCGGCAAGGGGATATTCGACGGCGCCAACCTGGTCTCCAATTTCGAGCTGCTGAATCCGGGTAATACCTATTGGCAGAAAATCTATAATGTCTATTCGAAGGTCGATACCGAGACGGCCCGTTTTCTTGATTTCGAGACCTGGTGGGGTAGCCCCGTCCTGCTGAATGCGGCAGAGATGCAGTGGATCGCCGATAATCTGTTTGTCGGCAACAAACTCACAGCCGGCAATATCCGGACCACGGATGGCGTGCGGATCGACCTGCGGAACATCAAATCGCCGCCGCCCCAGGCGCTGGGCTGGATCACCGATCTCTATGCCGAGGATGAGGATATCGTCGCGGCCGGGCAGACCATCGTCTACTGTCTGCATCAGAATATCGGTCATCTCGGCATTTTCGTGTCCGGTAAAGTCGCCAGCCGTGAACATGGTGAATTCGTCAACTGCATGGATCTCATCGATATGATGCCGCCCGGCCTTTTCGAGGCGGTGATCACCGAGGTCGATGAAGATACCGAGAATGCCGCCTTGATCCAGGGCCGCTATCTCCTGCAGCTGGAACATCGCAAGCTGGACGACGTCCGTGCGATCTGCGGACAGGAAGACGACAATCCCTATTTTGCCACGGTGGCCCGGCTTTCCGAGGTCAACCGCAGCCTGTATGAGACGTTCCTGGCACCGGCCATACGGACGGCCGTCACGGAACAGAGCGCCGAAGCGATGCGGGCCATGCATCCCAATCGCCTGCGCTTTGCGATGTTTTCCGATCGGAACCCCTGGATGCAGCCGATCGAAAAACTGGCGGAAGCGGTTCGCGCCGCACGCCAACCGGCCTCCGCCGAAAATCCCCTGACGACGGTGGAAGCGGCGGCATCGCACTGGATCGAAGAGAGCTGGGAGGCCTTTCAGCAGATGCGGGATTGGGCAACCGAGACGGCTTTCCTGACGACCTATGGGTCGCCTTTGTTACGGGCCATGGTGGGGTTGGGCGAACATGCCGCCGGCGATCATGCGGCGGATGGCGGACGGCTGATCGAGCGGGACTTGCAGCGCGAGGCCGCCGCGGCGCGGCTGCGCGCTTCTCTGGAGGAACGCTTTGAGGCGGGCGGGACCGTGGCCGCGCTGCTGCGCGCCATCATCTATATTCGCCTGCCGGGCGGCAGCGTCGATGAGCGCGGTTTTGCGGCCCTGAAGGCGGTGCGTGCCGCGCAGCCGGCGCGATCCCGCATGGACTGGGCAACAGCGAAGGAATTGATCAAGGAGCAGTATCTGCTGTTGCAGGCCGACGAGGAACGGGCGGTGGAAGCGATCCGGAGCCTGCTGCCCGAGACGAAGAAGGACCGCAGCACGGCGCGCGAAATTATTCACCGCGTGGTGACGGCGCGGGGGGCGCTTCCGGCTGAAAGTGCCGTGCGCCTGGCGCGGATCGACCGCCTGTTCGGGTTGGATCTCGATGAGGCGGCGGCAGGCAAGGTACCGGCAAATGAGGTGGCGGCGAGCAAGGCGGTAGCCGGCGCGCGCGAGACAACCGAGAGTGAGACAGCCGAGAGCGCGACAAGCGAAATCGAGGCCGGCGAGCTGAAGACGGGGGAGGTTGCTCATGCATGATGCTGCGGTTGCCAAGCCGGCGCGTCACGACAAGTATAACTATCTGATCAGGATGGCGCAGCAGCTGTCACCGGTGAAGACGGCGGTTGTTCACCCTTGCGATGAGGTTTCGCTGGAAAGCGCCGTGGAGGCGGTAAAACTGCATCTCATTCAGCCGATCCTGGTGGGGCCAGGGGCGCGCATCCGCGAGGTTGCAAAGCGGGCCAATCTTGATATCGCCGCCTTCGAGCTCGTCGATTCCGCCCATAGTCACGATTCCGCGGCGAAGGCGGTGGAGCTGGTGCGTGCCGGCCGGGCCGAGGCTTTGATGAAAGGCAGTCTGCATACCGACGAGGTCATGGGGGCGGTGGTGGCGCGGGAAACCGGCATCCGCACCGAGCGCCGCATCAGCCATTGCTTCATCATGGATGTACCGGGCCATGCGGAGGCGCTGATCATCACCGATGCGGCGGTGAATATCGCCCCGACGCTGGAGGAAAAGGTGGACATCGTCCAGAATGCCATCGATCTTGCCCGCGCGATGGGGGTGCCTGAAGTCCGGGTGGCGATCCTGAGCGCGATGGAGACGGTGACATCCAAGGTGCCCTCGACCATCGACGCGGCGGCCCTATGCAAGATGGCCGATCGCGGCCAGATCACCGGCGCCTTGGTCGATGGTCCGCTGGCGCTGGACAATGCCATCAGCCCCGAGGCGGCCGCGATCAAGCATATCGTCTCGCCGGTGGCGGGGCGTGCCAACCTGCTGGTGGTGCCGGATCTCGAGGCCGGCAACATGCTGGCGAAGAGCCTGTCTTTCCTCACCGGCGCCGATGCGGCGGGCATCGTGCTTGGTGCCAAGGTGCCGATCATCCTGACCAGCCGGGCCGATTCATTGCTGACCCGGCTGGCTTCCTGCGCCGTCGCCTGCTGTCTCGCCGCGGCCCGCCGGACCGGACAGGTCACCGCCATTCGTTGAAGAAATTGTTGCTGATAAGGGATGATGATGACAGAGACGATCAATCCGGTTCTGGCAGGCAAGAAGGCACTCGTCATCGGCATCGCCAATGACCAGTCGATTGCCTATGGCTGTGCCAAGGCGTTTCGAATGGCCGGGGCGGAGCTGGCCGTCAGCTGGCTCAACGACAAGGCGCGGCCTCATGTCGAACCTCTGGCGGTCGAATTGGGGGCGGCGATCACCGGGCCGCTGGATGTGGCGATACCGGGGCAGCTGGAAGCGATTTTTGAGACGGTCACCCAGACCTGGGGCAAGCTCGACATCCTCGTTCATTCCATCGCCTTCGCGCCGAAGGAAGACCTGCAGGACGGCTTGCTCAATTGCTCGGCCGAAGGCTTCGCCAAGGCAATGGATATCTCCTGTCATTCCTTTATCCGCATGGCCAAGCTGGCAGCGCCCCTGATGACGGACGGCGGCGCCATGTTTGCCATGAGCTATTACGGTGCGGATCGCGTTGTCCCGAACTATAACGTGATGGGTCCGGTCAAAGCTGCCTTGGAGGCGACCTGCCGCTATCTGGCCTATGAATTGGGGCCTTCCGGTATTCGCGTCCATGCGATTTCGCCGGGCCCCTTGAAGACGCGGGCGGCGTCAGGCTTGAAGAATTTCGAGACATTGCTGCACGAGGCATCGCAGAAGGCACCTCTTGGCGAACTGATCGACATCATGGATGTCGGTTTCACCTGTGCCTATCTCGCGACACCTTTCGCACGCCGGCTGACCGGCGGCACCGTCTATGTGGATGGCGGTGCAAGCATCGTCGCCTAGAAGGGGCGGCTGAAAGAGATCAGAAACCATTGCTCTCACCTGCTATGCGCGGCCGGTAAGGCGCCGTGATCAGATTCGCAGAAAGTTCAGTCATGACAGGCTGCATTGCCGTCCTCAATTCCGGTTCCTCCAGCATCAAATTCGCCCTTTATGAATTTGAGGCGAAACCCGTACTGCTGTTTCATGGCCAGATCGAGCAGATCGATCTGGCGCCTCGATTGAAGGTTAAGGATGTTGCGGGCAAGACGGTCATCGAGCGCAGCTGGGAGGCCGCGCAGCTCGACCACGAGGCGGCGACGAAGGAAATCCTGAAACTGGAAATGGAGCTCCTCCACGGCCAGGCGCTTAGCGCCGTCGGGCATCGGGTGGTCCACGGCGGTATCGATTTCATCGCGCCGGCCGTGGTCGACGACAAGGTGCTCGCGGCTCTCGCGAAGCTCATTCCGCTGGCCCCGCTGCACCAGCCGCACAATCTGGCGCCGATGCAGATCATCGCGGAGGCCGCGCCGCATCTACCGCAGGTGGCCTGCTTCGACACCGCCTTTCATCATAGCCAGAACCTGGTCGCGCGATCTTTCGCCCTGCCACGTGACCTGACGCAAGCCGGTGTCCGCAGATATGGCTTTCACGGCCTTTCCTACGAGTTCGTCGTTTCACGGCTGCGGGTGCTCGCACCGGGGCTTGCAGGCAAGCGTCTCATCGTCGCTCATCTCGGCAACGGTGCCAGCCTTTGCGCGATTCACGAAGGACGCAGCGTTGCCAGCACGATGGGCTTCACCGCCGTCGACGGCCTGATGATGGGAACGCGTTGCGGCACGATCGATCCCGGTGTTCTGGTGTATCTGATGGATGAGCGTAAGATGGATAGCCGTGCCATTGAGGATCTGATCTATCGCAAGAGTGGCCTGCTCGGCGTGTCGGGCATTTCCTCGGATATGCGGCAGTTGCGCCAATCGGACGCGCCGACGGCCAAGGAAGCGATCGATCTATTCGTCTATCGCATCATCCGCGAGATCGGTTCCCTGACGGCGGCTTTGGGCGGGCTGGATGGCTTGGTCTTCACCGCCGGAATTGGCGAGAACGATTCTGCCACGCGGCTTGCCGTCGCGGAGGGCTGCAGTTGGCTCGGCCTGGATCTCGATACCGGGCGCAATGCGGCCGGTGGCGGCAGGATCAGCGGCGATCCGTCGGGGGTCGAAGCCTGGGTCGTTCCGACCGATGAGGAATACATGATTGCCCATCACGTCGCCGCTACCTTGAAGATGGGCTAGAGTGCGATGCTTCCAGGCTGAAGCAGGGAGGCTTCAACCTGGAAGCTGAATCGCCCGTTATCATTTTGAAGAGAGACGGATTCAGCGGTCAACTGGATCGCCCAGGCGATTCCAGCTGACGGCATCCGGCTCCAGGGAGAGGAAAGAGCAGGGTGCCGCCGCCAACTGCCAGCGAAACGCGACCTCCGGCTGTGGCTTCTGCCTTGCGAACGCCGCGGGCGGCCGCTTTGGCGGGCTGTATCTTCTCGGTGCTTCTGCTGACCAGCCTTTGGATCCTACAGGGCGCGAGCCCGGACGATCCGCGCGATACCGGCGTTTGGTTGCTGGCCAATGCCGGGGCCGTTTCGCTCGCCCTGAACCTCATTCCCTTTGCCGGCATAGCGTTTCTGTGGTTCATCGGCGTTCTGCGCGACCGCTTGGGTGCCAAGGAGGACCGCCTGGTCGCGACGGTCTTTCTCGGCAGCGGGCTGCTCTTTCTTGGCATGCTGTTCGTTGCCGCGGCGGCCGGAGGCGGCCTGATCCTGGCCTATGGCGATTGGCCCGGCGCGACCGGTACGGCAGCCTTCGCCTTTGCCCGCGCTTTCACGTTCTATCTGATGCATGTCTATGCCTTCCGCATGGCGGCGGTTTTCATGATCACCGCGTCGACACTGGCGCTTTACACGAAGATCGCCGCCCGCTGGATCGCCATAGCGGGTTATGCCGGAGCCCTGTTCCTGCTGGTGGGGAGCGGCTATTTCCGCTGGACGCTCTTCGTCTTTCCGATCTGGGTCCTGCTGATCAGCGGCCATATCCTTGTCGATAATCTGCGCCCCGGGAAGGCTTCACCGCTGCGATCGGATTAGGCTGCCGTCTTCGGCGATGACGGTGCCCCCGCGCACGATGGTGCGCGCATGCGGCCGCCTGGCGATGGCGTCGCCCAGGGTCTCGGCGTCGACCAGCACGAAGTCGGCAGGGCAGCCCGGTGCCAGGCCATAGCGATCCTGGCTGTCGAGACCCAAGGCATGCGCCCCATTCTGGCTGACGCAGTCGAAGGCGGCGGCAATTTCCGTATCCTTGCTCCAATCGAGACGCAAGGCCAGGAACAGGGCGCGCTCCAGCATGTCGCCGGTGCCGAAAGGCGCCCAGGCATCGCGGATGTTGTCGGAACCGCAGCAGATATTGACGCCGAGCTGCTGCAGAAAGTCGACCGGCGGCAGGGTGGTGTCGGATGGCGCCGTGGTCATCAGGGAGATATCCAGCGCCGCCAGGCGCTGTCCCAGCACCTCGATCTGGGCAGTGGGGACCGCCCCCAGGCAATAAGCGTGGCTGACCATTACCTTGCCGGCGAGGCCCGATGCCGCGGTGAAGTCCGCAATGCGGTCGATCTGCCAGAGGCCGAGTTCCCCTGCGTCATGGAGATGAATGTCGATGCCGCAGCCATGCTTGGCGGCGAGATCGAAGATCAGGCGCAGATGCCCGATCGGGTCGTGATCGATCCCGGCCGGATCCAACCCGCCGATCGTCTCGACGCCCATCTCAATTGCCTGCTCCATCAACTCGGCTGTACCTGGAGCGTGCAGCAGGCCGCTTTGCGGGAAGGCGACGAAGTCGAGATCGACCAGGTTCCGATAGCGTTCCCGGAGTTCCAGCAGTGCTTCCGCATGATGCAAGCCGATTTCGGGGTCGATATCGATATGTGAACGCATCTTCAAGGAGCCCAAAGCGAGGCAATGTTCCAGCAGGGCAGCCGCGCGGGAGCCGACCGGTTCCTTGATCTCGCGCAAGATTCGCCGCTCGTTGCTGATGTAATCCTTAAGACGTGGTCCCCCGCTATTCGGCCGCCAAGCTTGTCCCCAGAGCGTCTTATCGAGATGAATATGGCTTTCCACCAGAGGCGGCAGCAGCAGTCGGTTGCCGCCGTCATGCACCGCCACACCGGTCGGGGTGAAGCCGTCCCCTGTGCCGGCTGTCCCGCCTTGCGGCTGTGGTTCGATGGCGGCGATCCGGCCGTCACGGCAAAGCAGCTCGACGGGGGTCCCGTCGATCATCCGTATATTCCGGAAAATCCGGTCCTGCCTTTTCGCTTGCATCTGTCGTCTCCGGTGCTCCGCCGATCGGGAGATCTGCCAGTGATATCTGAACGGGGATGCTTGGGTCCAGCAAGGGAGGATGCCCCACGTCCCGTTCTAGCCATTTTGGCGTGTTTTTGCAGTGCGACACCGCTGTCCAGTGCCAAACGCGCCAGGCGGCGCTATGGTGATGGGACGACAGTCTTGAAGCGGCCCGTCTTGAGCCGGCCCATCTTGAGCCGGCCTAGTGGGGTGGCCGGTCGGACATCCCGTCAGGTTCCCAACCTCCCTTCTGGAGGAATGAATTGATCACGGCAACAGGCAATGCAACCTCATCCGGTCCGGCTCGCAAAGAGACCGGCGCGGAACGCGACATGGAGGCCGACGGAACGGGCCATGTGCTGGCGGTGCGCGGCGCCGTGATCGATGTCGCCTTTCCGTCGGGTGCGCTGCCCTTGATCGACCACGGCCTGCGGATCGAAGGAGATGGCGGCGTCCCTATTCTGGCCGAGGTTCAGGCGCATCTCGATGCCCATCG
>DATLIX010000090.1:0-4404 GCA_035539215.1 Dongiaceae bacterium | reverse complement strand
ATATGCAGGCCGACCGATATGATCAGCCCGGCACCCGCCGGATTGTCCTTGATCGACGCGGTAATCAAGCCAGCTACCTCACTTGCTTGGCTTCTTGGCGGCGCCACCCTGGCTGGCGGTGCCACCTTGCGCAGTGCCATTGGCCCCGCTGCCGTTGTCGTCGCCCGGCGTTTCCACCACCAGCGAAACCGAACGGAAACCGGCCGTGGTCAGTTCGCCCATCGCCTGCAGCACCGTGCCGTAATTGATGTCCTTGTCGCCGCGGATGAAGATCTTGGCGTCCGGATTGTTGTTGGTGATGGCGGCGAGACGCGGCCCGAGGCTGTCCATCGGGATCTCGGTATCGCTGAGATAGACCTTGCCATCCTTGTTGACGCTGATCACCAGCGGCTCGTCGGGATTGTTCATCGCCTCCGCCTTGACCTTCGGCAGATTGACGGGAATGCCCGAGCTCAGCAGCGGCGCGGTGATCATGAAGATCACCAGCAGCACCAGCATGACGTCGACCATCGGCGTCACGTTGATGGCGGCGACCGGATCAGCCCGGCGGCGGCCGCCGCCGCGACGACGTTTCGGTCCGGAAAGTGCCGCGCCCATGATCAGTGCTTCTCTTCGAGCTGACGCGAGAGGATGGCGCCGAATTCGCCTGAGAAGGCGTCGAGCCGATTGCCATAACGCGAGATATCGCTGTTGAGCTTGTTATAGGCGAGCACCGCCGGAATGGCGGCGACGAGGCCAAGCGCCGTGGCGAAGAGCGCTTCGGCGATGCCCGGAGCCACCACGGCAAGACTGGTGTTCTTCGAACCGGCGATGGCGGCGAAACTGTTCATGATGCCCCAGACGGTGCCGAACAGGCCGACGAAGGGAGCAGCCGAACCGACCGAGGCCAGGAAGGTCATATAGCGCTCGAGCTGATCCATCTCGCGGCCGAGGGTGATGCCCATGACCCGCTCGATGCGTTCCTGCAGGCTTTCACGCAGCGATTCCGATCCCAGCAGGCCCTTGGCGGCGGAGCGGCGCCATTCGCGCATGGCGGAGACGAAGATCGAGGACATGGGATCGGGCGGCCGGTTGCCGATGCGATCGAACAATTCCTCCAGCGACCCGCCGGACCAGAAGGCATCTTCGAACTGCTTGGCCTGGTTGCGCAGGCGGCGCAGGCGGATCGACTTATCGATAATGATGGCCCAGCTCCAGACCGAGGCCATCAACAGCATGATCATCACGACCTTGACGATCCAGTCGGCCTGCATGAAGAGGCCGATGATACTGAGGTCGTGGGAGGCAGGCCCCATGCCGGGGCCGGTACTGATCGCCTGGCCGGCCAACGGATCAAGGGCGCTGCCAGCAACCGGCGCAACCGGCGTCGCGGGAGGAATCGTCTGGTCCATAAATGGCTCTCACTCTATCTCTATCGGTATCTCGTCAATTCAATCTAGACCGCCGGGCACGCTCAGCCCCGCTGACCAGTCCTTAATGGCATCTCACTCTCGACCTTCCGCCACCAGCATTCACCCCCGCGTCATGCTGTCGCAGCGACAGAATCGGATCCCGGCAATCCGCTGGCTTGCAGGGCTTCGCGCATCCGGTCCGGCAGCCGGGTCGCCCGGCCCGCGGTATTGATACAGACGATGGTGATGGCCAGCGTCACCAGCTCGACCCCGTCGCGGCAGATACGCTGCGCCAGGGTCAGGCTCGCCCCGCCGATCTTTGTCACCTGACTTTCCACCACCAGGGCGTCATCCAGCTTGGCCGGCAGCAGGTAATCCACCTCACAGCGCCGCACTGCCAGGACCAGATGATCGGCTTCTATCATCTCGGCATGGGAAATACCGGCCGACCGCAGCATCTCGGTTCGTCCCCGCTCGGCGTAGCGCAGGTAATTGGCGTAATACACGATGCCGCCCGAGTCGGTATCTTCGATATAGACGCGCAGCGGGTGCCGGTGGATAGCCGCGGCGGTCGTGCTTGTCCAATTCGTCTCATGCATGGCTGAACTCGATTTCGGGCTTATTCATCACCTGCCAGAATGGCAAGAATGTGGCGGTGGGGCCAAAGGTTGCCAGATTTTGCCGATATATCAGGGCCCTTCCCCATCGTCCCCCGGCGTGGCCCCGGGGCTATTCCCGGGGTTGTCTTGAGAGATGTCCCCGGGCGCCGCTTCACCCAGCAGGTCGAGCTGCGAAACGCCCCGCGGTGGCGTCAGGCCGAGATATTTGAAACCATTGGCTGTCAAGGCGCGGCCCCGCGGCGTCCGCTGCAGCAGCCCCTGCTGGATGAGGTAGGGCTCGATCGCTTCCTCGATCGTGTCCCGCTGTTCCGCCAAGGCCGCCGCCAGGGTCTCCACCCCGACCGGACCGCCGCCATAGTTCTCGGCGATACAGCGCAGGAACCGGCGGTCCATGGCATCGAGACCGAGTTGGTCCACATCCAAACGGCGGAGGGCGGCATCGGCCGCCTTGGCATCCACCAGGCCGGCTTTGGCCACCAGCGCGAAATCCCGCACCCGGCGCAGCAGCCGGCCGGCCACGCGGGGCGTGCCGCGCGACCGCCGGGCGATCTCCACGGCGCCGCTGGCAGCCAGATCGAGACCGATGACCCGTGCGCCACGCCGGACGATCGTCTCCAATTCCGTCGGCGTGTAAAAATTGAGCCGAAGCGGAATGCCGAAGCGGTCGCGCAACGGCGTCGACAGCAATCCTAACCGGGTGGTGGCACCGACCAGGGTGAATTTCGGCAGATCGATGCGCACCGAACGCGCCGCCGGGCCCTCACCGATGATCAGGTCGAGATGATAATCCTCCATCGCCGGGTAGAGGATTTCCTCCACGGCCGGCGAGAGGCGATGGATTTCATCGATGAAGAGCACGTCATTGGGCTGCAGATTGGTCAGCAGGGCCGCAAGGTCGCCGGCGCGCGCAATCACCGGCCCCGAGGTCGCCCGGAAGCCGACGCCCAGTTCCCGCGCCACGATCTGCGCCAGCGTCGTCTTGCCGAGACCCGGCGGCCCATAGAACAGCACATGATCCATCGCCTCGCCGCGCTCGCGCGCCGCCGCAACGAAGACCGCGAGATTCTCGCGCAACTGCTCCTGGCCGATGAACTCGCCCAGCGCCAAGGGCCGCAAGGACTGCTCGCCGCTATCCTCCTCGCTGCGCGCGCCGTCGGTCAGGCGCGGATCGATCGAGCGGTTATCGGCCATGGATCGCGCCCTTCATCGAACGCCCCTCACTGGCTCAGCTCCTTCAACCCGCTGCGGATCAGCTGATCCAGTGTCACCGGCTGGGTTGCAGCCTGATTTGCCTTGGCAACGGCCGTGAAGGCCTCGGCCCGGCGGTAGCCGAGATTGACCAGCGCGGAAACCGCATCCTCGATCAGCGATGACGCGGCCTTCCCCTCGCCCGCTTTGGCGCCGGATGCTGCCTTGGCGAGCGCTGCCGTGCCGAGGCTGAGGCCGCCGACCTTGTCTTTCAGTTCGGCAACGATGCGTGCGGCCAGTTTCGGGCCGACACCCGGTGCGCGCGTCACAGCCGTCTTGTCCTGCGCGGCGATCGCCGTCGCCAGGTCATCGGGCGACAAGGTGCCGAGGATAGCCAGGCCGACCTTGGCGCCGACCCCCTGCACCGTCAGCAGCAGCCGGAACCAGTCCCGCTCCGCCTGATCCAGGAAGCCAAAAAGATTGATCGCATCCTCGCGCACCTGGGTCTCGATCAGCAGTGAGACGCCGGTGCCGCTCGCCCCCAGGCGCTGCAGCGTGCGGCCGGCGGCATGCACCACGTAGCCGACGCCGCCGACATCGATGATCGCCGTATCGCCCTGAATGCTGTCGAGGATGCCGGTCAGCTTGCCGATCACCGCGCCACCTCGCGAAAATCCTTGGCGCCCCAACGCCGCAGCGAGCTGAGGTGATGGGCGTGACAAATGGCGACAGCGAGCGCGTCGGCCGCATCGGGGCTCTCCGCCGAACTGGCCGGGAGCAGTACCCGCACCATCATCGCCACCTGATCCTTGCTGGCATGGCCCGCGCCGACCACGGACTTTTTGACCAGGTTGGCCGGATATTCGGCGACCGGCAGCTTATACGTTGCCGGGGTCAGCAGGACGACGCCCCGGGCGAGGCCCAGCTTCAGGGTCGAGGTCGGGTTCTTGTTGACGAAGGTCTCCTCCACCGCTGCCTCGGTCGGCTGGTAGAGATCGATCACCTGTTTCAGCCCGTCGTGGATCTCCACCAGACGCTCGGCAAGCTCCCGCTTCGGATCGGTATGGATGGCGCCGGCGGCCACGAAGCTCAGCCGCGAGCCCGGCGGATTGCCATGCGCATCGACGATGCCCCAGCCGGTATGCTGCAAGCCAGGATCGAGACCTAAAAGCCGCATCGCCGCCATCTTGTTTGAAGATATCCAG
>DATLIX010000089.1:0-34836 GCA_035539215.1 Dongiaceae bacterium | reverse complement strand
CATGGCGGAAACGATGGTGATCGAGAACTGCCGATAGATGACGCCGGTCGAGCCGCCGAAGAATGCCATCGGCACGAAAACCGCCGACAGGACCAGGGCGATGCCGATCAAGGCGCCGGTAATCTGTCCCATGGATTTGCGGGTCGCCTCGCGGGGCGACAGCCCCTCCTCGCTCATCACGCGTTCGACGTTCTCGACCACGACGATGGCGTCATCGACCAGCAGGCCGATCGCCAGCACCGTGCCGAACATGGTGAGGGTATTGATCGAGAAGCCGCAGGCCGAGAGCACCGCGAAGGTACCCAGCAGCACCACCGGCACGGCAATCGTCGGAATCAGCGTTGCCCGGAAGTTTTGCAGGAAGACGAACATGACGATGAAAACGAGGCCGATCGCCTCGATCAGCGTCTTGACCACTTCCTCGATCGAAACCCGCACGAAAGGCGTGGTGTCATAGGGAACATCCGCCGCCATGCCGGCGGGAAAGAACTGCGAGAGCTCCTTCACCTTCGCCTTGACGGCATCAGCAGTCGCCAGCGCGTTGGCGCCGGTTGCCAGTTTGATGGCGATGCCGGTCGCCGGCTTGCCGTTGAAGCGCGAGACATTGTCGTAACTTTCGCTGCCCAGTTCGACACGCGCAACGTCGCGCAGGCGCACCGTCGATCCATCGGTATTGGTACGCAGCAGGATGTCGCGGAACTGATCGACCGTTTGCAGCCGGCTTTGCGCCGTGATGGTGGCATTGAGCTGCTGCCCCTTGATGGAAGGCGCGCCACCGAGCTGGCCGGCCGAGATCTGCGCATTCTGCGCCTGAATCGCCGTCGAGACGTCACCCGGCGTCAGTTTGTAGTTGGTCAGCTTGTCGGGATCGAGCCAGATCCGCATGGCGTATTGTGCACCGAACATGGTGACATCGCCGACACCGTCGACGCGGCTGATGACGTCCTGAATATTGGCCGCGACATAGTCGGCGAGGTCATATTGCGTCAAACTGTCGTCGGGCGAATAAAAGGCAAGCACCAAGGCGAAATTGGTGGCCGATTTCTCGACCTTGATGCCTTGCTGCTGCACTTCCTGCGGCAGCAGGGGTGTCGCCAGCTGCAATTTGTTTTGCACCTGCACCTGGGCGATATCCGGATCGGTACCCGAGGCAAAGGTCAGCGTGATGGTCACCGTGCCGGCGGAATCGCTGGTCGAGGCCATATAGCTGAGGTGATCGATGCCCTTCATCTTTTGCTCGATCACCTGGGTGACGGTATCCTCCAGCGTCTTCGCCGAGGCACCGGGATAGGTGGCCGTAATCGCCACGGCCGGCGGCGCGATCTCCGGATATTGGGCGATCGGCAGAGAGCGGATCGCCAGGGCACCGGCCAGCATGATGATGATGGCAATAACCCAGGCAAAGATCGGGCGGTCGATAAAGAAGCGTGACATGCGGCGATCTCTCTACTGCTGGGTCGCGTCGGCCGGCGTCCCGCCGATCTCCGACGCTGATAGCGCGACCGGCTTCACCTGGCTGCCTGGGTGAATTTTCTGCAAGCCATCGAGGACCAACCGATCCCCCGGCTTCAGACCGGCGCTGATCAGCCACTGATCGCCCACCGTACGTTCCGTCTTCAGCACGCGCTGCTCGACCTTGTCGTCGGCGCCGATCACCAGCGCCGTCGGGTTGCCCTTGATGTCGCGCGACACGCCCCGTTGCGGGACCAGTAGCGCCTGGTCATTGACACCCTCTTCCAGCACAGCGCGTACATACATGCCGGGCAGGAGATCGAACTTCGGGTTCGGAAAGACGGCGCGCAAGGTGATGCTGCCGGTGGTTTCATCGACCGTAATATCGGCGAACTGCAGCACGCCGCTTTGGTCGTAATGGCTGCCATCTTCCAGCATCAGCGTAACCTTGGCCTGATTGGCGCCGGCGGCCACCAGTTTGCCGCTGGCAAGATCGCGCTTCAGCCGCAACACCTCCGCGCTGGACTGGGTAACGTCGACATAGATCTGGTCGAGCTGCTGAATCTTCGCCAGGACGTCGCTCTGGCTGGCCGTGACCAGGGCGCCGGGCGTCACAGCGGATTTGCCGATGCGGCCGGAGATGGGCGCCGTCACCTTGGTGTAGTCGAGGTTGATCCTGGCGCTTTCCAGGCTCGCCTGATCGGCGGCGATATCCGCTTCGGCCGATAGTTGCGTGGCGACGGCATCGTCATAGTCCTGTTTGCTGACGGCATTTATGGCCACCAGTTCCTTGTAGCGCTGCGCCTTCGAGCGCGCCGACAGCACCGTCGCCTTGGCCTTGGCCAGCGCGGCAGCGGCGTTGTCATAAGTGGCCCGATAGGTTGCGGGGTCGATCTGATAAAGGACCTGCCCGGCTTTGACATCGCTGCCTTCTTCAAACAGGCGCTTCTGGATGATGCCCCCGACCTGGGGCCGAACCTCCGAGACCAGAAAGGCTGAAACCCGCCCCGGCAGCTCCGTCGTCAACGAGATGCGCTGCGGTTTCACCGTCATGATGCCGACTTCCGGCAGGGCCGCCGCCTGGCTCTGGGCCGCTTCCGGTTTTCCGCAAGCCGAAAGGCCGAGGCTCGCAGCCGTCGCCAGCGCCAGGAGGCCCATGCGCCGAGCTACGCCGCAGCCTCTCGCCCGGAACCGCCGATTGCGCCCGCTATCGCGCAAACTATTGATTTGCATCGGAAAACAACTCCAGCTTTGAACGTCGTAGAATGAATAGTCATTCTAGAATGATTATTCATTCTAGAATGGACAAAGCAAAGGTCAAGGGTTAACTTGTACCTGCCGCAGTTGCGGGGGACCGGCTGCAGAGAACGGAATGACAGTGGACAATGCCGGGCCTGAAGGAGACCTATCGCTGATGAACCAAGCCAGTCTTGAACTCGATCGCAGCGAAATCCGCCGTCAGCAGATCCTGGACGCGGCCAAAGAGTGCTTTCGTCGTCAAGGTTTCCATGGCGCCAGCATGGCGACGATCTCGAAGACCGCGCGCATGAGCGTCGGCCACATCTATCATTATTACGAAAACAAGGAAGCGATCATCGCGGCGATCGTGCAGCAGGATGTGCAGGAGCTCCTGAAGCTGTTTCAGGATCTGGAAGAATCGGCCGATATCCTCGAGGCAATGACGGCGAAGGCCGATCATGGTTTCGAGTATCATACCGACCCGGACTTGGCGACGCTCGGCCTCGAAATTGTCGCCGAAGCCGCCCGCAATCCGAAAATGGGAAGCATCGTCCAGAGCGCCGACCAGATCACGCGCGGCGCCGTCATCGCCGCCTTGCGCAAGGGTTACGCCTCACGTGGCAGGCAGCTGAGTGAAGCCGAACTGGCAGCACGCTTCGAGGTAATAGCCGCTCTGTTCGAGGGCTTGTCGGTGCGGGCCATCCGCAATCCCCAACTCGACCGCGCCGCCACGCTTGCCGGGCTCAAGCAGGCAATGCAGGCGATCCTGAACGCTTGAGCGACGGCCTCTGCCATCCCCCCTGCTATCGCCCCCTACTCCACCGTCTTCGCCTGCACCGATCCGGCATAGCTGTTCCAGAGGCTGGCGATCTGCGTCTTTGCGGTTTCAGTGATCTGCGCCACGCTCTGCCGCAGGCCTGTCGCCTGGTTGCCGATGCTGATCGTGCATGTCATGCCCATGGCAAGATCCACGCCGGCCGGTACCTGGTCGACATGGACGCGCACCGGGAAACGCTGGGCCAGGCGCACCCAGGTGAAGACCGGGTTGACCGTGGCAAGCCCCTCTGAGCCGCTATCGCCGTTCTGGTCGGTAATACCGCGCGCCAGGCTGTCGACATGGCCGCGAACATCGCCGGCAAAACCCATCAGTTTGATATGGGCAACATCGCCGCGATGGATTTGCGCCAGCTTGGTCTCTTCGAAATAGCCGGCAATCCAGAATGAATCGCTATCGATCACCGAAACGCTCTTCTGGCCCGCAGTAGCATAGTCGCCCTGCCGCAACAGCAGATTGGTGACATAGCCGTTGACCGGGGCGTGAATGACGCTGCGCTCGAGATTGACCTTGGCGACGTCCACTTCGGCCAGAGCTTCATTGTAATTCGCCGCGGCAACCGCCGCATTGCCGCTGAACTGTTCCTTCTCTTCCTTCGAGGCGGCAAGGTCGGTCAAGGCTGCGCGGCGCGCGGAACGCTGCTGGGCCACAACCATATCCTGCTTACGGCTTTCCGCCGTCGCCTCGGCCTGGGCTAAAGCGAGGCGAAAGCGGGTGGGATCGATGACATAGAGGACGTCGCCCTTATGGACGAACTGATTGTCGATCACTTTGATATCGACGACCGTGCCGGAGACTTCCGGCGCAATCGCCACGACATCGGCGCGCACGGTGCCGTCGCGCGTCCAGGGATCGACCATGTAATAGTGCCATAAGGCGGCACCCAGGATGACCGCCATCAATGACATCGCTAACGTCATGGTGACGCGAAATATCTTACCGAAGAACCACATTTCAACCGCGATCCACGCTTAGGAAAACACCAGCTAAGGAAATATCAGCACCAGGGCCGACAGAATGGAGATGAATAGGCCGAGCTCGAACAGGCCGGGATGCCAGACCAGCCGCCAGAAACCGAGCCGTGTCAGCAACCAGCGCAGCGCCAGAAACAGCAGCGATGCAGCGAGGCCATAGAGGACGATGGGCGCCATATAGACACCGGCAATATCGCTTTCCGTCAGCATGGCACAGCCTCCTGCATCTGCTTCCGCAGCTCGGCATCGGCCTTGCGCCGACCGGTGAAGAACGCCTCATGCTGCACCAGCAGATTGGCGCATTCGCGCAAGGCGCCGACATCGCGCTTTGCAGCTGGGGTGAGCTCGGACGGCAAGGCGGGAATGCCGGCCTCCAGGCGATTGGCAGCTTCCCATAAGCGATGCACGGCCCGCGCCGGCTGCTGCGCCAGATGCCGGCAAGCCTCAAAGGCGCGCTGCAACGCGGCCCGCGTCGCGTAGTCGAGCGGCAGGGCATCCATCTGCGTCTTGATGCGAATGAGAGCGCGCCCGATGCGGATGGCGGCAAAGCCGCCGCCCAACAGCTTGGCCCGATTTTCGTCCTCCAAAGGCAGGCGCATGGCGATCGTCGTCAGCCGGTCATGCGCCTGATGCTCCCAGCGCAACAGCCGGTTCAAATTGGGGCGCTTGGCAAGACGCATGAGACTGACCACCAGTTGTCGTGCCAGGCTGCGGGTCGAACGGCTGAAATTATGCGGAAACACCACGCGGAAGATCGGCAGGATACAGCCGATACCGATCAGATTTGCAAAGGCCATGTTGACATAGCCTGAAAGGTCGAACTGCATCGGATTGTGTGGCGCGACAAAGGTGACGAAGAAGATCAGGAATCCGGTAGCAATCCCTGCCGTTTGCGGCCGCGTCGAGTAATAGGCGCCTGCCAGCAGGAAAGGGGCCAGGGCCAAGGCGAGCAAAGGGAAGCCGCTGACCTCGGTGAGAATTCCATAACCGCAGACCAGCCCGGCAACCGCTGCAAAAAACACGCCTTTGAAGAAATCCACGGCATCGGCCTGCGGGCGTTCGCTGGCGCCAAGCAAGGCGCAGATGGGGACGGTCGCGCCGAACACCTGATTGCCGTTGGGCCAGGCAGTATAGATCCAAAAGACGCTCACCACCAGAACCGCCACCACGCCCCGCAGGCCGTTGATCAAAGCCGCAGGCAGGTCGCGATGGTGCGGCAGACGAATATCAAGACGCTTGCCCCGGCGATCGGCGAAAGCAATCAGGCTGTCGGCAAGTGCTGCGAGATGATCAAGGAAATCGTCAAGGCGATTGAAGGCGATGATCGATACCGGCGATGCCGCCGTATCCAGCTGCGATTGTGCGGTGGCGCAGCGATCCCGCAGGGCTTTCACCTCCAGGCTCATGACCTCCGTGGCGCCGTCGCGGGCCAGCCGCTCGAGCAACGCAGCAGCTTCCTGGCTGAGGCGGTCGATATCGGCCACAGCATCCGGCGGGTCAGACAAATCGCCCGAACCACGCAGGCTCGATACCGACGTCAGCAGGCCGAACAAGGCCGCCACCGCGCGACGGACATAGCCCGAGCGATGCGCCGTCTCGGCCGATTCCGCCGCTGCGGCATAAAGCACTGCATCGAGCGCCTGGATCTGGCGCGCGGCCTGGAGGCGGGTCGCGGCAAGCTGTTTCTCTTCTGCCTGCGACAAGGCGAGCGCAACGAAACTCGCGACCGATTGCAAGGCGCCTTTCAGTTTCCGCGGAAAGTCGCGGCTGGCCGTGTTGGGCGCCAATAGGATCGTGACCAGTGCGGAGCATGCGATCCCGACAGTGACCACGGCGACGCGCGCCATGGCGAGATCGAAAATCGACAAAGGCTTATCGACCGCACCGAAAGCCACCAACGTGATGGTATAGCCGGCCAGCACCGCGCCGTAGGCACGAAACCGCCGCAGCAGCGAGGACGCCGCCGTGAAGAGGCCGACCCATACCGCGGTCCCCAGCAAAAACAGTTCCGGCGTCTGGGCAAAGCAGGCCATCAGCAGGACCGAGGCGGCGGCCCCCAGCAGCGTTCCAAGGAAACGATAAACCGATTTTGCCAGCACCATGCCGTGGATCGGGCTGGACACTACGAGAACCGTGGTGGCCGCCGAATACGGATTTTCCAGTTGCAGGAAATAGGCGACATACAGCGCCAGAATCGCGGCGATCGTCGTACAGATCGCGTGCGACCAGCCAGGACTGAGGAACGGCCAGCGTGTCATCCCATTCTCACTCAGCCGCCCGGGGAGCGGACGTCCGCTCCCCGGCCTTGAGATTGCTCAAGGCCGCTTCCAAGCGGTCAAAGACAGCGTGACATACAACCAGCTCCTCATCGGAGACATGGCGCATCGCCCGCGTGAATATCTTGCCGGCGATTTCCATGGTCTGGCGGTAGACTTTCTCGCCGGCCGGCGTCATGTGAATGAGCTTGCAGCGACGGTCAGTTGGGCTCTCGATGCGTTGTACCAGCCCGTTAAGTTCCAGGTTGTCCAAGAGGGGCACCAGTGAAGGCCCTTCTATCATTAGGGCTTCTGCCAGATCCTTCTGCCGCAGACCGTCGCCGAGACGACCGAGATGAAACAGGGGCCGCCAAGTGGCGTCGGTGAGACCCAGCGCGCGCACTTCATCGTCGATCGCCCGCCGCAGCCCCTGGCCGATGCGGTTGAGTCTCGGACCGAACTCCATTTGACGCTTCTTGCGATCAGACAACGCCATCGCAGCTAGCCTTCACGGGGATGTTACCGGGATACATAATAGATAGGAGACTATCTAATATCTGCGTGATCATTTTAGCCATGTTGTTTTCGCGCGCCGCCCCGACAGCATTGCATGCAAAATGACGTTTTCATGACAGCCGGAAAATCCCATAAAGGAGTCCAGGACC
Source organism: Dongiaceae bacterium (assembly GCA_035539215.1). Classification (GTDB taxonomy): domain Bacteria; phylum Pseudomonadota; class Alphaproteobacteria; order Dongiales; family Dongiaceae; genus Dongia_B. The sequence goes on along the minus strand of DATLIX010000089.1, from coordinate 27,416 downwards.
CCGGCCATTGCTGCTGCGATTTGCGCCCCGTCCACCCCGCCACAGTCGCCGCTCGAGCGGCACCGGTTTGCTGATGAATGCTGCTTTCATAGATGTCGCCGCCAGCCTGATCGAATGGCTGGCCGGGAATTTCTGCCACGATCAGGATGTCGCCGGTCTGCTGGAAGGTCTTGGCATACGGATGCGCAATGCCGGCATCGCGCTCGATCGCCTGGTCCTGCATCTGCTGATGATCGATCCTGAGATCATCGGCCGGACCATCGCCTGGTCACCCGGCGAAGCGGTGGAAACGGTCAGCCGACTGCATGGCTTCGAATCCAATGTCGGTGGGCTCAAGAGTCCGATTCATCACGTGCTTCAGACAGGGGACTGGCTCAGCCTGCGCACCGATAGCGCAACGGCAGCCACATGGTTCACCCATGAGGTCTATGCCCGCTACCCTTTGGCCGAGCGTCTGTTCGTGCCGCTCGTCAGCGGCAAAGCCTGGATCGGGGCAATCTGCTTTGCCACTGCGGACCCGGCCGGCTTTTCTGCCGAGGACCGCACCCTCTTCCATCGCATTCTCCCGGCCTTGCGCAACACCATCGAGTTGAAGGCGCTGCATGAGCGCGGCACCAATCTGCTCGACACCTATATCGGCAGCGAGACCGGACGGCGCATTCTCGCCGGCCATGTGCAACGCGGCGACGTAGAAACCATCGAGGCGGCGCTGATGCTCTGCGACCTGCGGGATTTCACCGGCCTCTCGAACCGGCTTCCCGAGGAGCGCGTCCTGTCGCTGCTGAACGGCTATTTCGATCAGATCCTGCCGGCCATCGCCCAGCATGGCGGGGAAGTGCTGAAGTTCATCGGCGATGCCGTGCTCGCCAGTTTTCGTGTCAGCGATGATCCGGCACGAAACTGCCAGGCGGCGTTGAGTGCCGCGCGCGATGCGCTGGCGCATCTGGCCACTTTCACCGCCGCGGGCATCGAACTGAAGGCAGGCATCGCGCTGCATTACGGAAAGGCCAGCTACGGCAATATCGGCTCGGGCCATCGCCTGGATTTCACCGTCATCGGCCCCGATGTCAATCTCACCAGCCGCATTCAAAGCGTTTGCGCCACGACGGGACAGACCCTGCTGATGTCGCGGCGTTTCGCCAACTTGCTGCCGCAGGTGGAACCCATCTCCATCGGTCATCATGAACTCAAAGGCTTTGCCGACGAGGTCGAGCTGTTTGCGCCCAAAGCAGCCTGATACGGCAGCTGCCCGGCCCGGCAGTTGCCTGAACCAATCCATCTTTCCGCTCAGTCGCGTCCCTTGGCGGCAAAGAACCGATCCATCACCGGCTCCTCCAACCCCGCCGCGCGCATGATCCGCCGCGCAAGTTCCATGGCCGCGGGGCGCAGTTTTCCCTCCGGCCGATCCAACCAATAGGCCACTGTGTTTAGGGCAGTGCGGCGATCAACCGGCAGCAGCCGCCTACTCGCCAGCATCTCCTGCACCAAGGGCGGTCGCGCCAGCGCAATGCCCAGGCCATGGGCGGCCGCGTCCAGCACCAGATTGTAATCTTCGAAACGTCGGTCCTGGCGCCGCGGCTTGTAGTCGAGGCCCTGGGTTGCAAACCAGGCGCGCCATGCGGAAGCATCGGAATCGTGGATCAGCGGCCAGTCCAATAAGCGTTCCGGCACCCCCTGCCCGATTGCCACTGCCAGTGCAGGTGCCGCGATCGGGTAGCAATGTTCCTCGAAAAGCTGCACCGATTGGCGTCCCGGCATGCCGCCGCGACCGCAGCGAATGGCGAGATCGATACCGTCTGATTCCAGATCGGCGCTGCGATGCTCGACCATGAGGTCGATGCGCAAGGGCGGATTGCCGGCTTCGAGTTGCGCCAGCCGGGGCATCAGCCACAGGCCGCAGATCGAGGGGATCGAGGTCAGGCGCACCACACTGCCACGGTATTGCTCGACCCAGCGATCGGCGCTTTCCGCGATCAACGCGAAAGCCTCCGTCGTGCGCAGATAGAGCCGCTGTCCCTCAGGCGTTAGCGTCACGCCGCGGGCCTGGCGTTCGAACAGGCGCCGGCCCAGCCAATGTTCCAATTTGCCAACCTGGCGGCTGACCGCCCCATGGGTCAGGTTCAGCATGGCGGCGGCGGCGGAAAAGCTGCCGGTGCGTGCAGCGGCTTCAAAAGCGCGCAAGGGATCAAGTGGCGGGAGCGGATTTGAGTTGTGATCCATGGTCACAGCTGACCCCCTCTTTGTTCCATTGTCAACAAGCTGCGGCCTCGGGATGATTGCCCGATCGTTACTTCCCGAGGACGCCATGACCGCCGCCACCTCCGCACCTTCTGTCAGCAAACTACCTGCCGCGCGGTCTTTCGATGCTGTTCTCGTCGCCGCCTTTATCATCACCGTTTGCGGCTGGGCCTCGGCTTTCCCGGCCATCCGAGAGGGTCTGCAGGCAATTGATCCGCTGCAACTGGGTGCCATCCGCTTCACCATTGCCGCAGTGCCGGCAGCCGCCTTTCTGATGGTCACGCGCCCGCGGCTGCCGAGTCTCGGCGAAGCCTGTCGTCTTGCCGCTGGCGGCCTGCTCTTTGTGACCTTCTATACGGTGCTGCTCAATATGGGCGAGCGCACGATTTCCAGCGGCGCCGCCAGCTTCATCGTCAATATCAGCCCGATCATGGTGGCGTTGCTTGCCATTCCTGTGCTGAAGGAACGCTTCGGTCTGCGCGCCTGGCTCGGCACGCTGGTCTCCTTCGGCGGCATCGGCCTCATCGCCCTCGGCGACAACGGCGGCGGCGAAGGCAATGGCATCGAAGTCAACCAGGGTGCCCTGTTCATTCTCGGCGCTGCCGCCTGCACGGCCGTATCGACCGTTTTGCTGAAGCCGCTCTATGCCCGGCATCGCGCCTTGACGATTTCCGCCTGGACCATGCTGTTCGGTGCCCTCTTCCTGTCACCGGGCTTGTTATCGGGTATCGACCAGGCGATGGCCGCGCCGACGGCCGCGCGCAACGCCGCGATCTATCTGGGCGTGGTGCCGAGCTTCATCGCCTATGGGGGCTGGTCCGTCGTGTTGTCGCGCCTGCCCGCCGGCCGCGCCGCCAACCTGCTTTACTGCATCCCGCCGGTCGCGACTCTGATCGGCTGGCTGTGGCTGGATGAGTTGCCGGGCCTCTTCGGGACTGTCGGCGGGGTCATGGCGCTGGGCGGTGTCATCATTGTCAACCTGCGCGCCGCTAAGCGCACATAGATAAAGCGATCAGCGCGGCACCAGATGCCGATTGGCGCGCAATTCGAGCTTATGCTGGCCAAGATCGAGCAAAGCAGAAACGCCCCAGTAGATCAGCGCCACCGAGATATACATGGTGAAGACCTCGAAAGTCCGCGCCGTGATGAGCTGCGCCTGGCGGAACAGCTCCGGCACCTGGATGGTGGCAGCGAGAGACGTGTCCTTGACCAGACTGACGAAGCTGTTGCCGAGCGGCGGCAGGGCCAGGCGCGCTGCCTGCGGCATGACGATGCGGTGCATGATCTGAAATCGCGTCATCCCGACGGCAAGGGCCGCCTCGCGCTGGCCGACATCGATCGATGAAATCGCCGCCCGCAGAATCTCCGAGGTATAGGCTGCCACATTAAGGCTGAAGCCGATCAAGGCCGAGGGAATGGGATCGAGGCGGATGCCGAATTGCGGCAGGCCGTAATAGATCAAGAACAGCTGCACCAGCAACGGCGTCCCGCGAATGAACGAAACATAGACCCGCGCAATGCGGCGCAGCCACGTGCGCCGCGACAGGCGCATCAGGGCAAGACCGAAGCCGAGGACGAGGCCGATCACCATGCTGCCGAAGCTGAGCTCGACCGTATAAAGCGCCCCCTTCAACAGCAGGGGGATCGACTGCAGCAGCAGCATCACATTGAAGGTCATGGCGGCAAAGTGCTCCCGGCGCCGACCGACGGCGATCGATCAGCGCCGGAGGGCCTTGTTACTTGGTCACGTCGCTACCAAACCATTTGCCGGAGATCTTGGCCAGCGTTCCATCGTCCCGCAGATCATCCAACGCTTTGTTAAGTGCCGCCAGCAGTTCCGGATTGCCCTTGCGCAGCGCGATACCCTGGCTCTGCGGTGCGAAAGGCTCGCCGGCCGCCGCCAGCTTGCCCTGGTACTGCTTGACACGCTCGGCGGCAACGAGGCGGTCATTGATCACCGCATCGATGCGACCGGACAGAAGATCCTGATCGCGCGTGGCATCATCGTCATAGGTGCGGATATCGGCTTGCGGCGCATTGTCACGCAGCCACTTCTCGTAATTGCTGCCGATCACCACACCGACCGGCTTGCCGGCGAGATCGGCCGGCTTGCTGATCTTGCTCTCATCGCCGGCACGGGTGATGATCTGGATGCCGGACACCGTATACGGCTCGGAGAAATCATACTTCGCCTGGCGCTCCGGCGTGATCGTCACCTGGTTGATGATGACGTCGAAACGCTGGGCCTCAAGAGCCGCTAGAATGCCGTCCCATTTGGTCGGCTGAAAATCGGCTTTGACGCCAAGTTTGCCGGCAATCGCATTGGCGAGGTCGACTTCGAAGCCCGTCAGCTGGCCATTCTCGTCCTGATAATTGAAAGGCGGATAGGTTCCTTCGAGCCCGACCACCAATGTGCCTCTGGCCTTGATCTGGTCAAGCAAGGTGTCGGCCTGCGCCTGGAGGCTGGCGGTGGCGAGACTGGCAAAGGCGAGACCGGCGGTCAGCGTGGCGCGCAGCTTATGACTGAATGACATGATTTCTCTCTTCTGGCGGAGGGCTTCGGGATGAAGAAGCCAATCGCGGGACAATACGTTCCTCAAAACTGCGGCAGAGGCCAGAAGACGGTTCGAAACGCTCATGCCACGCCGCAATCAGGTGCAGCTGATCTAATGTCGATAGAAATACTAGACAATCGAAATTTGCTCGCACGTCTGTAATTTTTCCTCGTTCATCGCAAATCAGCCACGGCGATGCCCTTGGCAGATGGCTGCCGTGCCTGCCACTCTTCGAGAAGCCGCTGGCGAAATGAAAATTCTCTGGATATTTTTCATTTCGAAGAAAGCGAGTCGGCTGCACGGCCAAGGCCGGGTCGTCGAGAGCGCCAGTCAGGGAAGGCCGTCTGGGGGAAAGCATGAGCAGCAGCATTTTCGCCGCCACCTATAAGAATGAACCCTATTGGTGGGAGGCAGCGCCGCGCCCCGTATTGCCGGCAAGCACCGTCCCCGACCAGATCGATGTTCTGGTGATCGGCAGCGGCTATACCGGCCTGTCTGCGGCAACGGAAACCGCGCGCGGCGGCCGCAGCACGCTGGTGATCGATGCCGAAGCGGCAGGCTGGGGCTGTTCCAGCCGTAACGGCGGCCAGGTGTCGACCAGTATCAAGCCCGGCTTCGATGCGCTTTCCGGCCGGCACAATGAGCAGCTCGCCTTCGGCCTTCGCCGCGAAGGCCTGGATGCCTTGGATTACATCACGCATCTGATCGAAGACGAGAAGCTGGATTGCGACTGGAACCGCAGCGGCCGTTTTCACGCGGCGCATAATCCGGCGCAGTTCGAGGCCTTGGTCAAGCTGGTCGGCAGCCAGCCCAAGGGATTGGAAGTGCCGATGGAGATTGTCACCCGCGCCGAGCAGCGGCGCGAGATCGGCAGCGACGCCTATTTCGGCGGCATCGTTTATCCGCGCCACAGCGCCTTGCATCCCGGCAAATTCCACCTCGCTTTGCTGAAGCTGGCGCAGGCAGCCGGCGCCACGGTCATCGATCATTGTCCGGCGCTGTCGATCGAGCGCACCGGAAACGGCTTCACCGTGAAGACGGCCAAGGGTACGGTGCAGGCCCGCGATGTGATCGTCGCGACCAACGGCTATACCGGTCCTCTCACCCCCTGGCACCGCCGCCGCGTCATCCCGATCGGCAGCTATATCATCGCCACCGAAGAGCTTGATCCCGCCCTCGCCCATGAACTGGCGCCGACCAATCGCATGATCAGCGACACGCGGCGGGTCGTTTTCTACTACCGCCTGTCGCCGGATCGCCGGCGCATGATCTTCGGCGGCCGCGTCGCCTACCTGGAAAGTAATCCGGACATCTGCGCGCCGCGCCTGCATGACTGGATGTGCCGGCTTTATCCGCAATTGCAGTCAAGCAAGGTCACCCATAGCTGGATGGGCTTCGTCGCCTATACCTTCGACACCCTGCCGCATATCGGCAAGCAGGACGGCCTCCATTACGCCATGGGCTATTGCGGCTCCGGTGTCTCGCTTGCCACCTATTTCGGCCGCAAGATCGGCCTCCAGGTCCTGGGCAAGACGGAGGGAAAGTCGCCGCTCGACAACATCCCCTTCCAGACCCGGCCGCTTTACAGCGGCAATCCGTGGTTCCTGGCCCCCTCGGTCTGGTGGTATCGCCTGCTCGACGGCTTGCCGATCTGAGCCGCGCAACCAAGGCAGAAGTGCACCGCGCTTGCCAGTTGCAACCGATCGCGCTCTATCTTGTTGTGTTGAGCCGTATCGGATAGGTCGATGTTCTTTCGCTGCGCCAAGCTGCTGCACTTCTTTTTACGTCCGTCGAATGCGATCCTGTTGCTGGTGATCGCGTCATGCTTGTTGCTGCTCTTCGGTTTCTTCAGCCTGGGCAGCCTGCTGCTGTTGTTCACAGCCCTTGCGGCCGGCTCGGCAGCCTGGACGCCACTGCCTTATTGGCTGCTGCGCCCCTTGGAAGCAGCCTATCCGGCTTTTGACCCAAGGAAGCTGGACCTGGCGCAACCCGTCCGCGGCATCCTCCTGCTCGGCGGTGGCGTCAATGCCAGCCGCGGCGATCACCCGAACGGCCCGATTTTCACCAGCGCCGGCAGTCGCCTTTTCGTCGTGCTGGAACTGGCACGACTTTTTCCACAGGCGACCATCCTGTTATCTGGCGGCGTTCCCGACCTGCTGACAAACAAGAGCTCCAACGAAGCTGGCCTCACCCGCGATCTGCTGGTCCGCCAGGGCATTTCGCCAAGCCGCATTCTGCTGGAAGAGAGATCCCGCGACACGTTCGAGAATGCGCGCGAAAGCGAGAAGCTCTTCGCGGGTCCCACAGATCGCTGGTTGCTGGTTACGTCGGCTGCGCATATGCCCCGCGCCATGGCGGCTTTCGGTGCAAGGGCGGCACAAATTCTTCCCTGTTGCGCGGACTACAAAACACAAGGCAAAGCGGATGACGACCGCTTCTTCGGCAGCGCCGCCCATGGCTGGCTCTGCTGCGATATCGCCGCGCATGAATGGCTGGGGTTGCTTGCCTATCGGCTGAGCGGCCGTATCGCTGCATTCCCGCGCGGTCGCAGGCCGATCTGAAAGATCAGGCTTGCCGGCCGGCCTGGAGCAGAGTGTCGCTGTCGAGAATCGTCGTCGCTGGAATCAGAGGCAGGTTCTTGACTGCAGCATAAAGCGGCGGGAAAGACTGTTGCATTGCCGTGAATAATTCGGCGAAGTCATCGATGACGAAATAAGTCTGCTGGAAATTGTCGATGCGATAATCCGTCCGCATGACGCGGGCGAGATCGAACTTGATGCGATGCGGTTGCTTGCTGTCGACGCTATAGGCCGTCTCGATCGCCGAGGAAAGCATCCCGGCACCGTAAGCCTTGATCCCCTCACTGCCGCCGATGAGGCCGAACTCCACCATATACCAGAAGAGCCGCGTCAGCATCTTGGTGGTGCCGAGTTCGATCGCCTCGATTCCCTTGCGGCCATATTCCTGCAGGTAGTCGGCGAAGACCGGCTGCGTCAACAGCGGCACATGGCCAAAGAAATCGTGAAACACATCGGGCTCGACCAAATAGTCAAGCTCATCCGGCCGCCGCAGCCAGACCGTCACCGGAAACTGCCGCTTGGCGAGATGCAGAAAGAACGCGTCTTCGGGAATGAGGCCCGGCACCGGCACGATGATCCAGCCGGTCAAAGCGTGCAGCTTCTCGCTTGCCTCCTCAAATCGCGGAATCCGGGCTTCCGGCATCTGCAGCCGGCTGAGGCCTTGCAGAAAAGCATCCGCCGCATAGCGCTTGGCGATGACCGCCTGTCGGGCATAAAGCTGGCGCCAAAGATCATGCTCTGCCGCCCCGTACTCATCCCAGTTCTGCGCCGTTACCCAATCCGCATCCATCTGGCTGTAATCGCCGCGCAAACCGAGCGTGGGATCGAGCGCAGTGGCGGAAGCGGGCAAAACTTGGATGGACGGGGTCATTTGGCACCTCATTCGTCAGGTGACCATTATGTGCCAAGAGCTTGAGCAGTTTTTGCTAAATTCGCCTTCGTTTGTTATAGTAATAGCAATATTAACTAATAGATTTCATATTTTGAGATGAAACAACCAGAAGCCGGTCTCGACGATATCGATCGCAAGATGCTGCGGGCATTGCAGGACGACGGCCGCATCGCCGTGGTCCAGCTTGCTGAAATGGTGGGGTTGTCGGTGACACCCTGCCTGCGGCGGCTGAAGCGTCTGGAAGCCGACGGGATTATTCGCGGCTACCGCGCCGACCTCGATCCCAAGCGGGCCGGCTGCGCCCTGCAGGCTTTCATCGAGGTCCGGCTCAGCGATCATGCCGAGGCGACGGTGGCACGCTTCGAGCAAATGATCTCACAGCGATCGGAGGTCGTCGCCTGCTACGCGATGACCGGCGACACCGATTTCCTGCTGCATGTGATGACCAGCGATCTCGATGCTTTGAGCGACTTCGCCACGAAGTCGTTGCTGCGCATGCCCGGCGTGCGGGAATCCCATTCCAGCATCGTCTTCTCGGTGATCAAGGAGAAGACCGGCATTCCTTTGGGCGCCGCGCGTTGATCAGGTACCGCGCTTCGCTGTCGCCAGCGGCAGCGCCACCACCTGCTTCAACGTGTCCAGCACCACTTCAGAACGCACACGGGCGATCGCCTCATGCGGCAGCAGCACGTCGTTCACCAGATACGCCAGATCCTTCAGGCTGCCGACGACGATCTTGAGTACATAATCCGCGTCGCCGGTCAGCGCATAGGCCTCGAGAATCTCCGAGCGTTCCAGGACCAGCTTGCGAAAGTTCGCGGCGTTATCCGGTGAATGTGTCGCCATGCTGACATGAATCAGGACCAGGATGGAAAGGCCGAGCTTCTCGCGGTCGAGAACAGCATGATAGCCCGTAATCAGCCCCGCCTCTTCGAGCGCCTGCCGACGGCGGGAGATCTGCGATGCTGAGAGCCCGACCTGCTCCGCCAACTCGCCATGCGTGGCCGCGGCATCGGTTTGCAGCGCTGCAAGCAATTTGAGGTCGAAAGGATCTATATCGTTATTTTCACGCATTAAAATATTATAACACGCATGATTTATGCGCAAAAGCGAGAAATCAGCACCATTCCGCACGCTCCGTGCACGGCAAATCACTTAACCTGCTGGGTAATCTCGCTTCCCAGCAGGAGTTTGCACATGGGTCCGTTTCCGCACGATGCCGCCGCAGCCACGATCAGCGCCGCCAATCCCGCCGGCACCGATGGTTTTGCCTTTGTCGAATTCGCCCATCCCGATCCGGCCGCCCTCGCTGAGCTGATGACCTGCATGGGCTTCGCCGCCGTCGCCAAGCATAAGACCCGCAATGTGACGCTCTGGCGCCAGGGCGATATCTGCTATCTCGCCAATGCCGAGCCCCGTTCCTTTGCCGCGCATTTCACCGCAAAGCATGGCCCCTGTGCCGTCGGCATGGGCTGGCATATGGTCGATCCCGCATTTGCCTATGACCGCGCCTTGAGGTTCGACGCCAAGCCGGCCACCCGGGAACACGGCACTCTCGCTGTCGATGCTCCGGCGATAGAAGGTATCGGCGGCTCGGTGCTCTATTTTCTTCCGCAAGACAAGCAGGCCTGGCTCGCCGATTTCGATATGCTGCCCGGCGTCGCCCCACGGCCGGACGGTGCTGGCCTCTATTACATCGATCACCTGACCCACAACGTCCATCGCGGACGCATGGATGTGTGGTACGGCTTCTATCATGAGCTCTTCAATTTCCGACAGATCCGCTACTTCAACATCGAAGGCAAGCTGACCGGCCTCGTCTCGCGCGCGCTCACCAGCCCTTGCGGCAAGATCCGCATCCCGATCAATGAATCCATCGATGACAAGAGCCAGATCGAGGAATATCTGCGGGACTATAAAGGCGAAGGCATCCAGCATATCGCCTGCGGCTGCGACGATATCTATGGCACGGTCGAGAAACTGCGCGCCACCGGCCTGCCCTTCATGCCGGCGCCACCGGAAACCTATTATGAAAAAGTCGCTGCCCGCCTGCCGCATCATGGAGAGCCCCTTGGCCGCATGAGGAGCTGCGGTATTCTGGTCGATGGGGAGAGCCTGGAAAACGGTCAGAACCGCTTGCTGCTGCAGATCTTCTCCGGCACCGTGCTCGGACCGATCTTCTTCGAATTCATCCAGCGCAAAGGCGACGAGGGTTTCGGCGAAGGCAATTTCCGCGCCTTGTTCGAATCCATCGAGGAAGATCAGATCCGCCGCGGCGTGCTACAATCGCCGCATGCCGCGGAATGAGACGGACCGATAAGATCTCACGATAAAGCGGTAGCGATACAAGCGAAACAGGCGGGGAGCTGAAAACGATGGCGCTTGCGTATATATCCGGGTTCGGCAATCACGTGGAAACCGAAGCCGTTCCCGGCGCCCTGCCCATCGGCCGGAATTCGCCGCAGCGCGTCAAGCATGGACTTTATGCAGAACAGCTCTCCGGTTCCGCCTTCACTGCGCCGCGCGCCAGCAACCGCCGCTCCTGGCTCTATCGCCTGCGCCCCAGCGTCAAGCATAGCGGCCGCTTCACGCCGATCGATCGCCACTATCTGCGGGCGGCACCGGATCGTGATGAAACGCACCTGCCGATCGGCGCCCTGCGCTGGAACCCGGCAGCGGTACCGATCACGCCCCTCGCTTTCGTGAGCGGTCTTCACACTGTCACCACCTGCGGCGACGTTGAACAGCAGCGCGGCATCGCCGTGCATCTGCTGCTCGTCAACACATCGATGCGCGACAGCTATTTCCAGAATGCGGACGGCGAGATGCTGGTCGTCGCCCAGCACGGAACCTTGCGCTTCTGCACCGAATTCGGCGTGATTGAAATCGAGCCCGGCGAAATCTGCATCATTCCCCGCGGCGTCATCATCCGCCTGGAATTGCCCCAAGGTCCCGCACGCGCCTATATCTGCGAGAATTACGGCCTGCCTTTTCAGTTGCCGGAGCGCGGGCCGATCGGCGCCAACGGCCTCGCCAATGAGCGCGATTTCCTGATGCCGGTCGCGGCCTTCGAGGACCGCGAAACGGCCAGCGAGCTGATCGTCAAATTCGCCGGCGGGCTGCATCGCTGCCAGCTCGATCATTCACCGCTCGACGTCGTAGCCTGGCACGGCAATCACGCGCCCTATAAATATGACCTCCGGCGTTTCTCGCCGATGAATGCCGTGCTGACCGACCATCCCGATCCCTCGATCTTTACCGTCCTCACCTCGGCTTCAGGCGTCCCCGGCACGGCAAATGTCGATTTCGTCATCTTTCCTGAACGCTGGTCGGTGGCCGAAGACACATTCCGGCCGCCCTGGTTCCACCGCAACATCATGTCGGAATTCATGGGACTGATCTACGGCACCTATGATGCCAAGCCCAATGGCTTTGTGCCGGGCGGCATGAGCCTGCACAATATGATGATGCCGCATGGTCCGGACGCAGAGGCTTTCGAGAAGGCCAGCAATGCGTCCTTGTCACCGGCCAAACTTGCTGGCACGCTGGCTTTCATGTTCGAGACGCGGTTGGCGCAACGTGTCACGCGCTATGCCGCCGAGCATGAAGCACGCCAGGATGACTATCTCGATTGCTGGCGCGACATCAAAAAACAATTCGGCCCCGGATAAGCGGGTCAGCGGGGAGTCAGCATGAAATTGGCCAGCCTGAAAGATGGCAGCAGAGACGGTCGCCTGGTGATTGTCAGCCGCGATCTCGGTCATTGCACCGATGCAAGCGAAGTCGCCGGCACCTTGCAGGCGGCGCTGGACGACTGGGAGAACAAGGCACCGCGCCTCGCGGCGCTGGCCGAGAGTCTGGAACACGGCGCCCTGCCGGGCGACCGCTTTCACGAACATGACTGTCACTCCCCGCTGCCGCGCGCCTATCAATGGGCCGATGGCTCTGCCTATGTAAACCATGTCGATCTCGTACGGCGCGCGCGGGGCGCCAGCCTGCCGGAGAGTTTCTGGACCGATCCCTTGATGTATCAGGGCGGCTCCGACTGCTTGCTGTCGCCGCGCGCAGCAATCGCCTTGGCGGACGCGGATTGGGGCATCGATTTCGAAGCGGAAACCGCCGTCATCACCACCGATGTGCCGATGGGCATTTCGCCGGCGGCGGCGCTCGACAAAATCGCGCTGGTCATGCTGGTCAATGACGTTTCCCTGCGCAATCTCATTCCCGGCGAACTCGCCAAGGGTTTCGGCTTCTTCCAGTCGAAGCCATCCTCCGCCTTCTCGCCCGTTGCCGTCACGCTCGATGAACTGGGGAATGCTTGGCAGAACGGGAAGATCGATCTGGAACTCAAGACCTTCCTCAACGACAAGCCCTTCGGAAAACTGCGCGCCGCCGAGGACATGACATTCCATTTCGGTCAGTTGATCGCGCATGCTGCGAAGAGTCGCAATCTCGCCGCCGGGTCGATCATCGGCTCCGGCACGATTTCCAATCGTGATGCCCAGGGCGGACCCGGGAAACCGATCGCCATTGGCGGCCGCGGTTATGCCTGCATCGCCGAACAGCGCATGGTAGAGACCATCTCGACCGGATCGCCTACAACGCCGTTCCTTGCGTTCGGCGACCGCGTGCGGATCGAAATGGCGGACAGGGACGGTCATTCCCTGTTCGGCGCCATCGAGCAGGAGGTCACGCAAGCCGGGACCGGAGCATGAGCCGGTGAGCCGCCTCACCCTCTACAGCTACTTCCGCTCCTCGGCGGCCTATCGCGTGCGCATCGTTCTGGGGTTGAAGGATCTCGATTATCAGCAGATCGCCATCCATCTCGTCAGCAATGGCGGCGAGCAGCATGCCGCCAGCTATCGCGCGATCAATCCGCAGGGTCTCGTGCCGAGCCTGCAGCATGACGAGGCCGTGCTGACGCAATCGACGGCGATCTGCGAATATATCGATGAAGTCTGGCCGGCCCCTGCCCTATTGCCCCGCGCGCCCCTGCAGCGTGCTTATGTCCGCAGCCTGATGGCAGCGATCGCCTGCGAGATCCATCCCATCAACAATCTGCGCGTGCTCGACTATCTCACCGGTACGCTCCAGGTCAGCGACGCGGATAAGCTTACCTGGTATCGTCACTGGGTCAGCGAGGGCTTCGGCGCCATTCAACGCCTGATCGAGGGCCACGGTTATGCGGGCCGTTATTGCTGTGGCGATGAGCCCGGCCTGGCGGATGCTTTCCTGATCCCGCAGATCTTCAATGCCCGCCGGTTCGACATGGACCTGCGGCCGTTTTCACGCCTCGTGGAGATCGATCAAGCCTGCGCCGAATTGTCGGCTTTTCAGGCCGCGCATCCCGACCGGCAACCCGACACCCCCCAAGACGGCGGCTAGGAGACCACAAGCCTCCGGCAATCAAGCATCGGCTTCGCAATCCGCCATGCCGGCCAGCTTGTCCGGATTATGGACGATCAGCTCCGACCGGCTGATCAGGTCGATGACTTTCGATCGGCGCAACACAGTCAGACTGCGGCTGACGGTTTCGATGGTGAGGCCGAGATAATCCGCGATGTCGCTGCGGGACATCGGCAGCATGACTTTGTCGCCTTTGCCATGGGCCAGGATTCTTTGCCGCCAGTGCAGCAGGAAGCTGGCGACCCGCTCCAATGCGGTACGACGGCCAAGCAGCAGCATCTGGTCCTGCGCTGCCGCAAGCTCGGTGCAGGCTGCTTCCAGCAGGCGGTGCTCCAATTTCGGCAGATCGCCAAGGAGCGCACTGAATCGCGCGCGATCGAACCGGCAGACCTGGACGTCTTCGATCGCTTCCGCTGAATAGGCATAGGTTTTGTTGAGAGCGATGCCGAGAAAATCGCCGGGCACCAGGAAACCGGTAATTTGCCGCCGGCCATCGGAGAGAAGCTTGTAAAGCTTCACCGACCCGCTGACGATATTGAAAAGCGATGCGGCCGGTTCACCTTCGTGGATCAGCGATTCACCCGCCGCAAAATGGGCGGTGACCAGAGCCGAACGCAATTTTTCAAGTTCCAGTGGCGACAGCACGCTGCAGACACTGAAGGAACGAATGTCGCATGTCCCGCAGGGCCGTCCCCATGGATCCGCGGCCTGGTGGTTGGAAAGAACGACTGCCATGGGAGCGCCTGCTGTTAGCATGATGAGACGATGTTAAGTGTCAGGCGAGCGGCAGTGACCGTCAAGCGACTTATTGATCTAAGTCATGGCTGATGCCGGCCCTTCCCTGCAATATACAAACTAACTTGTTCTCCTGATTGGCTATTGGCACAGATGCAACATTCTGCCGCACCTGCCGTCTTGCATATGGCTCATCGCTTGAAGCCGGAGCAGGCACATCTTGCCTTTGTTCTTGCTCAACAGGCTTATCCGCGTCTCACCAAGCAGCAATGGGATGACTTCATCGAAACCGCCTGTGATGACGATGACGGCGACGGGCCCATCATTTTTGGCGTTGAAAACCTGCGCGGCTATTTCATGGGAATTTGTATCGGCAGGGTAACCGATACGCCGCAATATGGCCGCGTTTTCGATGTCGACCCTTTCATTGTGTTCGATCTTGGCGATAGCGGCACGTTGTCGCGGAGCTTGTTCCTGACGCTCGAACGTCATGCGCGCAGCCTTGGCTGCACTGTCATCCGCATCGCCACACCGATGCGCGTCGATCCTGAAACGCTGCCGCTTCCCTATAGCGGCAATGCCATGAAGGATACCACTTTCATCGATCGGCTCGTGGGCTCCGAACAGCTCACCCGTTCGATCTACGCCCTTAGTCCCGCGACCGCCGAACGATAATACGGCCATGCGACGATACACCTTCAGCTGAGCGTATATCGATAAGCCAGACCGAGCAGCAAAAGCGCATTGCCGAGTGCCAGATACGGCATGAAACGCTTTGCAAGGCGCGACCAATTGGCCGCTGCGAACCCGCTGCCGAAACCGATCAACCAGGATATCGGGAAGGTTCCTAGAGCAAAGGCAATCATGCCGAGCCCTGCGGCCCAGGGATTGGCCGTGGCAGCTGCGACCATCAGCGCGGTGTAGAGCAACCCACAGGGAAGAAAGCCGAGCAGAAGACCCAAGGCATAGCCGCGCCAACCGGTCGGGCGCCGAAAAAGCGGTCGGGCGCGCCTGATGATCATGTCGACACCGCGCGCAAATATCGACGCGCGAATCTGTCCTGCCTTTGTAGGCGCAGACCGGGCGGACGATGGCGCCTGTCCCGCTGCGGCAGGACGCCCCATGCCAAGATGACGCAGCCCCATCACAACGAAGCCGATCGCCGCTGCCGCCAGAAGCAGCGGTGCCACCCACCACAAGGACTGAAGCAGTCGCGAAAACCCGACCGGCAGCGCCAGGATTGCAGCCAGGCCTGCATAGGTCGTTGTGCGGCCGAGCTGATAGGGAATGAGCGCTGCCCCAATCAATCGCCGCCAGTCCCCGCCCCGCCCAGGCGCCATCCGGCCAAGGCATTCCACCGATTGCGCGGCAACCAATGGGCCACACATGCTGGTGCAATGGGTGACGCTGCCGATCAGGCCGGTCGCAAACAGGCTCAGCATGACCGAGCCGTGCTCCTGAAAAGCCACGCGGCAATGGCCCGCGAGCGCCAGGATGAGATCAGTGGTATCGGCCAAATCGGCACCCGTCGGAGAGCTGCGCCTTCCGGCTATCAGCAGATGATTTATCCATCCCCACCTTGATTCAAATCAAGATGAGTTCTTAGCGACCCCTTAGTATTTCAAGGAATATTATACGCTGATTCTGCAGCTCGGATCAGCGATCGGTGGGCGCTAGA
Organism: Dongiaceae bacterium; assembly: GCA_035539215.1. Taxonomy (GTDB): domain Bacteria; phylum Pseudomonadota; class Alphaproteobacteria; order Dongiales; family Dongiaceae; genus Dongia_B. Next base: position 11,333 of record DATLIX010000089.1, on the reverse strand, counting down.
TGGTTAAGCAAGCCAATACTGCAAAGGTAGACGACGTAGGCGAGATGCCGCCCGAATTTGCGGGGCTGGCGGTACCTGTCTATCGCATTGACGTGGAACAGCCATGGAATTGGCTGCGTCTCGGCTGGCGCGATTTCAACCGTGCGCGGAATACCAGCCTATTCTTCGGGGCCATCATCGCAATAGTTAGCGCCGCGTTAATTTACGGTATGTGGCAGCAAGACTGGTTACCATATGCTTTACCTTTGACGGCTGGCTACATGTTCATGGCCCCCGTCCTCGCCGTCGCCTTTTACGAGATCAGCCGGCGACTTGAACTCGGCGAATCGATGACCTTGGTGGACGTTGCCTTGTCGTGGCGGCGCTATCCGGGCCAGATCTTCACCATGGGCCTGATCATGATGCTGCTGCATCTGATATGGGAACGCATCGCTCTGCTGATCTATGCGCTGTTCTACGGTACGCAACCAGCGAGCTGGGAAAACTTCATTCAGTCCATCTTCTTCTCGACTGACGGCATTCCCTTTCTCATCGTCGGCGCCCTCGCCGGCGGTGTCCTGGCGGTCGTCGCCTTCACCATCAGCGTCGTCGCCTTTCCCATGCTCCAGGATCGTGACTGCGGCACGATCCGGGCTATCGCCACCTCGGTTCTCGCCACCAAGGTCAATTGGCGCATTCTGATGGGATGGGGCGCCCTGATCGTCCTGTTCACCTTTGCCGGCATCGCCAGCCTCTGCATCGGCCTCGCAATTACGATGCCGCTGATCGGGCATGCGAGCTGGCACGCCTATCGCGATCTGGTCAGCCGTGATGACTACTAATTCGCGGCAGAGACCGCAAAAACAAACAGTGAAGGTAATGATGCACAAGCAATGGAGGGAGTTTTGAACGGTGCCGGAACTTGGATCGGCTCGGCCATCCTGACACTCCTTGGTTTGATCGGACTCGATATGAGCGCGAATGCCACGGATGCCACTTTCTATTATCTCGGCCTGCTTTTCGTAGGCTTCGCGGTTCTGATGCTCTTCCGATTGATTGCCATCGCTACCGCCGCGGATGAAGGACAAAGCTAATGTCAACTGCAGTCATGCCCACACATCCCGTCTATAATGAGCGCGTGGTGCGCCAGTTTACCATCGCCACCATCTTCTGGGGTGTCGTCGGTTTCCTGGCCGGTGTCTATATCGCCCTGGAGCTCGCCTTTCCGGCCCTCAATCTCGGTCTCGAATGGACCTCATTCGGCCGCCTGCGTCCCCTGCACACTTCCGCGGTGATCTTCGCCTTCGGCGGTAACGCTTTGCTGGGCACCAGCCTTTATGTCGTGCAGCGGACCTGTCGTGCCCGGCTGTTCGGTGGCGAGGGCCTCGCCGAATTTCTCTTCTGGGGTTATCAGCTGTTCATCGTCATGGCCGCGATCGGCTATGTGACCGGCGTGACCGAGGGCATGGAATATGCCGAACCGGAATGGTACACGGATCTCTGGCTGACCATTGTCTGGGTTATCTATCTGCTGATCTTTGTCGGCACGCTGATCAAGCGCCAGGAACCGCATATCTATGTCGCCAACTGGTTCTATCTGGCCTTCATCGTCACCATCGCCATGCTGCACATCATGCGCAACCTGGCCGTGCCGGTCTCCTTTTTCGGTTCCAAGAGCTATTCGGCTTTCTCCGGCGTACAGGATGCCATGCTGCAATGGTGGTACGGCCATAACGCGGTCGGCTTCTTCCTGACCGCCGGCTTCCTCGGCATCATGTACTACTTCGTGCCGAAGCAGGCCGAACGTCCGATTTATTCCTATCGCCTGTCCATCGTGCATTTCTGGTCCCTGTCCTTCATCTACATCTGGGCCGGGCCGCATCACCTCCATTACACTGCTCTGCCCGATTGGACACAGACCCTCGGCATGGTGTTCTCCGTCATGCTGTGGATGCCGAGCTGGGGCGGCATGATCAATGGTCTGATGACGCTTTCCGGCGCGTGGGACAAGCTGCGGACCGATCCGGTCCTGCGGTTTCTGGTCACCGCCGTCGGCTTTTACGGCATGTCGACCTTCGAAGGTCCGGTCATGTCGATCAAGGCCGTCAATTCGCTGAGCCACTACACGGACTGGACCATCGGCCATGTGCATTCAGGCGCGCTCGGCTGGGTAGCCTTCGTGACCTTCGGTGCTCTCTATCACCTCGTGCCGAAGCTGTGGCGCCGCGAGCGGCTCTATAGCTCCCGCCTGGTCGAGCTGCATTACTGGATCGCCACGTTCGGGATCGTGCTCTACATCGTCTCGATGTGGATCTCCGGCATCATGCAGGGCCTGATGTGGCGCGCCTACGATGCGCAAGGGTTCCTGCAGTATTCCTTCGTCGAAACGGTTGCCGCCATGCATCCCTACTACATCGTACGGGCCTTTGGCGGGATCCTGTTCCTCGTTGGCGCCCTGGTCATGACCTACAACCTGATCCGCACCATGCGCGGGGACATTCGCGAAGAACGGCGGCTCGGCGCTGCCGTGCTGGCCAAGGCCTGAGATCGAGGTACAGAGAAGATGATTAGACACGAACATTTTGAGACCAACTCGATCATCCTGCTGCTCGGCATTCTGGTGACCGTGGCGATCGGCGGTCTGGTGGAGATCGTGCCGCTCTTCACCATTGGCGAGACCATCGAGAAGGTCGACGGCGTCCGACCGCTGACACCGTTGGAGCTTGCCGGGCGGAATATCTACATCAGTGAAGGCTGCTACAATTGCCACAGCCAGCAGATCCGTCCCTTCCGCGATGAGGTCGAACGCTACGGCCATTACAGCCTCGCCGCGGAAAGCGTCTACGACCATCCCTTCCAGTGGGGATCGAAGCGGACGGGTCCTGATCTCGCGCGCGTCGGCGGGAAATATTCCAATGAATGGCATGTCGCCCATCTGACCGATCCACGGGCCGTGGTGCCTGAATCGATCATGCCCACCTATGCCCATCTGGCGAAACAGGACCTCGATGCGAATGATATCGCCGCGCACCTGAAGACATTGAGGATCGTCGGCGTTCCCTACAGCGATGACATGATCGCCAGTGCCGCGGCAGACCTGCGGGCTCAAGCCACGCCGGATGCCGATGTCACGGCACTGCTGAAGCGCTATCCGAAGGCTGTCGCCGGGGATTTCGATGGCGATCCCGGCCGGATCACCAAAATGGATGCCCTTGTGGCTTATCTGCAGTCGCTCGGACGGATGGTCGACTTCACGACCTACCGCCCCGATCTCGGCGATGCGCAAAATTCGAGTGGAGATCAGGAATGACGTTGCATGAATGGTCCGACTTCTTCCGCCAATATTGGGTCGTATGGCTGGTCATCTTCTTTGGCGTGATCATCTTTACCGCCTACCGTCCTAGGAACCGGAAGCATTTCGACGATTGCGCGCAGATTCCGTTCCGCAATGATCCCGAGGAGCAAAATCATCATGGCTGATGTCGAACGCGACAAGATTTCCGGTACCGCGACGACCGGTCATGAATGGGACGGCATAAAGGAACTCGACACACCCATGCCGCGCTGGTGGGTGCTCGTCTTCTATGCCACGATCATCTTCGCGATCGGCTATACCATCGCCTATCCGGCGTGGCCGAGCCTGAGCGGATATACCAAGGGTCTGCTGCATTACAACTCGCATGCCGAATATGCCCAGGAGGCAAAGAAGGCGGCAGCGGCGCAAAAGCAATATGTCGATCGCATCGCGGCAAGTTCGACCGATCAAATCCAGAGCGACCCGCAGCTTCTGGAATTTGCCATGGCCGGCGGCAAGGCCGTGTTCGCGGAGAATTGCGCGCAATGCCACGGCGCCGGTGGCCAGGGACAGCGGAATTACCCGGTTCTTGCCGACGACAACTGGCTGTGGGGCGGTAAATTGGCCGATATCGAGAAGACCGTACGGCACGGCATCCGCTCACCGAACGATGCCGATACCCGCCAATCCGACATGCCCCGCTTCGGTGCGGATGGGCTGCTGAAGCCGGACCAGATCACCGATGTCGCCAATTTCGTTCTGTCGCTGAGCGGCGGTACCGTCGATGCCGCCGCCGCCAAGCGCGGTGCCGACATCTTCGCTCAGAACTGTGCCGCCTGCCACGGCGACAAGGGCCAGGGCAATCAGGAAGTCGGCGCCCCGAACCTCAGCGATCAGATCTGGCAGTATGGCGGCACGAAGGTTGATATCGTCGCCCAGGTCACCAAGCCGCATCAGGGCGTGATGCCCGCCTGGCAGGGTCGTCTCAGCGATGTTCAGGTCAAGATGGTCACCACTTATGTGCACAACCTCGGCGGCGGTCAGTAGAACAAGAACTAACCGCGAAACGAAGGATCATGGACAAGGCCGTCAGCCTCTATGAAACACCACCAAAGATCTATCCGCAGCGGATTTCAGGCCGTTTCCGGACGATCAAATGGTGTGCGCTCGGCATCCTGCTGGGCATCTACTACCTGGTGCCCTGGCTGCGGTGGAATCGCGGCCCGGGCGTCCCGGATCAGGCTATCCTGCTGGATATGCCCGGCCGCCGGGCATATTTCTTCTGGATCGAGATCTGGCCGCAGGAAGTCTACTACCTCGCCATTCTCCTGATTCTCGGTGCTTTCGGCTTGTTTCTCGCCACCGCCCTGCTGGGCCGGGTGTGGTGCGGCTATACCTGCCCGCAAACGGTCTGGACGGATCTCTTCATGCAGGTGGAGCGCTGGATCGAAGGCGATCGCAACAAGCGCATCAAACTGGACAAGGAGCCCTGGTCCCTGCACAAGCTGGGCCTGAAAAGCGCCAAGCATGCCGCCTGGCTGTTCATCGCCCTGGTCACGGGTGGCGCGTGGGTGATGTATTTCAACGACGCTCCGACCTTGTTGAAGGATGCGCTTCTCGGCCGTGCGTCCCTGGCCCAATACGGCTTCATCGGCCTCTTCACCGCGACAACCTATCTTCTGGCCGGCTGGGCGCGCGAACAGGTCTGCATCTATATGTGCCCCTGGCCCCGCTTCCAGAGCGCCATGTTCGATGACGAGACGATGCTCGTCACCTATGAAGCCTGGCGTGGCGAACCGCGCGGCCACCTGAAACAGGCCGCCGTTAACAGCAATCTCGGCGATTGCATCGATTGCGGCCTCTGCGTCAGGGTCTGTCCCACTGGCGTCGATATCAGGGAGGGCCAGCAGATGGCCTGCATCGGCTGCGGCCTGTGCATCGATGCCTGCAATTCGATCATGGAGAAGGTCGAACGGCCCCTCAACCTGATTACCTATGATTCCCTGCTCAGCCAGGCGCAGCGCGCCACCGGCAAGCCGGTGCGGCGCCACTTCGTTCGTCCGCGCACCATCGCCTATGCCACAATCATGGTGTTGATCAGCATCGGCACGATGGTCATGCTGGGCCAGAGAGCGACGGTCGAGGTCACCGTTCAGGCAGACCGGGCGCCGCTGTTTGTCCGGCTGAGCAACGGCGATATTCAGAACGCCTACAGCCTGAAGGTCCTCAACAAGCTGCGCGATGCCGCCAACTATCGGCTGCAGATAGACGGCATCGAGGGTCTGCAGGTAAAACTGATCGGCGACAACGCCGATACCGTCAAAGTGGATGGCGATAGCGTCGGCACTTTCCGGATGTTGCTGCGGGCTCCGCGCAACGTCCTGGAAGACAAATCGACCGCGATTACCGTCAATGTCACCAATGTCGAAACCGGTGAGAAAAGCCATCATGCAGCTATCTTCAGCAGTCCCGGCAAATAACCGCACCCAGCGGAAGGCCCTCTGGATCCCGGCTATTTTCGTACTCAGCTTCGTCGTGATCATCGCCGTGAATGCGGTCATGGTGGTCTTCGCGGTCAAGACCTTCAGCGGCCTGGAGACCAACAAGGCCTATGATCAGGGGCTGGATTACAATAACACGCTGGCGGAAGCGGCCAAGAACGCGAAGCTCGGCTGGCATGCGGATATCGCGATCTCTGCCGCATCTGCCGACACGCGGACCATCCTCGTGACCCTGACCGACAAGAGCGGCACGCCGCTGCCCGACTTGGCGGTCAAGGCGATCCTGGTGCGCCCGACCAATGCCGGGCTCGATGAGGCCATCCCGCTGACAGCCATCAACCAGGGCAGGTATCAGGCGACGTTCAAGCCGAGTGCCCTCGGCAACTGGGATTTGCGGTTGAGCGCACAGCGCGCCGATATGAAATGGCAATATAACCAGCGGATCGTCTTGCGTTGAATGCGCTTCTCGACATCGCCGTTCCCAGCGGTGCGGCCTGTCTGCATTGCGGCGGCGCCGTTTCCGCCGGTGAGAGCTATTGCTGCAACGGCTGCCGCCTCGCCCATCGCTTGGTCAGCGATCTCGGGCTCGATCAATATTACCGGCAGCGCCAATTCGACCCGGCGCAGCGCCGGCCTCGTCCCGAAGGCGATCTTCAGAGCAGCGACCTCTCGGCCTGGGTCGAAACCAGGGACGATGAAGCCACAGGTGAACAGCGCGCCCACATGACCATGATGGTCGACGGGCTGCATTGCGGCGCCTGCGTCTGGCTGATCGAGCAGGCCCTGCTGCGGCAGGCCGGTGTGACCTCAGCGCGGGTTTCCCTCTCGACCCGCCGCCTCACGGTGAGCTGGCAACCGGCTCTTATGACAGCCGAGCAGCTCGCATCGCTGGTTGAATCGCTGGGCTACCGGCTGGTTCCGGTGGCGCAGGATTGCCTGCGCAACCGCGACGAAGTCGAATTGAAATCCCTGTTGCGCGCCATGGCCGTCGCCGGCTTTGCCGCGGGAAACCTGATGCTGCTCTCCGTCTCGGTCTGGTCGGGCCATGGCGATATGGCGCCGGGAACCCGGGATCTGTTCCACTGGATCTCCGCCTTGATCGCCATCCCGGCCGTCGGCTTTGCCGGCCGGCCGTTCTTCAAGAGCGCCTGGAACGTATTGCGCCACGGCCGCACCAATATGGACGTGCCCATCTCGCTCGCCATTATCCTCGCTCCCAGCATCAGCCTTTACGAGACATTCACCGGCGGTGAGCAGGCCTATTTCGATTCCGCGGCAACGTTGCTGTTCTTCCTGTTGATCGGCCGCTATCTCGACCTTCGCGCACGCCGGCTGGCACGGGCCTCGGCCGAGCAGTTGATGGCACTCGGTGGCGATGCGGCCACCGTGATCGCTGCGGACGGCAGTCTGCGGGATATCCCGGCGCGAGATCTCAAGCCCGGGCAGAAAGCACTCATCCGCACGGGATCGCGTGTGCCGGCCGACGGCACCATCGTGGATGGCGAAAGCCTGCTCGACGTCAGCCTGATTTCCGGCGAATCAATGCCGGCGACGGCAACAATGGGCAGCCAAGTCTATGCCGGTACCTTGAACCTGACCGCGCCATTGACGATGAAGGTCGACAAGATTGGCGAAGCGACACTGCTCGCCGATATCAGGCGGTTGATGGAAGCGGCGGAATCCCGCCGCAATCGTTTCGTCCGCCTCGCCGACCGCGTCTCGCGATATTATGCGCCCTTCGTCCATGTGACGGCGCTGCTGACCTTCCTGGGCTGGGTCACGATCGGTCATCTGCCCTGGCAATCCGCCTTGCTGATTGCCATCGCCGTGCTGATCATCACCTGCCCCTGCGCGCTCGCTTTGGCCGTACCTGTGGTTCAAGTCGTCGCCAGCCACCGCCTCCTGAAATCCGGCATCCTGCTGAAATCCGCCGATGCGCTGGAGCGGCTCTGCGAGGTCGATACCATTGTGCTCGACAAGACTGGCACCCTGACCTTGGGCCGGCTCGAGCTTCAACCGGGCTACAATCCCGAGGCGCTCGCGATTGCGGCCGCCATGGCGGCAAACAGCAAGCATCCCTTGGCGCGCGCCATTGCCCGTGCCGGGGGCGATGTCATTCCGGCCGGCAATGTGGCGGAAATACCCGGCAAAGGCCTGGAATGGTCCAGCAGCCAAGGGGTCTGGCGCCTCGGCAGTGCCTCATTCACCGGCCAGGCCGATGACGAGTCCAGCGACCATGTATTGTGGCTCGCCGACCCTTCCGGCAAGGCCGAGCGTTTCCACCTCGCCGATCCGATCCGACCTGATGCCACCGAGATCGTGGCCGAACTCGCCAGGATCGGCCCGGTCGAGATCTGTTCCGGTGACCGGTCGGCGCCGGTCCGCCACATCGCCGAGCTGGCCGGTATCGCGACCTGGCACGCCTTGCAGATGCCGGCGGATAAAGTCCGCCGGCTTGAGGAATTGAGGGCGGCGGGGCGGCGGGTCTTGATGATCGGCGACGGCCTCAACGACGCTCCGGCCTTGCGCGCGGCCCATGTCTCGATGGCGCCGACCAGTGCCGCCGATATCAGCCAGAATGCCGCCGATCTGCTGTTCCAGGGCGACGCCCTGCGCCCTGTTGCACTCGCGCTGACCGTGGCCAAGGCGAGCGAAAGGCTGATGCGGGAGAATCTTGCTCTCGCCGTGGTCTATAACGTCTCGGCGATCCCACTGGCCATTTGCGGCTATGTCACGCCCCTGGTCGCCGCCCTCGCCATGTCGACCTCATCGATTCTCGTCGTTCTCAATTCCTTGCGTCTCAACGCCCGACGGTCAAGCAAGCGGGTGACTGAATACACGGCAGGCGAGGCTTGGGAAAAAGCGGCACCAACGGCTGACAAGATGGCCCAAACCCAGCGAGCCGGCCTATGACGATCCTGCTTTATCTCATTCCGACAGCTCTGGTGCTCGGTGGCCTTGCTTTAACCGGCTTCCTCTGGGCGCTGAAATCGGGCCAGTTCGATGATCTCGATGGCGCGGCGCAACGCATCCTCTTCGACGACCCTGAGGACAATCCGCCCAAAAAATGAACGAGTCAGCGCGGCTTGGTCGCTTTCAGCGGCAGATCGGCGCGATAGAGTGCGCGGCGGATCGAGAAGGACGATTGGATATCCTTGACGCCGTCGATCCGCATCAGGGTGCCGGTGATGAAGTGCTCATAGCCGGCGATATCCGGCGTGATCACCCGCAAGAGATAATCATGCGCACCGGTCACGACGTGACATTCCATCACCTCCGGATGATGCCTGATTTCCGCCTCGAAGGCCTCGAAGTGCGCCTCCGTTTTGCGCTCCAGCTGCACATAGATGAAAACATTCACCGAATAGCCGAGTTTCTCGGCATCCAGCAGCGTTGCATATTGGCGGATGACTCCGTCGTCCTCGAGAATCTTGATCCGGCGTTGGCAGGGTGTGGCCGATAGCCCGACCTTTTCCGCCAGATCCACCACCCGGATTCGCGCATCGGCTTGCAGCTCCCGCAGGATCTTCAAATCGATGTCATCGAGCTTCATTGCCGCTCCCTTCCAAATCTGCCGGCGATTTTAGGGGAAATCCCTAACGTCTGGCAAATCCCGCCCCGCCTTTGGTGAATAATCCTGCCCCATCTCCGGTAGGATTCGTCCTGCAACGAAAAAACATGCAAGACGGGGAGTTGAAGCATGAATGCACCGGTTATCACACCGCGGGTCGCGTCGCCAGAGAGCGAGCTTTATGCCGACTATCGGCTCGACGATCGCTATCAGCGCAGCGAAGGCAAGGTCCTGCTCTCTGGCATCCAGGCCCTGGTCCGCCTGCCGCTCGACCAGGCCCGGCTCGACCGCCAGAACGGTTTGAAGACCGCCGGCTTCATCTCCGGATATCGCGGCTCCCCGCTCGGCGGCTATGATCAGGAATTGTGGCGCCAGCAAAAACTGCTCGACGAAGCCGGCATTCGCTTCCAGCCCGGCATCAATGAAGATCTCGGCGCCACCATGGTTTGGGGCAGCCAGCAGATCGACAGCTTTCCCGGCCAGCGGGTCGATGGCGTCTTCGGTCTGTGGTATGGCAAGGGTCCGGGGCTCGATCGCTCGGCGGACGCTCTGCGTCATGCCAATGCCTATGGCACCGGTGCGCGCGGCGGCGTGCTGGCCTGTGTCGGCGATGATCATGCGGCGCAATCCTCGGTCTTTCCACATCAGACCGACCAGATCTTCGAAGCCCTGATGATCCCTTGCCTATCGCCGGCCAGCGTTGCCGATTATCTGACCCTGGGCCTCGCGGGCTATGCGATGTCGCGCTTCTCCGGCCTGTGGATCGGCTTCAAGACGGTGAGCGAGCTCGCCGAAAGCGGGCAATCGCTCATGCTGCCGCCGGCGCCGCATTTCATCCGGCCGAGCGATATCGAGATTCCGCCTCATGGCTTCAATGCCGACCCCTCCCTCGCCTGGCCGCAGCAGCGCGCCGAATTCGAGCGCCGCGTCGTCGAGGAGCGCCTGCCCGCCGCCCAGGCCTTCGCCCGCGCCAATCACCTCGACCGCGTCGTCTTCGGCGCACAGCGCCCGCGCCTTGGCCTTGTCACTGTCGGCAAGGCCCATCTCGATACGCTGCACGCGCTGAAGGAAATGGGTATCGACGAGGCCGAGGCCAACCGCCTCGGCCTTGCCGTCTATAAGCTCGGCCTGGTCTGGCCGGTGGAACCGCAAGCGTTGTACGCCTTTGCGCGGGGCCTCACCGGATTGATGGTGATCGAAGAAAAGCGCAGCTTCGCCGAACGGCAGATCAAGGAACTGCTCTACCATCTTCCGGCGGACCAACGGCCGGATGTCGTCGGCAAGACACTGGTCAATGGCGCACCGCTGCTGCCGGCCAATCTGGAACTCTCGCCCCGCCAGGTCATGCAGGGCATCGCCCGCTTCCTGCAGCAGCAGGGCATTGCGCATCCCGCGATCGACCGCACCCTCAATCGCACGGAAGAGAAGCTGGCGCCGGAACCTAGCGTTCTTACCCGAAAACCCTTTTTCTGCTCCGGCTGTCCCCACAACACCTCGACCAAAGTACCCGATGGCAGCTATGCCACTGCCGGCATCGGCTGTCACATCATGGCGATGGGCGACGCGCGGCATACGCAGAACTGGTGTCATATGGGCGGCGAGGGCGTGCAATGGGCCGGCATCGCGCCTTTCACCGATATGCCGCACCTCTTCGCCAATATGGGCGACGGCACCTATCAGCATTCGGGCATCCTGGCGATCCGCCAGGCGGTCGCCGCCCGCTCAAATATCACTTTCAAACTGCTCTACAATGATGCGGTTGCAATGACCGGGGGCCAGATGCCGGATGGCCATCCTTCGGCTTTCCAGGTCGCCGCACAGGTCGCCGCCGAAGGGGTAAGTGGACTGGTGGTTGTTTCCGACGACCCCGACCGCTATCACGGCCAGGGAACGTTCCCGGCGATCGCGAAGATCTATCACCGCAGCGAGATGGACCGCCTGCAACTGGAGCTGCGCGAGACCAAGGGCGTCACGATCCTGCTCTATG
>DATLIX010000088.1:0-11552 GCA_035539215.1 Dongiaceae bacterium | reverse complement strand
ATTCGCGCCGATCGCGGCCCGACCATCGCGGTCGATGCGGGCAGCTGGTCCGGTCGCATTGGGGATTGAGCAGATGTACCGTTACGACGAATTCGATGCGACGTTTGTCCGGGAACGGGTGAAGCAATTCACCGGTCAGGTACAGCGTCGTCTGGCCGGCGAAATCACGGAAGAACAGTTCCGCCCGCTGCGCCTGCAGAACGGGCTCTATCTGCAGCTGCATGCTTATATGCTGCGGATCGCCATCCCCTACGGCACGCTGTCCTCGAAGCAGATGCGCAAGCTCGGCTTCATCGCCCGGCGCTACGACCGCGGCTTCGGTCATTTCACCACGCGCCAGAACATTCAGTTCAACTGGCCGCAGCTGGATGAGGTGCCGGCCATTCTCGAGCATCTGGCCGAGGTCGAGATGCATGCAATCCAGACCAGCGGCAACTGCATCCGCAACGTGACGGCGGATCACTATGCCGGCGTGGCGCTCGACGAGATCGAGGATCCGCGGGTCTATGCCGAGATCATCCGGCAATGGTCGACGCTGCATCCGGAATTCGCCTTCCTGCCGCGCAAGTTCAAGATCGCCGTTACCGGTGCCGCGAACGATCGCGCCGCCGTGCGGGTGCATGATGTCGGCCTGCGCATGCTGAAGAACGACGCGGGCGAGGCCGGTTTCGAAGTCTGGGTCGGTGGCGGTCTTGGCCGCACACCGATCGTCGGCACCCCGATCAAGTCCTTCGTGCCGAAACAGCATCTGCTCTCCTATCTGGAGGCGGTGCTGCGCACCTATAACCAGCTGGGCCGGCGCGACAATCTCTACAAGGCGCGCATCAAGATCCTGGTGAACGCGACGGGTGCCGCCGAATTCGCCCGCCTGGTCGAAGAGGAATGGCAGTCGATCAAGGACAGCGCGCTGACCCTGCCGCTCGAGGAAGTCGAGCGCATCCGCCAGTATTTTGCTTTGCCGCAATATGAATCGCTGCCGGACTGGACGCCGGAATTCGAGGCCGCCCGCAAGGCCAATGCGGATTTCGGCCGCTGGGTCCGGAGCAACGTGAAGCCGCATCGCCAGGCCGGCTATGCCATCGTCGATATTTCGCTGAAGCCGGAAGGTGGCGCACCCGGCGATGCCTCGGCCGATCAGATGGACATTATCGCCGATCTCGCCGACGACTACAGCTTCGGCGAAATCCGCGTCAGCCATCATCAGAACCTGGTGCTGCCGCATGTGCGCCAGCAGGACCTGTTCGCCTTGTGGCAGCGTTTGAGCGGCGCCCGGCTGGCGAGCGCCAATGTCGGCCTCATCACCGATATCATCGCCTGCCCGGGGCTCGATTACTGCAATCTCGCCAATGCCCGGGCGATCCCGGTGGCGCAGCGCATCAGCCGCGCCTTCAGCGATCCGCAGCGTCTCGCCGAGATCGGCGACCTGCGGCTCAATATTTCCGGCTGTATCAATGCCTGCGGCCATCATCATGTCGCCCATATCGGCATCCTGGGTGTCGATAAGCATGGCGAGGAATTCTATCAGGTGACGCTGGGCGGTTCGTCGCGCGACGACGCCTCGATCGGCAAGATCGTCGGTCCGGCTTTCTCGACCGAGGATATCGCCGGCGCCATCGAGACCATCGTCAACACCTATCTGACCGCGCGGACGTCCGAATCCGAGCGTTTCATCGACACTTATCGCCGGATCGGCATCGATCCATTCAAGGAGGCCCTCTATGGCAATTCTCAAGCACGGCGCCCTGCAGCCGAATGAGTGGCAAGAACTGAGCGACGACGCTGCCCTGCCGGAAGGCGGCAGCGTCATCGTCTCGCTCGATCGCTGGCGTCGCGACGAGGCCAGCCTGCGGGCCAGCAACCGCGCCATCGGCGTGCGGCTGCAGAACACGCAATCGCCGCTGGCCCTGGCGAATGACATCGACCGCCTGTCGCTGATCGTGCTCGATTTCCCGAAGTTCAGCGACGGCCGGGCCTTTTCCCAGGCCCGCCTGCTGCGCGATCGTCTCGGTTTCAAGGGCGAGATCCGCGCTACCGGCAACGTGTTGCGCGACCAGTACCTCTTCATGACGCGATGCGGCATCGACGCGGTTGAGCTGCCGGAAGGCACGCCGGTCGAAGGCTTCCTGGAAGCTCTGGGCGAGTTTTCCGTCTGGTACCAGCCGGCGGCGGATGAGCGCGTCCATGCGATGGCCCGCCGCCGCGGCGCACCGGCGCAGAGCGGCAATGCCAGCGCCGTGGTCAATGGCAGCGTTGCCGCCATGTGGGCTTATTGATCGTCGCGGCGTCTCCCTCCCATTCGACGCGACAACCTGGGCGGCCGATCGGCCGCCCATTTGCTTTGCTCTTTCTCTAATCGCCAAAAAGATCGGATTGAATACCGGTGCCGGCTTTGCCGCTGATCTGCCGATAGGCGGCGAGGGCGCGCTGCCGCGCCGCTTCATGCCGCACAATCGGTTCCGGATAGTGCGTGCCGAGGACGATGCCGGCTTCGGCCAGTTGCGCGGCGCTCAGCTGCCACGGGGCGAAGATGTCGCGGGTCTTCAGTTTCGCCAATTCAGGCACCCAGCGTCTGATGTAAGCACCGTTGGGATCGAACTTCTCGCCCTGCAGCACCGGATTGAAGATGCGGAAGAAGGGTGCTGCGTCGAAACCGCAGCCGGCGATCCATTGCCAGTTGCCTGCATTCTGCGCCGGGTCGGCATCGACCAGCGTGTCCCAGAACCAGGCCTCGCCCCGCCGCCAATCGATCAATTGATGCTTGATGAGAAAGGATGCGACCACCATGCGGACGCGGTTGTGCATCCAGCCCGTATGCCACAGCTCGCGCATGCCGGCATCGACCAGGGGATAGCCGGTCAAACCGCGCTGCCAGGCCGGCAAGCCGGCTTCGTCCCGACTGAAGGGAAAGGCGCGAAACGAAGCCTGCCAGGCTGTCTGCGGCAGATCGGGGAAGTGGTAATAGACGTGCATGTTGAAGTCGCGCCAGGCGAGTTGGCGACGGAAGGCAGCGGCGCCGGCGGCATCCTTTCGGCCGGTCGTCGTCACGTCAGCTTGTTGCCAGGCGCGATGCACGCTGATCTCGCCCCAGGCGAGATGCGGGGAAAGCCGCGAGGTGCCGGCCATGTCCGGTCGGTCCCGTGTCGTTCCATAGCCGCCGATGACATTGGCGGTGAAAGCTTTCAGGCATTGCCGCGCGCCTGCTTCGCCCGGCTGCCAGATTTCGGCAAACGGCCTTGCCCAATCTCGATCGACCTGAAAGCCGACGAGCGGATCGCTGGTTGGATGGGCCGGAGGCACCGGCCAGCGGCGCGGTGCCGCATGCAATCCCGCCGGTACGTAATGTTCGGACAATCGACGCCAGAACGGGGTGAAGACCTTGAACGAGTCACCTTGAAGCGTGCTCAGAAGGGTCGGCTCATGGAGGTAGTTCGCGCCGTGATCTTCGACCGAGAGGCCGTCCGCGCGCAAGCCATCGGCTACCACCTGATCGATCGCCATGCCTGGCAGATCGAAGCGGCGGTTGAAATGCAACTGCCGCGCGCCGGTATCGGCAGCAAGCTGACGCAGAATAGGCAAGGTCGGGCCGCGCCGCAGCACGAGATGCGTGCCGAACCGTTCAAGCGACTTCTCCAGCGCCTGGAGGGATTTTCCCAACCACCATCGCGCGGCGGCGCCTAGCGGCCGGCCTGCACCATTGCTGTCGTCGAGAATGAAAATCGGAATAATCTGGCTGTTTTGCGCCAAGGCAGCCGCGACTGCCGGATTATCGGCCAGGCGCAGGTCGCGCCGGAACCATAGCAGGACCGGCGCTGCATCGGCTTTTTTTCCCGAAACGGACATTTTCCCTGATTGCGCTGTTTGCGGCTCACGCCTTTATATAGTCAAACACGCCTCTGGATCACTTGGGAGTATTTCATGACAACTCGGCCCGTCGGTATCATCTGCGCTTTGCCGGAGGAACGCGACCTGCTGGCCGCATGGCTCACCGGCGTGGAAGCAAGCGAGGTTCTCGGCCGGCCGCTGATCAGTGGCCGGCTTGATGATCATCCGGTGGTGGTAACGGAGAGCGGCTGCGGTAAAGTCGCGGCCGCCGTGCAGGCGGCCGTCCTGCTCGACCGCTATGACTGCAGGACGCTGATGGTATCCGGTGTTGCCGGCGGCTTGGCGCCGGAACTCAGCATCGCCGATATCGTCATTGCCGACCGGCTGATTCAGCACGATTACGGTCACCAGACCGACCAGGGCCTGCGTTCCTTTCGCCCCGGGGAACCGCCGCTGGGAGAGCGGCGCCATGAAATCGCCTTCGAGCTCGACGGCGAGCTGAAGAAGAAGCTGCAAGGAGCGCTCTCGGGTATCGATTTCGAAGTGCCGGCGGAGATGGTGCGCCAGGGGCACCGGCGCGACCGTCATGTGCGCCTGGTTTTCGGCCCGATCGTGACGGGCGACCAGTTCGTCAACAGCGAGGCCGTTCGGGTCCGCTTGCATCGCGAATTTTCCGCCCTGGCGACAGAAATGGAAGGGGCCGCTGTCGCCCAGGTCGCCGCCATGGCAGGGGTGCCGACCATCGTCATCCGCTCGCTCAGCGATCTTGCCGGCAGCGAAAGCCATGTTGATTTCGGCCAGTTCGTCGCCACGGTGGCCCCCATGGCAGCCAATGTTGTCCGACGCATCATCGCCGTCGTGTGATCATCTCTGGAGTGCAAGCATCGACATCGTCCGGCAGCGGGGGCTGCATGCGTGAACGCGCACAAGGAATTGGCGTCGGGTAATCGCGCTTCGCCTTGTAATCCGCCAGGAAAAAGCCATATCCAAAAGATGGAGCTTACCATGCGCACCATCGTCAGGATTTTTGCGGGTGTCTTACTGGCGACCGGCTTGCCGGCAGCGGCTTTTGCCGATTGTCTGCCCGGGCAGTCATGTTGGCAGCCGCCTCAGCTGCAGGACAGTCCTGTGCCTCCGCCGCGCAGCGACGCGTTGCAGCAGCAGCTGAACCAGGACCGAGGCACGATGATGCAGAATCAGCAGCAGATCACGTCGGACCGCTCCAAACTGCGCGTGCCGCCGGCAACGCAGACCCCGCTTGACCGGATCCAGCAGCGCCAGCAGCTGCGTCAGGACCGGGATCAGTCCTTTGAGTCCCAGAGGGCTTTGCAGGGGTCACAGCAGCAGATGCTTGATTCGCATCGACCGCCGGCGCCCAGGCCTTACGTGCCTGGACCTCCCATGCTGATGCCGAAATAGGGCCGGGATAGCCTGCGCGAAGGGCCGTTTGCTTCCGTCGCGAAGCCCGCGTATTTTGCCCGCTATCCGATACATTTCGCGCCTCGCCCGTCACCTTATGGTTCCTGATCTCCCCACGACGCTCAGTGTTATCGCCGGTGCTCTGGCGATTGGCGGTTTCGCCAATTGGCAATTGCGGCGGCCGTTCCATCGCCGCGCCTTGCCGATGGTTCCCTGGATGGGTGTGCAGTTCCTGGTGGCGGTGGTGGCCATCGTCATGGCCGCGCATTTGGTCAGCCTTGTCACCGGCCACGACTTCCAAAGCCGATTCGGCTACTGACCCTCAGTGCTTTCGGCATCCGTCGGCAAATTGAAAGCGTTGCGCCAGCGGATGATTTCCGCCTTGGCATCGGCCACGGAGAAGAGGGTGGGGGGCTTGACGCCCCAGACCGGCCGCGGCCAAGCGGGATCGTCGGTGAAGCGCGCGATCACGTGCACGTGCAGTTGCGGCACCATGTTGCCGAGGGCGCCGACATTGATCTTTTCCGGGCGAAACTCACGTTGCAGGGCTTCGCTGGCCCGGGCGATCTCATCGATCAGCCGATGCCGCTCCGTGCTGGGCAATTCCGATATCTCCCGGCAATTGGGACGCCGAGGGACCAGGATCAGCCAGGGATAGGTCGTGTCGTTCATGCGCAGGACTCGGCTGAGCTGCCAGTCGGCCACCGGCAGGCTGTCCTTCGCCAGTTGGGGATGCAAAACGAAATCGCTCATCGGAGCGTACCTTGACCTGCTGAAGGTGCGAAAATCCCGCTTCTTATGGCATGGGGTCGCTGCCGCGGCAATTGGCCTGGGATGGCGCTCACAAAAGCCGCAAACATTCCTCGACCGGCGTAACGGGAACAGGATACGGTTTCCTGGCAAAACATGTCGCTTGAATGGCGGCACCCGGATGGCAGAATCTGAAAGGATGCGGCCAGCGGCTTGCGAGTAGAATAACGCCGAAAGGTTGTGTGGGGGAATACCAATGCTGCAGGCACTCAGCTCCGTTCTGTCGCTGCTGATCGGTGCGGGAATCCTGATTCTCGGAAACGGATTGATCGGCATCCTTCTGCCGATCCGGCTGGGAGCGGCGCATATTTCCTCCGAAACCACCGGCCTCATCATGTCGGCCTATTACGCCGGGTTCATGCTGGGCAGCCTATACGGCAAGAACGTGATCCAGCGGGTGGGACATATCCGGGCCTTCGCCGCTTTCGCTGCCTTGATCACCGTCACGGTCATGGTGACCGCGCTGTTCTTCAATCCGGCATTATGGGCGGTTCTGCGGGCCATGATGGGCTTCTGCATGGCGGCCCTCTATGCCACGATCGAAAGCTGGCTGAACGTGCGCAGCAGCAACGACAACCGCGGGCAGGTGCTTTCCCTCTATATGGTGACCTCCTATCTCGCCTCGTTCCTGGGCCAGTTCCTGGTCAATGCGCGGGAAACGGCCGGGGTCGAGCTGTTCTGCCTCGGCGCTCTGTTGACCTCGCTGTCGCTGATACCGGTGGTGATGACACGGGTTGCCGGCCCGGAGATCGGCAAGATCCGCCCGCTCAAGCTGATGCAGCTCTATCGCGCCTCACCGCTGGGGGTGGCTGCCACCGCGGGCGCGGGGTTATTGAGCGGCGGTTTCTATGGGCTGGGCGCCGTCTATGCCAACCAGCTCGGCCTGTCGGTTTTCGACGTATCGCTGTTCATGGGGGCGCCGGTCTTTGGCGGGCTCGTCCTGCAATGGCCGATCGGCCGCCTCAGCGACCGCTATGACCGCCGCACGGTGCTGCTGACAATCGTGATGGGGACGGTCGCCACCAGCCTGGTCCTCTCGATTCTCAGTTTCACCGGTTCGGCGCTTATTCCCATGCTGGTCACCGGCACGTTCCTCGGCGGCTGCCTGGCAACGATCTATCCGATCTCCGTGGCCCATGCCTTCGATTATATCGACCGCAGTGAAATGATTTCCGCCAATAGCAGCATGCTGCTGATCTGGGCGATCGGCGCCACGGTCGGTCCCCTGGTCGCGTCGGTCCTGATGGGGCAGGTGGGGCCGACGGGTCTCTTCTATTATCTGACGGTGATCGGCGTCTTGCTCGCGGGCTTTACGCGCTACCGCATGAGCCGCCGTGACGCGCTGCCGGCCGGCGCGCAGAC
The DNA here is from genome assembly GCA_035539215.1 of Dongiaceae bacterium. Lineage (GTDB taxonomy): Bacteria > Pseudomonadota > Alphaproteobacteria > Dongiales > Dongiaceae > Dongia_B. The sequence continues at coordinate 4,139 of DATLIX010000088.1, read as the reverse complement.
CAGTTTCGTCGCCGTCAACTCGACCTCGGCCATTGCCGGGGCGCTCGATCCGCGTACCGATCCCCTGCCTGAATTTTATTACGACGATGCCGATCCTGGCGATCGTTAAGATCCGGCACTGAGATCCGGCAAAGAAAAACGGCCCTGCCTGCATCGCGCCGGCAGGGCCGTCTTGTTTCAGGAGCGATCAGCGTTGCGCGGTCTGCCAGTTCGGCGCTTGGTAGACCGGGACATTGGCCTTCGGCAGCTGCTTGCCGAGGATCATGTCGGAGCACTTCTCCGCGATCATGATGGTCGGCGCATTGAGATTGCCGCTGACCACACTCGGCATGATCGAGGCGTCGACGACGCGCAGCCCCTCGAGGCCATGGACGCGGGCCTGCGGATCGACCACCGCCATTTCATCGGTGCCCATCTTGCAGGTGCAGGACGGGTGATAGGCGCTGTCGCCGCGTTCGCGCACGAAGGCATCGATCTCGGCGTCGCTCTTCACATGGGCGCCAGGATTGATTTCCGGTCCGCGATAGGGCTCGAAGGCCTTCTGGGCGAAGATCTCGCGGGTCAGCTTGACGGCGTCGCGGAATTCGCGGCGGTCCTGTTCTTCCATCAGGTAATTCGGCTGAATCCGCGGATGCTCGCGCGGATTGGCCGATTTCAGCTTGATCCAGCCGCGCGAGGCCTGGCGCATGTTGCCGATATGCACCTGATAGGCGTGGCTGGTGCCGTTCTTGCGGCCGTGATCGTTGACCGTCGAGGGCAGGAAGTGGAACTGCAGATTGGGATGCTCGACCCCCGCCTGAGAACGGATGAAGCCGCCGGCTTCGAGGTGTGCCGAGGTGCAGACGCCGGTGCGGGTCAGGAACCACTGAACGCCGGCCAGGGCCATCGGTACCGGCTTCGTATACGTATAGAGCGTGATCGGCTTGGTGCATTGCTGCTGGATATACATCTCGAGATGTTCCTGCAGGTTCTGTCCCACACCCGGCAAATCGTGCTCGACCTTGACTCCGATCTCGCGCAGATGGTCCGCCGGGCCGATGCCGGAGAGCATCAGCAGCTGCGGCGAGTTGATGGCGCCGCTTGAGCAGATCACTTCACGCTCGGCGCGATAACGCTTCACCTGGCCGTTCTGGATGAATTCGACGCCGACCGCGCGCTTGCCTTCCAGGATAATGCGCTGGGTGAGGGCGCGGGTTTCCACCGTGACATTGGGGCGCTTCTCGGCCGAACGGAGATAAGCCATGGCGGCGGACCAGCGGCGACCATTCTTGATGGTCATGTCCATTCGCCCGACGCCTTCCTGCTGATAGCCGTTCATATCCTTGGTGTAGGGATAGCCGGCCTGCTGGGCGGCTTCGATGAAGGCCTCGAACAGGGGATTGGACTGCGTGCCGGTATGGACCCAGAGCGGGCCGCTATCGCCGCGATATTCGTCGCCACCGACTTCCCGGGTTTCGGCGCGGCGGAAATAGGGCAGGATTTCCTGATAGGACCAGCCCTCGCAATTTTCCTTGAAGGCCCACCGATCGTAATCCAGCGCATGACCGCGGATATAGACCATGGCATTGAGCGAGGATGAGCCGCCGAGCACTCGTCCACGCGGCCAATACATGACCCGGTTGTTCATGTATTGCTGCGGTTCGGTGTTGTAGTACCAGTTATATTTGTCGTCGCAGAGATTGTACATCAGTGCGGCCGGCATATGGATCTTCCAGTTCCACCACTGGTCACGCGGGCCTGCCTCCAGCACGCAGACGGTGTTCTTGGCGTCGGCCGACAAGCGGCTGGTCAGTACGCAGCCGGCCGAGCCGGCGCCGACGATCAGATAATCAAAGGTGGCATCGAACTTCATAACGCGGACTCTTCCCCTAACTTAGTACGGTGCAGCCACATTACCGCCTTCGACATAGACGGATTTGAGCTGTGTATAATGCTCGATCGCGGCGAGACTGTTTTCGCGCCCGATACCCGACAGCTTGTTGCCGCCGAACGGCATCTCGATTGGCGTGATATTGTAATTGTTGATCCAGCAGGTGCCGGCCTCGAGGCGGGCGATGACGCGATGCGCGCGCTGGATATCGCGGGTGAAGACGCCGGCCGAGAGGCCGAATTCGGTGTCGTTGGCACGGGCGACGACCTCGTCTTCGTCCCTGAAGCTCAAGACCGACATGACCGGGCCGAAAATCTCCTCGCGGCAGATCGACATGTCATCCTTGCAATCGGCAAAGACGGTCGGCTCGACGAAGCAGCCCTTGGCCAGCGCACCCGTGGTCACGCGGTTGCCGCCGACCATCAATCGGGCGCCGCTCTTCTTGCCGGCCTCGATGTAGCCCAGGACCTTTGCCATATGGTCCTGGCTGATCAGTGCGCCGACATGCGTCTCCGGATCGAGCGGATCGCCGATCTTCATCTTCTTCACGCGCGCAACAAGCTTTTCCAGGAACGCGTCGACCACATCCTCATGCACGAAAACGCGGGTGCCGTTGGAGCAGATTTCGCCCTGCGTATAGAAATTTCCGAGAATAGCGGCAGAGACGGCATTGTCGAGATCGGCATCGGCGAAGATCAGCAAGGGCGATTTGCCGCCGAGTTCCATGGTGACCTTCTTCAGGGTCTGCGCCGCCGCCGCCATGACCCGCTTGCCGGTCGGCACCGAACCCGTCAGCGATACCTTGGCGACGCCGGGATGGGTGGAAAGCGCCTCGCCCACTGTGGCATGGCCGTGCAGCACATTGAAGACACCGTTGGGCAGGCCGGCCTCGGTATAGATCTCGGCGAGATTCACCGCCGTGGTCGGGGTGAGGGGGGCCGGCTTGAAGATCATTGCATTCCCGCAGGCCAGCGCCGGGCCGGACTTCCAGCAGGCGATCTGGATCGGATAATTCCAGGCACCGATCCCCACGCAAACGCCGAGCGGTTCGCGCCGGGTATAAGCGAAGGACTGGCCGAGGTCGAAGTGCTGGCCATGGAGCGTCGGGGCCACGCCGGCGAAATACTCGATCGCATCTGCGCCGCTCAGGATATCGACGGCCACCGCTTCCTGGATCGGCTTGCCCGTATCCAGCACTTCCAGGCGCGCCAGTTCCTCATTGCGTTCGCGCAGCAGCTTGACGGCATTCATCAGGATACGGCCGCGCTGCGCGCCGGTCATCGCCGACCATTCGGCGAAACCTCTCTTGGCGGCGGAAACCGTCTTGTCGACATCGGCCTTGCTGGCGATCTGCACCTTGCTGATCACGGCGCCGGTGGCGGGATTGACGTTGTCATAGGTTTCATTCGAGGTGGCGTCCTGCAGACGACCATCGATGAACTGCTTCAGTTCACTCATAGATTCATTCCACTGCGATATTCAGCTTCAGTTTTGCGTTCAGATAGTCGATCACCAGATTGCGGTCGGCGACACAATCGGGCGTCTCCGGCTGCAAGGCGGCGCGCAGCCAAAGACCGTCGATCAGCGAGGCGATTACTTTGGCGATCGAGGCCACCTCGCCGGCGGGCGCCAGGGGCCGCAGGGCATCGACCAGATTGTCATGCAGGCGGCCGATGATGATGCGTTGTACCCGCCCCAGGCGGTCGCTATTCGGCACCTGCGCCCAGAAGGCGAGCCAGGCGCTGACACCCTCCGGCGTATAGAGTTCGGGGCCGAGATTACCGTCGATGACCGCCATCAGCCGGTCGATCGGCGACGTGGCGGCGGCCAGGCGGGTGACCACGGCCTGATGCAGGTTGTTGCCGAGCTGGCGCAGCGTCGCTTCCAGCAGGTCGGCCTTGTCCTCGAAATAGTGGTGCACGATGCCGGTCGAGACGCCGGCTTTAGCGGAGATGCGCGACAGGCTGCTCTCGGCGAATCCGACCTCGTGGATCGACGCGATGGTTGCGTCGATCAACTGGCGACGCCGGATTTCTTCCATGCCGATCTTGGGCACGCCTGCTCCCTGCGCCCGAATAATGACGGCGCGACCTCCGCTTTCGGACACCCCTCGTATCCGGAAGCCCGGATATTGCGGATTTTATATTGGTCGATCAATCAAAAAAGACCCTTGGCCTTGGCGCAAAAGCGGCATATCGTGGCGCAGTCGGTGAAATTGCTCGCCGCTGAAGCCCTTAGATTCTGCCGCGCTGACGTCCCGCAAAGAAGG
>DATLIX010000087.1:0-8104 GCA_035539215.1 Dongiaceae bacterium | reverse complement strand
GATCAACTCGTTAAGTGTCAGATAAGTGTTGGAAAAGTGGCGCGGAACCTAGCAGGAAGGCCGGCGGGAGTAAACCGGGGAAAAAACGGTTTCAAAGCCGGTTCCCGAGAGACGGGACCCGCCGCCGGCACGTTGGTCGCCGTCAAGCTGCCGGTCTCCGTCAACTTATCGTGCCGGCGACGGCAGCCGGAAAGTCCCCATACTTCTGCGCGAACCGGGCATCGGTTATGCGACCGTCGCTGATGGGCTGTTGCGAGCCCGCGACGCTGCGATCAGGCAAGAAAGAGGATAAGTATCTCAGGGCGGAGGCGATTTTGAAGACGCGCCGTGATGGCTCGTGGCTGCTCTCTTCTCGCAGCCGCAGCAAGCCTCTACCGAGCTGATGCGCCTAACGCCCAATATATCTTCAAGATCGCGGACGTGCTGACGAGCGCTGCCGATGAAGACGAATTCGGACGGGCCCTCGTTCTATTTTTGCAAGCCGCCCGCCGCCCAACCCGTAATCAGTTTCTGGGATATCCAGATCGGCCTGAAGCGCAGGCGGCAGGATCAGGCCGATGAGCCGGATTGTCAGATAGCTTTGGGCGCGGTGCTGAAGCAGCCCATGGCAAGACGGTAGATGTTGGCGGCATCGCGAGCTAGGACAAGCGCAACGTCTCCGGCAGTGAGATGGAATGCATGTCTCCTCGTTGTCGCTTTTCGGCATGGAGCTCTTGCCAGAGCGGTTCGCTGCACGTATAAGGATGGCCTAGGTATTCAAACTTATCGAGGGAGGGCTGAATGGATACACGAATGTTTCGCTTCGCTCTCCCGCGGCCGCGACATTAGGTCGGGTCTTACACAAGGCGCGATCCGCCCTGTGCCCATTGGCTGAACAGCCGATCACCTAAAAGCGCTCATCGTCGGGAGAAGAACCGGTGCCAGCAGGATGGCACGGCAGGTTCATCGCCTTTCGTCTCGACTTGGTTTCTTGGATTGTGGGGCGTCCAGCGCCGACCAAAAGATCGGCGGGCCGCCCGCTCTCTCAGTTTTATGCGGGGGTTATCTTCATGTTTTCCGCTTTCGCCGAATTACGGCGCCGGGCCGGGCCGTTCCGCGCGGTTCTCGGTTTCACCTTTGCCAGCTGGCGGCGGCATGGCCGCTGGGCCTGGGCCAGTGCTATCGCCATGACTCTGTCGACAGTGACCGAATTGCTGGTGCCGGTCTATGCCGGCAAGCTGATCGATGCCGTCGCCACGACCGAAACCAGTCGTGCGGCAGCCCTGGACGCGGCTCTGTTGGCCCTCGGCATGATGGTGGTGCTGGCTGGCATCATGCTGGTGCTGCGGCATCTCGGCTTCATGGCCATCATCCAGCTCACGCTGCGCGTCATGTGCGATGTCGGTGGCGGCGCCTTTGCCCGTGTGCAGCGTTTCGCCAGCGACTGGCATGCCAATACCTTCGCCGGCTCTGTGGTGCGCAAGGTGACGCGCGGCATGTGGGCGCTCGACATGTTGGACGACACCCTCCTGATCGCCATGTTGCCCTCTTTCGTCGTGCTGTTTGGCGCCACCCTTCTGCTCGGCTGGCGGTGGCCGGTCATGGGCATTGCCATCTTTATGGGCGCAGTCGCTTTCGTCCTCCTCACGGTGCTGCTGTCGATTGCTTATGTCGGCCCGGCGGCACGACTCTCCAATGCCTGGGATACGCGCATGGGCGGGGCGCTGGCCGATGCCGTCAGCTGCAATGCCGTCGTCAAGGCCTTCGGCGCCGAGACGCGCGAGGATGAGCGTCTTGCCAAGGTCATGGCGAAATGGCGCCGGCGAACCCACCGCACCTGGGTCCGTGGCACCACCAACGGCACCACGCAGCTGATTGCCTTGCTGTTGTTACGGCTCGTCGTGGTGGGGCTGGCTCTTTGGCTGTGGTGGCGCGGCCTGGCGACGCCGGGTGATGTCACCTATGTGCTCACGACCTATTTCGTGGTCCATGGGTATCTGCGTGATATCGGTGTGCATATCCGGGACATGCAGCGCTCCGTCAACGATATGGAGGAGCTGGTTGAGATTCAGCATGAGCTGCCGGCGATTGCCGACCGGCCGGGTGCGTGCGCTATTTCCATTCCGCAGGGCCGGATCGAATTCGACCGCGTCACCTTCCACTATCCGGGCCACGCCACGGCGCTCTACCGCGAGCTCTCGGTCTCGATCGCGGCGGGCGAGAAGCTGGCTCTGGTCGGCCTCTCGGGTTCCGGCAAGAGCACGTTCGTGAAGCTTATTCAGCGGCTGCATGACATTCAGGGCGGCGAGATCCGCATCGACGGACAGAATATCGCTGCCTGCCGCCAGGCTTCGTTACGTGAGCAGATCGCCATCGTTCAGCAAGAGCCGGTGCTGTTCCATCGCTCCCTGGCGGAGAATATCGCCTATGCGAACCCGCGGGCCACGATGAGCGAGATCATCGCCGCGGCGAAGCTTGCCAATGCGCATGAGTTCATCGAGCGATTGCCCAACGGCTACAGTACTTTGGTGGGTGAGCGCGGGATCAAGCTCTCGGGCGGTGAAAGGCAGCGCGTTGCCTTGGCGCGGGCCTTTCTGGCGGATGCACCCATCCTCATTCTCGATGAGGCGACATCGAGCCTGGATTCGGAATCCGAGGCGCTGATCCAGGAGGCGACCGAACGCCTGATCGAAGGCCGCACCGCCATCGTCATCGCCCATCGGCTGTCCACCGTGCGTGCATTGAAGCGCATCATGGTCTTCGAGCAGGGACGGGTCATCGAGGAAGGTGACCATGCCAGCCTGGTGCAGCGCCCCAATGGCCGCTATCGGCGCTTGTTCGAACGCCAGGTCCTCGGATTGATCGATCAGCGAACCGAAGTCGTCGTGGCGTAAGCCGATAGCAAGCGATCTCTGCTTACCTGCAGCAACGGCGCCGGAACCAACCGGCGCCGTTTTATGGCGAAGTTCGCGGGCAGACCGCCATCACGATGACCAGTTGTCAGCGCCATATCACTTGTCGCAAGATAGTCATGTGGCTCTTGGGGGATGTCATGCTGGAAGTTGATCGCAACAAGTCAGATATAGCGGGAGGACACCCGGTCGCCGGCCTGCAGCGCGGTGCCGCAGGGAAGACTGTCATCGGCTCGATGCAACATGCCGCGCGCGTCCAGCGTCCGGCCCTCGGACCAGAGGTTGCGATCCGCCAGGCACAGGATAGCGATGCCGCGGGATTGGCCCATATCGTTGCCGCAATCATGGGCGAATTTCCCGGCTGCGTCTTCGATCTCGATGCGGATTTTCCCGAGCTGAAGCAACCGCGCAGCAGCTTCGAGGCCGAAGGTGGCCGCTTCTGGGTCGCCGAATGGCATGCGTGCGGGGGCGATGATGCCAGGCGCGACATCGTCGGGTGTTGCGGTTTTCTCCCGGCGGAAGATGCGGCCGGAATCGAACTGCAACGGGTCTATTTGCGCCCTGAGTTTCGTGGCTCAGGCCTTGCGACCAAGATGTTCCAGATCGTTCAGGCGGTCGCGCGCCAGCGCCAGGCAGGCTTCATCGAGCTTTGGACCGACAGCCGCTTCAAGGCGGCGCAGCGCTTTTATGAAAAGCTCGGTTTCGTCCGGCAGCCGGGCGAAAGACTCCTCAACGACCGCAGCCGGTCCAGCGAGTATCACTACCTGCTGCCGCTACGCTGATGGCACTTGTCAAATTGATTGAGAACGCCGATACGCCGGCTGCCGCGGTTGCATCGGTGCCAGCGCCGCTTCGATGATCGCCTGGGCATCAATGCGATAGCGGGCATAGAGATCGGGGATGGTACCGGTCTGGCCGAAATGCTCCACGCCCAAAGCCTGCACGTTATGGCCATAGACGCTACCCAGCCAGGAGAGTGTCGTCGGGTGCCCGTCGAGCACGGTGACGATGCGGGCCTTGCCCGCCAGCGGCATCAGCAGATTTTCGACCGCTGACACTGCCGCTTCATCGCCATGCTGGCGGGCGGTCTGCGCCGCCTTCCAGCCGGCATTGAGCCGGTCCGCCGAGGTGACCGCCAGCAGACCCGCGCCAGGAAAGCGGCCCAGCAGTTCGCCCATGGCGCTTGCCGCTTCCGGCGCCACGGCCCCGGTATAGGCGATGACGAGCTCGGCGCCTTCGGCGGGCTCCCGCAGCCAGTAGCCGCCGGCGATGATACCTGCACGCAGTTCCGGCGTCATCGGCCGGATGATCTGCTCGATCGATCGGGTGGACAGGCGCAGATACACCGAGCCGCCGTCGCGTTCATGCAGCCAGGCATCGGCTGCCGTACCGTCGTCCTTCGCCTTGGGCGCCCGCTGGATATAGGCGAGGGACCATTCCATTATGGCGGCCAGCTCGTCCACGTAAGTGGGCTCGAAGCTGGCGATGCCGTCTTGCGCCATGCCGATCAAAGGTGCGGCGATCGATTGATGGGCACCGCCTTCCGGCGCCAGGGTGATGCCGGAGGGTGTCGCCACCAGGATGAAGCGGGCATCCTGATAGCAGGCGTAGTTCAAAGCATCGAGGCCGCGGGCGATGAAAGGGTCGTAAAGCGTGCCGATCGGCAGCAGGCGCTGGCCGAATATCTCGTGTGACAGCCCGAGAGCCGCCAGCATCAGGAAGAGATTGTTCTCGGCTATGCCAAGCTCGAGATGCTGCCCCGACGGTCCCTTCGACCAGCGTTGCCCCGACATCAGCTTGCGTGACTGGAACACGTCCTCGACCGGATTGAGGTCGAAGACGCCGCGCCGGTTGACCCAGGGGCCGAGATTGGTCGAGACCGTCACGTCCGGCGAGGTGGTGACGATGCGCTCGGCGAGCTGGCTGCCGCCACGGGCGATCTCCGCCAGGATCTGGCCGAAACCCTGCTGGGTCGACATCTCGCCGCGGATCGTCGGCAAGGGCAGGGGGCCGACGTCGATGACCGGGGCGCTCAGGCGCCGGCGGCCCCTGGCATTGAACGGCACCTGCCGCAGCAACCTGTCCAGCTCTTCGGTCGAGCGGTTGAGCCCGGCGGTCTTTGACCATTCGTCGCCGTCGACGATGTGGTTGGCGGTCTTAAAGGCCTGCATCTGGTCCGGTGTCATCAGGCCGGCATGGTTGTCCTTGTGACCGGCCAGCGGCAGGCCGCGGCCCTTGATCGTGTAGCAGATGAAACAGACCGGCTGATCGGTGTCGATGCCCTGGAAGGCTTCCAGAACGGTTTCCAGGCAATGGCCGCCGAGATCGGTCATGGTGGCGACCAGTTCGGCGTCATCCATGGTTGCGATCAGTGCGCGGCTGGCGGGGTTGGCGAGATCCGCCAGCAACTGCTTGCGCCAGGCATCGCCGCCCTGGAAGGTCAACGCCGAAAAGAGATCATTATCGCATGCGTCGAACCAGTCCATGATCGCCTCGCCGCCGGGGCGCTGGCGCAGGGCCTGCAGCTTCTTGCCGTATTTCACCGTCACCACCCGCCAGCCCATGTTCTCGAAGGTCGAGACGAGCTTGTTGGTCAAGGGTGCCGAAATGACGGCATCCAGGCTCTGGCGGTTATAATCGATGATCCACCAGGTGTTGCGCAGTCCATGTTTCCAGCCCTCGACCAGGGCCTCATAAATATTGCCTTCATCGAGCTCGGCGTCGCCCGCCAGCGCGATCATGCGGCCGACGGGCCAGTGACGGTCACCACCAGTGCGGCCCCAGTCATGGGCATGGATGTAATCCTGCACCAGGCTAGCGAAGGATGTCATCGCGACGCCGAGCCCGACCGAGCCGGTGGAGAAATCGACGTCATCGGTATCCTTGGTGCGCGAGGGATAGGATTGTGCGCCGCCCAATGCCCGGAAGTCTTTCAGCTTATCCAATGTCTGATTGCCGAGCAGATACTGGATGGCGTGGAAGACCGGCGAGGCATGCGGCTTGACGGCAACCCGGTCTTCCGGCCGCAAAACGGCGAAATAGAGCGCTGTCATGATGGTGGCGAGCGATGCGGAAGACGCCTGATGTCCGCCGACCTTCAGGCCGTCGACATTCTCCCGCTCATGGTTCGCGTGATGGACGATCTGTGTCGAGAGCCAGAGAACCTTGCGTTCGAGATCGCGCAGAACCTCGATCGCGAGGGGTGATTGGTCATCCGCTGTCTTCGATGCCGCCCGGCCGCCAGCACTCGTCATCGCCTCAGTTCCTCATGACAATCAATCGCCTATTTTACCCAGCTAACATCCGTCAGACGACTTTCAAGGCCTGCTCGATATCGGCCAGCAGATCGTCCGGATCCTCGATGCCGATGGAAAGGCGGATGGAGCCCTCGACGATGCCGAGTTCCTCGCGTTCCTTGAGCGGAATGCCGGAATGGGTGGTCGAAGCCGGATGGCAGACCAGGGATTCCGTGCCGCCGAGGCTGACCGCCAACTTGATCAATTGGAAGCGGTTGAGGATTTTGAAGGCCTGTTCGCGCCCGCCCTTGACGGTGAAAGAGAAGGTCGAGCCCGCGCTTTTGCATTGCTTGGCGAAGAGTTTTGCCTCGGGCGAGCCTTCTTCCAGGAAGCCGAGGTAATTCACTTCCTCGACGATCGGCTGCTTGCACATGAATTCGGCGATCAGCCGGGCGGATTGGTTCGCGCGCTCCATGCGCAGGCTCAGGGTTTCCAGCGACCGCCCGATCAGCCAGGCGCTGTGCGGGTCAAGCTGGGTGCCGAGCAGGCCGCGCATCTTGCGCACGGTCTGTACCAGTTCGGCATTGCCGGCAACCGCGCCGGCAACCAGATCGCTGTGCCCGGCCATGTATTTGGTGACTGAATAGGCGACCAGATCGGCACCGAAATTGATCGCCGGCTGGTAGAGCGGCCCGAGGAAGGTATTGTCCACCACGAGGACCGGGCGATGCCCGTCACGCATGCCATGCTGCTGGCATTGTCCGGCGACCAGGCCGATATCGACCAGGGTATTGGTGGGATTGGCCGGCGTCTCGATCAGCACCATGCCGAGCGGTCCGTGGCGCGAGGCTTCGTTAAGCGCTTCGGTGATGCCCGCGACACTCATGCCATCGGTCATCGGCACCACGTGAATGCCGAGATTGGGAATGAGCGAGGCAAACATGGATGAAGTGCCGCCATAGATCGGCTTGCTGATGACCACCGACATGCCGGGCTTGAGGAAGGCGAGGGCGGTGGTGCCGATGGCCGACATGCCGCTGGAAAAGACCAGCGCATCCTCGGCGCCGTCCAGCAGGGCGATCTTGTCTTCCAGCATTTCCAGATTGGGATTGTTGAAGCGCGAATAGACCAAGCCGGAGGCTTCATTGGCGCCGGGACGCACGCGGCCGGACGTGATGTCGAAGAAACGGGCGCCGTCTTCGGCGCTGGAGAAGACAAAGGTAGAGCTGAGGAACAGCGGCGGTTTCACCGCACCTTCGGAGAGCTTCGGATCATAGCCGTAGCTCATCATCAAAGTCTGCGGGCTGAGTTGGTGCGAGCCGATCTGGCGCTTGTGATAGAGCTGCTTCTGTTTCATGGCGAGCCTCGCTGGATGGGTCGGGTCGGGCTAATTCGGCACCCGAGCATTACGTGCCATGATATAGCAAATTCAACACAATATCTTGCCGTCTACACCCTTTCATGGGACTGTAATGGCATAAAATTGTTTCGATTGGATCATTCGTGGAAAAATTTGCCAATCCGGATTTGGACGATATCGACCATCGCATCCTCGCCGCGCTGCAGGAGAACTGCCGCATTACCTTGTCTGAATTGTCGGAGCGCGTCGGGCTTTCCCAGTCGCCCTGTCTGCGGCGATGGAAACGGCTGGAGGCGGACGGGCTGATCACCGGCTATACGGCGCAACTCGACATGCGCAAGCTGGGGCGCAAGATCACGGCTTTCGTGCAGGTGCGGCTCGCCAATCATCAGGCTTCGACCATTGCCACCTTCGAACAGGCGATGCAGCAAACGGCCCAGGTGAAGGAATGTTTCCTGATGACGGGGCAGCGCGATTATTTTCTGCGGGTGCAGGTGAATGACCTGGAAGCCTATGACAGCTTCGTCAAATCATGCCTGCAGAATATCGATCATATCGCCTCGATCGATACATCTTTCGCGCTGCATGCGGTGAAGTAGCGAAGCTCAATCCGGCAT
>DATLIX010000086.1:0-6109 GCA_035539215.1 Dongiaceae bacterium | reverse complement strand
GCAGGATGCTCATCAGGGATTACTCCAAACCGGGGATGGGTATAGGGTTATAAAGTGATCTTAATGGACCCCAGATTTAAAACATTCGGAAAAATAAGTCAACATGGCTGACATAAAATCACCCGCGAACCCGCTTTTCCTCCGGGAAGACGATCTCCGCCAGGGCATCGAGCTGCTGTTCTTCGCCTACCGCGATTTCACCGCCAAGGCCGACCAGACCCTGGCGCAATACGGGTTCGGCCGGGCCCATCACCGGGTCATTTACTTTGTCGGCCGTAACCCCGGCATGACGGTCTCGGACCTGCTCGATATCCTGAAGATCACCAAGCAGAGCCTCAGCCGGGTCCTCAGCCAGTTGGTCCGCCAGGGCTTCATCGTCCAGCGCCCCGGCACCATCGACCGGCGCCAGCGCCTGCTCAGCCTGACGGAGCTCGGCGCCGATCTCGAACGCAAGCTGACGGAGGAGCAGCGCGCCCTGGTCGCCCGGGCCTATAAAGCCGCCGGCGCCGACGCGGTTGACGGCTTCCGCAAGGTGATGCTGGGCATGATCAACGAAACCGATCGCGCCAAGTTTCGCGCCAGCGGCGCCCGCTGATCGTGCGCCGGCGGAATTGGCAAGGCGGAGCCGAGACGTTGACCGGGGTTGTTGAGCTGAGATGACCGAGCAGGAACTGCAACCAGATGCGGAGCAGGCGACGCCACCCCATGTCCTGGTGGTGGACGACGACCGGCGCCTGCGTGATCTTCTTGGCCGCTATCTCGCCGATCAGGGCTTTCGCGTCACCACGGCCGTCGATGCCTCGGAGGCGCGCAACAAGCTGAGCAGCGTGACCTTCGATCTGCTGGTTCTCGATATCATGATGCCGGGCGAGACCGGGCTGCAGCTGACGGAACATCTGCGCCAGGAAAGCCATGTGCCGATCCTGTTACTGACGGCCATGGGCGAATCCGAGGATCGCATCAAGGGTCTCTCCGTGGGGGCCGACGACTATCTCGCCAAACCCTTCGAACCGCGCGAACTGGTGTTGCGGATCCAGGCGATCCTGAAGCGGGCCCGGCCGGTCACGCCGGCCAGGACGCCGACCCGCCATATCAAGTTCGGCGCCTTCGTCTTTGACCTCGAGCGCCGGCGGCTGACCCGGGCCGGGGCGCTGGTTTACCTGACCGAATCGGAAACCGAGTTGCTCGGCCAGCTGGCCGAGCGCCCGGGCAACCCGATGACCCGCGAGGAACTGTCCGACATGGGCAGCAATATCGGCAGCAGCCGCGTGATCGACATCCAGATGACTCGTCTGCGCAAGAAAATCGAAGATGATCCGAAGTTTCCGCGCTACCTTCAGACGGTACGCGGTCGCGGCTATGTGCTGCAGCCCGACTAAGCTGCCAGGATTTGGGCGATTGAGATTCGGGCAATCAGGGTTCGGCGCATGAGCGAGTATCTGACAGAGACGATCACCAGCCTGGAGCGCATCCTGCCGCGCTCGCTGCTGGGCAGGTCAATCCTCATCATCGTGACGCCGCTGGTCCTGCTGCAGGTGGTTTCCGCCTGGGTCTTCTATGACAGCCATTGGGATACCGTGACGCGGCGCCTGGCGCAGGCGGTCGCCGGCGACATTTCCGCCACCATCCAGTTGCTGCCGCATTCGGCCAACCTGCAACAGGCCTCGCCCGATCCGGATATCGATCTGCTCGGCATCGCCGCCAATAACATGAAGCTGGCGCTCACCTACAAGCCCGGCGAGATCCTGCCCAACGACCCCACCATCATGCGGCAGAATCTGGTGGACCGCCAATTGGCCAGCGCGCTGCATGACCGGCTCAACCTGCCTTTCCTGATCGACAGCCGCTCGCTGGAAAAATATGTCGAAATCCATGTGCAGCTGGCCAATGGCGTCCTGCATGTGCTGGTCAACCGGCACCGGCTGTTCAGCTCGACCACCTATGTGTTCTTCCTGTGGATGGTCGGCACCTCGGTCGCGTTGCTGACCATCGCCACCCAGTTCATGCGCGGTCAGGTCGAACCGATCAAGCATCTCGCCAAGGCGGCCGATGATTTCGGCAAGGGCCGCGATGTCGAAGACTTCCGGCCGGGTGGCGCTGTCGAGGTGGAATTGGCGGGCCGCGCGTTCAACCTGATGCGCGACCGCATCCGCCGCCAGATCGCCCAGCGCACGGAGATGCTGGCCGGCGTCAGCCATGATCTGCGTACCCCTCTTACCCGCATGAAATTGCAGCTGGCGATGATGGGCGATACACCGGAAATCGCCGAGCTGAAAAACGACGTGGTCGATATGGAACGCATGATCGGCGCCTATCTCGCGTTTGCCCGCGGTGAAGGCACCGAGCAATCCTTCCCCACCGACCTCATCGGCGTGATCGATGAAACCGTGACCAATGCCCGCCGCGAAGGCGCCCAGATCGATGTCGATGTCGCCGAGGAACAGCTCATCCTGCCGCTGCGGCGCGATGCCTTCCGACGCGCCTTGACCAATGTCATCGGCAACGCCCACCGCTATGCGCGCCATCAGCGCCTCAGCCTGAAGAAAAGCTCCAACAGCGTCGACATCCTGATCGATGACGACGGGCCGGGCGTTCCGTCGGATCGCCGTGAAGAGGTGTTCAAGCCATTCTTTCGCCTGGAGGAATCGCGCAACACGGAAACCGGCGGCACCGGCCTCGGCCTCACCATCGCCCGCGATATCATGCGCAGCCATGGCGGCGATCTGACCCTGCGCGATTCACCCCTGGGCGGATTGCGCGCCAGCCTGCGCCTGCCGCTATAAAGCTGCTTTCAACGACTTAGGCGGGCATGCCGATCAGCGAGATCTGGCGCCCGTAATCCGGCTCCTGCCGCACCGTGGTACGGCGATAGGAGAAAAACTGATCTTCCTCTGCACAGGTATCGCGACCGATCAGTTCGACGGCGACAAGGCCCAGGGCGCGCAATTGGTCGCGTACATAGCCGCCGAGATCGAACATATATCGCTGATCGCGGATCGAGGGGATGAAATAGCGTGCCTGGGCGGGATCCTGGGCCAGAAAGGGTGCCGGAAACTCCGGTCCCACTTCGTAGGACAGCTGACCGATGCAAGGACCGATGGCGGCCCTGATCCGCGCCGGCCGAGCCCCCAGTTCCACCATCTTCGCCACGGTCTGCTGCAGGATGCCGGAAATGGCACCCTTCCATCCGGCATGTGCAGCACCGATCACCTTGGCGCGCTCATCGGCAAAAAGCACCGGCGCGCAATCCGCCGTCAGGATGCCAAGCGTGATGCCGGGCTTGGCGGTGACGATGCCGTCCACCTGCGGCGCTGCTTCGCGCGGCCAGACCGTTTCGGCTACGACGGCCTTGGCGCTATGCACCTGATAGGCCGTCACCAGCGATCCCGCCGGCATGCCGATCGCCGCCACCGCGCGGGCGCGATTTTCCAGCACCGCATCCGTCGCATCCTGGGAGCCGATGCCGCAATTCAGTGTCGCATAGAGTCCCGCGCTGACGCCGCCTTGCCGCGTCATGAAGCCATGGCGAATGCCCGCCAATCCGCTCAGTTCTGCCGCTTCGATCATGCAAATCCCGCCAGTTCGGTTACCTGGGGCGATGCCATCGCCACAACCTTGAAAAGCTTCCCCATCGCATCGTCATCGATCAGACGGTGCAGCGCCCCGCCGATCTCTTTTACCATGTCCGCGCTCTGTTGCCGCGATAACATTGCCGCGCGCGTCTCGATCCCCAGACCGCGCAGGAAATCACCCTGCGAAACGGGGCCGAACGCGCTGCAGCCGGCGGCTGCCGCCAGCCGTGATAAGGTGGCGAAGTCCACATGTGCAGTGAGATCGGCATCGCCGACATCGAGCAGGGGATCATGATAGCGATGCGCCCGCAAAGCCTGGAACGTATCGCCAAAGCCGCTGGCGGCCGGTCCGTAATCGATGATCAGCGCAGCCCCCGCCGTTTCCAGGCAGCGCTGCGCCAGCAGACCTAGGATACGCTGCGAGGCGGGCGATACCTCGACGATCGCGCCGACGGGCGCTGCCCGCAAGGTGGGCGGCAGCAGCGCCAGTTGCGGCCCCGGCGGCAGCAAGGTCCAGGCAAAGCTGTCCTGCGCTTCCAGAGCAATGCCCCGCTCGCGCCAGCCTTTATCCGTCATCAGGAATTGATGGATCGGCAGGGCATCGAAGAATTCATTGGCGATCACCAGCAACGGGCCGGACGGCAGGCTTTCGATACCGTCATGCCAATGCGGCCGATAGGCCTGCAGGTTTGCCGCCTGCCGCTGCCGCAAGGGTTCGCTGATTTCGACCAGATGCAGATCGATCGCCGCGAGAAAATCGGGCGCACGTTTAGCCGCGCGCAGGGCATCGGCCATCAACGTACCGCGGCCGGGCCCAAGCTCGACAAGATTGATTCTGCCCGGCATGCCGAGGCGATGCCAGGTATCGATACACCAGAGGCCGATCATTTCGCCGAACATCTGGCTGATTTCCGGCGCGGTGATGAAATCGCCGTCACGTCCCAGCGGATCGCGGCTGGCATAATAGCCAAGCTCGCGCGCCGTCAGGGCAAGCCGCATGAAATCGGCGATGGTCACTGCGCCCTGCGACCGGATCTGCGTGGCGATACGAGCCTGCATCTGCCGGGCGGGTTCAGATTCGGCCGTCACCACGCGGCAGTGCTCACGACGGCACGGCCATCTTGCGGCCGCGCAGGACGAGATAGAGGCCAAACAGGATCATCGGAATGCACAGGATCTGGCCCCAGGTGGTCACCGCATTGGCGCCGAGATTGACCTCCGGCTCGCGGAAGAATTCGCTGAAGCTGCGGGCGATGCCGTAACCGATCAGGAAAATGCCGCTCAGGGTTCCGGTCGATTCACGGATGCGCTGCGAGCGCGAGGCGACATGCATGACGAGGAAAAGCGCCAGGCCTTCCAGCGCCGCTTCATAGAGCTGGCTCGGATGACGCGGCAACCCGCCGGCCGCCGGATTGGGGAAGATCATCGCCCAGGGCACATCGGTGACACGGCCCCAGAGTTCGCCGTTGATGAAATTGGCGATACGACCGAGGCAGAGGCCGATCGGCGTGGCGCAGGCGACGACATCGGCAATCGGGAAGAAGCCGAGCTTCTGGCTGCGGCCATAGAAATACATCGCCAGGATGACGCCGATCAGGCCGCCGTGGAAGGCCATGCCGCCTTTCCAGACCTGCACGATCTCCAGCGGATGGGTGAAATAGTATCGAGGATCCCAGAGCAGAACCTGCCCCAGCCGGCCGCCGACGATGATGCCGACCACGATCCAGGTGACGAGGTCGTCGAATTGTTCACGCTTGATACGCTGCGGCGGCAGTTTGATCAGACGCAGGCAGTACCACCAGCCCAGCAGGATGCCGGCGATATAGGACAGCGCGTACCAGCGGATATCGATCGGCCCCAGATGCAGGGCGACGGGATCGAAATTGGGGAAGACGAAATAGCCGGTCGAGTCGGCAGCCATGGTGAATACTCGTCGCGCCAGGGTTCATCAGAGCGGGGGTTCATTATACCCGGGAGCTTCGTTATATAGGGGAGAGCCGAAACAGCGGCAAGTTACCATCCCGGGAGCCAAACGGCGCCATTCAGGGAACATGTTGCAGGAGTTTGAAGATGCAGACCGATAACCGCTTGCTCGATGATCTGGCCAAAGTCGCGACCGGCGCCCTCGGTTCGTTCAGCGGTGTGCGCCATGAAGTGGAGCAGCGCCTGCAGCAGCAGCTCGAACGCATCGTCGGGCGCATGAATCTGGTCAGCCGCGACGAGTTCGAGGCGGTCAAGGCGGTGGCGCAGGTTGCCCGCGAAGAGCAGATTCGCCTTGAAAAGCGGGTGGCCGAGTTGGAAACGAAGCTGGCCGCCCTGTCCGAACGCTCGGCCGGCTGAGTCCCGAAGCGGGACGGTTCGCGCAGTTAAAACTTCTTAAAAAGAGCCCTTGCACGTGAGTCGCAAATCTGAGACTCTACATTTGGTGGGGTCCTTTGATTCATCATCAAAATCCTGGGGCCTGACCCCACCGCGTTAGGCGCCCAGGGGCCGACCATGGAGGGCGCTGCAATGGCATTACTCCCAGCCGAGTCGAC
>DATLIX010000085.1:0-7818 GCA_035539215.1 Dongiaceae bacterium | reverse complement strand
GTCGAAATCGGCCGTGCCCTGCAGCACCACCGTCCGGCCGGGCAGGAATTTCAGGGTTGCAGGATTCGGGGTTTCTTCTGTCTGGATGAACATTACATAGCTCCGCTAATCTCTTACGAGATATCATGAGTCGAAGATGGTTGATTGACCTGTCCGCTTCAACCGCAAAATGGTTATGGTTATGAGCGACATCACGGAGGACCGGGAGGCCGGAACGCTGACGATCGATGACCCCACCCCGGAAACCGGGCTAGGCGGAAATGGCCTGGAACACGCCCGGCAGGCCGATATCGGCGAAATGCTGGGCCGTGCCCTGGCGCGGGAAGCGGTGGCCCAGGGCCAGGATTGCGCCCGCGACGCGGCCGGCAATCTGGCCTGCCCGGCGGTCGAAAAAACTTTCCGCTGGCTGCTGGAACACGGCAGCTCGGCCAAGGATATGCAGCAATTCCTCGGCGGGCTGGTCGAGAAGCTGACCGAATCCGGCTTCCCGCTGCTGCGCCTCTATGTCGGCCAGCGGACCCTGCATCCGCAGATCGCCGCCATCGGCTATGCCTGGAACCGGGGCGATACCGAGATCAGCACGGTGACGCGCGACATCTCCACCTTCAGCACCGCCGCCTATACCCAGAGCCCGATCCGGTTGCTCTATGAATTCGGCATGAAGCGCATCCGCCGCCGGCTGGAGGGACCGGACGCGCAGTTCGATTTTCCCATCCTGACCGAAATCCGCGAGCAGGGTGCCACCGACTACGCGATTTTCGCGCTCAATTTCGGCGCCATCGTGCGCAGCAGCATATCCATCACCACCGATGCGCCCGGCGGCTTCAACGACGCGCAGCTGAGCGCCTTCGAGGCGATCGTGCCGATCCTCGCCATGGTGGTGGAGATGCTGGAGACGCGGCGTCTCGCGGGCGCCTTGCTGGAAGTCTATCTCGGCCGCGATCCCGGTCAGCGGGTGCTGGCCGGCGCCATTCAGCGCGGTGAAGGCGTCACCATCGCCGCCGCCGTCTGGTATTGCGACCTGCGGGATTTCACCCGGCTCAGCAACAAGTTGCCGCGCGACGAAGTGATTGCCCTGCTCAACGACTATTTCGACGCGGTTGCCCGGCCGGTGCATGAGCATGGCGGCGAGATCCTGAAATTCATCGGCGATGCCGTGCTGGCGATCTTCCCGATGCGCGACGATCTCGATCGCGACAGCCAATGTCAGATCGCCCTTGCCGCCGCCGAAGGCGCCCTGGAGGCGATCGTCGAATTGAACGAATTGCGCGCCAGCGCCGGCAAGCGTCCGCTCAAGGTCGGCATCGGCCTGCATGCCGGCTCCGTCACTTACGGCAATATCGGCGTCGTCTCGCATGACCTCGCGCGGCTGGATTTCACCGTCATCGGCCCGGCTGTCAACCTGGCGGCGCGGATCGGCGATCTGTGCCGGCCGCTGGATGAAGTGCTGCTGGCTTCGCGCGCCTTCGCCTCGCCCTGCGGCAGCAAACTGGTTTCGCTCGGCAAATACGATCTGCGCGGCTTCGACGAGCCACAGGAAGTCTTCGGCCTGCCGCGCTGAAGATGCTGCCGTGAGGAAAGCGGCTCTGGCCGGTCCGCCTGTGGGTCGTTGAGCCTGTTAGCGGTCCGCTTGTTGGCGGTCAGGCCTGGACCGAGACGCCGCCGCTGGTCGGCGAGCCGGATGTCCCGCCGCTCGAAGACGTCCCGTCGCCGCTGTCCGAACTATCGCCGGCGGGATCGGGCGAGGCGAGAACCTGATCGGCGGTGCGCGGCAGGTTGGTGATGGCCTGATAGAAGCGCGCGGTGGTGGTCAGGTTGGTATTCGGCAACCCGGCCAGTTGCTGGGAGATCTGCTGGCTGATCTTCGACATCAGCGGCCCGAACAGCCCCATGCTGTCGCCGGAATAGCTGGCGAGCGTGAAGCTCTGGATATTGTTCATGGCGATCTGCCGGTCGGAATCCTTGATCAGCTGCTTGGCGTGATCGATCTCGCCCTTGTAGCGCGAGCTGTTCTGCTCTTCCGGCGACAGTTTGTTGAGATAGCTGAGATAGGTCGCGTAATACTGCTTGAGCGCTGTCGGATCCTGCGAATTCGGCGCCGACCAGCGGAAGCCCGCCGTCTCGCGCTGATTGAGCTGGCGCACCGCCGCCTCGCGTTCCGTGTCCGTATAGGTGCCGTCGGTACTGTCGATGATGTCGATCAGGGCAACCCGTTTGCCGCCCACCGTGGCGCCCTGCGAATCGAAAACCAGGGCACCGCGATTGGCGGCCGAGACGATCTGCTGCGCCTGGGGAGAAAGCGAAACCTGGTCGCCGCTGCTGCTCGAAGCCGCGCTGCCGGTGGAACTGCCGGAGGAGGTCTTGCTGCTGGTCGATGACGACGCGCTGCCCGAAGACGCCGCGGAAGACGACGCCGGATCGGTAAGAGCGGGCGCGATTGCCGCGGCTGTCGCCGCGTTATAGGCGCCGATGCCGACGGCCATCAGCTGCTCGTCGAGCTGGTTGCCGTCGGGCCGGCGCTGCCTGCCGCATCGCCTGACTTCGTCTGCGCGCTGTCGGTGCCGTTCTTGCTGCCGTCAGTGGCGGCCTGGTCGCCCGTATAGGGCACCGGCTGTCCCAGCGGCTGCGACAGCCACTGGCGGAACTGGGCGATCGCCCCTTCATAGCCGCTGCTGAAGGGATCGCTGTTGGCGCCGTTGACGGAATTGGTGCCATCGAACGAATTGCTGGTGTTGAGGTAGGTGGCGAGGCTGCCGGGGCCGATGCTGGGCGCCTGGGCATTCGCCAGCAGGCGCTGCGCCTCGGCAGAAAGCGTCACCACGTCGAGCGGCTGGCTGCTGATCTGCTGCGCCGGGTCCTTGCCGGTCTTGGTGCCGGCGCTATTGGCGGCGGTGGTGGCGCTGCTGGCCGCCGCGCCATCCGTCGCCGCACTGCCATTGGCTGCGGCATTGCCATTGGCCTTGGCCTGCAACGCCTGCAGATAGGCCGCCAGGCTCTGGGCGGCCGATTGAACCTGTGATCCATAAATTGAAGCAGCCATGCTGCGGCCCTCGATTTGCCGGTCCACGAAATGACGCAGTTGTCGAGAGGTCTAACGCAAAGGCCATGCCATATCGGCCGCCGCCCTTTTGATGGGCAATCGCGGCTCAAATACCAGTAAAAGCGGCAGAAGCTGCCGGGCCGATGGGTAAGGTCAGATGTAGAGCGGGGGCCGGCTAGGCAATATGTTCGATGTCCTCGGCGGTGAGGTGGCCGGGGACGATGGTCAGGGGAACGCGCAGTTTGCCGACATATTTTCCGCTGAGGGCGGCGACCAGGGGGCCGGGTCCCTTGGGTCCGGTGGAGGCGCCGAGGACGATGATGGAGATGCTCAGCTCCTCGTCGATCAGCTTCATCAGTTCTTCGCGGCGATTGCCTTCGCGGAAATAGAGGATCGGCATCTTGCCGGACAACTTGGAGACTTCGGCCGCGGTCTTTTGCATGATCGCTTCCGCCTGCTGGCGCGCCTCGTCGCGGATGAGGTCGCTGACGCCGCGCCATTCGCGGAAGCCGGTCGGTTCGGCGATATGCACCATGGCGACACGGCCGCCGCTTTTGGCAGCCCGCCGACAGGCATAGCGCAACGCCGCCTTCATCTCTTGCGAGTCGTCGATGATCACGAGGAAGATGCGGCCGGTGGAACTTTCCGCAGCCGTTTCCGACGCGGTCGCCGACGCGGCCGGCGCGGAGCCTACCTCAGGAGCGTCAGCCGTCATGCCTACCTCCGGCGGAAGATCAGATGCGCCAACCAGCCCAGAGCGAGGGAGAGGATCAGCGCGACCACACCATAGGCGAAGCCATGCCGGTTGGCAAAGCGATAGACATCGGCGCCGAATCCGACCTTGCTGATCACCAGCGGTATGGTTTGCGCGTCAACGATCTCGCCATTGCGCACCAGATAGACTTCGACCAGGAACTTGCCGGTCGGCACGGTCGACGGCAGGCGCAGATTGGCCCGGAACAGGGTATCGCCGATGAAATTCACCCGGCCGACCTTGTCGGCATAGAGGCTGGCCTTTTCGCGCTGCTGCAGCAGGGCCTGCTGATAGTCGCCGACCTCCTGCAGGGTATCGCTATCGGCCGACAGCGTCTTGATCTGCAGGCGGCCGACGCCGAGCTGATACTGGTCCAGGGCGGCAGGCGTCAGTATATCGGCCAAGGGCCGCGACGAGGCGAGGCCGTAAAAGCTCGGCACGTCGCCGAAGGTCACCATCTGGCGGTTGATCCAGATGCCGGCGACGCGTTCCTTGCGATGCACCTGCACCTGGGTCAGCGGCCCCCAGAGTGCCATGACGACATCGCCCGGCTGATCGACCGCGCCGAAAATCAGCACCTCGTCGCCGGAGAAGTCGGTGGTGATGGCGATCAGATGATGATCGATATCGGCGACGATGCTTTTCGCCGCGGCCGGGCGCCCCGCCAGCGCCAGGAAGGCCGTCGCCAAGAGAGCCGTCGCCAGAAGGGCGAAGCCGATCGGGCGGTGCCACGAAACCGCGCGGCTCAATGCAGCCCCCCGAGCGTGGTGATGGCATAGAGTTCGGCCGGGTGCCGGACCAGTTCGATCAGCAGCAGCAGCGCCATCAGCACGATCAGCGAGGCCAGCAGGAAGCGCAATTGCTCGCCCGGCAGGCGCACGCCGACCCGGCCGCCGATCTGCGCGCCCACCACCGAACCCACCGTCAGCAGCAGCGACAGCAGGATATCGACCGCATGGTTCTGCCAGGATTGCAGGATGGTGACATAGCCGGAGACGAAGATGATCTGGAACAGCGAGGTGCCGATGACGACGCTGGTCGGCATGCCGAGCAGATAGATCATCGCCGGCACCAGCATGAAGGCGCCGCCGACACCCATGATGGCCGACATCAGGCCGACCATGGCGCCGATCGCGATCGGCAGCAGGGCGCTGATATAGAGCCGCGACTTCTTGAAGCGGAACTTGAACGGCAGGCCATGCGCCCAGGTATGCTGGTGCAGCTTGCGCGGCGGCGCCTTGCGACGCACGCGGCGCAACGCCTGGATCGATTCCACCAGCATCAGCAGACCGAGCGCCCCCAGGGTCACCACATAGGAGATGGCGATCACCACGTCGATCTGGCCGAAATGTTTCAGCAGCGAGAAGATCACGATGCCGATGCTGGAGCCGAAGACGCCGCCGATCAGCAGAGCGACGCCCATCATGAAATCGACATTGCCGCGGCCCCAATGCACCAGCACGCCGGAGACCGAGGATGCGACCACCTGATTGGATTGCGTGCCGACCGCGACGGCCGGTGGAATGCCGATGAAGATCAGCAGCGGTGTCAGCAGAAAACCGCCGCCCACACCGAACAGGCCGGAGAGAAAGCCGACGCCCCCGCCCAGCGCGAGCAGCAAGGGCACGCTGATGGAAATCTCAGCGATCGGCAGATAAATCTGAAAACTGAGCAGCCAGTCCAACAGGGCGCCCAACATCCCACCAACCCCGACTTTTCGCGCCGCTGCCCGTTCCAGGCGGCGACGCTTCAGCGCCCGCTTCGCCGGATGAGGCGATGATGCGCTCCCATCCCGGCTCTTTTCAAAATGATAGAGGGCGATTCAGTTTTCAGGTTGAGCCTTCTTGCTTCAACCTGAAACCATCGCGCTCCAGCTTCACTTCGGTCCTACATGCCCCTGCGGCGTTTTCATGCCGGCGGCGAGGCCGCCCGCAGATAACAGAATCCCACCCGATCGGTGCCGCGAGGTCATTCCGCGTGCGGTCGTTCGGGGGCAAAGACGATGGGTCGCCATCATCGCGACGACCATCGGGCGCAAGCGCCACAGGCACGGTCCTCACTGACGGCAGGCCCTTCGCAGACCAGTCATCAACCGCTCATCCGCCGCCGCGTAACCTCGACGCTGGATCGCCAGCGACGACGCACATAAACCGACTCGGCAGGATGACACGGCCGGCTTCACCCTACGCCCATGCGATTCGCCTGGAAAGCGCAGCGATGGATTTGGCCCCGTTTTTTCCCTGCTGCTGTCACCGTATGAGGTGATCGCATGGGCGCATATAAGGCCCGCTTATTTCTGCAGGATGTCGATCAGCTCATATAGCTGGGTGCGGGCGCGCTGGATGTAGAAGCCTTCGGCCGCGAGGTGATTGGGCTGCAGCAGCGCATCGGGGCGGCCATTGACCACCACCCAGGGCCGCAAGGCGGATACTTCCATCAAGCTGCCGACCAGACGCTGCCAGATCGCCGTCGCGCCTTTTTCCTGCAGCACCTGTTTGAAGTCGATGCCGAGGTCGCGCAGCATGATGCCATAGGCATAGGAAAGGCCCTTGGTCTTGTAGAAGACATCGTCGGCATGGAAATCCAGCCAGTTGCCGGAATTGTCATCGATCTGCCGTTCGATTTCGCTGGAGGCATCGCCGAGATCCTTGCCGATGCCGTCCAAGGTCATCATCAGATTGTCGGCGCGCGGCTCGAAGGTTGCCTGGCCGCGGCCCAGCCGGTCGTCATAGCTCTGCAACGCCCGCATCGCGGCGCGGTATTGCGCCTCCGACGACTGCGCCGGCGCCAGCGATACGCTCGGATTCCACAGCCAGACGGTCGGCGAGTAGTTGAGGAGACCGACCGCCTTCTGCAGATCGGGATCGATGCTGCTCGAGGCGCGCGAGCGGCCGATCTGGTCCTGCATCTCCAGCGTGAATCGCCGCATCGCCTGCAGCATGCCCTGCTGGAAGTTCGGCATGTTGTCGAGCAACGAACCCGGCAGGAAGAAGGGGTCGTTGGACACCCAGCCATTGCCGTTGACCTCGCGATCGATCAGCGCCGCTTCGACGGCGACCGCTTGGCTGGCGCCGTTCGGCGCCGGCGCAGCCTTGAAATCCGGATCGTCGTCGATCTTGTGCACCACGATCATCCCGATCGGGTAATAGGCCAAAAGCAGCACAACGATGATCCCGACCGCCCACTTGATCAGGCGGAAACGTCCGCCGTCCAGGCGCCGGCCACCGGCCTTGGGTGCGCCGCTGGCATCGATAAAGGGATCACTGGGCATGCCGCCACCTCTGCTTGTATCTGCGCTATCACATAGAGACTCACGGCTGCGACGGCAAGGTCGCCCAAGGCCGGGTCGGGCAGTCTTCCCGGCGGAACCGCGAGGCTTCAGAAAACTGGCCAGTCCCCGGCTGAAGAAACGCCGAAGCGGCGGAAAGCACGGCGCGCAACGGGCCGGCTTCACGCAATGGTGAAAGCCCGCCCGGCGCAGCGAGCATTTCCGGATCAGACGTGCAGGAAGCCGACGATTTCTTCCGCCTGGCGCAAAATCGGTTCGGCGATGGCATTCGCCCGGGCCGCGCCATCCGCCAGCACGGCGTCGATTTCCGCCGGGTGGTCGAGCAGCCGCTTCATCTCGGCACCGATCGGGCCCAGCACGGCGACGGCAAGATCGGTCAGCTCCTTCTTGAAGGCGGAGAACTCCCTGCCTTCGAAACTGCCCACCACATCGGCCAGTTGCCGGTCGGCCAGGGCGGCATAGATCGACAGCAGATTGACCGCTTCCGGCCGCGCCGCCTCGATCTCCGCCTTCAGCTGGCCCTTCTCGTCGAGATCTTCGAGGCCCGGCAGCGGATTGGGATCGGTCTTCGCCTTGCGCAATTTGAGCGCCACGGCATCGGCATCGTCGGTCATGTTGATGCGGCTGTAATCGGAGGGGTCGGATTTCGACATCTTCTTCGCCCCGTCCCGCAGGCTCATGATACGCGCCGCCGGCCCGCCGATCACCGGATTGGGCAGCGGGAAGAAGTCGACG
>DATLIX010000084.1:0-10702 GCA_035539215.1 Dongiaceae bacterium | reverse complement strand
CGTGATCAGCGCGTTCATGCGCTGAGCGGCGTCGTTGATGACCGTGATCTCGATGCCGTCGACATTGCCGCGACCGGCCTTCCAGTAATCGCCCTTGGCGCGCTTCGTCGCCGCGCGCACGCCCGGCTCCCAGGCGTCCAGTTCATAGGCGCCGGTGCCGATCGGCTTCGACCAATCGGTGAAGTCCTTCGGCACCACCAGAAGGTGATAGTCGGCCAGCACGTAGAGCAGGTCGACGTCACCTTCCGCCAGCGTGATGGTGATCTCGTTCTTGTCGGTGACCTTGGCGTCGGTGACATTCTTCAGCGGCCCGACCATCGGCGACTTGGAATCGCCGCGATGCAGGTTGAGCGAATAGAGAATATCCTCGGCATCGAGGGTCTTGCCGTTGTGGAAGGTGACGCCCTGGCGCACCTTGAAGACCCACTTCTTGGCGCCCGGCTCGATCGTCCAGCTTTCCAGCAGTTCCGGCTGAATCTGCTTCTTCGGATCGACTTCCAGCAGACCGTTCATGATCTGGTAGCCGACGTTGAAAGCGACCGTATCGGTGTAGGTACGCGGATCGAGGCTGTCCGTGGTGCTGCCGCCGGCGAGGCCCAATTTCAGCGTGCCGCCCTTCTTCGGGGTGTCGGCAAGCGCGGTGCGCGACAGGGCCGTGCCCGCCATCGCGGCGGTGACGCCCAGTGCGCTTGCCCGCAACAGGAAATCGCGGCGGTTCAACTTGCCCGCGATCGCTGCCGCTGTGAGATCATCCCAATCACTCATTCGTAGTTCCTCCCTCTTTGCCAAGCACCGCGACACCATTGTCGAGGCCTCCTCTGCAAATTCTTTGCGAATTTCTTTTGGTCCCCACCCTAGCCGCTGCGCACTCCTTCACAGCGGCTCGATTGCAGCTGACGCATAGCCTTTATGCATAATATGCACCAAGCCGTTAACACTGCAATGTCGATCTAAGGCAATTTCGACCGTTGTCATGGTCTTGTCGCCATGTCCCCTCTTATTGCGACCCATAGCCTCCAGCTTCCGACATGCGCTGCTGCAGCGGTTCATCGCAAGGCTTCCCGCAGGCCCGCGCAGACGGCCAGGAACTCCGTCCGTGCGGCGTCGCAGAAATGGATGGTCCGGAGATAAGTATGAGGCAGACCGGCGCCACAACGATAGGTCACCGGAACGCCGGCTTCGCGCAATTTTTGCGCATAGATTTCGCTGTCCTCACGCAGCACGTCAAGTTGAGCAGAGGCCACGAAAGCCGGCGGCAAATCGGCAAAGCTCACGGCGTTCAGCGGCGCCGCGTAAGGATCAAGAGCGTCTTCCGGCTTTGCCAAATAGGCCCGCGCATAGGCGTTCAACGCTTCTGAACTCAATCCCGGACTCTGCACGTCGTCAGCGCTCGGACGATGCAGCCGCAGCCCGGCATATATCAATGCCTGCAAGCGAATCCGCGGCCCGCCGCGGTCGCGCGCAGCGAGACAGATTCCTGCAGCCAAAGCGGCGCCGGCGCTGTCTCCCGCCACGGCGAGACGGCCGGAATCGAGACCCAGAGCGGGGGCGGCCTCCATCAACCACTGCAGCACCGCATAACTGTCATTGAAGGCCGCGGGAAACTTATGTTCGGGCGCCAATCGATAGGCGACGCTGAGAACCGCGCAGCCGATCGCGTCCGCCATGCGCGAGGTGACCTGGTCATGACTGTCACAATCGCCGAGGATCCAGCCGCCGCCATGCATGTAGAGCACGATGCCGAGCCTGCCATCGCCGTCGCGCGGCCGATACAGGCGCACGGGAATCTCGGCATCGGCGGTCGGCACCAGCAGGTCGGCGGCAGCGACGCCGACGGGACGCGGCCCGCTCCATTCCCGACACCAGGCATCATAGAGCCGGCGCTGTTCGGCGGGCGGGAGCAGATCGTAAGCGGCCGAAAAGAGGCGATCGGAACTTGCCGCAAAGCCATGTATTTGCGGATCGAGTTCCTGCGATAGCCGCGGCATGACATCCCCTTCTTGCGCGGTCCGCTTGCTCAGACCAGCTTCGCACAGGATACCCCCCAGCGAGAGTCCAATTTGCATAAATCCGACAGATGATGTCAGAAATAGACATGGCCGAGCCCGGAGCGGTGTGAGTTCGGCGCTTTTTTTCCGATCGCCCGTTTCCAGCTCGGACACGGGGTTATCCCGAATGAGCTGCGCAATTGGTTTGCAACGGCCGAACCGCTGTATCCACATCGATCGGAATGCTTTCCTGTGCGCCCTCGGCGCCACGCGCGTCACGCCTGGGACAACGGCGGCCGACTGCTTGATCGGCGTTCCGCGGACGCGCGTCGGGGGCCCAACCGCCATGCCCGAGCGCGATGTGAGCGGCGGATGCTAGGCCCCCCCAACGGCCACGCGTCACCGATCCATCACGGTTGTCGCGACTTCCCGGATTCCGCTCTTCGAAGAGCCCGCCGCGACGACGCCCCCGGTCGGAGGGCAGCAGAGGGTGGCAGATGTACTATCGGTATCAGCGCTAGCGCATGCAAAGCGGCCTGCCAGAGAAGCCGATTGCTGGATATCGATACCGTCATCTCACTTGTTTGCGTGACGGATGTGAGTTTCAAAAATAAATCGATCTCTAACTACCTGTCCGCCGATACACCACCTCCTTACATTTTAATAAACCCTCGCTGATACGCGCATGGCCTGTACAATTTCTGTGGCTACTTTGCGCCGACTGGGTTATTTTTTGTGCTTACCATTTTGGGGGCATAAAAAGCCTGCGAGCCTCTCAAGGCCAAATGGTCGCGCTCGTCGAGACAGGAGGTTGGTCACAAAGGGGGGAGCCATGCGTGAAGTTCTTCTTACGCAGGCAGAAACGCATCGGATTGAAACATCCGGCGTTGATACTGAAGACAGCGAAAAAAATATAACTATTCATACAAGCGCCGACCTGATCAGCAGTCTCTATGACGTGGCTGATGCGCCGGAAGGATGGTCGCGCTTTCTCGACAACATCCTGCAATCCCTGCCAGGCAGCGTGGCCGTGGTGGCCACTCACGCACACATGCGACAACGCGACCGGCTTTGGGGATTCAAGGCACTCAGCATCCGCTTACCTGCCCAGCCGGGCGTGAAAGCCCAAGCTGCGGCACTCAACGAACTCGATCTTGAACGCGTCGGCACCATCATTGCCCCCGCCGTCATCCATCGCTTGTCCGCGCTGGCGCGGCCAAGCGCAATCGAGGTCGCAATAGACCAGCCTTGCCTAATCCATGATTACGATGTCCGTCACGCCGTCATCGGCCTTTGCGACAAAGACGTGGACAGCATGTCCTATATCGTCATCGGTCTCTTGCCGAGCCAGACATGGACATATGAAAGCCAGGCGACGCTTGATGCGCTGCTGCCGCATATCGCCAAGATCATTCGCCTGCGGTCGCTGATCGAGAAAATCTCCGCGACGGCAACAACGGCCGACTTCGTTCTCAACCGGCTGCCCATCGGCGTCATTACGTTCTGCACCACCTCCTCATTTCCCACCCTGAACCTCGTCGCGGATCAATTGATCAGGACGGCCCCGACATTGCTGCCTCATCTGCAAAAGCTGGCGGCGTCGAAATTCAATCCGTGCCGCCGCATGGACCGGCAACCGAATTCAGCCCAGTTCATCGAGTTGCCCGAACCGCTGAACGAAATGTTTCATTTCGTTGTCATGGCGGAGGTTCCGACCAGCCTGCCGGGAAGTGCTGCCCTCACCTTCTTCGTCGTCACCGCCAATCGTCATATACCGATCGATATCGCCGCCCTGCAGCGGTTGTTCCAGCTGACCTATGCCGAGGCGCGCATCGCAACCCTGATCGTCAATGGAAATCACATCGACGAAATCGCCGAAATGCTGACGATCAGCCTCAATACGGTGAGAACGCATCTCCGCCATATCTTTGAAAAGACCAATGTCGAGCGACAAGCCGACCTTATTCACCTGCTGCTGCGTGCGTCGATCGCCATCAATTCATCTGCATGACAGCCGGTGCTGCTGTTGCCGGCATCACTTCGACGTAGGCTGCCAGCTCTTGATGAAGGCGTCCGCGGACCCCAGAATGTTCGCCGACAGGTCTGACTTGACCTTCGCTTGCGCCGCCTTGGCGTCGGCATCGCCCGACCGTGCTGCCAGACCGTACCAGATATAAGCCTGCATCGGATCCTTTGCCACGCCGTGCCCCTGCTCATAGAGAGCCGCCAGGTTGAACTGGGCGTCGCCCATGCCGCGATCGGCAGCCAACCGGTAGTACTGGGCGGCCATCTGATAGTTCTGCTGCCTGCCATGGCCGAGTTCGTACAACGTACCGAGATTGTTGATCGCACTGAGATGGCCCTGGTTGGCCGCCTTTTCGAACCAGTCGGCAGCGGCGCCGTAATTGACTGTCGTCCCCTGCCCGTTGACGAGCATCAGCCCAAGGTTGTTCATTGCGTTCAAGTCGCCGTTCGAGGCAAGCTTCTCGAAGCCCTTATATGCGTCAGCATAGTCATGATGCGCGTAGGCTTGGAATGCCTCCTGCGCCATGGCTGCCGCAGAGATCGCAAAGGCAAGTATCGCAACGCCCCAAAGACGCAACAGCCGTCCCATTTTCTCCTCCCTGTCTTCAATGTTCATCCGGTTGAATGCGATGTTCCATCGTCAATTTCGCCGCGGACCGACGTTCTCGCTTTCATGTGCTGTGTCATGCGCGGACGCGGATTATTTCGCAGCATCGCGGCGAAACGACATCGCCTGGCGATGCTCCAATGAAACAATCAAAAAAATGCGAGGACATCATTTGTTCGGAGGATGACGCTTCATCTGGCCGATGTTTCTATCCATACGTGGTCATGTGCGTGGCCACCGCGCCAGCAACTGCTGGTGATCACTTGCCCAACCTTGTTGGGGCGAACTTTTGAAAAGAGGAGCAAGAAGATGAGGAAGATACTGATCACCGCATCGGCGGCAGCTCTTACCGTGCTGGGTGCGAGTGCTGCTTCGGCCAACCCGAAGAACACGTTCTCCGACTACGGCTACAACTATGTTTCCAGCAGCGCGACAGCGATTCTGGGAAGCGCGACAAGCGAATCCTACAACACCAGCAACGATGCGGTGTCGTATCAAGAGCTGTCGGCAACGGCCAATGGCGCCTCGCTGTCCGTCCTCTCCATTCCCGTCTATTCGGGCAACGCCACTGTCAGCGATATCCATGACAACCATGGCGTGACGATGTCATCGGCCAATACCGGTAACGGCACCGTCGCCCAGCAGGCCGTGTCGCTGGCAGCGGTCGGCACGGTCACGATCAACTAGTGGCAAGTTCAATAGCCACAATATTTGACACTTTAAGAAGCGTCAGGAGATGGCCGGCGTGTGTCCCGCGCTGTAGTGCTGAATCACGGATGCAAATCCTCAGCCTAGTTTCGACGAGGCCACGTTTATTATCCGGTTGCCCCCAAAGGCCGGAGTGGTCGGACGGTCGATCGTAGTCATCTCGCTGACGCTTCTCCTTTTATGGAGATGGCGATGCGTTGCTTAAACTTGCGGGATCTCTGTCGGACCGCCATCGCACTTTCACTCATTGGAGCCGCGCTCTCGCCGCTGGCCGGCACATCGACCTGCCTAGCAGAGGATGCTTTCGGCACGGCGATACCGGCCGCCTCCCTGGCCACGATGCGCGGCGGCGACAACGCAACGACCGATTCCAACAACGTCATCCTGTCGAGCGGCTCGACCCAAAACACCACGGCAACGAATCAGAACAATTCGATTACAGCCGGCGGCGATGTGGTCGCGGGGAATGTCACCGTCTCCAACAATGCCTTTACCGATATGCATGGCATGACGAATGTCGTCGTCAACACCGCGCCAATGGCAAATGTTCAAGGCATCATGAGTTTGAACCTGACATTGCAGTAGAGAAATTTGCCGCGCCGATAAAAACCGGCTCCGCCATCGGCGGATCAGAAGACCGAGGAAGGGCGATTAGATGCAGTACCTGCAGTGCAATGACGCCGTGCCCGAAGAGGTTCGGCGCAGGCTGGCGGTTTACGCCAAGTCCGAGAGCGTCCGCGGCAAAAAAAATGGCAACGGAATGCCGGCGGCAGCTTTTGCGATTGCCGTGATCGCGGCATTGGCGTTCTGCCCGTCATCCCCCGTCGCCAGGGCCGACAGCATCACACTGACCAACGGCATCTCCGGAGAGGCGCATGTCAAAGTCGTCAGCTATCGCGACATGCCGTTCCAGACCGTCGTCCGGCAGCAGTATGACTTTTCCTGCGGGTCCGCTGCTCTGGCGACATTGCTCACCTTCCATCTTGAGCGACCGACGGATGAGCGGACCGTGTTCGATGCCATGTACGCCATGGGAGATCAGGAAAAGATCAATCGCGAAGGATTTTCGCTTTTCGAGATGAAGCAGTATTTGCAGTCCCTCGGCTATCAGGCGGATGGATTTCGCGTCTCTCTGGACAAGGTGGCGCGCGTCGGTGTCCCCGTCATCGTGCTGATCGAATGGAAGAACTACAAGCACTTCGTTGTCGTGAAGGGCGTCGAAGCCGGTTACGTCTTGATCGGCGATCCGGCGCGCGGCAACAAGGTGATGACGCAGAAGGACTTCATGTCGGAATGGCGGGATGGAATCGTCTTTGCCGTCCGCAATGCGAACCAGGTCGCCCAGAATCATTTCAATGATCCGCAGGAATGGCGCGGACGGCCAAAATCGCCGCTGGGCTCAGGTCGTCAGAATCCGAATTTGACAATCTACAACCTCTCGCTGCCCGGCGGCGGTAGCAAGGAAGTCTTTTGAGTACTGGAGGGTTGATATGTTGTACGAGCGATCCCACAGAGACGGCTCCCGGAAAGCTTCTATCGGCCGCAGGGCAAAGCGACTGTCGCTATCTGGCCTGGTTGGCGTGGCGCTTTGCACCACGGCGTATCCGACAATCGCGAGCGCTGTCGAAATGGCAAATCCCTTCGGCGATGCAATGGTCGTCAGCACCACCGAGCTGAAGAAGATTCGCGGCGGCATCAACATAGCGGGCGTTGATTTCGACTTCGGCGCCGTTGTGCGGGTCTATGTGAATGGACCGATGGTCGCTGAGACGGTGCTTAACCTCAATCCCGACGGTTCGATGAGCCGGCAGACCACGATCGCCGATCCGACGATCGCGTCCCAGATCGATGGCATGTCGCAGATCACCAACGGCAACCTCAATGTCGCGCTTAAGAATGGCGCCACCGGATTCCTGATCAGTGACCAGAACGGCGTATCACTGGCGATCAACCAGATCGATGGCGGCAACACGCACGCCTTTCTAATCAACGGCGCCACCGGGCGGCAGATCACCCAGACGGTCGATGCTCACCTCACCATCAACAACTTCAGCCAATTGCACGCGGGAATGATGGCGGAGATCGCCAATGCCCGCGCCGCGACGGCGGGGATACCGAGCGCCATCTTCAAATAGGGAATTCGAGTTTAGAGCAAGACAGGAAATGACATCGCCATTTATGGGAAATGGCGCCAAGAGCCGAAGGACGTAAATCGTTATCGCAACAAGCGATGGCTCACACAGCGATATAAATCGCGTTGGGGGGGGGAACTATGCGGCGTCTCTATGGACCGCTTGTGCTGTCTTGCCTTTGTGTCATGGGTATCGCCAAGGAAAGTCGGGCCGACGATACCGACCTCGACCAGCGCTTGAAGGCGCTGGAGAAGGTGGTGCAGGACCAGCAGCAAAAAATCGATCAGCAGCAGAAAATGCTCAATGATCAGCACCAGGAGCTGCAATCCATCAATGCACTCAATCTCGACTCGATTCGCGGCCTCGGCATCGGCAACAATCGCGCCGATAAGCCGGCGCCGAGCGGTTCACCGCAACAGGCCGACACGAGCACGCCGAGCCAGCCGGTCGGCCAGGGACCCAAGCAGGAACGGCCACAGGTGACGGTGATTTCCGAGCAGGGCGGCGTGTTGACGCCAGCGGGCCACCTGATCCTCGAGCCCTCCATCGAATATCTGCATGATTCGACCAACAAGCTGACCTTCCGCGGAGTATCGCTGCAGGACACCGTGCTGATCGGCGTCATCGAGGCGTCGGAAGCGGATCGTGAACTGGTCGAACCCGCCATAACGGCGCGCTACGGCATCACCTCCAGATGGGATGTCGACATCAAAGTCCCCTATGTATATCGCTCGGACCAGTTGACCTTCCTGATCCCGCAATCGGGACAGCCGGATTTGCAGCGGAAGTCGAGCCTGACAGGCAATAACCTCGGCGACATCGAGCTGGCGACGCATTACCAGATCAACGATCGCCCGCCGTATTTTGTCGGCAATCTCACGTTCAAGACGACGACCGGCCAGGGACCGTTCGATATCAAGCGCGACAGTCAGGGCGTCGATGAAGAACTGGCCACCGGTTCGGGTTTCTACAGTCTCGAGCCCAGCCTGACCCTGCTCTATCCGACCGATCCGGCGGTGCTGTTTGCGACGCTTAGTTACCAGTGGAATATCGGGCAGGACGTCAACAAGAATATCGGTGCGGTCAAGGTCGGCCATGTCGATCCCGGTGACGATCTTGGCATAACGGTCGGCATGGGATTCTCGGTCAACGACGATTTCTCCTTCAGCCTCGGATTCAAATATGACCTGATCTTCGAAACCTCGACGGACGTGACATCGCAGGGTCAGAAACGAACCGAGACGTCGGACCAGCTCCATCTTGGGCAGCTGCTGTTCGGCATGGGTTACCGGGTCTCCCCCGACATCAATGTCAATCTCGACCTCCAGCTTGGCGTGACCGATGACACGCCGGACATGCAGGCGACAATCCGCGTGCCGATCGCCTTCGATCTTTTCTGAGATGGAGGTGAGATGGACGTGAGGCGGGGTGCCCGGCACGGCCGGGCAGTGCGACTAGGCAGCGCAACCGCGCGCCGGACTTGCCCGCTCCCGCTCATTGCGCCGTTATGTTAGCGATGACGGAAACCGGCAAAATGTGATCTCTATCGACATGCCGGATGGGCTGGGCTACATATCCGCCCATGTCGACTATTTCACATGCCATGTCAGGGGGATTGCCCGGCGATGCACCGCAGACCATCGGTTTCCTGCTGCTGCCGCAATTTTCCATGATGGCCTTCGTCTCCGCGGTCGAGCCGCTGCGGGTGGCCAATCGGCTGGCGCAGCGCGAGCTCTATCGCTGGGAAGTCCTGTCCGATGACGGGCGGTCCATCTCCGCCTCGAACGGCATGGCGCTGGTCGCCGATCGCGCCTATGCCGAGGCCCACAGTCATTCGCTTGTCGTGGTCTGCGCCGGCTTCCAGCCGGAGAGCGGCTATAACCGACGCTTGAAGCGCTGGCTCACCGACCTTGCCCGCGGCGGCGTGGATCTCGGCGCCATGGATACCGGCAGCTTCCTGCTGGCCTGGGCGGGGCTGTTGAACGGCTATAAGGCGACGACGCATTGGGAAAGCCTCGACAGTTTCCGCGAGCAGTTTCCCGAGGTCGACGCCGAAAACAGCCTGTTCGTGATCGACCGCAATCGCCTGACCTGCGCCGGCGGCACCGCGGCACTCGACATGATGCTGCACCTGATCTCCGTGCGGCATGGTCATCGCCTGGCGGCTGCCGTGTCCGAACAGTTCATCCATGCCCAGATCCGCGATCCCCATGACCGGCAGCGCATGGAGCCGCGGATCCGTCAGGGCATCAACCATGCGGGGCTCGCCCGCGTGATCGGGCTGATGGAAGCCAATCTCGAGGAGCCTTTGAGCTCCGACAAGCTGAGCGACGCCGCCGGCATGTCGCTGCGCCAGCTGGAGCGCCTGTTTCATCGCCATTTCGGCACCACGCCGCGGCGCTACTACCTCGATCTGCGGCTGCAGCGGGCTCGCGCCCTCTTGCAATATACCGACATGTCGATGGTGGAAATCACCGTTGCCTGCGGCTTCGGCTCGGCCGCCCATTTTTCCCGCTCCTACCACAGCTGGGCCGGAAAACCGCCCAGCGCCGAGCGTTATCGCGATGTTGCCGGTGTCATGCCGGCGCTCAGGTAAGGCAAAATCCGTTCCGTCGGAAACCAGCATTGCCGTGTCGAAATTTTACAAACGAGCAAATTGCCGGCGGAGGACGATGGTTACCGATCGGGGTATGCGGGAAACGTTCCGCGTATCGATAGTTTCGCTTATGGGAGGCCCTTCATGAATTACGAAGTCATCGTTACCTGTGCCGTGACCGGCGCCGGCGACACCGTCGGCAAGCATCCGGCCATTCCGGTGACGCCGAAGCAGATCGCCGAGGCGGCGATCGAGGCGGCCAAGGCCGGCGCCACCGTGGCGCATTGCCATGTGCGCGATCCGCAAACCGGCAAGGGCAGCCGCGACGTCAATCTCTACCGCGAAGTGGTCGACCGCATCCGCTCCTCGGACACCGATGTCATCATCAATCTGACCGCCGGCATGGGTGGCGACCTTGAGGTCGGCCCCGGCGAAGAACCGATGAAGTTCGGCAAGAACTCGGACCTGGTCGGCGCCATCACCCGCCTCGCCCATGTCGAGGAATTGCTGCCGGAAATCTGCACGCTCGATTGCGGCACGCTGAACTTCGGCGACAGCGACTACATCTATGTCTCGACCCCGAACCAGCTGCGCGCCGGCGCCAAGCGCATCCAGGAACTGGGCGTGAAGCCCGAACTGGAGATCT
>DATLIX010000083.1:0-4106 GCA_035539215.1 Dongiaceae bacterium | reverse complement strand
CAGAGTGTTGACCCCGCTGCGGTCCTTTTGCCTGAGAGTTTCCGGGGGCGGTTGCTCCTTCGGCGCCGGCCGATGATCGCTCTGGTCACCGGACGGTCTCTCCCTCAGCGGGTTACCTTCGGGCCAGAGGATGGGCCGGCGACAAATATCCGTCAAGCGGCAATTTTTATACAGATAGCGGCATATGAAATGCCGCTATCCGTCTTTTCCGGTCCGAGCCGCCGGCCCTGGGGCCGGCGGTTTTCGCCACTGGATTTCGTTATTGGCGCCGATTGCGCTTGTTGTATTCGAGCTGCTCTTTGGTCAGATCGAGGCCGATATAGATCCGGTAGTAGTCGCCGTTCTCATTGGCTTTGGGAAAGACCTTTATCGGGTCGATTTCATCGATGGTGATGTTGCCGACCTGGCCCTTGCTGAAATCAATGTCGACGTCGAAGACATCTTTCTTCAACCGCTCGCCGCCGGGACCGGTGATGGCGACGAAGTATTTGAAACTGGCCTTGTCGCCGGTGAATTTCGGCCCGCGCGTCGCAGCAAGCTGGAGCTTGATCGCGGTGCGGATGTAATTCGGACTCTCGTCCTCCGAATAGACGCAATAGCTCGTGAAGGTATCGACATGCGCCTCATAGGCGATGTCGGAGAGATCCGTTCCGTTGCCGGCAAATTGCGTCAGGTACTGGGTTTGGCTCGGAACGAAGATACCCGGGCAAGGCGGCGGCGGACCTTTGCTGTTCGAACCGCAAGCGGTCAAACCGCCTGCCATGACGGCAAGCAAAGCCATCGCCGGCAAGCGCCTGCGACGCAGCAGCCCTTGCAGCAGCGTCAGGAAGGCTCGGCCCGACTCCGCAAGGTCAGGCACCGAATTTTCGGGAGACAGGCTCATCAACGATCCTTGTTTGTCAGATGGGTGCGATAGCGTCGCAGGATGTCACAGCTTGCTGTGGGTCCCGTCGCAGAAGGGCGGCGTGCCGGAATGCTTGCAGCCGCAAAAGAAGACCGTCTTGGTCTCGGTGGCGTCGAATTTGACGGGCGCGAAGCCGCTGCCCATATGCGAACCGTCGCAGAAGGGCTGCTTCTTGCTCTTGCCGCAGGCACACCAGAAATAGGATTTGCCGGCCGTCACGTCGACCTTGAACGGTGCCTTCTGGGCAATCTGCGCTTCGCTCATGATACGTCTCCCCTGCCGTCGCTTCCGTAACCGGCGCTTGCCCGGCAGGCCCGATCCCGGCCGCCGGTGTAGCGCTTCCTTAAGTCGCTCCGCGCCCGCCGATAAAGCCCGGCCGCCCCTGCGGGGAACGAGGTTAATGCGCCGGAACTCTAAAGAACCGGCCAGGGTTAAACAAGCGCCCAAAGCTGCGGCGAAGGGCCCGGGCCGCCCCCATTCCGGCACTTCCGACAGGCAGCGGAAAGCCGCAAATGGACATGTGGCGGGTCGGAACCGGGCGAACCGGCCGGCCTGTGCTCGGCTATCCTGACAATCGTCGGATCGATCCTGAAAAGCCCTGCTAAATGCAGGTGATAACAGCGGAATTGTCGGTTGCCGGAATGCTTGAAACTTCTATATTCCAGGGAAGTGAAACCGGGAACCTGACCATGCAAAAACCGAACCTGACCCTGCATCTGGCGGCACCGCGCGGCTTTTGCGCCGGTGTCGATCGTGCGATCCAGATTGTCGAGAAGGCCTTGGAGCGCTTCGGTGCGCCGGTCTATGTCCGCCATGAGATCGTCCATAATCGCCACGTCGTTGAAGAGCTGGAGCGCAAGGGCGCCATTTTCGTCGAGGAACTCGACGAGATTCCGGGCCAGTTTCCTGTGGTCTTTTCCGCCCACGGCGTGCCGAAGGTGGTGCCGGCGGAAGCCGAGCGCCGCAACCTGCTTTACCTCGATGCCACCTGCCCGCTGGTCAGCAAGGTGCATCGCGAGGCGGAAGGCCATTACAATGTCGGCCGCCATATCCTCCTGATCGGCCATGCCGGCCATCCGGAAGTAATCGGCACCATCGGCCAGCTGCCGCCGGGCGCGGTCACCCTGGTCGAGACGGTCGAGGATGTCGCCAAGGTCGAACTGCCGCAGACCGACAACCTCGCTTACATCACTCAGACCACGCTGTCGGTCGACGACACGGTCGACATCATCGACGCCTTGCGCGCACGCTTTCCGGCACTCCATGGGCCGCGCAAGGAAGATATCTGTTACGCCACGACCAACCGGCAGATGGCGGTGAAGGCGATTGCCGGCGATTGCGATCTGGTCCTGGTCATCGGCGCGCCGAATTCGTCGAATTCGCGCCGCCTTGTGGAAGTGGCGCGCGTCGCCGGCTGCACCAATGCGCATCTGGTGCAGAAAGCGGCGGAGATCGATTGGAACTGGTTCGAAGGGGTGAAGAGCGTCGGCATCACCGCCGGGGCTTCGGCGCCGGAGATCTTGGTGCAGGACGTGCTGGATGCCATCAACCAGCGCTATAACACCGTCATGGATGAGCATCCGGTCACGACCGAAACCATCCATTTCAAACTGCCGCGCGCGCTGACCGCCTGATCCCGCCACAGGTTCAGGGCAAGCGCGTCAGGCCTTGGGGGAATGACGGAACGGCTGCGGCAGCACGATCGTCCGAAACAGAAGCGATAGACTTCTGTTTCAGACGTGAATCGCGCTCTCCTCTGAATAAGGGCCGTTCCCGCTTTAACGGACGCGTTTGATTATTCATGGCTGTTTATACTGAAGTTCCTGACGGCGATCTCGCCGCCTTTCTCGAGCTCTATGACCTGGGGCACGTCGTCTCCTGCAAAGGCATTGCCGAAGGCGTCGAGAACAGCAATTACCTGCTGCAGACGACGCAGGGCAATTTCATCCTGACACTCTATGAGAAACGCGTCGCCCGCGAGGATCTGCCCTTCTTTCTTGGCTTGATGGATCATCTGGCCGCCAAGGGTCTCAGCTGTCCGACGCCGATCAAGGCGCGCGATGGCGAAGCCCTGCATGAATTATGCGGCCGGCCGGCTGTCATCGTCAGCTTCCTCAAAGGCGTCTGGCCGCGGCGACCGACCGAAAAGCATTGCCAGCAACTGGGCGCTGCGCTTGCCGATCTCCATCTCAAGGGCCACGACTTCGAGATCAAGCGCGCCAATGCGCTGTCATTGGCAGGCTGGCACAAGCTCGTCGAGGCAACCAAGGCGCGCGCCGACGAAGTGGAACCGGGTCTCGGCTCGGTGATCACCAAAGAACTCGCTTATCTTGAAGCGAACTGGCCGACGGATCTCGAGATCGGCGTCATTCATGCGGATCTTTTCCCGGACAACGTCTTCTTCCTCGATGACCGGCTCTCCGGCCTGATCGACTTCTATTTTGCCTGCACCGATTTCCTCGCCTATGACCTCGCTATCTGCATCAATGCCTGGTGCTTCGAACTGAACGGCAGCTTCAACGTGACCAAGGCGCGGCTTCTGGTGAAGAGCTACAACGCCGTGCGGCCGATCCCGGCGGCGGAAATGCAGGCCTTGCCGGTTCTCTGTCGCGGCAGCGCCCTGCGCTTCCTGCTGACGCGCCTCTATGACTGGCTGAACCATCCGCCCGGCGCCTTCGTCAAGCCGAAGGACCCGCTGGAATACCTGCGCAAGCTGCGCTTCCACCAGCAGGCGACCAGCGTCGCCGCCTATGGCGTGGACTGACCGGCTGATCAGGACGCGACTGCGCTATAGCCTTCGCTACGCCAATCGGATAAACAGCCGCAGATGAGCGAGATACAGACAGACTCCGGCGCGGCGAAGATCGTCGAGATCTATACCGATGGCGCTTGCAGCGGCAATCCCGGCCCGGGCGGCTGGGGCGCCATCCTGCGCTACGGCGCAACGGAAAAGGAACTCTCCGGCGGCGAAACCCCCACCACCAACAATCGCATGGAGCTGATGGCGGCGATCATCGCCTTGGAAACGCTGAAGCGGCCCAGCGAGGTGGCGGTCTATACCGACAGCCAGTATGTGAAGAACGGCGTCACCACCTGGATGCACGGCTGGAAAAAGAACGGCTGGCGCACCGCCGACAAGAAGCCGGTGAAGAACTCCGATCTCTGGCAGCGCCTCGATCACGCCGCCAAGCCGCATCGCGTC
>DATLIX010000082.1:0-11365 GCA_035539215.1 Dongiaceae bacterium | reverse complement strand
ATATGCCGGCTTCTTCTATCTCGGCATGCGCACGCGCGACGAGAAGAACGCCATCATCCAGCATGGCACCATGGCGCTGATCCGCACCTCCGCCTTGAAGGCGGCGGGCAATTGGGCGGAATGGTGCATCACCGAGGATGCCGAGCTGGGATTGCGGTTGTTCGAGGCGGGACATCGCGCGATCTATACCGAGAAGAGCTATGGCAAGGGCCTGATGCCCGACAGCTTCGAGGCCTATCGCAAGCAGCGTTATCGCTGGGCCTATGGCGCCATGCAGATTCTCAAAGGCCATTGGCGCAACCTGCTGCCGTTCAGCAAACAGGGCGGCCTCAACCCGTCGCAGCGCTACCAGTTCCTCGCCGGCTGGATGCCGTGGATCGCCGATGGCTTGCAGCTGCTCTTTGTCGCCATGGCCGTGCTGTGGTCGATCGGCACCCTGCTTAAGCCGCAGCTCATCCAGCCGCCGCTCACGCTGTTCCTGGTAGTGACCTTGGGGATGTTCTTCTTCAAGGTCGGCAAGTCGATGTGGCTCTATGCCAGCAAGGTGCCCTGCTCGGCGCTCGACAACTTCCTCGCCGCCATTGCCGGCCTCGCCTTGTCGCATGCCGTGGCGAAGGCGGTCTGGCGCGGGCTCTTCACCTCCAACCTGCCGTTCCACCGCACGCCGAAGATGGAAAACTCGCCGGCGGTGATCCGTGCTCTGGTCTCGGCGCGGGAAGAGGCGCTGATCTTCCTCGCCCTGCTCGGTTGCGCCGCCACCTTGCTGTGGCTGCGGGCGCTCGACACTAACGCCATCATCAACCAGTTCGTCACGCCGACCGAATGGACCCTCCGGGCGATCTGGGTTGCGATCGGCCAGACACTGCATGGCCTCTGGAGCGTCGAATGGGTGATGCAGCCGGATGCGGCGATGTGGGCGGCGTTGCTGCTGGTGCAGGCCTTGCCGTTCTTCTGCGCCGTGGTGATGGCGATGATCAGCGCGATGCCGCATGAGCAGCATCCGCCGATGGCGCGGATCGATGCCAGCAACGAGCCGACCAAGCCGGTGGCGCTGGACGACAATCTGGCCAATGCGGCGCGTACCGCAACGGCCGATCCCGCACCGACTTCCGCCATCTAGCCCGCGACGGATCAGCCATGACGACGTCTTCGCCCCGTGCCGGCGCCGCCGGATTGCCGGCCGCCGCCACGGTCATCGCCCTGCTGATTGGCCTCGTTGCCGCCGCCATCGGCAGCTTCTATCTGTGGCAATATCTTGGTCGGCCGGTCGCCATGGTCGATGCGCCGAACGGCAAGCTGGCCTGCCTTTCCTATACGCCGTTTCGCGGTACGCAGAGCCCCTTCGACGCCAAGCTGATGATTCCGGCGGCGCAGATCGACGAAGATCTTCATCGTTTGAAAGCGGTCACCGATTGCGTGCGCACCTATGCCACCGACCAGGGACTCGACCAGGTGCTGCCCATCGCCCAGCAGCTCGGCATGAAGGTGCTGATGGGAATCTGGATCGGCCGCAATCCCGCCGACAACGAGAAGCAGATTGCCCAGGCGATCGAGCTCGCCAAGAAATATCCGCAGGCCCTGCGCGGCATCATCGTCGGCAACGAGGTGCTGCTGCGCGGCGAACAGACGCCGATTGCCCTGACGGCGATGCTGAAGCGGGTGAAAGAGGCCACCGGCATTCCCGTCACCTATGCCGATGTCTGGGAGTTCTGGACACCGGGACGGAAGAATATCGGCCCGGGGCTCGGCGATCTCGCCGCCGCCGCCGATTTCATCACCATTCATAT
Organism: Dongiaceae bacterium; assembly: GCA_035539215.1. Lineage (GTDB taxonomy): Bacteria > Pseudomonadota > Alphaproteobacteria > Dongiales > Dongiaceae > Dongia_B. Next base: position 9,578 of record DATLIX010000082.1, on the reverse strand, counting down.
CCTGCCTTATTGGGAGGATCAGCCGATCGCGTCCGGCCAGGGCGTCGATCATCTGAAAGAGATCTACGGCGTCATCAAGGCGGCCTATCCCGACAAGCAGATCCTGATCGGCGAGACCGGCTTTCCCAGCGCCGGGCGCGAGCGCGATCTCGCGGTGCCCAGCATCGTCGACGAAGCGCGCTATATCCGCGAGTTCATCGCCTATGCCAATTCGATCAACCTCGATTACAACATGATCGAGGCCTTCGATCAGCCCTGGAAGCGTGACCTCGAAGGCACCGTCGGCGGCTATTGGGGCGTCTTCAGCGGCGAGCGGACACAGAAATTCCCCTTGACCGGCCCGGTCAGCAATTATCCCGATTGGCAGGGCGATTGGTACATCGTGCTCGGCTTCGGCCTGGTGCTGCTGGTGCTGGCAATCCTGCCCAGTCACCGCATGCTGACGCCGCCGGCGGGTTTCCTGCTGCCTATCCTGGCGCTGGGCGCGGCCGGCCTGCTGGTTCTTTACACGCGCCGCATCGATGTCGTCGCCTATCTCTGGTACGAGGTCGCCGTTGAAAGCTTCCTCTGGGTGGTGGCGACCCTGACCGCCGTCTTCGCCATGTCGGCCCTGGTCGCGACGCGGCGGCAAGAGGGCCATGCCGGCCGGCCCTCGGTAGCGACGGTCCTCGCGGGTCATTTCGATCCGCGCCGCCGCGATGACTGGCTCACCCTGCTGCAGCTGGTCTCGGTGCTGGGTGCCGCCGTCGTTTCGCTCGGCCTCGCTTTCGATGCGCGCTACCGCGATTTCCCAGCGCTGGCTTTTGCCATACCCGCTTTGGCGCATGGGCTGCTCTTTATTGCCGGCCGCGATCGCAGCACCGGCGGCGATCACCGCGAAGAAACCTTGCTGTCGCTGATCCTGATCGCCGCCTCGCTCGCCGTGCCGGTCATCGAGGGTCCGCAGAATCTCCGGGCGCTGGTCTGGGCGGCAGCGGCGCTGCTGATGGCGCTTCCCTGGATCCGCTATTGGCCGGGCTTCTTTCGCGGCCGACCATACCGCTCAGCCTTGGCGGCGGCGCGGTAACTTCCCGGCGCGGACTTCGCCGGCGCGACCGTGCTCAGCTGCGCAGCAGACGCAGCAGGCCCAGCAGGAAGCCGAGGCTGGCGAGGCTGGTATCGTAGAGCACGATACCGGCAAGGCCGGCGATCACGGCGATCGGCGCGGCCCAGTTCTGGCGCAGCAGCAGGGCGCTCGCACCGGCGATCACGGCGACGATGCCCCAGATGTTCTTGAGATGCGCCTGGATGATGATTTCGCGCGGGCCGCACCACCAGGGCTGCGGTGTCTCGGAACAGGCGAAGCCCATCTCGCGCGGCTCGACCACGGCATAGCGGAACAGCGCGGCGAGACCCAGCACGACAAGAGCTGCGATGATCCAGCCGAAGATCCGCCGCCGGCTCCAGTTGCGGCCGCCGGCCGGCATGACCGTCGAAGCCGGTGTCGCGTGGGGAATGGTTGCCATCGATCAAATCCGCCTGTTCGCAATCCGTTGCTTCGTTGCTTCTAGCCGCCGGGCATGACGCTGGCAAGCCGCCGAGGAACGGGGCGGATCAGAACAGGAACTGCGCCTTGGTATGGGCAATTTTGGGGGCGCCCCATTTCTTTACCGGTTCGAACTTGCCGGTGCGGGAATATACCTCCGTTCCATCGCCCTTGTTCAGCACGACCGAGCCGCTATCGTTGCTGACCTCGACCTGTCCTTCACTGACGAAGAAGCCCCAGGCTTTGCCGAAGCGCAGGCCATAGACCTCGGTGCCGCGCAGGCTGAGGACCGCGAAAGGCGTTTCGATTTTCGGCGCCGCCGCCTTCTCGCCGCCGCCGCTGCCGAAGCGGAAGGCGCCGCTGATGATGCGCAGGAAGGCCGAGCCGCCACCGCTCAGCATCGACTCCTCGAGCGTCACCTCGGCATTCTCGCCCAGGCTGAGATTGCTGCCGTCGCTGAGATCGATGCGCAGCTGGCCGCCGCTGCGGGTCCACAGCAGGTCGTCGCGATAGACCTTGTCGCCGATGGCGAGGCTGCGCGTGTCGGCCCCACGCGTGGCGCCGGACAGTTTCTTCATGCGCGCGACCGCACCGAGCTGCGTCAGCTCATCCGCTTGTGCGGGGTGCAGCGGCAGGAGGCCGCCAGCCGCCAGTGCGCCGCCGATGGCAACGGTGCCGCCCAATGCCAGGCGCACCAATCCGCGCCGGCTGATCGGCAGGGGGGAGGCCGGCGGCGGCAATATGACCTGTCCGGAAGAGGCGGCGGCGAAAGGGGGCTGGGGGACGGGGCGGCGCATTGGCATCTCCTGCACACGGCCCAGAACGAGCCGTTCCATCCAGGGAATATGCGACTGCGCCGGCGACGCCACAAGGGGACGAAAAACCCCGCCGGGGCGATCCGGCGGGGCTGTGACTGCCGTCACCGGCTCAGCCGGTAACGTAAAGTGTTTCCGTGTCTCAGGCCTTGGAAAGGGCCGAGCCCTGGCGCTTCGCCATGAACTGCTTCGCCGTTTCCACCGCCACGGCGGCGTCGCGGCAATAGGCATCGGCGCCGACCGATTGCGAGAAGGCTTCGTTCAGCGGCGCGCCGCCGACCAGCACGACATAGTCGTTGCGGATGCCCTTCTCGATCATGGCGTCGATCACGACCTTCATATAGGGCATGGTGGTGGTGAGGAGCGCCGACATGCCGAGGATGTCCGGGGCATGCTGATCGATCGCGTCCAGATACTTCTCGACCGGATTGTTGATGCCGAGATCGACCACGTCGAAACCCGCACCTTCCATCATCATGGAGACCAGGTTCTTGCCGATGTCGTGGATGTCGCCCTTGACCGTGCCGATCACCATCTTGCCGACCTTGGGCGCGCCGGTTTCGGCGAGCAGCGGACGCAGGATGAACATGCCGGCCTTCATGGCGTTGGCGGCGAGCAGCACTTCCGGCACGAACAGGATGCCGTCGCGGAAATCGATGCCGACGATGCGCATGCCTTCGACCAGGGCCTTGGTCAGGATGTCATAGGGCGTCCACTTGCGCTCCAGCAGGATATTGACGCTTTCTTCGATCTCTTCCTTCATGCCGTCATAAAGGTCGTCATGCATCTGCTGAACGAGATCATCGTCGTTCAGGCTGCGGAGATCCAAGTCGCCATCATTGGCCATAGTGTCACCCATCAAATGCGTGTTGCGCGTCGCTTTCGAACCGCCCGGTACCCTGCCCGGAAGTCGGTAAAATCGCAACAGATGTAACGGCTTCCGGGCCAAACTAGCCGCGCTGTTGCGACATTTTATGGGTCAGTTGCGACCAGACATCTGTCGCAAATCGGGGCGTTAAGGTAGCATTAGGAATTATCGTGTGAGATGCGATCCTGGCCGCATGACGGCGCAGGCTGATGGCACGGGCCGTCGCCCTCTAGGGGCAGCGGCATTGCTGGAGAAGATGATGGCAGTTCAGTTCCAGAACAGCGATACCTTGGCCTTCCTGGTGATGAAGCCGGGCGATGGCAAGGCGATCTACAACAAGCTGGCTGACCGCGGCGAAGCGGCGCGCCAGGAAGTGGCAAAGCCGATCACACCAAAGGGCGGCTTGTCGCCTGACGACGCCAGCAAGCTGCTCGACGTCGTCGCCTGAATTCCACCCGGCCGTTGAAATCGGCCCGTTGAAAGCCGGCTTCGTCCAGCCAGGCTTCTTCCCCAGAACCGGGCTTATCCTCTAAAATTAGCGCAAAATCCTCCACAGTCGGTTCTGGCTGGCGATCTCGCTCAAGCCGTCATCAGCCGCTTGCCTCGGTTTTGCCTGACTTGTATATACAACCATATACATCTTAAGAGGATCGCCATGTCGGAAGCCCCGTTTCGCCTGATTCCCGGCCAGTTAAGCCTTGCCGAGCTGCGCCAGCTGCTGCAGACGCGCCGCAAGATCGCCATCGATCCGGCGGCCCATGCGGCGATCGACGCTTCGGCGGCGGTGGTGCAGGCGGTGATCGACCGGCGGCAGACGGCTTACGGCGTCAATACCGGCTTCGGCAGCCTCGCCCATACCCGCATTCCCGACGCCCAGGTCGCCGATCTGCAGCGCCGCCTGGTGGTCAGCCATGCCGCCGGCACCGGCCCGATGCTGTCGGAGGAGGCGGTCCATCTCATCCTGCTGCTGAAAATCAATGCCCTGGCGCGGGGCTTCTCCGGCATCCGCCGTCCGGTGATCGCGGCCCTCGTCAGTCTGCTGAACGCCCAGGTCTATCCGCGCATCCCGAGCAAGGGCTCGGTGGGCGCTTCCGGCGACCTCGCGCCGCTGGCGCATATGTCGGCGACGCTGCTCGGCCTCGGCGAGGTCAGCCACCAGGGGAAAGTGCTGCCCGCGGTCGAAGGCCTGAAACTTGCGGGGCTGAAACCCATCGAACTCGCGGCCAAGGAAGGCCTCGCTTTGCTCAACGGCACCCAGGCCTCGACGGCGCTTGCCTGTATCGGCCTCTTTGCGGCGGATGACGTCTTCGCGGCGGCGATGGTGGCCGGCGCGATGTCGACCGACGCCTGCCTTGGCAGCGATGCGCCCTTCGATCCGCGCATTCATCAGGTGCGCGGCCAATTGGGCCAGATCGAGGTTGCCGCGGCGCTGAAGACGTTGATGGACGGCAGCCCCCTGCGCGCCAGCCATGTCGATTGCGACCGGGTGCAGGATCCCTATTCGCTGCGCTGCCAGCCGCAGGTGATGGGCGCGGTGCTCGACATGCTGCGTCATGCGGCCCAGGTGATCGGCCGCGAAGTGAATGCCGTCAGCGACAATCCGCTGGTCTTCAGCGACGGCAACGACATCGTCTCCGGCGGCAACTTCCATGCCGAGCCGGTGGCCATGGCGGCCGATGTCATCGCCATTGCGGTGGCCGAGATCGGTGCGCTTTCCGAGCGCCGCGTCGCCCTGCTGACCGATGCGCGGATGAGCAATCTGCCGGCCTTCCTGGTGCCGGAGCCCGGCCTCAATTCCGGCTTCATGATCGCCCATGTGACGGCAGCGGCGCTCGCCAGCGAGAACAAGAGTCTCGCCCATCCCAGCAGCGTCGATTCCCTGCCGACCTCGGCCAATCAGGAAGACCATGTCAGCATGGCGACCTATGGCGCGCGGCGGCTCGGCGATATGGCGGACAATACCGCCGGCATCGTTGCTATCGAAGTGCTGGCGGCGGCACAGGGCATCGATCTCAGAAAGCCGGTCGCGACCAGCGCCAACTTGCAGACGGTGATGGCAGCTCTGCGCCGCGACGTCGCCTTCTGGGACGAGGATCGCGAGATGGCGCCCGATATCGAGGCGGCGAAGCGCCTGATCAAGACGCCGGTCTTCCATGCCGTCATGCCGGTCAGCGTCCTGCAATAGAGCCGGATCGCGCTCCAGGCGCCGGCCGCGCGGGCGGGCGCCTCACGCACGCGGCAGGTGGATGTCATGCGGGACCCGGTTTCACCCGGCGCCCCGTTTACGCGGCGATCACGCCGGTTGCAGCTGCTTTTCCATGAACAGGCTCAGCGGATCGGGCTGATAGCTGCCGAAGGGCCCGCGCTCGCGGAAGCCGGCGGCGCGATAGAGGCCGAGCGCTTCCGGCTGTTCGCCGCCGGTCTCCAGCTGCAGCAGGCGAATGCCATTGACCCGCGCCGTCTCTTCAATGCAAGCGAGCAGGGCGCGGCCCGCCCCCTTGCCGCGTGCGGCCGCATCCACATACATGCGCTTCAGCTCGCCCTCACGCTGTTCGCCGATGACCAGGGCCGCGCAGCCGACCGCTTCGCCATTCCAGCGCGCGACGAAGAAATGAATATGAGGCGCCGCCAGCGTCTGCGGATCGAGCAGATGGTTGCTCTCCGCCGGATAAAGGGCCGCCATATAGGCATCCGATTTCGCCAGCAAGGCGATGACCGCGTCCTGCAGGGGCGTCTCTCGCTGAATGGTAAGCATGTCCAGGTCCCAGTTGTCTTGTCGCTGCGCTCCGGCGGCCGCGCGATGCGGTTGCAACAGTCGCGCGCCCGGGGCACGGCGCCGCAGAATCATGTCACAGCCAATCAGGTCAAAGGGAATCACGTCATGGTGCGCGAGACAATCCGCGGCGGACGCATGGCGCGCCTGTCCGATGCGGGGTCGACAACGCCGAAGATATTGGCTTGGCGTCGTTCAGCCAAGCGCGCGGCCGGGACCGGGCTTGCGCAGCGTGATCGGCAAAGCCGGCTGCAACAGCCGGCGGTCGGTGAGATCGAGCATGATATCTTCCAGCTCGATCACATGGCTGATGCGTCCATCGTCCCCGCAGAGCGGATAAAGACCGGTGACATAGGGACGCGCCCGGCCATCGATCAACGCGACCTGGCAGGTGCCGAAGATCGGTTCGCGCTGGCTGAGCAGCCGCTGATAGATATGCGGCCAGTTGGTGTCCGCTTCGTTGCTGAGATCGAGCTCGTCGAGGAAGCAGCCGGTGAAATCGAGACCGGCGGCGGCGACGCATTGCGTGCCGACGACCGTATAATGGATGCGTTGCGAGGCCGGCTCGACGCGCGCGAGGATGACTTTCGGCAGGATCGGCTTCAGGCCGATCGGGTCGATATCGGCGCGACGCGGCATCGACCGGCCGCCTCTTTGGGCGCGCCAGTAATCGTCGAGCCGCAGCAGACTTGCCGAGCCCAAAGACACCGCAGATGGCGCTTCAATCACGCGCTCTTTCCTCCTGCTTCAATATTTGCGCCTCATGTCGCCAGTTTTGCTTTGGCCGGCGTGCGGATTTCCCGGCACTGCGGCGACCAGCGTGGCGGCTGACTACTGCCGCCGCTATCTGCGTCATGGGCTGCTTACGGGCTTTTTATCTGTCCCCGCCCTTAATGGCCGCGAATGATGCGCTCCAGGAACGTGCCTGACAATGCTTAAGATATGCACATAAAACCAGCGGATTTCCCCGCTTTTATCCACAGAGGACAGCGCAGAATCCTCTTGTTTTTATAGTTTTCCCAAAAGTTACCCACAGCAGCTTAACAAAGCATTAAACGCTAAATGAACTCTTAACCATAAATAGCAATCTATCCCACGATTTCGCTGAATGCGATAGGAACGAGCCGTCATCCCAGGAAGTCAGTCAATCAATCGTAGCCAGGCAAACCAACAGATCGCTGACTTCCTTGCCATCTTCGCTCAACGGCAGGATCAGCTTGCCGACGGTGACGTTGATGAAATTGCGCTCGGAAATTTGCCGGCGCTCGAGGTAGAGCGGCTCGCCGCTTCGCACCACCGTCTGATATTCCTGGAGCAGGATCTGATGATCGGGAAAGCCGATCTCGCGCAGCGTGCGGCGGCAATAGGCGACGCCGAAAAGATCGCGCAGGCGTTCGCCGACGATGTCGTAGCGATAGTCGGCTCCGTGTTCGAGGACCTTCAGCAGCATCATCTCGCCGAGACAGGCGATGAAAGCGCAGGCATCCAGATCCCGCCGCCGCGGAAGGGCTCCGCGACGTTGCCGCAGCTCAGACCAATGAGCGAGCACAGCACGATGTTTTGGTCGCGCCGCTCCCAAATCGATGGTCGGCTCAATGATCGGCATCGCGCATCATCATGTGTCGGTCGCCAGCCCCTTCCCCGCGCGGGTGCAAGACGAAACAGATCAATCGATTGTGGCAGCAATGGGCGGCGACGCCAATAGACGTGCGGGACTGGAGACGTGCCGGGCTGGCGGAAAACGCGATGCCGACCGAGCCTGGCGGCACATGCCGGCTGTAGAAAGCACACTGGACCGCCGCGATCAGATGGCGGCCCGACGCGTATTGATGAAATCGCTACCCGCGCCGCCCGGCGTGCGGGTACGCCCCGCGCGCGGCGCGCCGAGCAAGGCCGTATGCAACACGCGATACGGCAAGAAACGATCGCCGGTGGAGCGGAGGTCCTGCGCAGAAACAGCGGAATGAAACGGCGGCGGCGATGACGAGATGAGGGGGCTGGAGCGGGTGAAGGGAATCGAACCCTCGTCGTAAGCTTGGGAAGCTTCTGCTCTACCATTGAGCTACACCCGCGCCTCGGGCGGCCATCGCGCCGCCGAGACATGCGTCACTTATATGAGATCGTCCGCGAAGGTTCAAGGCGGGCCGGGTGCGCCGCCGTGCGATCACTTTTCATCGCCATGGGCGGCGTTGCGACGGCTGCGGAGGCGGATAATGCGGTTCGGGCGACCCGTTTTGACGATATTCGAGGCCTGCCTGGCCGATGCGGAAGCGATTGCGCCGCACGGCGCTTGCCGGTGATATGCGGAGGCTGATCACATGTTCGCGATGCGGGGCGATGACGACGGTCGGTCATCGCGACCCGGATGGCGTGATCACGCGGTTGCGCGAGGCGGTTCATCGCCGCCCGAGGATGGGAAAGACGCCGCGTCTTTGCGGGTAGCGACAGTCAGTTTCGTGCCGGATCAGGTGGTTAATAAGAATGGGGGCAGGGCATCGGCACGGCTTCTCAAGTTGTCATAAAGTGCCATCGCAAGTCGCTGTTGCGCGGGCGGACGCCTAATCGAATCGGTTGAATCAATGCTCCCGCGCAGGTCGTTGCGTTTTTGACATTAGGTACCCTTTTACCTATAGTTCACCATGAGTCAGCCGACACTGCTGACATCACCGGGGACGTCAATCGCTATACCGGTTAACAGGAAAATACAGTCGTCGGCGTGCGTACGGGGATGCCCGGGCTTGGCCACGAGGGAAAAAAGCGAGGAGCCAAATGAATATTTTCAAACTGCTGGGGGTTGTCGGTGCGATGGCCGTGTTGAGCGCCTGCACCTCCGATATCCAAAAGATTCGTACAACGGAGCCCAGCGGCGGCACGCCTTTCACCCAGGCGCTGACCAAGGAATATCGTGATCTGTCGGTATTCGAAGCCGATCAGATGTACGACTGGCGCGATGCCGGCTGGTATGCCCGTCGTGGTCTCGCTTCCGCGCGTGGCGAGTTGGTGACGCCGCAGGATCCGGCGGAACGCGATCTGCCGCTTGATACCCTGCCGCAGATCAACGACACCCGCGCTCGTCTGCTGAAGGCGCTCGACGGCGGCGCGCGTGAAGCGAAGCCGGAAGTTGCTGCCCGCGCCCAGGCGCGTTTCGACTGCTGGCTTGAGCAGCAGGAAGAGAACTTCCAGAACGACCACATCTCCGCTTGCCGCGATGAACTGCTCGCGGCTCTGAACGAACTCGAAGCCAAGCCGGCGGCCCCGGCGGCAGCCACGGTCGCTCCGTCGACCTATCTCGTGCTGTTCGACTTCGACAAGTCCAACATCAATGCGGCTGCTGACGCTGTCGTTAAGCAGGTTGTGGCCGACTACAACGCCAACAAGGCGACTGCCATCTCGGTCACGGGTCATACCGACCGCGCCGGTACCGCCGACTACAACATGAAGCTGTCGGAACGTCGCGCTGACTCGGTCCGTGCGGCTCTGATCGCTGCCGGTATCCCGGCCGAAGCCATCACCACCGCTTGGAAGGGTGAGAGCGAGCCGGCGATCCCGACTGCCGATGGTGTTCGCGAGCAGGCTAACCGCCGCGCCGAGATCATC
>DATLIX010000081.1:0-8599 GCA_035539215.1 Dongiaceae bacterium | reverse complement strand
ACATCATATTCCATAACCTCGCGGTCCATTCTCCCCTCCTGGCACTCTCGGCCTAATGATCCAGTCCAGGGCCGGCACCCGATCGGCCGGCCAAAGCTGGCAAGGTGTTACAATGATGACCGGCCGCTGACAACTGCACCCAGCGCTGGCGGCAGCCATGGGCGCATGCACCGGCAGCAGGGCTCGCCCTTTCCGAGGACAACCTCTTGAGCATCCACATCTAGGCGACGGCATCCACCGATGCTAGGTTGGCCGCATGCAAGCGCCAGCCTCCGACCTGCCGGATCCCCTCACCCTCCTGAAGCTGTATATCGAGTGGGGCGCCGACGAGGCTGTTGAGGAGACGCCGCAAAGCCGCTTTGGGGCGACCGGCTGGGGCAATCTTCCCGGCACGGCAACGCCGGAACGCTCCGCCAAATCTGCCGGCGTCGCGGATCGGGCCGGGGAAGCTTCCCGGCCGGCACCCGTCACGCCGGCCGCCGCCGGCCGGGCCGCCGGTGAAACGGCAGTCACGCCGCGCGCCAGCGAGGCCTTGCGGCGGCAATCCACTGACAGCGTTAACGGCGCCGAACCGGCGGTTATCCTGAATGCCCGCGAGGCCGCGAAAGCTGCCAACGATCTGGCCGCCTTGCGCGAGGCCCTGGCCCAGTTCGACGGCTGCGCCTTGAAGAAGACGGCAACCAACCTGGTCTTCGCGGATGGCAATCCTGACTCCCGGGTCATGCTGATCGGGGAGGCGCCCGGTGCCGATGAGGACCGGCAAGGCAAACCTTTTGTCGGCGTCTCCGGCCAGCTGCTCGATCGGATGATGGCGGCGATCGGCCTCGACCGCAGCACCTTCTATATAACTAATGTGTGTTTCTGGCGGCCGCCGGGCAACCGCAAGCCAACCGAAGCGGAGCTGGCGGCGCAACTTCCCTTCGTCACCCGCCATATCGAACTGATAAAGCCGAAGGTACTGGTGCTGGTCGGCGGCTCTTCGGCGCAGGGACTGCTTGGCCTCAATGACGGCATCACGCGACTGCGCGGCCGCTGGTTCGACTATGCTTCGCCGGGCCTCGCGGCACCGATCCCGACCATCCCCATCTTTCATCCTGCCTATCTGCTGCGTCAGCCCGGCCTCAAACGCGAAGCCTGGCGCGATCTCTTGAAGCTGCAAACGCGTCTTGCGAGCCTCACCAGCTGAATCCGGGCACGGCTGAAACTGCAAACCTGTCCTGCATATCGGACGGGCATTTTGCCCCTTGCCGCGATCGCCGTTAACCAAAAAGCCAGGGCACCGCACGCGATAGTTCGCGCCGCTCACACGAAGAATTTATTTGTTAACCACAATATATAGTACGAAAATTTATTCCTATATCAATATATAGACGTTAACCTGGTTTGAAAGGCTGGACTCAACCGCCTCGATCCACTAGTTCTGACTCTGGGAAACGCACGTAGAGATTTGGTTCAACCTTCGTCCTGGCCGGGCCGGGACGTCAATCAAGGGGACGACGCCTTGATGGGACATCATTGCAGATACGGCCGTCGAGCCATTTTGGCTGCGACCGCGATCACAGTGTGTGTGCTTAGTGCCGCCACCTTACCGAGTGCGGCTTCGGCGCAGGACGCTGCTGCCTCACACCGCAATCCTTATGCGCCGCTGGCCGCCGAGCCGGCTGGCGATGCGAAGGCCGGCGACAAGACCGCTGCGCTGCCGTCGCCGAACGATACGGTCGACGTCAGCGGCACGCAGCTGCCGCGGCCCATCGACCAAGTCAATGCGGACCGCTACCGCGAAATCTTCCGTGCCCAGGCGCGCGGCGATGTTCAGGCTGCCGACGAACTGATCGGCCAGCTTACCGACCAGTCCTTGCTGGGCGAGGTTCTAGCCGATCGTTATCTGTCGGTCTCCTATCGCAGCAAGCCGAAGGAACTGGCCGACTGGCTGAAGCAATATGGCGATCTCGCCGAATCCAGCGATATCTATGCCCTGGCGCAGAAAAAGGGCGCCGGCAACGTTACCAAGCCGCATATCGCCAATGTGGTGCGAATCGGGTCGCCCGACGAAAGCGTCATCGACAACGATCCCGAATGGAGGGCAGGCCTGGCTTCCTGGCGCGCGCGCGATTACGGCGCGGCAGCCACCCATTTCGCCGCTTCCTACGACAATGTCAGCGATCCCTGGAACAAATCCGCCGCCGCCTATTGGGCGAGCCGGTCGGAGTTGCGCGCCAAGCAGCCGACCAAGGTCAGCGCCTGGCTGATCAAGGCGGCCAAGCAGCCGCGAACGTTCTACGGCCAGCTGGCGATGCATGCGCTGGGCGCCGATAACGACTTTGATTGGCGCACGCCGACCTTCAACAACCGGCAGGCGGACGTCATCATGCAGAGCCGCGGCGGCAAGCGCGCCTTGGCGCTGCTGCAGGTCGGTCAGGTGAATGCTGCCGAGCGCGAATTGCTGGTTTTGCAGCAGAATGCCGATGACGAGCTGTCCGAGGCGCTGCTGTCGCTGTCGCAGGCGGCGCGCATGCCGTCTCTGGCGCTGCGGATCGGTGCCAATACCCGTATTCTGCAGAACAAGATCATCACGGCAGCGCTCTATCCGCTGCCGTCGTGGCGTCCCTCGGCGGGCTTCGACGTCGACCGCGCCCTGCTCTTTGCCATCATGCGGCAGGAATCGGGCTTCAACCCGGCCGCCGTCAACCCGGCCTCCGGTGCGACTGGCTTGATGCAGCTGATGCCGTCGACGGCGCGGATTGTCGCCGGCAAGCAGCAGGCGGCTGCCATCACCGATCCCGTCGTTTCGATGGATATCGGCCAGCGCTACCTGAACGCGCTCACCCAGGACGGCAATGTCGGCAACGACCTGATCAAGATGATCGCCTCCTACAACGCTGGCCCCGGCAATCTGGCCAAATGGGCGGCGGCAAGCGATGCCCGGAAGGATCCCTTGCTGTTCCTCGAGATGCTGCCCTCGGACGAGACGCGGCTTTTCACCCAGCGCGTCGTGGCTGCCTATTGGGTCTATCGTCAGCGCTTGGGTCAGGATACGCCGTCCTTGGAAGCGGTCGCCAGCGGCGAATGGCCGAAATACCAACGCCAGGAATTGGCTAAGGCGACTAAATAAGAACTACGCCATATTGGCGCGGATTCAAGCGGACGAGGCATGACATAATGTCTCGTCCGCTTTGTTTTTTCGGCGCTCCCTGCGGTGCCTTGACGCGGTGCCCCGATCGCGGGATTCTCCCGGCATGCCGAAGATCGATGAATCCAGGCCGTTTCTGGCCGTCAACATTGCCATCCTCACCATATCGGATACCCGCAGCGAAGCGGATGACCGGTCGGGCCAGACCCTGATCGAACTCATCACGCGCGACGGGCATAAGCTCGCCGCCCGCAAGATCGTCAAAGACGACATCGCCGAGATCGTCGCGCAGCTCACGGCCTGGGTCGCAGATCCCATCGTCGACGTGGTGATTTCCACCGGCGGCACCGGAGTGACGGGCCGCGATGTGACGCCGGAGGCCTTCGAGCGGGTGATCGAGAAGAAGATCGACGGCTTCGGCGAGCTCTTCCGCTGGATCTCCTATCAGAAGGTGGGAACCTCGACGATCCAGTCGCGCGCCGTCGGCGGCGTCGCCGGCGGCACCTATCTCTTCGCCCTGCCCGGCTCGCCCAGTGCCTGCCGCGATGGCTGGGACGAGATTCTGAAACACCAGCTCGATAACCGGTTCCGGCCCTGCAACCTGGTCGAGCTGATGCCGCGTCTGCAGGAACATCTGCGCTGACAGGCCGGCGCCAATCCAAGCAAGCCAGCGGCCCAAGCAAGCATTCGGCCGGACGATAAGGGGAAGTTCATGAGTAAAGGGATCGGTGGATCGACGGCGGCCGCTGAATTGGCCGCGCTCAGCCCGTGGGGGGAACAGGCGCCGGCGATCTCCGCCGCCGAGCGCCAGGCGCGCCTGGACCGGGCGCGGCAGCTGATGGTGGCGATGGGCGTCAACGCCCTGCTGATCAATGCCGGGGCCAGCCTGCACTACTTCGCCGGCGTGAGCTGGGGGGCCAGCGAACGCCTGGTCGCCATGGTCCTGCCGCTGTCCGGCCGGCCGGCGCTGATCTGTCCGGCTTTCGAACGCGGCTCGCTGGAAGCCGAGTTGCTGATCGATGCCGATCTCCGCCTGTGGCAGGAGGACGAGGATCCCTATCTGCTGGTGGTCGATGCACTGCAGGAAAAGGGTGGGCAGCGCCTGGCGCTCGACCCGCTCGCCGCTTTTGCCATCTATGCCGGTCTCAAGCGCACCGGCGCTGCGCTGGAAATCCTCGATGCCACCAGCATCATCGATGGCTGCCGTGCACGCAAATCGGCCGCCGAACTGGCGCTGATGCAGCAGGCCAAGAACATGACCCTGGAAGTGCAGCGTCGCGCCGCCCGCATTCTTGCCCCCGGCATCACCACCGGCGCGGTGAAATACTTCATCGACCAGGCCCATCGCGCCGTCGGCGCCGGCGGCGGCTCGACCTTCTGCATCGTGCAATTCGGCCAGGCGACCGCCTATCCCCATGGCCTGCCCGGCGAGCAGCGGCTGCAGGAAGGCGACATGGTGCTGATCGATACCGGCTGCCGCGTCCAGGGCTATCACGCCGACATCACCCGCAGCTACGTTTTCGGCACGCCGACCGCGGAGCAGCGGCGCATCTGGGATCTCGAGCACGAAGCCCAGGCCGCCGCCTTCGCCGCCGTCAGGCCCGGCAGGCCCTGCCACGCCGCCGATGACGCGGCCCGCGCCGTGCTCGCCAAAGGCGGTCTCGGCCCCGATTACCAATTGCCCGGCCTGCCGCATCGCACCGGTCACGGGATCGGCCTCGCGATCCACGAGGCGCCTTACCTGGTGCGGGGCGATAACACCGAACTCGCACCCGGCATGTGCTTTTCCAACGAACCGATGATCGTCGTGCCGGATCGCTTCGGCGTTCGCCTCGAAGACCATTTCTATGTCACCGAGACGGGAGCCGCCTGGTTCACCCAGCCGCAGCACAGCATCGACGCGCCGTTCGGTTGACGGCGGCACTTCCGCCCACTATCGTCGCCCCATGACCAGGATGCCACGCCACCAGCAGCATTATTTTACGTCGTCCCCATAGGGCGGCGCGATTGGTCATGACCTGACACAAGCAGCCGCCGCAAGGTCGGCGACAAGGTTCAGGTGAAGCGGTCTCCGGCCCCCGGCAAACTATCTGGGCCAAATGGAGACCTGCAATGACGACCGACCGGCATTCCCTTGCCCCCGCCACTCCCTGTGATCGCGCCAACTCCTGCGATTCCGCCATCCGTCCCCTGCGGCCTTCGGACCGCCGGCGTCATGATCAGTTGGTGGCGGAACTTGACCTGCTGCATCACGAGGCCTTGCCCGGCCTCATCAAGCCGCCTGCCGAGGCCCGCGTTCCCGATGACGAATTCGCGCGCCGCCTCGGCGATCCCGCCGTCTTTCTGCGCGGCTATGAATCCGGCCGGATGCTGGTCGGGCTGATCCGGGCGGTGCTGAAGGAAAGCGCGGAAGGCCGCGCCCATCGCGCCGCGCGGGTGGTGCTGATCGAGGAATTGATCGTCGACCGCCAGGCCCGCGGCAACCGCATCGGCTTTGCCTTGCTGCAGGCGGCCCGGCAATGGGCGCAGGGTCTCGCCGCGACGTCGATCGAACTCAACGTCTATGCCTTCAACATTGCGGCGATGGACTTCTACACCGCCGCCGGCTTCGCGCCGCGCAGCATGGTCTTGAGCCGCGCCCTCACCTGACCGGGCGGCGCGCCCGCCGCGCGGACAAGAGCCGGGCATGCGCCTCCGTTTATTTTGTTCTTTATTTGTTCTCACTTTGATGCCAAGATTTCGGCACCATGAGTGTTCCCAAACGCATCTCCAACAACTGCTTCGATTTCGGCGACCTGACGCCGGCGCCTAATCCCACCTTGCCCAGCAAGGCGCGCAAGGGCCGCGGGGCGGTCAGCAACCATGCCGGCCGCTTCGAGCCCGGCGAGCGGCCGCTCGAGGATGACGGCTGGCTGGTGCAGGAAGAAGACAGCGATCAACCGCCGCTGCGGACCACAGTCGGGCTCGATACCAGCAAAACGATCATCAGCCGCAATGATTCACCGGATGTGCCGTTCTACCAATCCATCAACCCCTATCGCGGCTGCGAGCATGGCTGCATCTACTGCTTCGCCCGGCCGACCCATGCCTATCTCGGCCATTCGCCGGGGCTCGATTTCGAGAGCCGGCTCTATTACAAGCCGAACGCCGCCAAGCTTCTCGAGAAGGAGCTGCGGCGCCCGGGCTACCGGCCGCAACTGATCGCGCTGGGCACCAACACCGATCCCTATCAGCCGATCGAGCGGCGCTACCGCATCATGCGCAGCATCCTGCAGGTGATGTCGGATTTCCAGCATCCGATCGGCATCACGACGAAATCGGCCAATATCCTGCGCGATCTCGATCTGCTGACCAGCCTGGCGCGGCGGCGCCTCGTCCATGTGGCGATCTCCGTCACCACGCTGAGCGGCGATCTCGCGCGCAGCATGGAGCCGCGGGCCAGCGCGCCGCATCGGCGGATTGCCGCCATCAAGGAACTGACCGGCGCCGGCGTGCCGGTCAGCATCTCGGTGGCGCCGATCATTCCCGGACTGACCGATCCGGAAATCGAAGCCATCATCGCCGCCGGCATCAAGGCGGGTGCACGCGGCGTCAACTGGATCCTGCTGCGACTGCCCCTGGAAATCAAAGGGCTGTTCGAGGAATGGCTGCAGGCGCATGCCCCCGACCGCGCAGCCCATGTGCTCAACCTGATGCGCGAATGCCATGGCGGCCAGATCTACAGCAGCGCTTTCGGCAGCCGCATGCGCGGCCAGGGCCCCTATGCGGAGATGATCAAGCAGCGGGTCGAGCAGGCGGCCAAGCGCCACGGCGTTGGCGACCGCGACTGGCGGCTCGATCTGTCGCGTTTCCGGCCGCCGGCGGGAACCTCGACACAGCCGGATCTCTTTTCCGCCTTCGGCGCCCCGGACTGACGCGCGGGCAGCGGCCTTGATCCGGTGCTGCTCACGGGGGGCTGCTCACGGCACGCCACCATCATGGGCAAACCCCGGACAGCGCTGCCGAAACGGGGCATGTGCGGGACGCCGGCGGCGAACCGTACCCGCCCGACGATAGCCGCTGGACGGATAACCGCGGAGCAGGCAGGCGCTGTGCTGTTGCGCTCGCGCGCTGAATCGGGCAAGGCTGCGCTGGATAACAGCCCCCGGAAACCGCCAGCGAGTCCGTCCCGATGCGCCGCCCGCTCCTTCTTGTCTGCCTGCTGAGCCTGTTCATTCTGCCGTCGGCCGACCCGGCAGACGCGGCTGCCCCCAGCAAGCCCGTCAGTGATGCCATCAACAAGGGTGCGACGGACGGTTCCGGCTGCCTGCCGCAAGGCGACAAGGCGACCTTCGATACCTTCCGCGGCTGCATCGCCCAGCACACCAAAGCCCCGGCCGTCAAAGGCGCGCAGGCCGACGCCTATCGGCTGGGCCTGCAGGCCCAGTCATGGCTGCTGGTCAATCTGCAATCGCTGAAGGCCATGGATGCGGCCGACAAGGCCAGCGGCGATGACAAGGCTGCGGCCGAGAAATCCGCCAATGTGCTGCAGGAAGCGGCGCACGACTATTTCGTCACGATGCGGGGCCTGCAGGGCAAGGTGAAGGTCGATGACGCCTCCCTTTGCGGCGCACTCGGCTTGCCCTACGAGCAACTCAAGGACTACTTCGATTTCTATGATCACTGGCAATAGGCGCCGTTAAGGCAACCGGGAACCGGAAAGCGGACGAGCGAGCCATATCATGCCGGATCTGTCGCATGAACTTGCCTTCGGTTTGCAGCCGCATCTGGACGGCGGCCGCATCGTCTGCGGCATCGACGAGGTTGGCCGTGGCCCGCTGGCCGGACCGGTTGTCGCCTGTGCCGTGATCATCGATCCGGCAAAGCTTGATCCCGACCTGGCCGGGCGCATCGATGATTCGAAGAAGTTGCCGATAAAGACCCGTCAGGCGCTGCATGACGCGCTGTGTGCCGCCGTGACCTATGGCGTCGGCCAGGCCAGCGTCGCCGAAATCGACGAGATCAACATCCTGCAGGCGACCTTCCTCGCCATGCGCCGCGCCGTCCGCAAACTGCCGGTCAAACCGCATATCGCCCTGGTCGACGGCAACCGGCCGCCGAAGCTTTCCTGCAAAACCGAATGCCTGATCGGCGGCGATGCACTCTCCCTCTCGATTGCTGCCGCTTCAATTATCGCAAAAGTGGTGCGCGACAAGATCATGTGGGAGCTCGCCAAACGGCACACCGTATATGGGTGGGAGACCAATGTCGGCTATGGAACCGAGGAGCATCTGGCCGCCATCGCCGCGCATGGGGTCACCCGGCACCACCGAAAATCTTTTAGACCTGTTTCTCAGAGTCTTAGCATAACAGACTGACTCTTATCACTTTTTGCGCTTGACTTGCCGAGTCGCCTGACTCAGGATCGGCGCATGAAAACGAAGCAGCCGAAATCCTCCGCCCCCACCTTGCCGCTGGACAGCATCCTGC
>DATLIX010000080.1:0-143376 GCA_035539215.1 Dongiaceae bacterium | reverse complement strand
TCTGACGGCGCTGCGCAAGCAGCAGGCGACATTCGCGACCGAGCCTGAAATCGAAGCGCTGTTCAGTGATTGCAGCCGCGGCGCGATACCGCCGATCGGCGCGGCCTATGGCATGGATTGTGTCGTCGATGACAGCATCGCCGAACAGCCGGATATCTATTTCGAGGCTGGCGATCATGGGACGCTGGTCCATATGACGGGTGAGCGCTTCGCCCGGCTGACTGCCGGCAACCAGCACGGACGGTTCAGTCGCCACGCCTGAGCGCGGCGCCACGATGATCGGCAAATAGGGGCTGTCCCCAACAGGTTCTGCCCCCAACAGGTTCCGCCTGGGCGGCGAGGGAGCACAATTCGTGTCGTCGCTTAGAGCGCGATCGTTTTTGATGGAAGCCCACATGCTTCCGTCAAAAACGTGAATCGCCCTCTATCTTGTTGGGGAGAGACGGATTCACGTTTTGGACAAAATCGCAAAGCGATTCTGTCTAAAACGATCCGGCTCTAGGCATTGGTGTCCTTTGCAGGCATCGCCGGCGGAATGGTGGCGCCACAAGCAAGCTCGTCATCGCGCTGGGCCGTCTGCCAATTCCGGGCGACCACCAATTGGCCACAGTTCAGAAACTTTGCTCCGGTGAGAATCGCCGCCGCAAGATTCGCCCCCTCGAGCTCCGCTTTAAACAGATTAGCCCCGGCCAGATCGGCATCCGCAAGATCAGACTGACGAAACCGAGCTCCCCGCAGATCGGCATCGCGGAGACTAGCGTGCGCAAGATTGTAGCCGCTGAAATCGTAGCCCCGTAGCTGGCCGGCCGATAGATCCGGCGGCTCAGCGGAATGACGCCGCCACTCATTCCACGAGGTCATCCCTTGTTGCAGCAAGGCAAGATGATCATCCCGTGCCATCGCGCGACCTCTCACTGAAAGCGCCAGCGTCACCGTCTAAACGTGGACCGTCTCTCCCTCATTGCCGGGAGATCGAATTCGTCTAGAGCGCGATCATTTTAGGTGGAAGCGGACCCGCTTCCACCTAAAACGTGAATCGCGCTCTATCATATTGAAGTAGAGACGGATTCACGTTTTAGATCGAAGCACTTCGTGATTCGATCAAAAACGATCCGGCTCTAACCCGATCCAGCTTCGGCCAGATTTGCCGGCCATTGCGTGTCATCATCGGCCCTGGCCTGAGCGACCTGTTTTCGCGTCAGGCCCTGTGCGTCCCGGAGGTTGGCGCCGCGGAGATCGGCATCGTCCAACCGGGCGAGGCGCAAATAGGCACCGCGCAGATCAGCCCCGCGCAGCGAAGCGCCGACGAGAAAGGCGCCACCCAAGCGGGCGCCACGTAGATCGGCGCTATCGAGCATTGCCCGGCGTAACCCGGCACCGCGTAGGTTGGCGTCCCGCAGATCGGCGCCGATCAAAACGGCATCATCCAGCAGAACCCCGCTCAAATCGGCCGCCGGCAATCTTGCCTCGGTCAATACCGCCTTTGCCATCAAAGCGAATTCGAGATCCGCCCGTGCCAAACAAGCCTGCGACAGATCGGCCGCCACGAGATTGGCGCCGCTGAGACGTGCTTTCGTCAAATCGGCATGGTGCAACCGCGCGCGCTGCAACACGGCCCCAACCAAGTTGGTCCGCTCGAGAGCGGCGCCGGTCAGATCGACGGAATCCAGGTTTGCCTGGGCCAGCTTGGCACGGCGGAGATCGCATCCGGCAAAACTCATCTGCGAAAGATCGACCGCCACCAGGTCAGCGCGCTGTCCCTGGCGCCGCTCGCTCTCAAGATAAAGATGATGCGCCGCCAGAATACGCTCGATCTCTCCCCGCGTGAGCACACGGCGCTCGCGTTTGTCCGATAGCCCGGCCAAACCGGCAAATGGCGATCGTGGCAGTTCAGATCCGGTCATGAGATGATTTTACATGCATCGACGGCTACCCGCAGCAACTCGTTGGGCGGCATCCGCCATACGCCGTTTTTGCGCCGCTAAGATCGCGGCGTCTTCGGCTCGTCATCATTTTAGCCTGCACCTCGATTTCGATCTTTGGGCTGCTTCCCGAACGACTTGCGATCTAGTTTTCAAAGGCCGCGTGCATCCCTCTGAATATTCTGAATATATGGAACTGCGTAGACGGAACCACCGCTGCGCCGGCCCGGCCGCGGATCGAAGGCAGGAACTAGGTATTGTCGAACCACTGATGCTCTACGACCTCGTCAAGACGCTGCACATCCTCACCGCGACCTGGCTGTTCGGCGCGGGGTGCTCGACAGCGTTCCATATGCTCTGGGCCTGGCGCTCCGGCGAGGCCAACATCATCCGCCGCGCCGCCAGAGGCACCGTGCTGGCGGACTGGATGTTCACGGCCATACCCGGCGTGCTGCAGCCGCTGACCGGCATCGCGCTGATCGTGCTGGCGGGGATCGATCCCTGGTCGCCCTGGCTGGTCGCTACCTATGGTCTCTTCATGCTGGCGCTCGCCTGTTGGCTGCCGGTGGCGGCGATCCAGATCCGGCTGGCGCGCGGACCGGCGGCGATCGGCGCGGATGATCGCCGCGCCTTCCGGCACTGGCTCTTTCTCGGTTGCCCGGGCTTCAGTGCCGTCCTCGCGATTTTCTACCTGATGGTGGCGAAGCCCGTTCTGTGGTGAGCGGGCTTCGCATTCAATCCACCGTTTCCGGCAAGCCGTCAATCCGGCCGGACGATATGCCAGCTGCCCTCGAGGCCATCGCCCTTGATGTCGCCGGCCTTCTTATCCTGATCATATGTATAGAGCGGCATGCCGTCCTTGGCCCATTGCTTGCTGCCATCGGGCCGGGCGATCACCGTCAGATGCCCGGTGGGCTGGGCACCGTCCTGCGCCATGACCGGCGGCCAGGCAGCCGCGCAAAGCCCGGTGCAGGAGGATGAGCCACCCACGTCCTCGTCATAGGTATAGAGGGTCATGCCGTTCTGGTCGGTGAGGATGGCGCCGGCCGCCGACTTCACGCTCTTAGTGGGCGCCGGCTCCCCCATCATCGCCTGCGAGCCGCCCATACCGGCACAAGCCGCAAGCAAGGTTACCGCTGCCAGGCTTGCGGCAAGAGCCAAATGACCTGCTTTCATCGGATTCTCCTTCATGATCCCGTTAAGCGGCGCACGACACCCGCCGAGGCAATCGGCACGGACAGGTCACCCCGCAAAGTTACCACCGTGATTGACCGCAACGACCCGATCTTAATTCCCGGAAAGTTTCACGGAAAAGAAACCTGGGCGCAAGGCTTGCAAGCGAAACGGTCATCGCCCATGTCCGATTGAACGTCGATCACGGCCACCAGGTGACCATCTGTTGCCGGTTTAAGTGCCGAAGATCGGTACCGGATCAAGTCGCATGGGAGCGGTCGCCCAGATCGGTGGCCGAAAACGACAGGTGAAGACCTCCGGAACAAGCGGCAAAGGTCAGCCGGAAAATGCGGCTGAGCCCACCAGCTATGAATTTCTGATCCCCGCAGACTGGTCGCCCGCCAAGCGGTGGTGGCGGTCATGCTTCGCTGTCCTGGTATTCTGTGGCGTTTATGCGGCAGTTCTTTATGTCTTCAGCATGCGATGGCCGGGATTCGCGATCGGCTGGATTCCGGCGACCGGCCTTTCGGCCATGGGCTACTATGATCCATTGGCCTTGCTGGAACTCATTGGCGAGATGCTCGCGTCGTTTTGAGCCGGGCATGGCAGATGCGGCAGGAGGATGGCCTAATGCCAGGTGATCACCCCGCAAGACGGCCATGTGTGGTCCAACGCGCCTGATCCGGCGTGAAATGCTGCGCGACCAGCTGGTCGTAACGGGCAAGATCGCCAGGCGCACAAACCTCCCGCCAGCGGCCGTTTGTGCCGCTGTTGAAGAACCGCGACGCCCCGCGATCCCAGACCTGCTGCGCGATCGGCAGCAGCAGATCGCCCTGGGCCTTCATGGCCGCAAATCCGGCTGCCGCGATCAGCTCCGGCCATAAAGCTTCGGAAATGACGATCCCGAGATAGGCGGCGATGCGGCGCATCTCTCCCCCAAGATCGGCCTGCAGATCATTGAAATGGACGAGAAGCATGTCGGATTTGTCGCGCGCAGCCCAGTAGCTGTTCGCGACACGGAAGAACGATTCGTCCGGATTGCCCCGCGAGCCGCCCGATGCAACCCAATCGGCGAAGAACGCCGCCGGATCTCCGGGGACAGGCCCCTTGATGGATCCATTGCTGCTGCCGGAACGGGTGTCACTTTGGCTCGCCGGATTATCGAGCTGCGCGCGGAAGGCCGGGCTGTAATGGAACACGTGGTTGTGCAACGACATCGCCGCGTCCCGGCCGTCGCGTGCCACGTGAATGAATTTGACGCCCTGATAGACCGGCACAGCATCCAGCGGCAGATGCGTCTTCAGAAATCGCCGGTGCGTTTGCGCTTCAATGGCCGCCAGCGGCTGGTCACCAAATCGCTTCATATCAAGCCAGGGCGAGACTTGCGTGATGTCGCGTGGTGTCGTCGTTTTGAAAACGAGCATTCCGACAATATGCTGCACCCAGGTCGTACCGCATTTCGGATAGGTGCCAATGATGATGTCGTCATCCCGCGGCCGATACCTCTCCCACCGCGTGCTGTCGACGAAGCCGGATTGCACGATACGCGTTGGCGCCTGAATTAAGGGCGGGGACATTGCCTTTGGCCTCTCCAGTAAGCTGCTATCCGTGCAGCGTCGCGAGGCCGCGTTACAAATTGGTCTCCATGTCGGGGAAACGGGTTACGGCTGAAATAATCGGGCTTCGGCTTTCTTCATCACGCCGATGGCAGGAAATGCCGCATCTGCCGCAGAACGGCAGCGAGGCACCCGATACTGGCGATGTGCGTTACAGCCAGCCGCGGCGGCGGAAATACCAGAACGGCAGCACGGCCGAGAGGATCATCAAGAGGATGGCGAAGGGATAGCCGAATTCCCAGTCCAGCTCCGGCAGGACATGGAAGTTCATGCCATAGATGCTGGCGATCAATGTCGGCGGCAGGAAGGCCACCGAGGCCACCGTGAAAATCTTCACGATATTGTTCTGCTCGATATTGATCAGGCCCAAGGTCGCATCGAGCAGGAAGGTCACCTTGTTGGCGATGAAGTTGCTGTGCTCGGTGATCGAGGCGATATCGCGCACCAGCGATTTCAACCTTGTCTTCCCGTCTTTCTTGAGCCGCGACTGGGTCGAGAGGAACAGCGCCAGGCGGTTGAGGCCAAGCAAGCTTTCCTTGGCTTTGGTAGAGAGATCGCCGGCATGGCCGAGCTGGCGCAGCAGGGCCTCGAAATCGTCGCTCGCCCCCTTGCGCCGACCCTTGTGGAAGATGCTGCGCGAGATCGATTCCAGATTGAGCGTGGTCGCTTCCATGATATCGGCGAGGCGATCGACGATCTGTTCCAGGAGGCCGAGCAGCACGATTTCCGGCGTGCTGACCAGGTGCGGCACGCGCTCGGCGCGGCGGGCGAAGGCCTGGATCGGCAAGGGATCGGCGTAACGCAGGGTGACCAGCGCCGCACGGGTCAGGATGAACGTGATGGCGGTGGTGGCCGGTGTGTCGGTGGCGGCACCATACAGGACCGGCGCGGTCATGAAGAGCACGCCGTTCTCCTCATAGAGGCGGCTGGACAGCTCGATCTCTTCCATCTCGGCGCGGGTCGGGATTTCCAGCGACAGGCTTTGTTCGACGCTGGTGATTTCCTCCGGCGTCGGGCTGACGAGATCGATCCAGACCGGTTGCGCCTGCTGGTCGCGAGGCTCTGCCTGTTGGAGCTCGTCCCGCATCGTCTCCCCGGACTTGACCATGCCGGACCTGACCAGCGTTCCGGCCCCGTCGTCACGCCGTGACGGATCGGCCGCTTCCTGCCTGGTCGGCTCCTGTTTGACTGGCTGGGGACGAAACTTGCTGAGCACCATGTAACCCACCGATGAAAAAGCGAGACGTCGGGGAACGTCGGTAAAGCATCAGTCGGAGGGTGCCGGCGCTGGAGCGTCAGGGGAGCGCCGGTCGGGGCGCTCAGCCGCGCGGTGCGATCGTCACCATCCGCAGGATGGACAGGATCGGCCGCAATCGACCCGGAGGCTCGCTGGTCATCCGCTCTCTCCCTGCCGGCGGGGCGCAAGCCGCCCCGGATCTGTTTGTTGGTGTTCCGATGGTCAGGTTCCTACGCCTGCCCCGGCGGACTGTCAATCAAGCGCCCCGGCGGAGAGGTTTTGGCGTCACCCCTGCCGATCCCGGCCTCTCCAGGCCCGGATCGCGTGTAACCGTTCAATGACGGCGCGGCCTGACGGTGCGCCGGCCACGCGCCTGCCGGTCAACCGGATAGGATTTCAGCCGGAGGGGGCCTCAGTTGGAAAGAACGGCAGCCGGACGCGGCAGCAGCGGGGCGCAATCGGCGGCCAGTTTCGGCCGGCCGAAATGCCAGCCCTGGCCGTAGTCGCAGCCGCAGGCGCGGCAGAGCTGATCGTCGTTCTCGTCCTCGATCCCCTCGGCCACCACCTTGAGGTCGAACAGCCGCGCCAATTGCACGATCGCCTCGACCATGCGGACACCGGAGCGGTCGCTACGCATCGACTTGATGAAGGCCTGGTCGATCTTCAGGACATCGATCGGCAGGCCCTGGAGCAGGCTGAGCGAGGAATAGCCGGTGCCGAAATCGTCGAGCAGCACGCAGCAGCCGATCTCGCGCAGCCGTCGCAGCATTTCGCGGCTGGCGGCGATGTCCTGCATGATGGCGCTTTCCGTCAGCTCCAGGCGCAGATTGCCGGGCTGGAGCTTCTGTTCCAGCACCAGTTGCTGCACGGTGACCGGCAGCAGATCGGGATCGTCCAATTGCCGGCTGGAGACATTGACGCTGACGAAGATATCCGGCGAAACGCCGTCATCGATCCAGCGCCGCATCTGCTGGGTTGCTTCGTGCAGCACCCAGGAGCCGATGGCGACGATGAGGCCGGTCTGCTCGGCGATGGGGATGAATTCGTTGGGCGGCACGCGGCCGCGGGTCGGATGCTCCCAGCGTAGCAAGGCCTCGAAGCCGGCAACCCGGTTATGGGCAAGATCGACGATCGGCTGGTAATGGAGATAGAGCTCGTTGCGCCGCAAGGCGAGATGGAGATCGGCCTCCAGCCGCAGCCTTTCCCGGGAACGATCCTGGGAATCCGGATCGAACACCGCTTCCTGGCCGCTGCCCTGCAGACGCGCCTTGTTGAGCGCGGCGGTGGCGTGCTTCAGCAGCTCCTCGGCATCCTGGTGATCCGGCGTCCCTTCCGCCATACCGACCGACAAGGTGGCGACGACATTCTCCTCGCCGACCAGCATCGGTTCCTCTGCCGCACTGCGCAGGCGCCGGGCAACACGCAGGAGATCGACATCGTCGCGCATCACATCGACCATGACGCAGAGCGTGTTCTCGTTGATGACGGTGAGCGTGTCGGTCGCCCGCAGCGACTTGGCGATGCGGTCCGCCATCAGGCGCTGCGACTGATCGCAGAAGGCCTGGCCGTAAGCGGCGCGCATCGCTTCATAACGATCGCTTTGCAGCAGGATGATGCCGAAGCTTTCGGCCCGGCGACGGCGGCAGCGCTGGATTGCCTGATTGACGCGGTCATAGAGCACCAGCCGGTTCGGCAGGCCAGTCATTGGATCGGTCATCTTGCGCTCGCTGATATCGATCAGCGAACCGGCAACGCGCGTCACCTTGCCGTATTGGTCGTGCAGCGAGGCGCCGCGGATGAGAAACCAGCGATAGGCATGGTTGCGCCGATGCTGCATGCGGCACTCGACCCGGAACTGCAGCGAAATGCCTTCCAGGTGATTGCGCAATTCGCGCCGCACGGCGCTGATATCGTCGGCATGAACGAGATCGATCCATTCATCGACGCTGGAAGGGCGGTCGTCGTGGCTGCAGCCCAGCATTTCCAGCAGGCGCGGCGAGAAATAGAGGCTGTCATTGTCGATCTGCCAATCCCAGATGCCGTCGCCAGCACCGACGACGACGAGATCGAAACGCTCGCGCTGTTGGCGCGCTTCCTGGCCGCTGTGATGCAGACGGATCTGCTGGCGCAGCCGCGCCAAGGCCAGCCTGATATTGAGCGGCACCGTCAGGCAGTCATTGGCGCCGCGTCCCAGTGCCGCGACCATCGCCTCTTCGGCATCTGTTGCCAGCGCCACCATAATCGACAGGCCGGCGGCATGCTCGTCGCCCCGCAGTCGCACCAGGAGGTTGTCGGCGGCAACGTCACCGGTGGCGTTGATCACCACCAGCGTCGGATCGAATCCCGCCTGTTCGAGATCGGCAATCAGCTGGTCGGCGGATTCAAACAGCGCGACTTCATCGCCGCTCTGTCGCAACGCAGCAACCAGCTCGGCGAGGGCACCGGTATCATCAACAATCAATATCCGGTCTCGCGCCATCGCGCCTGCAGCCTTCCGCTTGGCAGTTCTTGCTCGCGTCCTTAAATTCGGATACGCCGTCCCAATGGGCAACCAGCACTGATCGCGACGGCACTCAGCCGTGCGCACCCGCCCCCGTGCATGGTTAATACAAGCCTAGGCAGTAAATCTTAACAGATACTTACTGCGGCTGTCATCGAGATGATAGCGGTACCACAATTCGCATGGGACCGATTTTCGTAGGGGGGACGGCCGGCGGAACGGCCGGTTCGGCAGCAACATCTCGCCGGCAGCATCCGCAGACAAATACCTGAAGATGCTACCGCAGGATGTCGTGGTTACGAGATTATGCAGGAACCTGAGACAGGAGCCGGGGAAGGCCTACATGGCCTGGAAGACCCGGACGCGATTGCGGCCGGCATTCTTCGCGTCATAGAGCGCGAGATCGGCGCGCTGCAAGGCGAGGTCGAGGCTGACAGTGGGCGAGATCGGCGCGATGCCGATACTGACGGTGAAGCCGATCGGCCCCTCCTCGGTATCGAGGCGCTGCCGGCGCACCGCATGGCGGAAGCGTTCGGCCGCGACCAGGGCCGCCGCCAGATCCGCCTGCGGCAGCAGAACGGCAAATTCCTCGCCGCCGAAACGACCGAAGATCGCTTCCGGGCGCAGCAGGCGCTGGATCGCTTCGACCACGGCGCAGATCGCCCGGTCGCCGGTCTCGTGCCCATAGGTATCGTTGATCCGCTTGAAGCGGTCGATATCGGCCATCAGCAAGCAGAGCGGCTGGTCATAGCGCGCGGCGCGGCCCACTTCCCGCTCCGCCAGGTTGAGGAACTGGCGACGGTTATGGATGCCGGTCAGCGGATCGGTGATCGCCTGGTGACGCAGATCCAGCATGGTGCGACGGGTTTCCAGCTCATCGATCACCATGGCCGCCAAGTCTTCCAGCAGACGCTGCTGTTCCGGGCCGATGCGGCGCGGTTGCCGGTCGAGCACACACAGCGTGCCGATGGTGAGGCCCTGCAAATTGCGCACCGGTGCCGATGCATAGAAACGGATATAGGGTGCGCCGGAGACCATGGGATTATCGAAGAAGCGCGGATCGCACAACGCGTTCTCCACCACCGTCACCTGGCCGCTCTCGACGGCGTGCTGGCAGAAGGTCAGTTGCCGCGGCACATCGGTGATGGCGAGGCCGTAGGAGGCTTTCACCCATTGGCGCGTTTCATCCAGGAAGGAGATGAGCGCGATCGGCGTCTCCAGCACCTGCGCCGCCATGCGGGCGATCCGATCGAAGCGCGGCTCCGCCGGCGTGTCGACGATGTCATAGCTGCGCAACGCAGCGAGGCGCTGCGCTTCACGATTATGTGCTTCACGATTATGCGCCACGTGATTGAGCGTTCCGTTGGCCGGGCGCATGCGGTCATCCGTAGCGCGCAGTTCCGGCGCGAGACGATGGGTCATCTCCGTCCGCTGCGCGGATGACGGCGATGGCACTATATCGGCGATATCGAAATCCTTGCGGTCAGAGAGCAAGGTCATCTGTTGCCTCCTCGCTTGACGCCGCCGCATGTCTCACCCACGACCAAGGCGCGGGATCGGCAAGCATGTCGCCGGATCCCTTACGAATAGCCCGATAACGTGTGTGATTTTCGGCAGGAAAGAACATCGTACTCTGATTCGAGATTGTCTGTCGCAAAACATCCACGAAGGTAAATATTTCAAATGCTTCATGGTGCTTGCCTGCCGATAACAAAGGAGGAGGACGGTGGTTCCAGCGTCGTTTGACAACCGGCGACGCGAAAGGATCGGACGGTGCGAAAACGAGGTCGCGGCGGGAATAATCCGGGACAAATTGGCCGGTATTTGTGCTGTATTCGCAATATTGGAACAGGTCCGCGATCGATGATGACGCGGCTATTCGACCAGATCCCAGTAAGGTTGCCCGCCGAAACGCTCGGCGAGAAAATCGATGAAGGCGCGCACTTTCGGCGAGAGATGCCGGGCATGCGGATAGACCGCATAGAGCCCGCCATCCTGCGGCACGAATTCTGTCAAAACTGACACCATGGTGGCGGCCTGCAAATCACGACCGGTGATGAAGGTCGGCAGGTAAACGAGGCCCAGCCCATTCAATGCCGCTTCGCGCAGGGCGTCGCCGTTATCGGCACGCAACCTGCCGCTGACCTCGATCGGCCAGGGACTGCCATCGGCGCGGATGAAACGCCATTCATCGGTGACCGCGAGATTGCTGTAACAGAGGCAGCGATGCTGCTTCAAATCCTCCGGTGTCCGCGGCATGCCATGGGCCTTGAAGTAATCGGGGCTGCCGCAGACGACGCGGCGGATCGGCGCCAGCTTGCGGGCGATCAGGCTGGAATCGCCAAGCCGGCCGCTCCGTAAGGCGAGATCGACACCTTCCTCGATGAGATCGACATAGCGATCGCTCATGCTGA
This sequence comes from Dongiaceae bacterium, assembly GCA_035539215.1. Taxonomy (GTDB): domain Bacteria; phylum Pseudomonadota; class Alphaproteobacteria; order Dongiales; family Dongiaceae; genus Dongia_B. The sequence goes on along the minus strand of DATLIX010000080.1, from coordinate 132,514 downwards.
GGTCGATCTCGACTTCCGGGTAACGGGCGAGGAAATCCGGCACGGCCGGGGCGAGGTGCAGATAGCCGAAACTCATCGGTGCACTGATGCGCAGCTTGCCACGGGGAGCCGCCTGGAGATTGCTGACCGAGGCATTGGCCTCGGCAATGTCACCCAGGATCCGCACCACCTGGGCATGATAGCCCCGGCCCTCCTCGGTCAGGGTCAGCGACCGGGTGGTGCGTTGGAACAGCCGGGCGCCGAGTTCCGCCTCCAGCGCCGCAACCTGGCGGCTGACCAGGGATTTCGAACTGCGCAGGCGCCGCGCCGCGGCGGAAAAGGACCCCGTTTCGACCACCGCCGCGAAGGCTTCCATTGTCCCCAGCCGATCCATTCCGCCCGTCCTATTGTTGCATAATATGAGACAATTATATTCCAATTCGCATAATTGTCGCAACCGGCACTCGGAATTAGATTTCCTCCATCGAAACATTCACGGCCGACCGGCAAACGACAGACGCGCCGGCCAACTGCAAGGAGGGAACCCACGATGACCACTGCAACCATCACCGCCCCGAAGCCGATCATCCCGTTCGTCGGGTCGATCACCACCGCCCTGAAGCCGCTCGGCGAACCGCTGATGCGGGTGACCGCCGGCCTGTTCCTGATGCCCCATGGGGCGCAGAAGCTGTTCGGCCTGTTCGGCGGCTATGGCCCCGACGCCACCGGCCAGTTCTTCCAGGCGAAACTGGGCCTGCCGCCTTTCATGGCGGTGCTGGCCGGGATGATTGAATTCTTCGGCGGCCTTGCTTTGGCGCTCGGCCTGCTGACCCGTCCGGCGGCGGCGCTGGTCGCCGGATTGATGGCGGTCGCCATCCTCCAGGTCCATCTCGCCAACGGCTACTTCTGGACCGATCTCGGCTACGAGTACCCGCTGTTCTGGGGCCTGGTGGCGATCAGCTTCGTGATCCGAGGCGGTGGCCGCTACTCGCTCGATCACGCCATCGGCCGCGAATTCTAAGAACGACTGAAGAAGACGTCCCGACTGCGATTGCCGCGGATGCCCTTCCCTCACCGGGGGATGGCATCCGCTTCCCCTGATTAACTGACTGGCCAACATATTGGCCGACCAGCGTGCAGCCCTGGCTGCCGAAAGGAGATCATCATGAGCATCATTCGTCGTCCCTCCGCCGACCGCGGTCGCGAGAAGATCAGCTGGCTCGACAGCCGCCACAGCTTCTCCTTCGCCAATTACTACGATCCGCGGCATATGGGCTTCCGCAATCTGCGGGTGATCAATGACGATCGCGTCAGCCCCGATGCCGGCTTCGCCACCCACGGCCATCGCGACATGGAGATCATCAGCTATGTGGTCGAAGGTGCCCTCGCCCATGAGGACACGACCGGAGGCAAGGGCATCATCCGCCGCGGCGACGTGCAGGCGATGTCGGCCGGCACCGGTGTCCGCCACAGCGAATACAACGCCTCGCAAGACGAGCCGGTGCGCTTCCTGCAGATCTGGGTCATTCCGACCGAGGCTGGTTTGCCGGCGAAGTATCGTCAGGCGCATTACTCGGACGAAAGCAAGACCAACCAGCTGCGCCTGCTGATCGAGCAGGACAATGACGCCATCACCGGCGATGGCAGCGACGGCAACGCGCTCGGCATCAACCAGGATCTGAAGCTCTATGGCAGCATCCTGGAACCGGGCGTCACCCTCAGCCACAGCCTCGCCAAGGGTCGCGGCGCCTGGGTGCAGGTGGTGAATGGCGACATCACCGTCAACGGCCAGCGGCTGGAAAGCGGTGACGGCGTCGCCATCGAGGATGTCGCCGAGCTGAAGATCGACGCCGCAGCGAAGAGCGAGTTCCTGCTGTTCGATCTCGCCTGAAACAACTGTTGCACACGAGATGGAAGCGGGCTGCCGAGGCGGCCCGTTTTCTTTTGCGCCTGGCGGTCGGATGGCCCACGATGTCGGCAGCCGGCAGATAACCGGCGGTACGTGATTGTCTCTCCCATCGGCCCTCGGCTAGATTGGCAAAAAAGGGGGAGACTGACATGTCGAACGCATCAGAGCATATCGAGGTGCATACCGGGTCCTGCCTGTGCGGCGGCGTCAGTTATCGTGCCACCGGCAAGCTGCGCGATGTCCTCGCCTGCCATTGCTCGCAATGCGCCAAGACCAGCGGCTCCTTCATGATGGCGACCGCCTGCGCCCCCGAGCATCTGGTGCTGGAAAAACAGGAAACGCTCCGCTGGTACCGCTCCTCGCCCGATGCGCAGCGCGGCTTCTGCAGCAATTGCGGCAGCAACCTCTTCTGGAAGCCGGAACATGGCCGCCATATCAGCATCACCGCCGGCACGCTCAACCCGCCGACCGGTCTGCGGCTGGTCGAGCAATGGCACCTGGCCGACAAATCCGATTATTACGATGCCCTGCACGACGTCATGCCGCGCGAAGAATAGGGTGAGTGAAGGATAGGGCCGAGTTCCGCTCTCTTGCTTTTCCGCTGCGGAATGATCAAATCTGCGACGTGAACCCGGTTCAGCCCGAGGAGCGCCTGCCGATGTCCGCCTGGTCCCGCAACCTCTCCCTCTGGCTCTCCATTGTCGTGATCGGCGCCCTGGCCGGGCTCGGCTATGACTGGCTGTTCGAGATTCGGGAAGGACGGATCGCCGCGATGCTCTACGGCATCGTCATTTGCGGTCTGGCGATCGGCTATGAGCGCGGCCTCATCCTGCCCGCCTTGAGCCGCCGGCTGCGGTCGCTGCCCAGCCTCGTCTATATCCTGCTCTCGGAAGCGATCCTCGCCGGTTTCGTACTGGCCGGCACGGTGATCGCCGGCACCTTCTGCTGGAGCGTCGGCCTGTTGAGCGGCCGCACCTGGCCAGAGGCCGTGATCATTTCGCCGAACGGCCTGCTCTACAGCCTCGCCATCATCGTCGTCTTCGTCTTCATCAGCCGCATTCGCGATCTGCTCGGCGCGGATGTGTTCCGCAACCTGATGCTGGGACGCTATCATCGCCCGATCAATCAGGAGCGCGTCTTCCTCTTCATCGATATCGCCGGCTCGACTGCTTATGCCGAACGCCATGGCGATCTGCGGGCCCAGCAATTCATTGCCGCGGTCTTCGCCGCCCTGGCCGATCCCATCCGCCGGCATCGCGGCGTCATCGACGATTATATCGGCGATCTCGCCATCATCAGCTGGCCCTTGCGGCCGGGCAGCAACCCGGCGCGATGCCTGTCATGCCTGATCGATATCCAGCAGACGGTTGCCGCCAAGGCCGGCGACTGGCAAAAACGTTTCGGCCAGGTGCCGCAATTCCGCGCGGCGCTGCATGGCGGTTCCATCGTCACCGCCGAGATCGGCATCGACCGCCACAAGATCGCCTATTTCGGCGATGTCATGAACACGACGGCGCGGCTCGAAGCCTTGTCGCGCAGCCTCGACGAACCGGTGCTGATCTCTGATGAAATACTGCAGCGCCTGACGCCACTGCCGGCCGCGCTGAAGGTCCGCTCCCTCGGCAGCCATGCGATCCGCGGCCGTGGCCAGCCACTCGCCATCTCGGCCCTCGACCTCGCTGTGGCCGATACGGCTTGGACGCACGAAGCCGGTACGGCGCCATCGCACCGCTCGGCTGTGGCAGCGAACTAAGCGGTCTCGACGAGGTCATCTCCGAGCAGGACGTTTGGCTGAACCGACTGGTCCAGTGGCAAGTGCCGACCCGGCTTGCCCGATCACTGCTCCCTCGCCCGCTTCGCGATCATTTCGTAAGCACGGCTTCCTAAATCGACCGGATGTCAGCGATACCAGCAAAAAGCTTAACCACCCGTTTGCTTTCTTTCCATAAATTACCATCGATTCTGGAAAGGGCCGCAAGCCATTGCCGCATGACAACGAGCTGCGACGTGAAAGTGGAACAGACTGAACATCCCGCGACTGTCACCCAGTTGCAATCGGCAGTGATCGATCAGGTGGCCATTGTCGCGGTCACCGATGCCCAAGGCACCATCCTGTCCGTCAATGACAAGCTGCTGGAGATCAGCGGCTATAGTCGTGCCGAGCTCATCGGCGCCAATCACCGCCTGCTCAATTCCGGCCTGCATTCGCCGCCCTTCTGGCTCGATCTCTACCGGACCATCTCCTCCGGCCGCATCTGGCGTGGCGAGATCCGCAACCGCAAGAAAGACGGCGGCTATTACTGGGTCGATACCCATATCATCCCCAGCCGCGATGCCGCGGGCCGCATCGCCAGCTATACCGCCTTGCGCTTCGACGTCACCCAGCGCAAGCATGCGGAAGAAGCCTATCACCGGATCGCCGCGCTGCAGGCCGCCATCCTCGATCACGGTGGCTTTGCCGTCATCAGTTCCCGGATCGACGGCACCATCGAAACATTCAATCGCGCCGCCGAGCAGATGCTGGGCTATAGCGCCGATGAGGTCATCGGCAAGACCGATCCCGGCATCTTTCACATTGCGGCGGAAGTCGCCGAGCGTGCCGCCTGCTTCTCGCGCGAGCTGGGCCAGCCCGTGGCCGCCGGTTACGAGACCTTCATCATTCGCTCGCAGCTGGGGCTGCCGAACGAATATGAATGGACCTATCGCCACAAGGATGGCAGCACCATGCCGGTGCTGCTCTCCGTCACTGCCTTGCGCGATGCCGAGGGCACGATCACCGGCTATCTCGGCATGGCGGCCGATATCAGCGACCGGCGCCGCCGCGAGCAGGAGCTGCGCGACGCCCAGGCCGAGCTGAAGACCCAGATCGAGGAACTGGCACAGGCCAAGGAACGCATCGAGCGCGACGTCACCCGCCAAGTCACCTTGCTGGAGGAACTGGCGCTGGAAAAAGACCGCGCCATGGCGGCGAACCACGAGAAATCGGCCTTCCTCGCCACCATGAGCCACGAGATCCGCACCCCAATGAACGGCCTCATCGGCATCCTCAACATGCTGCAATCGACCAGGCTCGACGCGGAACAGGCGAAGCTGGTCGAGATCGCCTTGCGCTCCAGCAACGATCTCGTGCAGATCACCTCCGACATCCTCGACTATTCCAAGCTGGAAGCGCAAAAGACCAAGATCGAACAGGTCGGTTTCGAGCTGGGCGATCTGGTCGAGGATGTCATCCTGTTGCTCAGCCCCTCGGCCGTCGGCAAGGGCCTTGCGCTGGTGACACGGATCGCGCCGGCTTTGCCGCTGTATCTCACGGGCGATGCCTTCCGCATCCGGCAGATCCTGACCAATTTCCTCTCCAATGCCATCAAGTTCACCGCTGCGGGCTCGGTCACCTTGGCGATCGACCTGGCCGAGCGCGCCGACCGGAGCATCCTGCTGACGGCCCGGGTGATCGATACCGGCATCGGCCTCGATGCCGCGGCGCAGGCACGGCTCTTCGCCCGCTTCACCCAGGCAGAGATGTCGACCAGCCGGCGCTTCGGCGGTACCGGCCTTGGCCTCGCCATCTGCAAGCAGCTGACCGAATTGATGGATGGCCGCATCGGCGTCGAGAGTACGCCCGGCCAGGGCAGCACCTTCTGGGTCGAATTACCGCTGCAGCGCGGTGCCGCGCCGGCGGCTGCACCGCTCGGCACACCGCAGGAGCTGGGCAGCCTTGACCTGCTTGTGGCCGAAGACAACAGCACCAATCAGCTGGTCATCCGCGCCATCCTGGAATCGCTCGGCCATCGCGTGACGCTGGTCAATGACGGCCGCGCCGCCTTGGAAGCGGCGCAACGGCAGGATTTCGACATGATCCTGATGGATGTGCAGATGCCGGTGATGGACGGTCCCACCGCCGCCCGCGCGATCCGCAACCTGCCCGCCGCCGCCGCCGGCCAGGTGCCGATCATCGCCCTGACCGCCAATGCCATGCCCGGCGACCGCGAAAGCTATGTCGCCGCCGGCATGGACGATTATGTCAGCAAGCCGATCGACCCCAGGCGCCTGCTGGAAGCGTTGATGCGCCAGGCAGGCGCCATCGGGCGGCGGCGCCAGCGCACCTCCTGAGCCCTCCACGCATCAGCTTTTCGATATCGGCGGCCGCGGCATCACTGCCGCTCCACCTTGTAGCCGTCGCGCTCCAACATGGCGATGACACTGTCGCTGCCGACCAGATGGCCCGTGCCGACGGCGATGAAGATGGTGCCCTTGCCGGCCAGCAGATGCTCGATCTGCCGTGTCCAGAGGGCGTTGCGGTTGAGGAAAAGCGCCCGGTACAAGGTCGGGCTTTCGGTCCGCATATCGGCGGAGATGTCCTTGTCGAGCGCAACGATATCGCCGGCCAGCCAGTCCTTCAGCGTCTGGGCGATGAAGTCCGGCCCCTTGTCGATATCGTTCAGGCTCTCGGTGAGGTTCTGCAATTCATCCTGCGGCGAGAGGCGCGCGAAGATCTGGATCTGCTGCTCCGAGGTCTCGAAGGCACGGATCCGCCGGTTGGTCGCCTTGGCCGCATGGCGCAAGCCGTGATCGACACCCTGGTCGGGATCGTAGCCCAGCTGCTTCATCTGCATATAGACCAGCTGCAATGTCGCCAGCCAGGGGCGCAGGGGCTCCAGGCCGGCCGGATTCAATTTCAGCTGCTGCGCGACGCCGGCAAGCTGCTGCCGCTGCGCCGGCGTCAGTTTGCCGGAGAGCGGATGCGCGGGATCCATGCCGTAATGCTGCGCCAACCGGACCATCGCCGCCTGGTTCTCGTCATCGGCCTCTTCCACCCAGAGCTCGCTGCTGGCGGAAAAGGCGGCGGCGATCTGCGGGCTCTGCCAGGCGACGCCCGGCTTCATCACATGGATGGTGCCGAAGAGATAGATCGTGCTGTCGGCATCCTTCAGCACCCAGAGGGCGGGATCGGCGGAGGCGGTTGATTGCCAGGAAAGCAGTGAGACAAGGACAGATATTAGGAACGCTAGACGTCTCAACATGTTCTACTCCAGCTCGATGACCCCCGCTACCTAAGCCGCGCCCGCTCCGGTGTCGGCATAAAGACAGCGATCGACTTATTGCACCCGTTCCGCCTTGTAGCCGTCCTTGGCCAGCATGGCGATAACGCTGTCCTGGCCGATCAGATGCGCGGTGCCGACGGCAATGAAGGCCGTACCCTTGCCGACCATCATCTCCTCGATCCGCTTCACCCACCGGGCATTGCGGTCGGGCAGGATGGCTTTGTAGAGGGCGGGAGTTTGGCCGCGCATATTTGCCGAAAGCTGCTTGTCCAACTGCTCGATATCACCATGCAGCCAGGACGTCGCGATCAGCATCAGATAGGTGGGACCCTTGCCGACCTCATCCAGAGTCTGGGTCAGCATGGCGAGTTCCTCCTCAGGCTTCAGATCGGCAAAGACATGGATCTGCTGCTCCGGCGTTTCGAAGGATTTGATCGGCTTGCCCGCAGCCTTGGCATCGGCTTCCAGGCTGCGATCGATGCCTTTTTCCGATATGAATCCGGTACGCGCGACAGCCGCTCCGCCCAACATCGCGGCCGCCAACCAGGGCCGGGTCCTGTCGACCGCCGCGGGATCGAGCCCCAGGACCTGCGACACCTTGACGAATCTCGCTTGCTGGGCCGGTGTCAGCTTGGCCGTGATGGGATGGTGCGGATCGACCCCATAGGTCTTGACCAGTTGATACATCATCGTCTGGTTGTCATCGCCCGTCTCTTCGACCCAGAGTTCGCTGCTCGATGCAAAAGCCGCGTCAAGCTTGTCGCTGTGCCATTTGACACCCGGCTTCATCACGTGAATGGTGCCGAAGAGATAGATCGTGCTGTCTTCATCGCGCAGCACCCAGAGGGCCGGATCGGCGAGGGCGGCAGGTTGCCAGGCAAAAAATGAAACCGCGGCGACCGTGGCAAACTGCGACAGCCGCTTTAGCGCAGCCTTGATAGCATTAACCACCCGAACGTCTCCCCAGATCGCCCCTGACAAATCTCTGCCTTCTGTTTAGCATAGCAATAGGACAGACGTCATCAGAGAGCCGCGTAATGTCGTCGCACCAAGAGCAGATTATCCGGCGTATTTTGAGGGTCAATCACGCAGGAGAGCACGGCGCCATCGCCATTTATGAGCGCCAAATTCGCATGTCTCTGCGTTATCCCGATTTGCTGCCATGGTTGCAGGAAACACTCGGACACGAACAAAAGCATCGTGATCGGTTCAGGGCGCTCATGCCTAGCCGTTTCGCAAAGCCTTGTCGCGCCATGGCAATCTGGAATACTGGCGGTGCCTTCCTCGGATTGATGACAGCAGCATTCGGTCGCTTTGGTGTTATCGTTTGCACCGCTGCAGTGGAGCGAACGGTCCATCGCCATCTGGTGGAACAGATCACCTATCTCTCAGATCGAGACCCTGAGCTAGCCCAAACAATCAACGATATTCAGTGCGAAGAAGATGCCCATCTCGCCTTCGCCGAAGCGCATCACGATCCACGACTATTATCGGCGCGCCTGCTCAGTGCCTTCGTCGCCGCGGCGACAGAGGTACTGATCTGGATTTCGACACGCGGCGATTCAGCCAAGCTACGGGACCAACTGCGCGCAGCATCTTAAGAACATGCCACACTCTATCGGCTGATCAAGTTTGCGCTAGCCTCACTCCGCCGCCGGGTTACTGCCGAACAGGCGTTCGTAATGCTTGCGCTGGCGCTGGGCGCCGATCACGGCGTTGCGCAGCAGGACCGCGACGGTGACCGGGCCGACACCGCCGGGGACCGGGGTGATCCAGCCGCAGACCGGCAGCACGGACTCGTAATCCACGTCGCCCACCACCTTGGTGCTGCCATCGGGCAGGGTCACCTGGTTGATGCCGATATCGATCACGGCGGCACCCGGTTTCACCATGTTGCCGGTGATGAGGCCGGGCTTGCCGACGGCGACGAAGACGGCATCGGCGCGGCGACTATGGACCGCGAGATTGCGCGTCATGTGATGGCAGACGGTGACCGTCGCCCCTTCCGACATCAGCAGGAAGGCGATCGGCTTGCCGACGATTTCCGAATGGCCGACGACGACCACTTCCAGGCCGGCCAGGTTGAGGCCGGTACGCTTCAAGAGTTCGACCGAGGCCATGGCGGTACACGGCCCGAGCTCGACCTCGTTGTAGACGATATTGCCGATCGAGGCGGGATGCATGCCCTCGACATCCTTCAGGGGATGGATGGCGGCCTGCAATTGCTTGATCGAGAGATGATGGGGTGCCGGGCGCTGCAGGATGATGCCGGTGACGCGGGGATCGGCATTCATCGCCGCGATCGCCGCCAGCATCTGGTCCTGGGTGATATCGGCCGGAAAGTGATGCTCCTCGAACAGCAGGCCCGCCTTCTCGGCCGAGCGCTTCTGGTTGCGGACATAGAGGCTGACGGCATCGACGTCGCCGATGGTGATGGAGTTCAGCTTCGGCTGCCAGCCCGCCTGCTTCAAGTCCTCGACCTGTTCGGCCAGCTCGGCCAGGATGCCACCCGCGACCTTGCGGCCGTCGATGATCTGATTGTCCACCATCTACTCCTGCTTCCTATTCCCGTCCTGCGCCGCGATCCGCTCTTCCGCGAATCGCACAGCGCCAGCTTAGCCGGCAAATCCTTATCAATTATGACGTTTGCTCCAGATGTGGTGCAACGTCACCCGGTTCGTTCCTACGCCGCCTTCCTGCGCCAGCGATGCAGCGCCATGACGAAGCCGCCGGCGACCAGGCCCCAGAAGGCCGCGCCGATGCCACCGATCGACATGCCGGACGCCGTGGCGATGAAGGTGATCACTGCCGCCTCGCGGTCCGCCGGATTCTGCAGGGCGCCGCTCAGCGCCGAGCCGAAGGCGCCGAACAGGGCCAGCCCCGCCACCGCCTCGATCAGGAGCGGCGGCGATACACTGATAAAGCTTGCCGCGAAGCCGGCGAAGATGCCGAAAGCGACATAGACGAGACCGGCAACGACCGCCGCGATATAACGCTTGCGGGGATCGGGGTGGGCCTCCGGTGCCGCGCACAAAGCCGCCGTGATCGCTGCCAGATTAACCGCATAGCCGCCGAACGGCACCGAGAGCAGCGAGGCGATACCCGTCGCGGTGAAGAGCGGTCCCGGTTCCGGGTGATAGTCGAAGGCACGCAAAACGGCGAGGCCGGGAATGTTCTGCGAAGCCATGGTGACGATGAAGAGCGGCAAAGCAATGCTGACGATCGCGTTCCAATTGAAGCTCGGCCGCACCAGCTCCATATGCGGCCAGAGCGAACCGCCGGTGCTGACATCGGGAATGCCGTTGACGACCAGCGCGATCACCGCGACCACGACCGCCGCCGGCACGGCATAGAGCCGCTTCCAGCGCGCGACCAGCGCCCAGGCCAGCACCACAGGCAAAGCGAGATTGGGCATCTGCGCGATGGCATGGAAGGGGGCCACGCAAAGGGTGAAGAGGACGCCGGCCAGCATGGCATTGGCAAGCACCGCCGGGATGCTGGCGACCGCCTTGCCGAAAGGCTTCCAGAGGCCGGCGATGATGATGAGCACGCTGGAAACGATGAAGGCGCCGCAGGCCGCTTCGAAGCCGCCCTCGACGACACCGGTCGAGGCCAGCAAGGCAGCACCCGGCGTCGACCAGGCGATGCTGATCGGCATGCGCTTGCGCCAGGCCAGCACCACGGCGCAAAGGCCCATGGCGGTGCCGACGGCGATCAGGCCCGATGTCGCCTGGCCCGGCGTAGCGCCCACACCTTTGAGGCCCTGTAGCACCACGGTGAAGGAACTGGCATAGCCGACGAAAGCCGTCAGCAGCCCCGCCATCACCGCCGGCCAGATGCCGACCGGTGCCGTCGCATTCGTGTCTGCCACCGCTGTCCCCTGACCCGCCGTCATGATCTTCCGCCCGATTTTTGTTTATCTTTTGCTGCTTCGCTCCCTTCGCCCTCGCCTCTCTGGAGAGGGAACCCAGAAAGAAGTGAAGCCTCTAGCCCCACAGCGCCGCGTCGCAAGGATGCATGAAGCTGCCATCGAAGCGGAAGCCGTGTGGCCGGTCCTTGGCCAGCAGCAGCGGCCCGTCGAGGTCGACCAGCGCGGATTGCTGGCCGATCAGGAAGGCCGGCGCCATACCGAGCGAGGTTGCCACCATGCAGCCGACCATGATCTGGAAACCCTGCGCCTGGGCTTCCTTCGCCATCTTCAGCGCTTCCGTCAGGCCACCGGTCTTGTCGAGCTTGATATTGACCGCCTGATATTTGCCCACGAGGGCGGACAGGGTCGTGCTGTCATGGCAGGCCTCGTCGGCGCAGATCGGGATCGGCTTTTCGACATCGCGCAAGGCCTCGTCATCCCCGGCCGGCAGCGGCTGCTCGATCAGGATGACATTGAGCTCGCGCAGCCTGGGGGCGAGCTTGCGATAGTCGTCGATCGTCCAGCCTTCATTGGCGTCGATGATCAGCTTGGATTGCGGCGCGGCGGCATTAACCGCCCGCACGCGATCGAGATCCTGCGGCCCGCTCAGTTTCAGCTTCAACAGCGGCCGATGCAGATTCTGCGCCGCCGCCAGGGCCATGTCCTCCGGCGCGGCGAGGCTCAGGGTATAGGCGGTCATCAGGTCGCGCGGCTGCTTCAAGCCGGCGAGCTTCCAGACCGGCTTGCCGCTCGCTTTTGCTTCGAGATCCCAGAGCGCACAATCCACCGCATTGCGGGCGGCGCCCGGCTTCAGCAGCTTCTGCACCGCCTCGCGGCCGGCGCCGTCTTCCAGCGCCACGCGATGATGCTCGATCTCGGCAATGACACCCTCGATGCTTTCGCCATAGCGCGCATAGGGCACGCATTCGCCATGCCCCATTATCTCGCGTCCCGCGGCCTTGCCCTCGGCAATCTCCACCACGACCACTTCCGCCGAGGTCTTGCTGCCGCGCGAGATGGTGAAGGTGCCGGCGATCGGCCAGCTCTCATGCCGGATGGTGAGTTTGCGGCTCATGCCGCCGCCCCGGCCGCGCTGCCGGCGAGGCAATCGACGATGGCGCCGACGCCGCTGCGCACCGGATCCACCGTCGGCAGGCCGAACTCGGCTTCGGTATGGCGCAAGAGATCGAGCCCCGCCGCTTCGTCAAGGGCTGCCGTGTTGATGGCGATGCCGACACAATGCACGGAGGGATTGGTGAGCCGGGCCGCCTTGAGATTGGCCTCCATGCAGATCCTGAGATCCGGCAGCGGGAAGGTCGGCAGGCCGCGCATATGTGTCCGGGTCGGTTCATGGCACAGCACCAGCGCATCCGGCTGCGCGCCATGCAGCAGGCCGAGGCTGACGCCGGCATAGGAGGCATGAAACAACGAGCCCTGCCCCTCGATCAGGTCCCAATGATCGGGGTCGTTGGCCGGGCTCAGCCATTCGACGGCGCCGGAGATGAAATCCGCCACCACCGCGTCGATTGAGACGCCGGAGCCGGCAATGAAGATGCCGGTCTGGCCGGTGGCGCGGAAATCGGCCTTCAGGCCCCGCGCCTTCATCTCCTTCTCGATAGCCAGCGTCGTATACATCTTGCCGACCGAACAATCGGTGCCGACGGCGAGCAGGCGCTTGCCGCTGCGCTTGACGCCGGTTGCGACCGAGAAATGCTGGGTCGGATGGCGCACGTCGAACAGCTGCCGCCCCAGCCGCGCCGCGGTCTCGCGCAATTGCGGATAGTCGGCCAGGCGCTGATGCAGGCCGGAGGCAAGATCAAGGCCCCGTTCCAGCGCCTGCGTCAGCAGCGCCACCCAATCCGGCGACAGCACGCCGCCACGATTGGCGACGCCGACGATCACCGTCTTCACGCCGGCCTTCACCGCCGCATCGAGATCCATATCCGGCAGCCCGAGATCGGCCTGGCAGCCCTCGAGGCGCATCTGGCCGACGCACCATTCCGGCCGCCAATGAACAATGCCCTGGGCGGTCTTCGCCGCCAGTTGATCCGGCGCATTGCCGAGAAACATCAGATAGGGTGCTGCGATCTGCACGATGACCCTCGCTTTGATCATGGTGAAAGCCGGCTTGATCGCCGGCCGGAAAATCGGCGGGATGTTAGCCGATCAATCCGGGCTTGTCTCCCATTGCAGGCCCCGCCGTTTCCGTGCTTGCCGGCCCCGGATTAGCGCCTCGAACCGACCGCCCGCCTTCGGCTTCGTCAATATCGCGTCGTCAATTCAGTCAGCCAGTCGGGCGACCAGGCGACCAGTTGCGATTCGATCTGGCGGTCGCGGCCGCTGAGAATAAGAAGTGCGACAAGGATGAGCAGGCAGCCGAGAACGGACTTGCCGATGCGGCCGGCCCATAGAGCCGAGCGGCGCCAGTCGCGGCCCGCCTTACCGCCGGGCCGCGCCCGACGCAGGCGACCGACAGCGAGACCGATCGCCAGCAGCGGCAGGCTGGCGCCGAGTCCGAACACCAGCATCATGGCGGCGACTGCCGTCAGATTCTGGCGCTGTGCCGCCAGGGTGGCGGCGGCACCGAGCGTAGGTCCCACGCAGGGGCTCCAGACCGCGCCGAGCAGCAGGCCGAGCACCAGCTGGCCGGCGGCCCCGACCGGCCGATAATCCTGCAGATGGTGCTGCAGGCGGTCGCCGAATGCCCTGCCGGGCAGGTGACCGAAAGCCACGGCGGCGAGCGCCTGCCAGGTGGGGAACAGCATCGCCAGGCCGAAGATCAGCAGAAGAAGGGCCCCGATGCGGCGGAACAGCTCACCGTCCAGTCCCAGGGAGAAGCCGATCGTGGCGACGAAAAGACCGACCGCCACGAAGGAGAGCGCCAGGCCAAGCGACAGCGCGACGGCACCGAAACGATGCGCCGCCAGCGCGCTGCCGAACACGATCGGCAGCAAGGGCAGAACGCAGGGCGAAAGGACGGTCAGAATGCCGGCCAGCAGACCGAAACCATACGCGGCGAGATCGAAATTCACAGCCACTGTCATTCAACCCGTTTGGACCTGCGCCGATCTTGACGCACCTGCCATGCGTCCCCTCATCCCGGCGCTCTTGCCGCGATGCGGAACGAGGGAGACATGATATCCGGGCGGGGGCTTCTCATCACGCGCGTATCTCGCTGCGAACTCGCTCGTCATCTGCCGCTATTCCGGGCCGTCAGGCTTCCAGCGCGCCGGTCTCCCTCGCCCCCGAAGCGGGATGAGGGGCGCTGGACGCGCGCGATCCGGGCGGTTACGGCCGCTTGGCCTGCAGCAACAGGTTGCGGATTGCGTCGGGATCGGTGATGCCGGTGGCGCGGCCTTTCTCCGTCTTGCCGTTGAAGACGATCAGCGTGCTCTGCTGCTGCACGTTGAATTCATGCAGCGCATCCTTCTGGCTGTCGAAATCGACCGTGAAGACGGTGAGGTCGCCGAGTTCGGCCGAATGCTCCAGCTTGTCGAGAATCGGCCGCTGCCGGGCGCAGGTCGGGCACCAACTGGCATTGACGTGGACGAGGATCGGCTTGCCGGCCTGCTGGGCCGCCTGGAAGGCCGAATCGGTGAAGGTGGTCGGTTCGGCGGCGAGCGCGGGGGTGGCCAGGGTGGCATGCATCAGCTCCGCCCAGCGCAAAGCTGCCGTGCCGTCGAACAGTGTCGGGACAATGCCGAGCGCGAAGCCGAGCCCCATCCAAGCCAGATTTCTGGAAATCTTTCGTGCCATGCCCGTCTCCTACCCTGGCGGCGCCGGCTTGCCCGCCGGCCCCCGTTTATCTTCGCGCCGCCCCACCCTCGCTTCAAGTGGACCCGGTTCGGCGGGGCCCAAGGCTGGCGCGACCAAGGCTGGCGGCTGTTGCCATGATATTCGTGCCGCGGTGCAAAATGGTTACAGCGGGCACGGCTATTGGTTACCGCTGTAACCGGCGCTGGCAGGGCGCGCCACACTGGCGCCACCCGGGCGACACGCCGGCAATCGGCCGGTCACCGCTTGTGATCGGGGCGTCCTCCTGCCTATGATCCGCCGCGACGGGGGGGCCGCCTGGGGACGGTCGCCCGTGACTGCCCGTTTTGGCCGAACCGAGACCGATGACCGCGACACACCCGATTCCGCAGCCGGCGGAAATGCATCGCCGTATCCTGGCGATTGCCCTGCCGGCCATTTGCGCCAATCTCACCACCGTGCTGCCGGGCCTGGTGGATACGGCCTTCATCGGCCGTACCGGAGATGCCGGGGCGCTGGGCGGGGTTGCCATCGGCGCCAGCCTCTGCGGCTTCGTGCTCTGGGCCTTCAGTTTCCTGCGCATGGGGACGGCGGGCTTCACCGCCCAGGCCTATGGCGCCGGCGATGACGGCGAATTGCAGGCGGTGTTCCGCCGCAGCTTGGTCCTGGCCGCATTTTTCGGCGCGGTCCTGCTGATGCTGATGGTGCCGATCAACCATCTCGGCATGATGTTCTACGGGCCGAGTCCGCTGGTCAGCGACTATGCCGGCCGCTATGTCACCTTCCGCCTGTTCAGCGCGCCCTTCGACCTCCTCCTCTATGTCGTCCTCGGCTGGCTGCTCGGCACCCAGCACACCGTCATCGCCATGGCGCTGCAGCTTTTCCTCAACCTGCTCAACATCCTGCTATGCATGCTGTTCGTCCTCGCTTTGCGCATGGGCGTCGACGGCGCCGCCATTGCCACAGCGCTGGCCCAGACGGTGACCGCCCTGCTGGGGCTGGCCGTCGCCGTGTCGCTGCAGCGGCGCCTGCCGAGCCGACGGCCGAGCTGGATGGTGGTGCTGGAGCCGCGGCGCCTGGTCGAAGTGATGGCGGTCAATCGCGATATCTTCATCCGCACCTTTGCGCTGATGTTCGTCTTCACCTGCTTCGTGCGGCTGGGGGCGCGTTTCGGCGATGTCACCCTCGCCGCCAATCACATCCTCTTCGGCATGGTGGCGATGATCGCCCAGGGTCTCGACGGCTTCGCCCAGGCGGCGGAAACCTTGACCGGGCAGGCGATCGGCGCCCGCGACATCCACGGCCTGCGCCGCGCCACCCGGTTCTCGGCCTATTGGGCGGGCGGCCTCGCCATCCTGATGAGCCTCATCCTGCTGCCCCTCGGGCCGCATCTGCTGCCGCTTTTCAGCCGCAGCGCCGAGGTGCTGGCCATGGCGCAGCGCTTCTTTCCCTGGGTGGCGGCAGCACCGATCATCGCCGTCAGCTGCTTCCAGCTCGACGGCATCTATATCGGCGCCACGCGCGGCCGCGACATGCGCAACGGCATGCTGATGGCCACCCTCGCCGCCACGGCAATCGAGCTGATCGCCGCCCCCCTGTTCGGCAATCAGGGCCTGTGGTTCGCCCTGATGAGCTTCTTCGTGCTGCGGGCTGTGCCGCTGGCGCTCTGGTATCACCGTATCCCGCGGCTGATCGCCTTGCCCGCCGCGACGAGGCCCGTCCCGACCCCGGACGGATCGGCGATCCAACCCTGAAACCGTTTCGTTTCAGTTATTTACCACCAGGCACCCACTCATCTGGCCAGCTTGCCGCGAATATGGCAGATTGCCGCCGACTCAGCCGGACGCCCCTTCATGGCCGCTGTCCGGCAGCAGATTGAGGAGACCGCCATGCCGAGCTTCGATATCGTTTCGAAGACCGATCTCGCCGAGGTCGAGAATGCCGTCCAGGGCGCGGTGCGCGAAATCGGCACCCGTTTCGACTTCAAGGGCGCCAAGCATTGCACCATCGAGCGCAAGGAGGCCGTCATCACCATCCATGCCGATGACGAGCTGAAACTGAAGCAGATGCAGGAATTGCTGAAGGTCTATATCACCCGCCGCAAGCTCGATGCCGGGGCGCTGGAATTCAAGGACTCGCAGCGCGCGACCGGCGGTTCCGAGCGCCAGGAAGTGATCGTCAAGCAGGGCATCGACCAGACGCTCGCCAAGAAGATCGTCAAGGAGATCAAGGACAGCAAGCTGAAGGTCCAGGTCTCGATCCAGGGCGAGGAATTGCGCGTCACCGGCAAGAAGAAGGATGATCTGCAGGAAGCCATCGCCTTCGTCCGCGCCATGAAGATCGAGCAGCCGCTGCAATACGTCAATTTCCGCGACTAGATTTGACGCTGGATTTGACACCGGCCGGGTCACCAAGATGAGCCAGAGCAACGATCCCGCCGATGATGATTTTCTCACCCGTTTCCTCGCCGGCAACGAACAGGCAGAGCCGGCCGGGACTGCAAGGAGCCACGACCAGATGCCGCCGAAGATCAATCCGCTGAAGCTCAACCCGCTGCAATTGAAGACGCTGACCCTGTTCCAGGAACTGGCGAAGATGGAAGGCTATGGCAGCCCGGCGGAACAGGAAGGCCACACCATGATCAGCCGCCTGCCGCATCCGCATGGCGATCATTTCCATCTCGGCGGCTATATCGTGCGCTCGCAGGACGCCTCCGGCCTCGCCAATGAATCCGCCTGGGCGGCCTTGCAACGCAAGGGCCTGATCCAGTCGCATTTCCCGCTGGGCTGCGTGCTGACGCCGGCCGGCGCCGCCTATGAGACGGGCCTCAAGGACCAGATCCTCCACGAAGCCCATCATCACTGAGCGGCACGATCACATGTCGCGCAAGCAGGCTCTGCTGATCATCCTTGTCGTCGCCGTGATTATTGCCGTCGTCCTGCATCTCGCAGCAGGCGGCGGCTTCGATCCGGTCAACGGCTTGCCCGCCGTGCTCGGCAAGGCCGCGGGCTTTTTCATTTTCCCCGGCGTGCTGCCCTGCATCGTCTGGGCCTGCATGAAGTTCCGGCGCCGGCGTCTTGTCCCGATCATGACGAGCTGGATCGTGCTGCAGATCGTCTTTGCCGTGGCCGTCTATTACGACATGACGCACGGACCTGCTGCGGGATGAACCAGGGCGCCTATCACCTGCGCCCGGCGCGAGCCGACGAGGTCGGCATCATCCGTGCCGTGGAGCAGGCCGCGGCCCAGCGCTTTCGCGGCACCGATTTCGACTGGGTGGCGCATGCCGGAGCAGGATCGCCGACAAGTGTCGCCGCATCGATCGCAACCGGGCAAGTGCTGGTGATGACGCCGGCAACCGGCAACGAGGCGGGATGCCCGGTGGCCTTCGTGCAATTCGCCATTATCGATGGCGCCGCCTATATCGAGGAAATCGACGTCCTGCCCGAACATGCCGGCCATCGCCTGGCGCAGCGGCTGATCGATGCGGTGGAATCCTGGGCAAGGTCGCAATCCTTGCCCATCCTGACCCTCAGCACCTTCAGCACGATTCCCTGGAACGCGCCCTATTACCGGCGCCTCGGCTTCCGCGACATGGGCCATCTCGGGCCCGGCCTCGCCGCCATCCGCGAGCGGCACCGCGCCCTCGGTCTCAAGGATGAGCAGCGCGCCTTTCTGTGGCGGCCGGTCGCCCGCTGAAGCAGCCGCCTTGGCCATCGACGCCGGCAATGATTGAGCCCAAGGTCGATTCGCGCTAAGCACAGAGATCACATTCTTCGGGTATCCGCGGCCATGACGGCGAAAACCCTGCTCATTCTCGGCGGCACCACCGAGGGCTACAAGCTGGCGGAAGCTGCTGTGGCCTTGCCGGGCCTCAGGGTCGTCTCGTCGCTGGCCGGCCGGGTCGGTGCACCGCGCCTGCCCACGGGCGAGGTGCGGATCGGCGGTTATGGCGGTCCTGTCGGCCTTGCCGATCATCTCCGCCGGGAAAAGATCGACGCGGTGATCGACGCCACGCATCCCTTCGCCTCGCGCATGGGCTGGAACGCCGCCGAAGCCTGCGGCAAGACAGGCACCGCCTTGCTGCGCCTGGAACGTCCGGCCTGGCAGCCGGCCGAAGGTGACCGCTGGACGCCGGTCGACAGCTGGCCGGAAGCGGCCGCCGTCTTGCGCGACGACGATCGCATGCAGCCCGCCCGACGCGTCTTCCTCGCCCTCGGCCGCCAGGAGCTGGCGCATTTCACCGGTCTCGATGAGATCTGGTTCCTGATCCGCTCGGTAGAGGCGCCGGACCCGTCGCTGCATTTCGCGCAGTCGCAGCTGCTGCTGGCGCGCGGGCCGTTCCGCTACGACGACGAACTGGCCCTGCTCAAGCAGCACCGCATCGATACGATCGTCTGCAAGAACAGCGGCGGCGACGCCACCGACGGCAAACTCACCGCTGCGCGCGCGCTCGGCATCCGGGTCGTCATGCTCCGCCGCCCCCGCCGCCCCGACCTGCCGAGTGCGCCGGACGTGCCGGCGGCACTTGCGTGGCTGGAACGACAACTGTAGGCCGGATCGCGCTCTAGCCGCATGGCAATTTCATCGCACCGTGAGACGCAATACCCAGGACGCCGATGGCCGCTTTAACGTCGGCATTGAGGCAGATCAATACGGGCGTTTCGCCTTGCGCTAGAGTTGTATCAGTTCCCTTGGCTGATCAGCCTGCGGCTGAAAGGTCAATCGAACTAGAGAAGACGTTGATGGCGCGGTGAAGGTGATTGGTGAATGCGGTTCCATGGAATCGGCTTCACACGCCATCACGCTTTCTCGTACGACAGCATCGCAGCCGGAGATGCAGGTCAAGAACCTGTCAGGCGCCGCTTTCGCCCTCCGGCTTCTTCCCATACCAGCGCGGCGTATAGGTCCAGCTGCCGCCCCCCGTCTTCGGGAAACTGCGGGTCAGGCTGGAGCCGACGATGACGACGGTGCGCATATCGACCATCTCCGGCGTCAATTCACCCAAAGCCACGACGCGCAGGCTTTCCTTCGGCCTACCGATGTCGCGGCCGAGCACGACCTGCGTCTCCGGCCCCCGATGGCGGCGGATGATGTCGAGCGCTTCGCCCAATTGATGCGGCCGCGCCTTGGAGATCGGGTTGTAGAAGGCCATGGCGAGATCGGCGGCGGCTGCATGATCGAGGCGCCTGGCGATGATGTCCCAGGGCTTGAGATTGTCCGAGAGCGAGAGGATGCAGAAATCATGGCCGAGCGGCGCGCCGGCCCGTGACGCCGCAGCGAGGGCCGCCGAAATTCCCGGCAGGATGGCGAGATCGACGCCATGCCAGGCGGGATCAGCGCTGTCATGCAAAGCCTCGACCACCGCCGCCGCCATGGCGAAGACGCCGGGATCACCGGAAGAGACCATCACCACGTGACGGCCCTGCGCTGCCAGCTCAAAAGCATGGCGCGCCCGCATCATTTCTTCGCGGTTGTCGGTCTCGTGCAGCTTCTGGCCGGGCCGGAAGCCGCCGATCGCATCCGCCGCCATGCGCACATAGGTCTCATAACCGAGCACGTCCTGCGCCTGTTGCAGTTCGCTTTTCACCAGCGGCGCCATGTGGCCAATCTCGCCGGGACCGATGCCGACCACGGCAAGACGACCGCGGGCACGGCCGATCGCCGCGGGATCGACCGGCGCTGCGGCCACCGCCGCCGCAAGCCCTGACGCCTCATACGTGGCCGTCGGCGCCGCAGCAGCCTGCTGCTTTAGGGCTTCCCGCGCCAAGGCCGGCGCATCGCCTGTCGCCGCCAGGAAGCGCAGGGGCAGGTCGAGTTGTGCAGCCGACTGATGCAGCGGAGCAGCGTTGATCGACGCCTCAGCCGCGACCAGGCAGGCGAGCGACGCCTGCGCCAGACGGTGTTGCGCCAACAGTGCGCCGATCCGCGCGACAAGATCCTCGGCGGTTGCGGCAGCGCCATCCATCACGGCAACGACGATGTTACGCGGATGGAACAGCAATTCGTTTGCCGCTGCGTCGCGGTCGGTTTCCGTCACCGTGATCTGCAAATTGCCGTCATCGGCAATCGGAATGCGCGCCTCATGCAGCCAGGGCGCTTCGCCTTCCAGGCGCGCGTGCTTGCCGGCGAGCAGATCGGAGATGAAAGTCTTGCCGTCGCTTACATTGCGCAGGCTGTAGCCTTCCGGCGGATTGATCAGACAGGTGCCGAAGCGAAGTTCACCGGTCGTCGTGATGGCGGGCGTTACGTCCAGGTCGGCCGCGATCTGGCGCGCCAGGACATTGACACCACGCAAGCCGCCCAGCAGCGGCACTACGGCGCTGCCGTCTTCCGCCACGGCGAGGACCGGCGGCTCGGCGCGCTTGTTCTGCAGCAGCGGTGCCAGCGCACGGATGACGATGCCGGCGGCGCAGAGGGCAATCAACGGCGTATCGAGTTCATAGAGTTCGCGCAGGGTGTTGCCGAAATTCTCATAGGCGACATCGGCGCCGCTCACGCGCCCGGCCAGGCCATAGACGGTGGCACCGGGACAGGCCGCTTGGATCCGGCGTGCCGTTGCCAGACTGGCCGCTCCCAGGATCAGGATCGCGGGCGCTGCCTTCGGTCCCGCCATCTCAGCTGTTCCACTTCCTGCCGGGTACCAGCACGATGGAGAAATAGGGCGAGGCGCCCTCTTCCACCTCGGCCAGCGGCACGATCCTTTGCGCACCCATGGTGGCGCGCTCGACATAGAGCGCGCGGTCACTTAGGCCCAGCTGATTGATGACGTCGCGCACCTTCGGCAGATTCTTGCCGAGCTTCATGATGGCGGCGGCTTCGCTCTCCAGCAGCTTCACCCGCAGATCCTCGGCCGAGAGCACGCCGGAGAGGATGTTGAGATTCTGGTTGCGATAGACCAGCGGCGCACCCAGCACGGAAGCCGCGGCGAGAACCGAACAGACACCCGGCACCACTTCCGTCTCGTAGCGCGCATGCAGGCGGTCGAAAATATACATGAAGGAGCCGTAGAAGAACGGATCGCCCTCGCAGATCACCGCGACATCGCGTCCGGCATCGAGATGCAGCGCCACTTCCTCGCTTGCCTGGTCGTAGAAATCGCTGACGATCTTCTCGTAATCCATATGCGCCGGCAGTATTTCCGTCGTCACCGGATAGATCAGCGGCAGGGTCACCTGATCGTCGCGCAGATATTCCTCAATGATGCTGAAGGCATTGCCCTTCTTGCCCTTGGCGGCCAGGTAGGCCACGACCGGCGCCGCCTTCAGATGACGCAGCGCCTTCAAGGTCAGCAATTCCGGATCGCCGGGACCGACGCCGAGGCCGAAGAGACGGCCCTTCACAACTGTACTCATCTTATTCCTTCTCCGTCGCCAGGGCATTGACCGCGGCGGCGGCCATGGCGCTGCCGCCGCGACGGCCGCGCACGATGACATAGGGGACGCCGCGGCTGTTGGCGGCGAGTTCATCCTTGGATTCGGCGGCGCCGACGAAGCCGACCGGGCAGCCGATGATGAGCGCCGGCTTCGGCGCCCCTTCGTCGAGCATTTCGATGAGGCGATAAAGCACCGTCGGCGCATTGCCGATCGCCACCACGCTGCCGGCAAGATGCGGGCGCCACAATTCCAGCGCGGCCGCCGAGCGGGTATTGCCCATCTTCGCCGCGAGATCCGGCACGCCGGGATCGTTGAGCGTGCAGATCACCTGATTATCCGCCGGCAGGCGCGAACGGGTGACGCCATCCGCCACCATGCGGCAATCGGCGAGGATCGGCGCGCCGTTTGCCAGTGCGGCGCGGCCGGCGACACCGGCACCTGCCGAAAAGCCGAGATCCTTGATGACATCGACCATGCCGCTGGCATGGGCGACCCGCACGGCGAGTTTTTCGAGATCGGCCGGAATGCGGCTGAGATCGGCCTCGGCACGGATGATGGCGAAGGAGCGGCGATAGATCTCCTGCCCGTCGCGGATATAGTCCAGCATCAGGTGGTCATCCTTTGATGATCATATGTCGATGAAGATGAGGCCATCATGCGTCCCCGGCTGCCTCGGGCCCGTCTGGAGCGAGTTTCGAGCGTGCGAGATCGGCCAGCACGTCCGCGGCGTCATCGATGGTGATATTGGCAGCCAGCAGCCGGCCGAAACGTGAGTCCGCCCCCGCCTGCTGGCGATAGAGATCGTAATGGCCCGGTGACACGCCGACCAAAGTGGCCGGCTCCGCCCGCAAGGCGGCGCAGGATTTGCCGCAACCGCTGAGATGAACCGGAAAGGCGGTGCCGCGCGTAGCCAGCTGCGCCGCAAGCTCCATACCATCGCTTTGCGTCGCGGCCAGGGCCGAGCCGCAACCGGCCGAGCCGGCGCAGGCGATCATCTGCGCGAAGGGCGCCGCCGCCTGGGTGGTAAGATCCAGGGCTTCGAGCGCCTGGAGGACACCGACGGCATCCGGCGTGGCGACGGACGGCAGGATGATACTCTGCCAGGGTGTGAAGCGCAGGCTGCCATCGCCCTTGCCGCGCGCAAGATCGGCGAGCGCCGTCAATTGCGCCGGCAGGAGGCGGCCCAGCGGCGCCGCGGCGCCGACCGAAACGCGGCCGGGATTGTCCTCGGCGATGATGCCGAGATGGGCGCCGCGCAAGGTCGGCCGGCGTCGCCAGCAGGAAATCGCTGCGTCACGGCGCAAGCGGAAGGGCAGGCGTGCCTGCAGGCGGTCGATGAAAGCGGCACCCCGGAGGTCGGCCGGCAATTGCTTCATCCGGCTGACAGCGGCCTGCGCGGCGCCGATCTCGAGGAAGAGATCGAGGGCGGCGCAGACAAGATCATGCGCGGCAGCCAGCGGTGCAGCCGCAAGGGCGAGGTCACCTGGCGGCACCGTCGCGTCGCCTTCCTGCGGCATGCAGCCGGCGAGGCCAATCGCCACCTCATCCGGCGAAATGACCGCGAGCCAGAGATCATGGGGGTGGTGCAGCATGGCGACGTGCTCGCCGCCGTCGATCTGGATGGCGAACTTCGGCGACAGCGCGTGATAGCGGGCATCGCCCTGCACCGTCGTCAACAGCCGTGCGGCCAGCGGCAGGACATCGGCCACCTGCTGCGGATCGCGGCCGGCAAGCGGGCTGACCATGACATTGCGCACGTCGTCGCTGCCGCGCAGCAGCGGATCGTCGATCGCGCAATCGGTTTTTGCCTGGGGCCCGAGACCCGCCGTCACCAGCGCCTCGACCAGGGCAATCTCGTCGGTCGGCTGTACGCCGCGGATCTGAAAATTGGCGCGATTGGTGAGTTCGATGGGCGACTGGCTGAAACGCTGTGCCGCCGCCGCGATTGCCTGCGCCTGAACGGCCGTCAGACAGCCCCCGGCCAGCTTCACCCGGCAGATGCCGCCATCCAGCGCCGGCGCCAGACGGAACAGGCCCGGACATGCCGAACGGCGGTCTGCCGGATCGGTCAGGTTGCTGAAGACCGGCGGACGGTCTGTTGCGGGGGTCACCGAAACCACTGGGGTCACCGAAATACGGCATCGGCTGCGAGCGGCGAACCGCCGCGATGCTGGATCGCGATGGCACGCTTCGACACCGGAACGCCCCGTCCGATGCCGTCACAGGCGACAATTCTTGCCGGCAGGTCTCCTGGCTTCACGGCTTTTGAAAACTCGGCCCGCTGCGTCTGGGCCTGGCATTCAGGGCCCGCCATCGCCTTCCCGGTTGGCGATTCATGGTCGCTTTCCAGTGGCCTCGGATAGGCGGGCTCGCCGCTGACAGTTGCGGGGGCAGCCACGTCTGGAAAACCTGTGTCGGCAAGCAGTTAAGCGCCGGCAGGCCTTCCGCGGTGTTCCCTCTTCGGCCCCGACATCAGGCCCCGTCCATGCATTCCGGCCGGGGCTTTCCGGCGAGGCACCGACAAGCCCCAGGGTTCTACACGACCGCCTGAGGGGGTGAAAGGCCTTTCTCCGCCATGAACTTGGGTAGAAACGACGCAGGCCACCACCAAATCGCCAGCCCCCTTGTTCTGGCGGAAATCCTTCCGTATCAAGGCGCAGCCTGTTGAATTTGCTGACCGATCCCATTCACATGTTTCACAGGCGGCAGGCGGCAGAGCGGACCCCATCATGACGGCGTGGCTTACCATCATCGGCATCGGCGAAGACGGCTTGGAAGGAATCGGCGGCGAGGCGCGCCGGGCGCTGGGTGCGGCCGAGGTAATCTTCGGCGGCAAGCGGCACCTCGCTTTCCTGCCGGCGGATGTCAAAGCCAAACGCGTGGCCTGGCCCAGCCCTTTCAGTGCCGCCGAGCAGCTTTTGCTGGCTGAGCGCGGCCGCAAGGTCTGCGTGCTGGCAAGCGGCGATCCGATGCTCTACGGCGTGGGTGCCACCCTCACCCGCTGGGTCCAGCCGAAGGAAATGCATATCATCCCGGCGC
Organism: Dongiaceae bacterium; assembly: GCA_035539215.1. Lineage (GTDB taxonomy): Bacteria > Pseudomonadota > Alphaproteobacteria > Dongiales > Dongiaceae > Dongia_B. Next base: position 107,506 of record DATLIX010000080.1, on the reverse strand, counting down.
CCTCGTCCTATGCCCTGGCTGCCGCGCGTCTTGCCTGGCCGTTGCAGGATGTGACGCCGCTCAGCGTGCATGGCAGGCCGCTGGAGATCCTGAACGCCCATCTCTTCCCCGGCGCGCGATTGCTCATTCTCAGCAATGACGGCGCCAGCCCGGCGGCGATCGCCCAGCTGCTTTGCGCGCGCGGCTTCGACCTCAGCGAAGTGACGGCGCTCGAACATCTCGGCGGGCCGAACGAATGCCGTCATGACAGCCTCGCCCGCGACTGGAAGATCGACCGCACCGCCGATCTCAACATCGTCGCCGTCACCTGCCGCGCCGAATCGCCGGCCCGCAGCTACAGTCCGCTGGCCGGCCTGCCCGACGAAGCCTATGAGACCGATGGGCAATTGACCAAGCGCGATGTGCGCGCCGTGACCCTCGCCCATCTTGCGCCCCTGCCTGGCCAGTTGCTGTGGGATGTGGGTGCGGGCAGCGGCTCGATCGGCATCGAATGGATGCGCAGCCATCCCAGCTGCCGCTGCATCGCCATCGAGGCCGATCCCGGCCGCCAGCAGATCATCCGCCGCAATGCCAATGCCTTGGGTGTCCCCGGCCTGCAGCTGATCGCCGGTGAAGCACCCGAGGCTTTGCATGGATTGGAAGCGCCCGATGCCGTCTTCATCGGCGGCGGCGTCACCGATAATGGCGTCCTCCAGCATTGCTGGGAGGCCTTGCGCAGCGGCGGCCGCCTGGTCGCCAATGCCGTCACCCTGCAGAGCGAGAGCCTGCTGATCACCTGGCGCGAACACATCGGCGGCAGCCTGACCCGCCTCACCATCGAACACGCGAAACCCCTCGGCAGCTTCGACACCTGGCGCAGTGCCCTGCCGGTGACGATCCTGAGCGCGGTGAAAGACCGCTGAAGGTCGCTATCTCTCCCGGTGATCGATGCCCCCTGTCCCCACCCCGCGCGGCCATAGGGCGGGGAGAGCGGGCGGTCAAACTCGGTTTGTCAGAACCGCGATCCGTCAACCGCGCCTAAAGGTTCCGCTCCATCTGGCGGATGAAGACGACGATCGTGCAGCCAGTCTCGGTGCGGCTGTTGTGGATGGTGCCCTCCTTCAGCAGGACGAAATCGCCGGGGCGGTAGACGTAGCCGTCGTGATCGATCAGCTCGCCGTCGATGACGTAGAAGGATTCGTGGCAGGTATGTTCGTGCGGCTGGCTTTGGGTGCCTGGTTCCATGCGATAGATATGGATGCCGGTGCCGGGCGCGAAGGTCTCGTCCAATTGCAGATAGCTCTGGCCGGGGATGAGGGCGCCGGCGCTCTCGAAGGGCGTGAATTGCGCCGTGCGGATATTGGCCACCAGACGATCCGTTGCCTTGACCGGTCCCATCGTGGCACTCATCTCACCCCTCCCCGCTTTATCTGCCCGCCTCGTCGATTTGCGCGTGCTTCAGCCGCGCTTCTTCCACTGCGTATCCTCGTCATGGCCGAGAATGGCGATGATGGCCGGCGCCGCCTCCGTCATGCGCAGCACATAGGTGCTGCGGACGCGTACCAGGTCGCTGCCATCCTTATGTTTCAGATGCCATTGCACATGGGCGAGCGCAAAGGCCGGCGATAACTCCTGCACCTGGAGATCGGCCAGCACCGTCTTGTCGAACCCCTGATCGGCGTAAAAGCCGACAAAGCCTTTCATGTCATCGACCATATCCTGCCGCGTCGCGAAGACATAGCCCTGCGTCTCGGTCGAGATCTGCGCCGGAAAGTGGAAATGATCGATGATGCCAGCTGTATTCAGCGTGCTGAAAGCTTCGTTATAGCTGGCAAAAAAGGCGCGGATTCGGTCGGCGGAGGCGGATACGGCGGTCATCAAAACGCTCATTTGTGGAAGACATTACCTGGCGATGGCCAGCGCAAGCAGCGGCCATCCGCCCTTCTTATGAACCGGTAAGGCTGCCTGATCAATCGTCCCTGTGTCTGATCCATGTAAATGACGCCGCCCGTTTTCAATCACAGGCTTTCGTGTTGCATTAATGAAACTGATGCATATCGTCCCGTTTCCTGCCAAACACGCAAACGGCCTTGCGGCGTACGAGATAGAAGGCGCCAGAGAGTAACATCATGACGATGACCATCGGATTGATCTCCGACACTCATGGATTGCTGCGTCCGCAGGCCGTCGATGCCTTGCGCGGCAGCGATGCGATCCTGCATGCGGGCGACATCGGCAATCCCGCCATTCTCGAAGAACTGGGTGATATCGCGCCCGTGACGGCGGTGCGCGGCAATAACGATCTGGCCGACTGGGCGCGCCGCATCCCGGAGACAGTGGATGTGATGATCGGCGGCATTACCTGCCATATCCTCCACGACCTAGCATTGCTGGCCATCGACCCGGCCGCCGCCGGCATTCAGGTCGTCGTCAGCGGCCATTCGCATCGGCCCCTGGCGAAGCGTGAAAACGGCGTGCTCTACATCAACCCCGGCAGCGCCGGCCCACGCCGCTTCACTTTGCCGATCTCCGTCGGCCGCTTGCACCTGCGCAACGGTGCGATCGAAGATGAGCTGATCGAGCTCGCGATCCCACGGTATTGACGCAACGGCGATCGTCCGGTCCGTGCGGGAACGGGCGATCGCCGCCCATCACGTCAAGCCTGCGCCATGCCTCCGTCGGCGAAAATCTCCGCACCGTTGATGAAGCTGCTGTCATCGGAGGCGAGGAAGACGGCGACCTTGCCGATCTCTTCGGGATCGCCGACGCGGCCGCTGGGAACCTGGGTCGCCAGATAGCCGAGCAGCCCGTCGCCCTGGCCTTCAGGCGCGAGGCCCAGCAGACCCGGCGTCTTGATCGGACCAGGACTGAGCGTGTTGACACGGATCTTGCGTTCCTTGAGGTCGAGCATCCAGCTGCGGGCGAAATTCCGCACCGCCGCCTTGGTGGCGCTGTAGACGCTGAAAGCCGGCGTGCCCATGCTGCCCGTCGTCGATCCGGTCAAAATCACCGAGGCACCATTGCGCAGCAAGGGCAGCGCCTTCTGCACCGTGAAGAGCAGCCCCTTTACATTGGTGGCGAAGGTCTTGTCGAAATGCTCCTCGGTGATCGCGCCGAGCGGCGCGAATTCACCGCCGCCCGCATTGGCGAACAGCACATCGATCTGGTCATGCTTGCGCTGTACGGTATCGTAGAGGCCGTCGATATCGGCCAGCCGCGCAACATCGCTGCGCACGCCGGTGACGTTCCGACCGATCGCCTTGACCGCCGCGTCGAGCTCGGCTTGGCGACGACCGGCGATATACACATAGGCCCCCTCGGCGGCGAAGCTTTTGGCGGCCGCCAGGCCGATGCCGCTGGTTCCGCCGGTCACAACGGCGACTTTTCCCTGCAGTTTGTTGCTCATTTCCGTCTCCTTTGGTTCGCGCCGGCGTCTGGGGATCGCCGCGCGGCCGGACAATCCCGGCGCCGCAATGAACCTAAGATCGGAACGATGATGCCAACAGACCGGCAATTTGATACTCTTCGTTCTTCATTTGGAACGATGAGCGCCGTGCAAGATCTCAACGACCTGTTCTTTTTTGCGGAAGTGGTGGCCCATGGCGGCTTTGCGGCCGCCGGCCGCGCGCTGCGTCAGCCGAAATCCAAGCTCAGCCGGCGGGTGGCGCAGCTGGAGCACCGGCTGGGCGTTCAGCTGATCGAACGCTCATCGCGGCGTTTCCGGGTAACCGATGTCGGGCGGGCCTATTACGCGCATTGCCGCAGCGCGCTGGCCGAGATCGAACGGGCCGAGATCGCCGCCGCCCAGGCCCGGGCGGAGCCGACCGGCCTGGTCCGGTTCAGCTGCCCGGCCGGCCTGATGGAGCTGATCGGCGATATCCTGCCCCCGTTTCTAACGGAACATCCCAAGGTTAAGATGCAGGTCCTTACCACCAACCGGCGCGTCGACCTGATCGCCGACCGGATTGATGTTGCCCTGCGCGTGCGCGTGAAACTCGATTCCGATGCCGAGCTGACCATGCGCAGCCTGGCGAAAAGCCGGCGTATCGTGGTCGCCAGCCCGGCGCTGATCAATCGCCTGACGGAGAGCCAGGGGGCCGATCTCGCCGACATCCGCCATCTCGCACGTCTGCCGACACTGAGTGCCGCCGAGGAGCCGGGACCTGTGACCTGGGACCTTGTCGATACCAAAGGCGAGATCCTGATGCTGGAGCATGAGCCGCGCCTCTCCTGCGGCGATCTGGTCGCCTTGCGCAATGCCGCCGTCGCCGGCCTCGGCATCGCCCTGCTGCCCGATCATATCTGCCGGCCGCAATTGCGCACCGGATCGCTGCTGCGGCTATTTCCCGACTGGCATTCGCTGGACGGCATCGTTCACATCGTCTTTACCACCAGCCGCGGTCTGACGCCCGCCGTGCGCGCCTGGATCGATCATCTGGCGCGACATTTCGCGGATCGCCTGACGCTCTCCGAAACGGCGGATATCGATCAGCTTGACAGACCGCATTCATCCGCCTAACACTTAACTAGATGGTTAAGTATCAGGATGCCGCCCTGGATCGTGTCTTTGCTGCCTTGGCCGATCCGACGCGGCGTGCCCTGCTGGCGCAGTTGCGGGGGCACGACGGCCTCGCGGTGAGCGATCTCGCCAGGCCTTTCCCGGTTTCGCTGCCGGCGATCATGAAGCATCTGGATGTATTGGCAGCGGCAGGGCTTATCACGCGGACCAAGACCGGCCGTACCGTCGCCTGCCGTTTGACGGCGGGTCCGATGGAGCAGGCCATGACCTGGCTCGCCTTCTATCAGAAATTCTGGTCGCGGCAGATCGATCGCCTCGCCGCTTTTGTGGAAGCAGATATTGTGGAAGCAGGGACATGCAAAGAGACGCAGGAAAAGCAGACACCCAAGACCAGGCAACGGATCGCGGCCAAGCAGGCCAAGACCGGGAGCGGCGGGACAAATCCGCCGAAAGACCCAGCCTCACCCTCACACGGCACTTCAAGGCGCCGCCGGAAAGCGTCTACCAGGCCTGGACCGACCCGAAAAAAGTAGTCCGCTGGTTCGGTCCCGATGCCGGCCCTGTGCTGCGCGCCGAGACCGATGTCTGCGTCGGCGGCCGCTACCGGGTCGTCTTCCAGACCTTGGATGGCGAGGAGCATGACGTCAGCGGCCTCTACCGCGAGGTCGTGCCGAACGAGAAGCTGGTCTTCAGCTGGACCTGGCGCACGCTGCCGGAGCGGACCTCGCTGGTCACCGTCACCATGCGGGCGCAAGACGGCGGCACGCTTTTTACCCTCACCCATGAGCAGTTCTTCGACGAGAAGGCGCGCGACGATCACCGCAACGGCTGGAGCGGCTGCCTCGACAAGCTGGACGCCTATCTCATCGCCGCCTGAAGGAGCATCATGCGCAGGCTTGTCCTGAAAATGTCAGTCTCGGTCGACGGCTTTGTCGGCGGGCCGAAGGGCGAGGTCGACTGGGTGTTCCGGAGCCTCGACGACGGCGCAACCGCCTGGATCGTCGAGACCCTGTGGCAGGCGGGTTTGCATATCATGGGCAGCCGCACCTTCCAGGACATGATTGCATGGTGGCCGACCTCCACCGAGGTTTTCGCCCCGCCGATGAATGAGATCCCCAAAGCCGTCTTCACCCGCAAGCCGGGCGGCACGCCGCTCGACACGGCGACCACCACCGCATTGGAGAACGCAACGGCGCTTCGCGGCGGCGCCTTGGATGCGACCGGCACGTCGCCGCATGCCGCCAGCTGGGCCAAAGCCTATGTGGCGCGCGGCGATCTCGGCGCGGAGATAACCGCCCTCAAGGAGCAGCCCGGGAAGGACATCCTGGCCCATGGCGGCGCCGGTTTCGCCGGCAGCCTGGTGCGGCTGGGGTTGATCGACGAATACCGTCTGCTCGTCCATCCCGTAGCGCTCGGCCGGGGATTGCCGCTGTTTGCCGATCTGCCGCAACCGCGCGATCTGAAGCTGGTCAGCGCCACCGCATTTGGCGGCGGCTGCGTGGCGCATGTCTATCGCCCAGGCGCGGTCGGCTGACCAGCAAGGCTCAGTCGGCCGCCAGTTGCCCCAGCAGGACGATATTGGCGACCACGATCACCAGGAAGATGAACCAGGCAGCAGCGCTCAGCACGGGCCCGCTGGCGAAGCTGCCCATCAGGCGCCGGTTGCCGGTGAAGCGGATCAGCGGATAGAGGGCGAAAGGCAGTTGCAGGCTGAGGATCACCTGGGTCAGCACCAGCAGCCGTCCGACCGAGCCGTCGCCGAACCACACGACGCCGATCAGGGCCGGAACGAGCGCCAAGGCGCGCGTGATCAGGCGGCGCTGCCAGCAGGGGATCTTGATCTGCAGGAAGCCGTCCATGATCACCTGCCCCGCCAGCGTGCCGGTGAAGGTGGAGCTTTGCCCCGAGGCCAGCAGCGCCAGACCGAAAATCGCGGCCGCGGCCGGGCCCGCCAGAGGCTGCAGCAGGCGATAGGCCTGATCGATATCGGTCACGTCCTGATGGCCGGTGACATGGAAGGCCGTCGCGGCGGTGATCAGGATCGCCGCATTGACGAACATGGCGAGCAGCAGCGCGACCGTGATATCCGCCGTCGCCAGCCGCACCGCCTCGGCCTTCTGTTCCCGCATCTCGCCGACCATCCGCGTCTGCACGACCGAGGAATGCAGGTAGAGATTATGCGGCATCACCGTCGCCCCGATGATGCCGATGGCGAGATAGAGCGCATCGGTATTGGTAACGACGCTCCATCGCGGCAACAGGCCGGCGGCGACGTCAGCAAAAGCCGGCTGCAGGAGAATGAGCTCGATCAGGAAGCACAAGGCGATGGTGCCGACAAGGCCGAGCACGATCGCCTCCAGCTGCCGGAAGCCATGTCCCTTCAGGCTGAGCACGATGATGGTATCAAATCCGGTCAGCAGCACGCCGGCCCAGAGCGGCAGATGGAAGAGCAGCTGCAGCGCCAGGGCGGAGCCCAGCACCTCGGCGACATCGCAGGCGATGATGGCGATTTCCGCCAGCAGCCACAGGATGATGGCGACCGGCCGCCGGTATTCGCGGCGGCAGAGTTGCGCGAGATCGCGTTCCGCGACAATGCCGAGCCGGGCGCACAGGGTTTGCAGAATGACGCCGGCAAGGCTCGAAAGGCCGACCACGAAGAGGAGATCATTGCCGAAACGCGAGCCGGCCTCGATGTCGGTCGCCCAATTGCCGGGATCCATATAGCCGACTGAAATCAGCAGGCCCGGCCCGGCGAAGCGCAGTACCTTTTTCCAGAACGGCAGACGGAACCCGACCGCGACCGTACCCCGCACCTCCGAGGGACAGAAGGGGGCGGTCGCCGTGGTCGGTAATCCAAACATCTGCTCTTCCTGCCGTTGATCTTCGCAATCGTCTCCGAGACCATAGCGCAAAATGCGTCAGCATTGCTCGAACTTTACCGCCATCGATTCTCGTCCTGGCGGATCTTCCGGCGGGCGCATGGTCAGCGGCGGGCGCAGCTGCGGGCACAGCTGCGGGGCCGCGCTGCGTATCGCCCGGTCAGGCCGCGCCGGGACAAAATCCACAAGTCGGGCGCGGATATTTAGCGAGCAATCGCACTGGCGCAGCCGCGGTGCAGGAAGAGCCGTCACGCCCGCCCTGAAGGCGGCGTCAGGACGTGACGGCTCCCGGTCGCAGGGAGCTCGGCGCCGTGCCGAAATGGCGGCTGAAGGCACGGCTGAAGGCGCTTTCCGATTGATAACCGATGGCGGCGGCGATTTCCGCCATGGACTGGTCGCCGCCGGCCAGCTTGTTGCGGGCAAGATTAAGCCGGAGGTCGGTGAGGAATTCCAGCGGGGCCATGCCGGCCGTCTTCTGGAAAAGGCGTACCAGCGTGGCGCGCGAGGCGCCGGCAAGATCCGCCAGCTCGTCCAGGGTCCAGGACTTTTCCGGCTGTTCTATCAAGGCGATGACGGTGCGGGCGGCTTGGCGCTGGCTGAGCAGGCCGAGCAGCCCCTGGCCCATATTTTGTTCGGCGATATGCAGGCGCAGGACCATCACCATCAGCGCGCTGGCAAGGTCATTGGCGATGGCCGCGGCCCCCGGCAGCGCGGTCACCAATTCGTCACGGATCGTCATCATCATCTGCTGCGGTCGCCCGGCCGTGCTGTTCCCCGCCCCAGCCCCATCAGCGGCCCGCAGCACGATGATCGCGGGCAGCGCCGCCAGCACCAGATTTTGCTGCGCCAGTTCGAACTGCAGCCGGCCGCAGATCAGTTCGGTCGCGGCCTCGCCTTCAATATTCGTCTTCACCGTGACGGTGCTGGTCGCATAGCTGCGAAGATTGGCCGTCTGCCGCAAACTGGCCGGCGTATCGGCCCCGCGCACGACATGCGCCCCGCCATGCGGCAGTAGCGCGATGTCGCCTGCCGTCAAGGCATGCGATCCCATTCCCGCCACGTCGATGACGCAGCTGCCGCGGGTAACCAGATGGAAGGGGACCCAGCCATCGCGTTCCGGTGCGTGGCCGGACGCCCATTGCTGGCCGAAGCGGCAGAGCGTGTCGAAAACCGGCCGCACGCGCAGCAGCGGTGCGAGGCTGCTCAGCGCGTCTGCTTTCCCGTCCCCAGCGACCGTCCCGGCCGTCTTGCTCGTTCCGGGCGCGCCGGTCGACGCAGGCGCGGCAGGTTTCTTCGACTTGGTGACCGAGAGCGATCGGGACATATCGAGCTTTGCTGACGAACTGCGAGCGGTTCAATCGCACCAGATTATCGCAACTCGCCGCGGAGAGTCACGCATCCGTCCGGCGGGCGGCAATTTCGGCGGGTTCCCGGCAGCGGGATGAGCTTGATCCGCCCGGTCATGAAGCTGGTCCGCGCGGTCATTCAGTCCGGCCGTGTTCCGGCCTAAGTTTCAAGTGTCGGAACGAACTGAACCGACGAGACGAAACCCAAACCGGATGGAGATCATCATGTCGATGCTCGATTGGAACACCTATCGTCAGCAGATCATGAGCGGCGTCGGCGAAATCGGCAAGCTCAGCCCCGATACCGTCAAGGGCTATATGGGGCTTGCCGGTGCCGCCCATAAAACCAATCAGCTGGGTCCCAAGGTCAACGAACTGATCGCCCTCGCCGTGGCCGTCACCCTCCGTTGCGACGGCTGTATCACGGTTCATACCGACGCCGCCATCAAGCATGGCGCGACCCGCGAGGAGATCGCCGAAGCCCTCGGCACCGCCATTACCGTCAATGCCGGCGCCGCCTTGGTCTATTCGACCCGCGTCTTCGATGCCTATGCTGAGCATGACAAGTGACGCTACTTGCCGCCCTGCAGCACCGGTCGGCCAATGACCGATGCGGCAGGCCGCCGCCGCCGGGCCGCCCGATGAAGATCGCGGCGACCGCCTGCCCGGCGACCTTCGGACACCATCGAAACAAGCCACAACGCTGACCCGCCGCGGCTGCCCTTCATGAGGCTGCGCCGGCAACGGTGAGCCCTGAAGAGGAGATGAGATCATGAGATACTTGAACAGCTATGTCGAACCGGCCCTGGGTGTGATCGGCCGCGGCGACAGAATCGGCATTGCCCTGATGCGCATCGCCATCGCCAGCATCTTCCTGTGGATCGGCGCCCTGAAATTCGTGCCCTATGAAGCCGACAGCATCACGCCTTTCGTCGCCAACAGTCCGCTGCTGGAGTTCTTCTACAAGCATCCGGAACAATACAAAGCGCATCTGACGCATGAGGGACAGCTGGTGCCGGAGCAGCGGGCCTGGCAGCGCGAGAACAACACGTATGCCTTCTCGACCGGGCTCGGCATCGTCGAGATCACGATCGGCACGCTGGTGCTGATGAATCCGGTCTCCTCCCTGATCGGGCTGATCGGCGGCTTCCTGGCCTTTGCGACACCCTTCGTCACCTTATCCTTCCTGATCACCACCCCGGAAGCCTGGGTGCAGCCGCTGGGCGATGCCGAATTCGGCTTTCCCTTCCTGTCGGGCGCCGGCCGGCTGGTGCTGAAGGATACCGTGATCCTCGCAGGCGGCATCCTGGTGATGGCAGATTCAGCCCGGACGCTGCTGCGCAAATGGCAGGAAAGCCGCAACGTCCTTGCCAGCCAGGCCGCGTTGCTCGCCTCGCGCAGGCACCAGTCGTTCTAGCGGACCTGCATAGAAGAAACACCAAACGCATCACCCGCGAAGCAATTCGCGGGTGATGTCGCCTCGATCGGCCACCATAGCCTTCGGTGCGCCCGGCTCAGCTCAGCTCCTCGATGCAAGCCCCGGAGGGACGACAGGCGGAATTGAGACGGCTCAGCCAATCTCCACCACGATCTTGCCCTTGGCCGAGTGGTCTTTCATTGCCGCATGGGCCTCCATCGCCGTCTCCAGGGTGAAATGACGGGGATCGAGAACCGGCAGCAACTTGCCCGCTTCCACCAGCTCGGTTGCGCGCCGCATGATCTCACCGTGATGCGCCCGCCCCTTGCCGGTCAGCAGCGGCAGCAAAGTGAAGACGCCGGAATAGGTCGCCGCGCGGAAGGAAAGCGGCGCCAGCCGGTGCGCTCCCCAGCCGAGGCAGCTGACCACATGCCCCTGATAACGGCGCACGGCCGCGAAGGAGGCGTCGAGAGTCGCACCGCCCACGGTGTCATAGATGATGTCGAAACCCTCGCCGCCGGTATGGGCGGTGACATATGCTTCGACTGTTTCCGCGTTGTAGTCGATGAAAGTCGCGCCGAAGCGTTCCACGAGAGACCGCTTGGGGGCGGATTCGCTGGCAAAAACGTCGGCGCCGAAGGCCCTGGCCAGCTGGATCGCCACATGGCCGACGCCCCCGCCGCCGCCATGCACCAGCACCTTCTTGCCGGCGGCGTTTGCGGCGGAAAGGCCGGCGCGGTCGACCAGCCCTTCCCAGGCAGTGATGACGATCAGCGGCAGCGCGGCCGCCTCGCGCATGGTCAGGTTATGCGGTTTCTTGGCCAGGAGGGCGGCATCCACCGCGGCATATTCCGCCAGGGATCCCGCAATGCCGCCGACGCCGCCGGTCATGCCATAGACCTCGTCGCCGGGGCGGAAGGCGGTGACGTCCGCCCCGACCGCCTCGACCGTGCCGGCGAGATCGATACCAAGAATGGCCGGCAGCACCTGCTTTGCATGATCGGCCTGGCCGGCGGCGATCTTGAGATCGAGCGGATTGACGCCGCTGGCCTGGACGCGCACCAGCACTTCCCCATTGCCGGGTGTCGGGCGGGCGACGTCGCGCAGTTGCAAGGGCGACCCGAAGCGTTCCAGAACGGCTGCCCGCATGCCGCGCGTTTCCGCCGTTGAGTGCCTGGCCGGCTTCTTGTTTGGACTGGTCACGATTGGATCTCCTTGAGGGACAGCGGGATGACCCGCAAAAACTGGCCCATGCCAAAACGTTTATAAATGAATCGATTTGCACGACCCCCAAACAATAATGTATGGAAGGTGCGGAAACGACTACTCCGGAGCGGCGAGGTTTGGACGCGCATGGCGCATATGGAATGGAGCGATCTGCGCGTTTTTCTGGCCGTCGCCCGCGCCGGCACCTTGGGCGGTGCCGCCCGGCTGCTGGGCCAGACCCAGCCGACCATGGGGCGCCGCTTGCGCACGCTTGAACAGGCAGTCGGCCACACGCTGTTTCAGCGCGGCAACGACGGCTTTGTCCTGACCGACGAGGGGGCCGCCGTTCTGGCCCATGCCGAGCGCATCGAGGAAGAGGCGATCGCTCTCGAGCGGCAACTGGCCGGCCAGGGCCGCCAGCTCAGCGGTATGCTGCGCGTCTCATCCTCGGACTGGTTTGGCGCCCATGTGCTAACGCCGATCTTTAGCGCCTTCACCAGAATCCATCCCCAGGTCACCATCGAACTGGTCACCGATCAGCGCCTCTACAGCCTGGCACGGCGCGAGGCGGATATGGTGTTCCGCATCCGCCCCTTCGACGAGCCGGATGTCATCCAGCGCAAGCTGTTGCACATGGATTACGCGCTCTATGCGGCTGCTCCCGATATCAATGTCACGGCCGGCGATGGCGCCGGACTGGCGCTGGTGACGATGGACAGCGCCTTCGCCGATCTGCCCGATGCCGTCTGGCTGCGTCGCCTGCTGCCGCAGGCACGCATCGCCTATCGCAGCAACAACCGCGATGTCCAGGCGCAGGCCTGTCGCGCCGGGGCAGGCCTCGCCGTCCTGCCGCGTCTGCTGGGTGACCGGTTCCCCGGTCTCCATCGTCTTGATTTGATTGAAGGGCCGCCTGGCCTGGATGTCTGGGTCGGCTATCACCGCGATCTGCGGCAGCTCACCCGCCTGCGTGCCTTGCTCGACGCGACGCTCGCCGCGCTCAGCAATTAGCTGCGCGATGCCGTCAGCGAGCCGTCCGTTCCATCAGAACCGCGGCGGCATTTGTGGATATCGTGTGAGCATGCGCAGATTGGTAACGGGTAACCGCCGCGAGGGCGATCACTGTCAGACAGGCAATGAGGAAGCCTTGTGAAACCCGACTACATAAACACATGGCGATTCTCCCGCTTAAAGATCTCTTTCGAGGTCCTTCCCTGCTTCAACTCTTAGCGCAGCGCGTCGCCTCGGACCAGCAACAAATTGTAACTGATGGTGACGAAACATTGCAGGTCTCGTCCGTCCCGGCCGGCGGCGCCGGCCTGCCATGTGGGAACGATGCCGATGACCGGATTGTTAGCCCGGGACATCGCCGTCATCGCGGCAGGAACGAAAGAAAAAACGGGAGAGCAGCATGGCCTATCGCAGTTCGGACGCCGTCTGGCACGGGGATCTCAAGCACGGCAAGGGTGAGATCAAGCTTGGCAGCGGCGCGTTCGAGGGGACGTATTCCTTCCCCTCACGCTTCGAAAACGGCGAGGGCACCAATCCCGAAGAGCTGATCGCCGCCGCCCATGCCGGATGTTTCTCCATGGCGCTGGCCGCCGCCCTGTCACAGGCCGGTCATCCACCGACGCAGATTCACAGCCGCGCGACGGTAAATTTCGGTCCGGTCGGCGGCGGCTTCGCCATCACCGGCATCGACCTCGTCACCGAGGCCGCCGTGCCTGGCATCGACGCTGCCAAATTCGAAACGGTGGCACAGCAGGCCAAGGAAAACTGCCCTGTCTCCAAGGCGCTGAAGACGGTCGCGATCACGCTGTCGGCGAAACTGCTCTAGCCGCCACGCGCCGCCTGTCGCGGCCGCATCTACATCGGCGGAGTCAGACCGTTCTCGCCCACCAGCACGCGGGCTGCGGTCTGCGGATCGGTGGGCGCGGCAAAGACGATGACCTTGGCGCCCGGCTTCAGCAGCGAGCGATCGGCCGGCGCCATCATCACGACCGGCGCCTTGTCCGGCACGTCGACCTTCTGCTGCTTGTCGCCGTATTTGACCATGAAGCTGTGGCCATCGGTGCCGACCACGTCGCCAACCAGGCCATTCAGCATCTTGCTGGACTTGCCCTGGTCCCAGGGACGCTCGCCCTCACCCGTGCCCTTCATGCTGGGCGGGAAGATGTGTACTTCCATGGCTTTCAGGCTGCCATCGGCCTGGGGCAAGGCGGCGGTGCCGATATAGCTGCCGGGCTTGATCTCGCTCAAGGTGGTGCGGGTGACGCCGGTGACGGCCAGGTCGGGGGCCAGCTTGAAGGTCATCTTCTGGCCGCCGCGCGACGTCACGTCGAGACTGCTATCGCTGATCGCATCGATGGTGCCGCGGATGCGTTTGGGCGGCGCGGTATCGGCGAAGCTGGCGGCCGACAGCGCCGGGAGCGACAGCATCAGGGCGAGGCTGACGGTAGCCGCGCGACCGATCGCGCCGCTGCCCGAGATTCGACGGTTGCCGGCAGCAATCCAATTTGGCGTTTTCATGACAATAGCTCCTGGTGGAAGACCGCCCCTGGTGTAACCCTCACCGGCCGTGCCGCCCTGTTCCCCGCGAATTCGGCTTGAACAGAAAACGGCAGACCGCCCCAAACTCAGAATGTCGCGCTGCGTGTTTTATTCCGCATCAAGAAAAAGTGTAAGCATCCGGCTGTCAGCGCGCTGTCGGCCAGGCGGACCGGATGAACAGCAGCACCAGCGCCGCCGCCAGCCACATCAGCAGGCCGCCGAAATTCATCGTCGCCGGCAGCCCGTACCAGTCGACGATGCGTCCGCCGATCGCCGCGCCGCTCGACAAGGCGATCTGCACCACCGAAACCAGCAGCGCCTGGCCGGCCTCCGGTTGATCCGGCGATGCCTTGTACATCCAGACGGTGATGGCGATGGGAATGATGCCGAAGGCAAGGCCCCAGATGGCAACCAGGGCGGAAACCAGGATGGCGCTGCCGCTCAGCAAATTGAAAGCGGGGATGCTGAGGCCGCCGACCACCGCAATGCCGACCATGGTGACCTTGAGATTTCGCGCAGTCGCCCATTCGCCGATGAAATTGGCCGCGACACCGGTCAGGCCATAGACCAGCAGCAGTATCGCGACCAGGGTGCCATCGAGGCCGCTCACCTGCTGCAGGAAGGCCTTTAGATAGGTATAGGAGGCGAACTGGCCGATGAAGATGAGAACCGAAACCAGCAGACCGATCCGCGCCATGGTGTAACGCAAGGGCGCCACAAGATGGCTGAGCCGCATCTCCGCATTGCCCGGCATGCGCGGCAGGAAGGCGATCTGGGCAAAGAGGACGAGGCCCGTCAGCACCGCGGTCGTGGCGAAGGCCGCGCGCCAGCCGAAATATTCGGCGATCAGCGCCCCGGCCGGCACGCCGCAGACGGTGCCGAGCGAAATGCCGGTGAGGACGATGGCGATCGCCTTGCTGGCCGAAGCCGGCGGCACCAGGCGCTGGCCGGTCGCCGTGGCATAGGTCCAGAAACCGCCGACGCAGATACCCAGCAGGAAGCGCCCCATCAGCACCACAGCGAAACTCGGCGCCAGGGCCGCGACGATATTCGAGCAGATGATGAGCGCCATCAGGCTGCAGAGCACCAGGCGGCGGTCGAAGCGGCCGGCGGCGATCAGGGCGATGGGCGCGGCGAAGGTGGCGACCGCCGCCGGCATCATCATCATCAGGCCGGCGACGCCATTGGTGACATGGAGACCGGCGCTGATATCGGTCAGCAGTCCGACCGGCAGCAATTCGCTGGTCACCATGACGAAAGCGCCGATGGCGATCGACAGCACCGCCAGCCAGGCGCGGGTATCCGCACGGGCCACTTCGCGCCCGCCGGCGCAGTCGGCCGGGCTCATGCCTTCCGATCCATCTGCGGTGGCGACATCACATTGACTGGTCATGGATCACTCCGAAATCGGCAGGACGTCGCGGGCTCGAGGTGCCGCGCCGAACATGTGTGGCTGCAGGAAGGTCGCGCTATCCGATACTTGCTGGCCGCTACTTGCCGGCCGGCTGTATCTCACCGGCACCCGCCGGCAGGGCCGCGCCCGGACATCAGCATCGGCACATCGGCAATGCGACAGATCAGCAAAGCGACGCGACACAGATTCATCAGCGGCGCGCCGCTGATGAATCGGCGAAACAGACCTAGCATGCTCGGCATGCATCGTCGCCCATAAATAGAGTATGGTCATGCAGGATTGAACGGCATCGCGATGATGCCATGCATTTACGTCATATGAATATCATGTGACACGGGCCGACTCGCCCGGCGCGGCCGTTGTCCACATCACTGACCGTAGACTGGCAGTTGATTGGCAGTTGAGCCCAGCCGCCGTGGTCCTGGCCGTTGTTGTCCTGGCCGTCGTTGCCCTGGCCGTCGTTGCCCTGGGTCGACGATGTCACCGCCAGCTGCTGATGGCCGGCAGCAGCTTCTTGATTCCGCCTTGTCGCGGTACGGTGCAGTTTGCGGCAGGATAGCCGACGACGAGCAGCAGGAACGGCTTCTCGGATTCCGGTCGGCCGCAGATCTCGTTGAGAAATCCCATCGGGCTCGGCGTATGGGTCAAGGTCGCGAGCCCGGCGTCATGCAAGGCGGCGATGAGAAAGCCGGTCGCGATGCCCACCGATTCCGGTACGTAATAGTGCTTCACCTTCGTGCCGTCCGGCGCGCGGCCCGAGCGTTGCGCGAAAATCGCGATCAGGATCGGCGCCGTCTCCAGAAATGGCTTATTGGCGTCGGTTCCAAAGGGACGCAGCGCCTCGATCCATTCCGCCGATGCGCGGCCGTCATAGAATTCGCGCTCCTCGGCCTCCGCCGCCTGCCGAATGCAGTGCTTGATGTCGGCGCTCTCGATGACCGCGAAATGCCAAGGTTGCATATTGGCGCCGGAAGGTGCCGTTCCGGCGGACAAGAGGGCATATTCAATCACCGACCGCGGCACCGGCGTATCGGCGAAATCACGGACGGTGCGGCGGCGCCGGATATTCTCGAAGAAGGCCTGCGCGCGATCTTCCATTGCCTCCGGCGGGTAGCGGGTAAAATCCGGCAGCGGCTCGAATATAGGCTCGGTCATGCTGGAAGCTTTCTCTGTCGCGCCGCCAGTTTCTCGGCGGTGGTTCTCGACGTCATGGCTATTGGCGCTATGGCCATGGCCATTGGCGCTATGGATGGCGTCTCGCATTTGCCAGGCGACGGAGTGGGAAGCCGTGCTGCCAAACAGCAGCCCGCGTGCGGCCGACGCCACATCGGCCTGGCGCATCAGACTTTCGCCCACCAGGAAAGTCCGTACCCCCGCCTCGCTCAGCCGCGCAATATCGGCATGGTCGCGAATGCCGCTTTCGCTGACAATGATGCGGTCGTCGGGAATGCGCCGCGCGAGATCCAGCGTCGTCTGCAGGGAAACGTCGAAGGTCCGCAGATTGCGGTTATTGATGCCGATGAGCTTGGTATCGAGCGCCAGGGCGCGGTCGAGCTCCGCCGCGTCATGAACCTCCGGCAGGACATCCATGCCGAAGTCCCGCGCCGCCTTGACCAGCTGCCCTGCCTCGGCATCCGTGAGCGAAGCCATGATGACGAGGATGCAATCGGCACCCCAGGCACGGGCCTGATGCACCTGATAGGGCTCGAACAGAAAGTCCTTGCGCAGGACGGGCAGATGGCAATGGTCGCGCGCCTGGCGCAGGTGATCGGCATGGCCCTGGAATGAAGGCTCGTCGGTCAGCACCGACAGGCAGCTGGCGCCGCCATCCTGATAGGCCTGTGCCAGCGCCGCCGGATCGAAATCCGCCCGGATCAGGCCTTTGGACGGGCTCGCCTTCTTGATCTCGGCAATCAGGGCCGGCCGGTCCTGCCGAAGATGCGCCATGATCCGGGGAACGAATCCGCGCGGCGGTGAAGCCACCTTGGCGAGATCCAGCATAGCTTCGGGCGATACCCGCGCTTTCGCCTCCTCTATTTCGCGCCGCTTATAGGCTTCGATGCGGGTGAGAATATCCGGCTTGCGCAGCGTCAATTTGGTCCGGCTCGACATGGAGGTCCTCTTCGTTCATAGCGCCCTCTGGACGCCAGAAGCTAAGGACCAATCACTACGCCACGGTTTCATCCGCGGCCCGGTCGGCTACAGTTGTAACGGTGCGCCACGGCACATGCGGTGGGCCGCGCGATGAATACCGGCTGACGAAAAGGCCGGGGCTTTTATCCGGCGATCCTCGCTCCGCGCGCCTGGGACGAAAAATGGTGCGAGTCACACGATGAAGGTGTCGCGGTCCGCTATAGCCACCGGCCCCGGGGCAAGCCGCTCAAGCGAGACGAAGTCATTGCCGGACTCAGCGCGGCCTTCGCCCAGGAACGGACGCGCAAACAGGACCAATGCCGCGGCGCTCGGTGCAGAGGCGTTGAAGCCGGCCGCGGTTACGCCGGCCGGCGCGGCACCACCAGCTTCGCCACCAGGACCTGCAGGGTCTCGCCTTTCTGATTGCGGGTGACGCTGCGCAGGGTGATGAGGCCACGATCGGGTTTCGAGCGTGAGGGCGCGATCGCCATCACCTCGCTTTCCACCCGCAGGACATCGCCCGGTCGCGTCGGCTGCGGCCAGTTGATCTCGCCGCCGGCCCCGATGACGCCGCCGGCGATCGGGGCGCCGCCATTGAGCAGCAGCCGCATGGTGATGGAAGCGGTGTGCCAGCCGCTGGCGGCAAGACCGCCGAACAGGCTTTCGACCGCCGCCTCCGCATCGAGATGAAAAGGCTGCGGGTCGAACTGCCGTGCATAGGCCTGGATCTGCGCCGCATCCAGTTCATGCGTGCCGCTGGTGAATCGCTGGCCGATCTCGAGGTCCTCGAGGTAGTGCAGCTTGACGCCGTTCTCCCCCGCAGGTCGCGCCAGTTTGGTTGCCTCATCCATGATCCAGCTCCGTGTTCGGTATGTCGCGGAATGGCCGATAACTTGCATAATGCTAGTATTGGCACTATATAAGCCCTATGCAACGCAAGACCTTCAGCAATCTGCAATGTCCCATTGCCCGCGGCCTCGACCGGGTCGGCGAGTGGTGGAGCATCCTCATCCTGCGCGACGCCTTTCACGGCCTCTCCCGCTTCGATGAATTCCAGAAGAGTCTCGATATCGCCCCCAATATGCTGACACGGCGATTGAATTCGCTGGTCGAGGCGGGCCTGCTGGAAAAGCGGCAATACAGCGAAAAGCCGCCGCGTTACGAATATGTCCTCACCGACCGGGGCCGCGATTTCCGGCCGGTGCTGATCGCCATGCTGGCCTGGGGCAATCGCCAATTCGCCGCAGAGGGCGTGGCCGTCGATGTCGTCGATGCCAAGACCGGCCGGGTGGCGGAGCCGGTTGTGGTCGACCGTCACAGCGGGCGCGAACTGACCGAACAGGATTTCACCTTCGCCCCCGGCCCGGCCGCCAACGACCGCACGAAGCGCCGCATGGCCCTGGTGCATGAGCGGCGCGACGACCCCGGCCAAAGCTGATCCTGGCTATCGGTTATCCCGGCTATCGGTAATCCGGCCGGCGCAATTCTCTATCCCCCGCTCTATCCCCGGCCGCTCTCAGGAACGGCTCGACGATGGAGCCATTCTCGGCTGGCGCGCTTTTTTTTGTGTTGCCAGCGCCGCCACCCGGCGGCCCTTGCTTTTGCCGGCGGCCTTGCTCTTGGCGATCAACTGATCGAGATAGGCGCAGAACATGTCGCCCATCGCGCTCGCCAGCCGGTCGACCTCGGCTGGTGACAGCCCCTGTTCCGAGACCTGCTTCCCGACGCTGCTCAGCGACATCATGATGATATCGGCGGCACGGCCGCGTTCCGCTTTCGACAGGCCGGGAATCGTCTCGCGCATGAAAAGCGAAACGCGTCGCATGCCGGCGGCCAGCAGCTCGCGCGATTCCGGCGCGTCGCGGATAAGCGGCGCCGCGTCATTGAGCGCGCCGCGCAAATCGGCCTCCTCGCATTCCGAGCGGAAAAATGCCGTCACCACCGCGCGCAACCGCTCCTGCGGCGAGCGCGTCCGTTCGGCGAGGATCGATTGCAGCATGCCGCCGGTACGTTGCCACTCGTCCGCTTGCAGGCGAAAGAGGATCGCGCCCTTGTTGGGGAAATACTGATAGAGCGAGCCGATGCTGACGCCGGCCGTCTCCGCCACCCGTGCCGTGGTGAAACGTTGCGCGCCCTCACGCTGCAAAACGCGAATAGCGGCTTCGAGAATATCGGCGACCAGCTGGCTCGAACGCTGCTGTTTCGGCTGTTTTCGCACGGAAATGCGTGATGTTCGCGATGTCTTCATGGGTCCGCCAGGAATGCGATTAGCGAATGCGACGAGTTAGTCATATTTTATCGGCAGGCCCACAAATGCAAGACAGAACGGAGACTTTCATGACCACGCCGATAACCCTGACCGCCGCGCCGCTGGCGCCCCTGCTGCAGAAACTCTTCGCCGATGCAGCGGCCACGGCCGCCCGGATGGAGACGGATATAGCGGACCTGTCGGAGGCGGAACTGGCAGAGATGATGCGCAGCAAGACCGACTACCGCGCGCTCTATGCCCGTGCGAAGGAGTACCATCTCGCGGTATCGCCGGAAACCGCCCGCCTCCTCTACATGCTGGCGCGCAGCATGGGGGCCCGCCACATCGTCGAATTCGGCACCTCGTTCGGCATCTCGACCCTGCATCTCGCTGCAGCGTTGCGCGACAACGGCGGCGGCCATCTGATCAGCAGTGAGCTGGAACCGTCGAAAGCGGCAGCGGCCCGCGCCAATATCGCCGCCGCGGGCCTCAGTGACCTGGTCGAGATCCGCGAGGGCGACGCCCTTCAAACCCTGGCCCGCGACCTGCCGGCGGTGATCGATCTGGTTCTCCTCGATGGCGCCAAGGGGCTCTATCCCGATATCCTCGACCTGCTTGAACCCCGCCTGCGCCCAGGCGCGCTGATCCTGGCCGACAATGCGAATTGGAGTCCCGACTATCTGGCCCGGGTCCGGTCTGCCCAGTCCGGCTACCTCTCTATCCCCGTCGCCGCGGATATCGAATTATCCCTCCGGCTTGGCTGAAGCGTACTTTCACCACCACGCAGAAACGATCAACCATTTGATATAACATAATAAATTTATCAGCCGGGGAGCATCCCCGAACCGGCAGGGCCGCCATCTTTGTGACTTGCATTTTGATAGTGACGAGATTACGTTACTATCATTATGAAAGTTTCAAAGAAGGCCGCCATGTCGGAGACCGCCACAGTTGAAACCACGCAATGCCCGATCGGCCGCAGCCTTGAGCGTATCGGCGATGGCTGGAGCCTACTGATCCTTCGGGATGCGCTGCAGGGCGTGACGCGGTTCGATGAGTTCCAGCAGCGTCTCGGCATCGCCCCCAGCATGCTGACCCGACGCCTCAATGCCCTGGTCGCCGACGGGTTGATGGTGCGGCGGCCCTATAGCGAGCACCCGCCGCGTGTGGAATATGTGCTGACAGCCTGCGGGCGGGATGTGCGGGAGGTGATCCATGCGCTCTATGCCTGGGGCAACAAGCATCTCGCCCCCGAAGGCCAGGCTTTGCGGCTGATCGACAGCACCACCGGACAGGAGGCCGATCCCGTGCTGGTCGACCGCCAGACGGGCCTCCCCACCACCGATCCCCGCTTCGTTTTCATCCCCGGCCCGGCGGCCAAGGAAAAGCTCCAGCGGCGCTACGCGACGCTGGAGCAGTTGCGTGCCCGGCAGGCCAGAGACGCAGGCGTAGATGCGGCCGTCGCGGCCGCACCCGATGGGTCTCAACTCCGCCCGGCAGGGCTGGAGCCGGTGTCATGAACGCCGTGAACCCTGCGAGCGCGCTCAACCCCGCCCTCGCGGCCGGCGAAGCGCTCGCCACGCCGGCCGGCCGGCAAAGACCGCAGCCGGCCTTGCCGGCAACCGAACTGCCTTTGGCGACCAAGGTCTTCGCCTTCGGCGTCATGTGCGTCGGCTTTTTCATCGCCCTTCTCGACATCCAGATCGTCTCGGCATCCCTGGCCGATATCGGCGGCGGGCTCTCCGCCAGTCCCGATGAGACGGCCTGGGTGCAGACCAGCTATCTCATCGCCGAGATCATCGTCATCCCGCTCTCCGGCTGGCTGACCCGTGTCATGTCGACCCGCTGGCTGTTCGCCTTCTCCGCGATCGGCTTCACCTTCACCAGCCTGCTGTGCGGCTGGGCCTGGGACATCCAGAGCATGATCGCCTTCCGCTTCCTGCAGGGCTTCCTCGGCGGCTCGATGATCCCGACCGTCTATACCACCGCCTTCTTCTATTTCGTCGGCAACCAGCGCGTGGTCGCTGCCGCTCTGGTCGGCGGCCTCTCTTCGCTGGCGCCGACGCTCGGCCCCACCATCGGCGGCTGGATCACCGATAACTATTCCTGGCACTGGCTGTTCTTCGTCAATCTGGTGCCGGGTATCTTCGTTGCCGTCGTGGTGCCGCTGCTGGTCAAGATCGATAAGGCGGATTACAGCCTGCTGCGGGGCGCCGATTATCTCGGCATGCTGCTGATGGCGGTCTTCCTCGGCTGCCTGGAATATACGCTCGAGGAGGGCCCGCGCTGGGACTGGTTCGGCGACGACACCATTCTGACGACCGCCTGGGTCACCGCCATCACCGGCCCGCTCTTCATCTGGCGCAGCCTGGCGGCCGCACATCCGATCCTCGACCTGCGTGCCTTGAAGAGCCTCAACTTCTCGCTCGGCTGCTTCTTCTCTTTCGTCACCGGCATCGGCATCTTCGCGACAATCTATCTGACCCCGGTGTTCCTGAGCCGCGTGCGTGGCTTCAGCGCTTATGAGATCGGCTGTGCCGTCTTCTCGACCGGCCTGTTCCAGGTCTCGGCCATTCCTTTCTATACTTTCCTGGCAAGGCGGATCGACCTGCGCTGGCTGATGATGTTCGGCCTCGCCTGCTTCGCCGCCGGCATGTGGCAGTTCACCTATATCACCAGCGACTGGGGCTGGCAGGAGCTCCTGCTGCCGCAGGGGCTGCGCGGCTTTGCCCAGCAATTCGCCCTGGCGCCGATCATCACCCTGACCCTGGGCGGGCTGCCGCCGGACCGCCTGAAGCTCGCCTCCGGCCTCTTCAACCTGATGCGCAATCTGGGCGGCGCCATCGGCATCGCCGTCTGCGGCACCGTGCTGATCGACCGCACCAACCAGCATTATCTGCACATCGCCGAGAACCTCTCGGCCGGCAGCGAGCTGGCGACCGCCAGGCTGCAGGCGCTGACGCAGTATCTTGCCAACCAGATGGACGGCGACACGGTCGGTGCCCAGGCGGCCGCCCTGAAGGCCCTCTTCAGCCGCACCTGGGGCGAAGCGCTGACGCAGACCTTCGCCGATGCCTTCCTGCTGATCGCGCTCTGCTTCGTCGTCGCCTTCGTCATGGTGCCGTTGATGCGCAAGGTGGCGCCACCCAAGGCACCCACGGCCGACGCTCACTGACTGCCGACACCTATTGACTTCTATCAGGCTCTAAGATGGGGGAACCAGCCATGACCACGACCCAGTTGCGCTACAAGCTCTTCGGCCGCCAGACCGGTTTGCGCGTCTCCGAATTCGCCCTTGGCGCCGGTAATTTCGGCACCGGCTGGGGCCACGGCGCCGAGCCCGACGAGGCGCGCCGCATGTTCGATCGCTTCACCGGCACCGGCGGCAATTTCATCGACTGTTCCGACGGCTACCAGTTCGGTCAGGCGGAGACTCTGCTCGGCGACTTCATTGGCGGCGACCGCGACAATTTCGTCGTCGCCACAAAATACACCCTGGGCGGGGCGCTCAATCTCGGTGTCAGCCGCACCGGCAACAGCCGCAAGAACATGGTCCATTCGGTCGAGGAGAGCCTGAAGCGATTGCGGAGCGACCGCATCGATCTCTATTGGGTGCATATGCCGGACCAGATGACACCGATAGAGGAAATCATGCGCGGCCTCGACGATCTCGTGGCCAGCGGCAAGGTGCTCTATATCGGCCTCTCGGACTTCCCCGCCTGGCGCGTTGCACGCGGCGCCACCATCGCTGAACTGCGCGGCTGGGCGCCCCTGGTGGGACTGCAGCTGGAATACAGCCTGGTCGAACGCACACCGGACCGCGAGCTGCTGCCACTGGCCGAGGCTTTCGGTTTTGGAACGACGCTGTGGTCGCCGCTTGGCGGCGGCTTTCTCTCCGGCAAATATCGCCTGGGCGAGGAAGGCCGGCAGCAGAAGCTCGGCGTGCTCGTCCATGGCGAAACCGATACGCAGAAAACCGCCGTGCTCGACACGGTACTCGCCATCGCCAAGGAAGTGGGCGCCACACCGTCGCAAATCGCCGTCGCCTGGCTGCGCGCCAAGGCGGCAACTTCACGCACCGCCCTCATCCCCATTCTCGGCCCGCGCACCAAGGCGCAACTTGACGACGTGCTCGGCGCTCTGAATGTCGCCTTGTCCGCCGAGCAGCTGCAGCGCCTCAATGACGTCAGCGCCGTGCCGCTCGGCTTCCCGCATCAGATGGCGGCGACCGACCGCACCCGCAACCGTGTCACCGGCGGCCAGGCGGATCTGGTCGATCCACCCTATCTGCCGGTTCTGTAAAGCCCCTCACGCAACGGAGGGAAGCGTCATCTCGGCGCTCTCCTCCGCTTCGCCGAGTCCTTTGCGCAAGTCATAGGGCGAATAGCCGAACAGGCGCTTGAACGACTGACTGCAGGAGCTGCGCGAGCGATAGCCGTTGCGCGCGGCGATGGTAGCAAAGGGCAGATCGGTTTCGATCAGCGCCCGACGCACGCGCTGGAGCCGCCAGCGCGTCAGATAATCGAGCGGCGCCATGCCGACGCGCGTGCGGAACCGCTCGGCGAAGGAAGACCGCGACATGCCGGCCTCATTGGCAAGGCTCGCCACCGTCCAGTCGGCGGCGACGTCGTCGTGGAAGCTCTTCAGCGCCCGGCCGATGCGCGGATCGGCGAGCCCCGCCAGCCAGCTCGCCTTGTCGGGTCTCAACGCCGCGAGATGCGCGCGCAAGGCCTGGACCAGCAGGACATCGCCCAACCGATCGACGATGACGGCTTCGCCCGGCGTACCGCCGCCGAGTTCGGCGGTCAGCAATTTCATGGTCATGCGCAAGGGTGTGGCATGCGGCGAGGCGGCCGGAATATGGATGATGGGCGGCAAAGCCGCACGCAACCAGGCGGCGCCTTCCGCATCGAAAACGAAGCGCCCGCCGATCGACACCTTGTCCGGCGGCCCATCGCCAAACCGCACCACCCCGTTGGCATCGCGGTGCTCGGCAAAGAATGCGCTGCCGTCGCGCTCTGGCAGGCCTTCGACGGTCGCGATGCGATGGGGCTGGCTGTTGGTCAGCAGATAGCAATCGCCGGCCTTGAGCTTGATCGGCTGCGGCTGGCCTTCGACCCACAGGAGCAGTTCTCCCAGCAGGACGGCACCGATTTTGACGTGGTCGAAGGAGCCGAAACGAAAGGCATAGGCACCGCTGCTCTCGCAACGCGTCTGATGCACGCGCTCGATCGTCAGCATGGTCAGCATGTCGGAAAGCGGATCCATCGGGCACCTTTCGGACGGCTGGATACATATTATGGATCATTAGAGACACATCGTCCGGTGCGCAAGGGCGGATTTTAAGCTATATAAACTCCATACCGTTGCGCTTTCCGCTTTGATAGCTGGGCCGGGTTCCCGCCGATCCGACCGCCCTTCGTTATTGTCTCGTCCACCCGCACCGAGAAACGCTACCCGATGTCCAATCACTCGACCCGTGACGCGATCGTCCTCGGCATGCTGACGATGGTGAGCCCCTTCGCCATCGACATGTATCTGCCCGCCTTGCCGGAGATCACGCGCCTCTTCGCCGCCAACGAACATGCCGTGCAGGCCAGCCTGATGTCCTTCATGGTCGCGGTCGGAACGGGGCAGCTCATCGCCGGCCCCCTCTCAGACATGTATGGGCGCAAGCGCCCGCTCTATGCCGGCCTCGTGATCTTCCTGATCGGCAGCATCGGCTGCGCCCTGGCGCCGACGATCGGCGGCCTGATCGTCTGCCGCCTGCTGCAGGGATTGGGGGCCTGCGCCATCATGGTGATCCCGCGCGCCATGGTGCGCGACCTCCATACCGGACCGGAAGCGGCGCGGCTGATGTCCCTGCTGATGATGATCTACAGCATCTCGCCGATCCTCGCCCCGCTGGCGGGCAGCTTCGTTGCTGACCATACCGGCTGGCGCAGCATTTTCTGGTTGCTGGCGATCATCGCCGCCGCCGGACTGGTCATGCTGCGGCTGTTCCTGCCGGAAACGCGGCCCGCATCGGCCCGCGCGCAAAGCGGCGTGAAAGCCGCCTTCCATAACTACCGGATCCTGCTCAGCGATCCGCATTTCCTCGCCGTGGCCGTCATCGCCTCGATGAGCCTCGCCGGCTTCTTCGTCTATGTCGCCAACTCCTCCTTCGTCATGCAGACGCATTACGGCCTGTCGCCCGCCGGCTATTCCATGCTCTTCGCGATCAATGCCATCAGCTTTGTCGTCACGTCGCAGATGACCGGCCATCTGGCCCGGCGCTTCGGCTTCCGGCGGTTGATCCGCACCGCCATCATCGGCCAGGCCTGCACGACACTGCTCTTGCTGCTGCTGATCCTCGCCGGCATCGACATGCTGGCGCTGGTGGTCGTGCTGCTGGCGGCGATCTTCGGCTTCATGGGTTTCATCCTGCCGTCGACCTTCGTGCTCGCCATGGAACGCCACGCCAGCCGTGCCGGCACAGCTTCGGCCCTGATCGGGACGATGAACTTCGCCGGCGGTGCCGCCGCCGTCGCCGCGGTTTCGCCTTTCATCAACGGCACGCCGCTGCCGATGGTGGCCGGTATCACCGCCTGCTCGATCATCGTCCTGCTGGTCGGCCTGGTCATGCTCGGAAGGCGGTCGGAGGCGGAAGCTCCCAGCACGACGACGGAGCGTAAAGCGGCCTGAAGCGCCGCTAGCGGTTCTGCTTCACGAAATCGACGAAAGCCCGCAAGGCGGCCGGTTGCCGGAGCTGTTCCTGTCAAAGGTCGAAACCCTGATCGCCCTGCGACGAAAGCTAACTGACATGTTTGCGGGGGGCGTTCTTCTCACCCTTCAAATGGATGATGATCGTCATATATATAGGGTAATCCGGATTTACGGATCATTTTGCGGAGACGATCATGCCCCGTGCATCCAAGGAAGATGCCGCCCGCCATCGCCAGGAAATCATCACCGCCGCCGCGAGACTGTTTCGCGAGCGCGGGCTGAACGGCGTCAGCGTACCGGAGCTGATGGAGGCGGTCGGCTTGACTCATGGCGGCTTCTATAAGCATTTCGCCTCGAAAGACGAACTGATCTCGCTGGCGGTCACCGAGGCCTTCGGACAATCCCATGAACTGGTTGAGAAGCTTCGCCATGATCGGGATGACGACAACACGGCCACGCGCGAAGCCTATATCGATTTCTATCTGTCACACCAGCATCTGGCCAATCCGGGGGCAGGTTGCGTGAACGCAGCGCTCTGCAGCGAGATCGGCCGCGCCGGGCGCAAGGACCCCATCCACGGCACCTATGCCAAGAATCTGGCCAAGGCCATGGACGGTCTTAGCCGGATGATGCCGGAGCGCGATCCGGCCGAGGCCCGGAAAGCCGCCATCGAGACCCAGGCCATGCTGGTCGGCGCCTTGGTTATGGCAAGGGCCAGCCAGGGCAGCGCGATTTCCGACGAGATCCTCGCCACGGTGCGGGCCAAGCTGCTGGCCGACAAACATTAGGCGGCGTCGATCGTCACCGCGAAGCGCTGGACGATCGACGCCGCCCCTTCCCAATGCCGCCAGTATTTCAGCGTCAGCGTGCCGGACCCGGTGCCGACGACCCGGAAGCGAAAGATCGCCTCGCCGCCCGAACCCGGTGCTGCACCGGGATAGCGCGCTGCTGTTTCGTCAAGCTTCAGCAGGCTGACGTCATAGTCATCCGGCGCCCAGCGGTAGCCGGTCGTGGCGTTCTCGGCCAGATGAATCTCCAGCACATCGTGCAGGCGCACGGATAAGTGCCGCCCGTTGTCCCGGTCGGTGAGGGTCAGAGCGTCACTCCATAACTTTCATTGTAGAAAGCCGCCTTGATATAGGCTTCGCTGGGATAGCCGAAACCGTCGTCGCCCCATGCGGTGCCCCAGCTGTTGCGGACGATGAACCGGCCGTCCGTCCGGTAGCCGACCAGCGCCACGGCATGGCCGCCGCGCACGGTATTCGGCTGGAACGTATCCATCTTGCCATGGGTGGCCGTCGCATTGTCCCAGGTGTGATCGACATTCAGCCCGACCAGGATCGGACCATGGGCGGCGAGCCAAGCCCGCCAGTTCGCGAGATTGCGCTGCAGATTGAAGTAAGAAGCGATTTTGCGCGTGGCTGCAGTGGCGAAGAACGTGTTTTCATCGCCGGTATACATCGCCGTGTTGATGTGGAAGGGCAGCAGCGTTTCCGGCACCGCGCCGAAATTGCGCAGGATATCGACCGCCGCCTTCAAGGTGGTGCCGGCGCCCTCGATCATCGTCTCGGGTCGCGTGGTGAACGGATCGGTCTCCTTGCAGGCCATCCAGGTGAAACGCGGGGACAGCTTGATCTTTTTCGCCAGCTGTCCGGCTTTGACGAACATGTATCGCGCGACACCGTCGGTTGAGCCCCAACCGACGCAAGAACCGGTATTCTCCTGATCACCGATATCCCACCACGACGCGCGCAGATCGATGCTGGCCGGCAAGGCCGCCGGCGCCTGAAGCGCACCTGCCTCGAGCGCATGGTGGTATTGCCAGTCGTTCTCGGTGTTGTGAGACGGAACGAGATTGCAGATGCGTTCCTGTTGGGGCCGCGTTTTTTCGGGCCGCGCTTTCGGACTCTTCGCCATATCGCTTCTCCCTCATTGCAGTGTCGCCGCAATTGCCCATGGGTCATGACGGCCATCCAACATAGTCCTCTTTAGAGGGCGTCGCGTGGTTTCGCTTATAACGTGTGACCCGGACGTGCCGGCCCCTTGCGGACCCGGGCGCTCATCCAGGCCGACCGTCGCGGCCTCTACACTTCCAAACACCGAGGGCGGGTAGGGACCGGCTCTGCCCGGAGCGCCGCGTCAGCGCGCCGGTTCGCGGGATATATGTTTTAATTCAATGCCTTAGAGAGTAGCGGCGCCCTTCGGTACCGGCCCTCAAAAAAATCGCCCTTCTTGCGAGTTGATCCTTGAATAAATAGATTATGATCATAATCTATTTATCATCAGACGGCGCGAGGGGAGCAGACCCCGCCACTGAGCGAGCTTCCGCCAACCAACCTTTTGTGGAGAGACAGATGACGACGTCCAAGACTTCAGCCCCCGCCGGCACGGCTTTGATCACCGGCGCTTCCACTGGCATCGGCGCGGTCTATGCCGACCGCTTGGCGAAGCGGGGCCATGACCTGGTCCTGGTTGCGCGCGACAAACAGCGCCTGGAAAACCTGGCGACGCGCCTGCGCGCCGAGACCGGGCGGAAGGTGGAAGTGCTGGTCGCCGATCTCACCAACGCGGCCAATCTACGCGCGGTGGAGGAGCGGGTGCGCCATGACGACGCCATCACCACGCTTGTCAACAATGCCGGCATCGCCGTCGCCGGGACCCTGGATGCCGTCGATCCCGATCGGCTGGAGACGATGATCGATATCAACGTGACGGCGCTCACCCGCCTGTCGGTGGCGATCACGCCGCGCCTGATCGCCCGGCACGGCGGCACCGTCATCAACATCGCCTCGATCCTGGCCCTGGTGCCGGAGATGTTCAGCGCCACCTATAATGCCACCAAGGCCTATGTGCTCTCCTTCACCCAGTCGATGCAGGCGGAGCTTGGCAAGCATGGCATCCGCGTGCAGGCCGTCCTGCCGGGTGCGACCCGCACCGAGATCTGGGAACGCGCCGGCGCCGATATCAATGCGCTGCCGCCGGAAATGGTCATGCAGGTCGATGAAATGGTCGACGCATCGCTGGCCGGATTTGACGCCGGAGAACTCGTCACACTGCCGGCCCTGCCGGATGCCGGCCAATGGGACAGCTTCCTCAAGGCACGGCAGGCGATGGTCCCCAACCTCTCGCGCAGCCACGCCGCTCCCCGCTTTGGCGTGAAGCAGGTCGTTGCCGCCTGAGCGTCATACAACCCTGATGCCGGCCGCCCTAAGGTACAAACAGGGCGGCCGGCTTCCTTCGCCGAGGCCCGGTCAAAGAGCGGCAGGACCGCCCTTTGATGGTCTGAGGAACGCCCCACCGAAAGTCAGAAGGCCCCAGGGAGCGTCATCGGCGCCCAGCGATAGTGCTCGCCGTCAACGCTAAAGGATAAACCAATGACGAAGGTTCTGGTGACCGGCGCCTCCGGCGATACCGGCCGTCCGACAGTCGAGCGGTTGCTTGAAAAAGGCTTCGAAGTCCGTGCCCTGGTTCGCAGGGATGACGGCCGCGCTCAGCGTCTGCGTGACCTGGGTGCGGAGGTGGTACTCGGCGATCTGCTGAGCCTGCCCGATATCCGTCTGGCAATGGCCGGCATCCAGCGGGCCTATTTCTGCTATCCCCTCGCCGAGGGGCTGGTCGAAGCCGGCGTGATCTTCGCCCAGGCGGCGAAGGAGCAGAACCTGGAGCTCATCGTCAACCTTTCGCAGAAGCAGTCCCGTCCAGCGGCCCGCAGCAAGGCAACGCAGAATCACTGGCTGTCCGAGCAGATCTTCAACTGGTCGGGGGTGCCTTCGGTCCATCTCCGGATCACCTTCTTCGCCGAATGGCTGCTCTACATCGCTCCATTGATCCGCTACGGCCGCTACATCATGCCATACAACGAGGAAAGCCGCTTTGCGCCGATTGCCGGCAGCGACATCGCCGCGATCGTGGCCGGGATCATCGCCGATCCCAGGTCCTATACCGGCCAGGCGATCGCCCTGCATGGTCCGGTCGAATACAGCCACGCAGAATTGGCTGCTGAAGTCGGCCGCGTCCTTGGCAAGAACCTGCCTTACGAACATGTCACGGTCTCAACTTTCCTCGATCTGCTCGGCCTCCAGGATCAGCAGGCGGTCCGGCGGCATTTCGAGGCGGTGACGATCGACCAGCAGGAGGGCCTGCTGGCTGGAACCGACAAGACCGGCACCACCATCATCGGCCGGCCGCTGACCACGGTCGAGGAATTCATCATGGCGAACTGGTCGAAGTTCGTCGCGGAACATTCCTCAATTCCGGCCAAAAACTGACGACGAGGATGGCCGCACGGCCGGCGCCATGCTCGCTCTCATGGATGGGCATACCAGAAGGCTCGGGCCGTCAGCAGCACGGCCCAGGCCAGCATCGCCCAGCGCAGGAAAGTCGGCGAAACGACGTTGGCGAATTTGACGCTGAGATAGCCGCCGATCGCGGTTCCCACCATCACCGTCAGCGCCGCCGGCCATTGGATCGTGCCGGCCAGGCTATAGACGACGATGCCGACCACAGTATTGGCGGCGATCAGCAGATTCTTGATACCGTTGGCGCGGCGCAGATTGAAATTGCCGAAGATCGAATAGGCCGCCAGCAGAACGATCCCCATGCCCAGGCCGAAATAGCCGCCATAGACGCAAAGCACGAATTCCACCAGCGCCAAGACCGCCGGATGCTGATGGAAGCCATGCTGGCCGAAGCCCTTCGTCAAGGCATGCCGCATCAAAGGTGCGCCGCCGAACAGCAGCGTCGCCGCCAGCAGCAGCCAGGGAATCGCGCGGTTGAAGGCATCGGCGCCGAAATGAATGAGAAGGGAGGACCCGATCAGGCCGCCGGCCGTGGCGATCAGGGCACGCCGCGGCACCTGGGCAGTGGCGAGATCGACATCGCGCCGGGCGGCGATGACGCCGACCAGATTGGCCGGGAACAGTCCCACGAAGAGCGAGGCATTGGCCACCATGGGCGTCAGGCCGGTGGCGATCAGCAACGGAAACAGCAGGAATGCCGCCCCGCCCGCCAGGCTGTTGATGAAGCCGGACAGAACCCCGCCGCCCACCAGCAGCAAATTCAGCGATAGACTCATGCGATCAACTCAGGTCGCAGGGCAGCGATCCGCCGGCCGATATTCTCGCCCCGGCCTATACGATCGTCGTCGCCAAACCTGCTGCCCGCTCCCCCACTTCGCCGGCGCCAGCTGACACCGGCACTCTCGGCGCGAGATTAAGCCGAGATGCGCCGGCAATACATCTGCAGAAAATGAAGGACTGGTCACCGGTCCGGAGCGCGGCGCGCGGAAGTGAGCCTCGGATTGAACCCTCAGCTCCCCGCTTTCGCCGCCCGCGCCGCTTCCTGTTTCGCCGCGAAGTCCGCATCTTGCTGGCGGCATTGCTCGACCAGCGGCCGGGCGTTGAAGCGCTCGACATAGCGGGTGATCGGCGGATGCGCCGGGATCAGGTTGAAGGCAAGGATCCAGTGCAGCGCATTGCCCCAGAGCACATCGGCGACCGTGAACCGTTCGCCGAGGAACCAGGGGCCGATCGAGAGCTGGCCGGTCAAGGTGTTCATCATGGTGTCATAGTCGCCATAGCCGGCGGCGGAAGGCGGCGGCGCCTCGCGGTTCAACGCCTTGTCCAGCAAGGCCGGCTCGAAACAGCCGGCATAGAAGGCGAGCCAGCGCAGATAGGAACCGCGCAGGGGATCGCCCATTTGCGGCGCAAGACCGGTCTCGGCATAGAGATCGCCGAGATAGATGAAAATCGCGATCTGCTCGGTGATCAGCGTTCCCTCGTGGCGGATCGCCGGCACCTTGCCCATGGGATTGATGGCGAGATAGGCCGAGCGGCGCTGTTCGCCTGCCTTCATGTCGAGAAGATGGAGGTCATATTCGGCGCCCAGTTCCTGGAGCAGCATCAAGGTGCCGCCCGACCGCGACAGCGGCGCGTGATAGAAATCGACCCGGCGTGCCATGAGGGGCCTCCCTTTTGGATCCTTCTGATTGTTCAAAATTAGAACAAATAGTGAACAAAAGGCAAGTCACAAGCCAGCCGCGCGAGAGTTTGCCCGGAAGCGCCCCGGCGCGGAAAAAGTAGCCCTGCGCGGCGAAGGGGGAGCGAAAGCTGGAAAAGACGACGCGCCGCCGGCGAGAGCCATGCGCCGGCAAGCCGCACCGATATCGACGAAGAACCACAACCTGGGACAGCGGCAAAGAGCTGCTATGGTTGCGGCAACCGGGAGGGTCCATGTCACCAATCTTTCAACAGCCGCATCACATCTGCATCGTCGTTGCCGATATCGCCGCCGCCATCCGCTATTACGAAAGCCTCGGCATTGGCCCTTGGCATGACTACCCGTCGCTCACCGAAT
Source organism: Dongiaceae bacterium (assembly GCA_035539215.1). Taxonomy (GTDB): domain Bacteria; phylum Pseudomonadota; class Alphaproteobacteria; order Dongiales; family Dongiaceae; genus Dongia_B. The sequence continues at coordinate 74,759 of DATLIX010000080.1, read as the reverse complement.
ATACCGAGGTGGAGATGCCGAACGAGACCGGCTTCCGGCAACTCGTCTTCAAATACTGTGACCTGCCGGGCCTGCAGTTGCAGCTCTGCGAGCCCGGTGCCGCCGATACGCCGCAACGCCGCTTTCTTGAGAGCAAGGGTCCGGGCGTCTTCCATCTCGGCTTCTCCGTCGATCGCCTGAACGATGCCGAGCAGGCCGGCAAGGCGGCCGGCCTCACGCCCCTCATGCGCGGCCGTCGTCCCGATGGCAGCGGCTTCACCTATTTCGACACGGCTGACAAGGCCGGTATCATCCTGGAAATCCGCAAAGCGAAACCGGCGTGATGACGCGGCGAGTGACCGGCAGCGAGTGACTGGCGGGGTGTAACGCTCAGGGTGATTGCGCTGGTTGCCGGCGACGAGGCCGTCGTCGAGCAACCGATCGGCGCTTGATCGCGCCGTCCGACTCGACATCCGGCGTTGCCGTTCCTTTGCCGGCCGGCCGGCGTCGCGGCAAGCCACGGATTTGCGCGGTATCGCCTGCTATCCGGCGCCATGCTTGATCTCGCCCATCCGGCTCAGCCAAGATGGCCACATGATTGACCAACCTCTATTACAACTAGATCAGTTGCTGCTGGCGCAGGAATCAGCAGCGATGGGCACCGTCCGTCACCCGGCCGCGCAACCGCTCTCCCTTGATTTTGCCATCGGCCAGTTTCATCTCCTCGCCGGCGAGGACGTGACACCGCTGGCAAGACTGCTGCGTGTGATCGCCGGCTATGATGCCCTGCCACAGGGGCGTCTCGTGATGCGCGGCCAGCCTCTGGCCGGCATTCCACTCGGCGCCCGCGGCATCGCCAGCCTGACCGGCGACCCGCGGCTCTTTCCCCAGCTGACCATCGGCCGCAACATCCTGTTTCCCCTGAGCGGCGATCGGCGCATCGGTGACACCGCAACCGCCGTGGCCGGCGCTGCGCTGCGCGTCGGTCTCTCCGCCGCCGCGCTCGATCGCTATCCCGACGAAGTCAGCCGGGCGATGCAGCTCCGCGCGGCGTTGGCCCGGGCGCTGGCCTTGGGACCCAGCCTGCTCTTGCTCACCGATCCCCTGCGCGACCTGCCGGCAGGCGAAGCCGCCAGCCTGCTGCAGGATCTGCGCCGCCTGCAGCGCGAACTCAGCCTCACCGTCATCTGCGCCAGCGACCGCCTGCCCTATTGGGCCCCGGTTGCCGATCGCGTCGTCCTGCTGGAAACGGCCGGCGGTACGCTCGGCGGCATCATTCAAAGCGGCACGGCAGAGGAAATCTATCTTCGCCCCGAAAGCCGGGTGGCGGCACGCCTTTCCGGTGCCGTGAACCTGCTGCCGGTGGAAATTCTCGCCAGGGAGGGCGAGGCGCTTTCCTGCCACAGCCTGCTGATCGATCCGCCGCAATTCAGTTTGCCGCAGCGCCAGGCGGCGGTGAGCCTGCGACAGAATCCGGCGCAGCCCCAGGTAGACGCCACCACATCGGAACACGCGGCCCCGCAACAAGCCAGCCTGCTGCTGCGCCCCAGTCTGCTGCGGCCGGGCCTTGGGATCCGGCGCCAGGATTTTCGCCTTGAGGGCCGCATCCAGGATCGTTTCAGCGATGGCGCGACCGTAATCCTGCAGGTGACGGTGCCGGGCCTCGCCTTGCCGGTGATCGCGACCATGCCGGCCCCCACCCCCTTTCCGCTGGAACCGGGCATGGCGGTCAGCCTCGGCTGGAATCGCGGCGACATGCGCCTGCTGCCGCCTGAGCAGAGGCCGACTGAGCAGAGGCCGCGCGAGCAGAGGCCATCCGAGCCGAAGAGGCCGGCGTGAAAGGCGCCTTGTCGAGCGACGGCGGACAGGTGACGAAGGCCCTGCTCTGGCGGCCGCGTTTCGCCCTGGCGGCGCTCGCCATCCTGGTTCTGCTCTTCGTTCTGCCGCTTCTCTTCAACCTGGTGCTGAGCTTCCAGGAGAATGCCGCCAATGACCCTTTCGCCGGTCCTTTCGGCCTCGCCGACTGGAGCGATTTCATCGGCGACCGCGAACTGCAATTGCTTCTGCTGCGATCGATCCTCTCGGCGCTGCTGGTCGGGTTCGCGGCAAGCCTGCTGGCAATCGCTCCCGCTTATCTCGCCGCCGTCATCGGCGGCCGCTGGCGGCAAGCGGTGCTGACCCTCAGCCTGACGGTTCTGCTCGGCGACCAGGTCACCACCGTCATGGGCTGGTCGGAGATCGGGCGGCAGCTGGCGCGCTGGCTGATCGACGCCGATGCCAGTAGCGGGCGCTATGCGCTCGGTGACCTCATGACCTTCCTCGCCGAGACGCATCGAGCCTTGCCGCTTGCCATCCTCTGCCAGAGCTGGGCGATGGCGCGGCATGACCCGGCATTGATCGAAGCGGGGCTCGAATGCGGCGCGCATCATGGCCGCCTGCTGCGCTGGGTGGTCTGGCCGGTATTGCTTCCCGGTCTGCTGCTCGGCGGCCTCGGCGGTTTCGCCGTCAGCCTCGGGGCCGCGCTGGAGCCGGCCCTGCTCAATAGCGGCGCCATGGCCTGGGGCGAGCGGCTGCGGCAGACGCTGGAGATCGAGGGCGACTGGCCGCAAGCGGCAAAATTGGCCGTCCTCGCCATCATCGTGCTGGTCCTGGCGGTCATTGCCACAGCGCGATTGCTGGCCTTGCCGGGGCCCCGCGGCCGGCACGGTTTTCCGCGGGGTGATTTCCTGTTGCGCGGACAAGGCTATGCACTCCCCCGTCCGTTCCCTTACCCGCTCGCCCGGTTTCTCCGCTGGCAGGACCCGTTGACGTCGGTCGCGCTGCTCTCCCTCGCTTTTCTCGCTTTGCCCCTGCTGTGGATGCTGGTCCTGTCGCTGCGCTATCTGGCCGGCATCGCCATTACCGCCGGCCCCCGTCTGTTCCTGCAAGCTATCATCGACGATCCGCGTTTGCTGCCTTCTGTCACGCCCACATTGGTCGCGGCCCTGATCGCCGCATTGTTGGCCGCTGGCGGCGGTGCCGGCCTTGCCGTGATCTGGCGGCGCATGCTGGCGCCGGGCAGGGTCGGCTGGCGGTCCTGGATGCTGCTATTGCTGACCGCCTTTCCCCTGCTGCTGCCAAGCCTGCTGTTGAGCACGCTCCATCTCGCCGCCCATCTTTTCTTCGCCATCTATCTGCAGAGCGGATTGGGCATCCTGGCCGTCGCCTCGGCCGAGGGCCTGCGCGCCATGCCGATGGCGGCGGTGGTCATGCTGATCTTCTGGCATCGCCTGCCGGAAGATCTCGATGAGATCACCGGCGAGTTCACGTTCGATGCCGAGCGCATGCGGCGGCAGATCATCAAGCCGGTCCTGCGGCCGGCTTGGGCGATCGCGCTGGCGATGGCGGCCTTGCTGTCGATCGGCGAGTTCCAGCTCGCCAATGTGCTCTCGGGCGATCGTCTGATGCTGTCGCCGAGTCTGCTGGCCAGCATCGCCACGCAAAGATCGCCGATCTATCTTGCGCTGATCGGGCCGCTGCTCGTCTTGACCGCCTGGATCTGCCATCTGATCCTCAGGCGCCTGGATCGCCGCGAGCAAATCCGCGCACCGCAGGGAGGGGCCGGCGGTTTCGGCCTCAGCATGAATATCACCGCAAGGAAGACCTGATGTCCGCCGATCTTGATCTCTGCTACACGCCGGCCACCGAACTGGCCGCCCGCATCCGTACCGGGCGCCTGTCGCCGGTCGAGCTGATCGACAACGCGCTCGCCCGCATCGCAGAGGTCAATCCCAAGCTCAACGGCTTCTGCTTCGTCTATCCCGAGGAAGCGCGGGCCATTGCGCGCGAGCGGGAGGCGGAGGCGAAGCAGGGCAAATTGCGCGGGCCGCTGCATGGCGTCCCCTTCGCCATCAAGGATCTGACGCCGACCAGGGGCAAGCGCACGACGCTCGGCTCCTTCGCCTATGAACATAACGTGCCGGATCATGACGCGCCGATCGTCGAGGCGCTGACGAAGGCCGGCGGCATTCTGATCGGCAAGACGACGACGCCGGAATTCGCCTATTCCAGTTTCACCGAGAGCCCGCTCTGGGGCATCTCGCGCAATCCCTGGGACCCGGCGCGGACACCGGGCGGTTCCTCGGGCGGCGCCGGCATCGCCGTCGCCACCGGCTGCGTGCCGCTGGCGGAAGGGTCTGACATGGGCGGCTCGGTGCGCATTCCGGCCAGCTTCTGCGGCACGGTCGGCTATAAGCCCAGCTTCGGCCGCATCCCCTTCACCATCCTGCCCAGCCAGTTCGACCAGTTCTCGCATTTCGGTCCGCTAACCCGCACCGTCGCCGATGCCGCCCTGTTCCTGCAAGTGACGCAAGGACCGGACGAACGCGATATCCAGTCGCTGAAACCGGCGCTCGATTTCAGCCAGAAGCCCAATCTCGATCTCAAGGGCCTGCGCCTCGCCCTCTGCCTCGATTTCGCCAACCGCATCTGGCATCCGGAAGTGGAAGCGGCGGTGCGCCGCTCGGCCGAGCTGCTGCGGGCGGCCGGCGCCGAAATCGAAGAAGTCTCGCTGAGCGACCAGTGGGGCTTTGATCTCGACGAGGCCTGGGCCAAGCATTGGGCGGTCTATCTCGCCACCTTTTTCCATCACGTCCTGCCGCAATACCGCGCCAAGATGGATCCGCGCGTGGTCGACTACATCGATCGCGGCCTCGCCATGTCGGCGGTGGAATTCAAGACGATCGAGATTCAGCGGACGGAAGCCTGGAAGGAACTGGCGCCGATCCTGACGCGCTGCGATGCCCTGCTCTGCCCCACCATGGCGCAACCCGCCGTGCGGGTCGGCCGCGCCGATACCGAATTCTGGCAGCTCGACACGGAAGGCAACTACCGCTGTCTCGACGTCACCTCGGTCTTCAATTTCGTCAGCCAGTGCCCGGCGCTCTCGGTGCCCTGCGGCTGGGCCCAGAAGACGACGGGCGAACCCGCAACACCGGCCGGCCTGCCGATGGGCTTGCAGATCGTCGGCCGCCGTTTCGAGGATCTCACCCCCTTGCGGATCGCCGCCGCCCTGGAACAGCGCCAGCCCTGGGCGCAGATGCGGCCACCGGTCTGAGAGGGCTGCCCGTCTCTAGCGCAACGCCAGTTCGGCATCGCGCGCCGCCATCGGCATCTGGCCGAGATGGCGATACCAGCGCTTTTCCAGACGGTTGAAGCCCCAGAGCATCAGATAGGTCAGCGCCAGATAGATGAGGCCGATGGTGATGAAGAACTCATAGGTCGCGAAGGTGCGGGCGATGATGGTGCGCGCGATGCCGGTCAGGTCCAGGACGGTGACGATGCTGGCGAGCGACGACGATTGCAGGATGAAGATCACTTCATTGGTATAGGCCGGCAGCACGATGCGGCAAGCGACCGGCAGGGTGATGCGCCGCAGCCTGGTGCAGCGCGACATGCCAAGCGCCTTGGCGGTCTCGATATCGGCACAGGGCACGTTGCGAATGGCGCCGGCGACGATCTCGATCGTATAGGCGGCCGTGTTCAGGGTGAAGGTTAGCAGGCAGCACCAATAGGCCTGGCTCAGGACCGGCCAGACGAAGGAGTCGCGGATCGCCGCGAATTGGCCGAGGCCGAAATAGATCAGATAGAGCTGGATCAGCATCGGCGTGCCGCGGAAGAAATAGGTATAGGCCCAGATCGCGGCCGAAGCGATGCGATAGCGCGATGCCCGCAGGATACCGAGCGGCACCGACAGGAGGATGCCGCCGAGCACCGTCAGAACGGTCAGTTGCAGGGTCACCGACAAGCCATGCAGCAGATCGGGGGCGCTGCGCCAGATGAGAGCGAAATCGACGCCGCCGAACATCGCCGCCTCACCCTGCCAGCCGGACGCCGGCGGCGGCGCGGCGGGCGAAATACATCCGCAGCAGATCCGACACCGCCGTCATGGCGAGATAGAGCAACGAGGCGAGAAAGAAGGTCACGAACGGCTTCCGGCTGACCGGCATGATCAGATAGGCCTGCCGCGCCAGCTCGGTCAAACCGATAACCGAGGTGATCGAGGTTGCCTTCAGCAAGGTAAGCCACAGATTGCCGAGCCCCGGCAGGGCGAAGCGCCAGGCCTGCGGCAGATGGATGCGCCAGAATACCCGCCGCCGCGTCATGCCGAAGGCAAATCCGGCCTCGATCTGGCCGCGCGGCACGGCCAGGAAGGCGCCACGAAAGATCTCCGTCGCATAGGCGCCGTAAACGAAGCCGAGCACCAGCGTCCCGGCCGCAAACGCGTTGATGTCGACCCGAACCGCCTTGCCGAACAGCGCGATCAGATTCTGCAACAGGGTGGTGCCGCCATAATAGATCAGCAGCATCAGCACCAGTTCCGGCACGCCACGGATAATGACCGTGTAAGCGGCGGCCAAGCGCCGCAACAGCCGGTGACCCGAGAGTTTCGCCAAGGCGGCCAGCATGCCGAGTGCCAGCGCGACCAGCATGGCCGCCAGGCCGACGGCGATGCTCATCCAGGCGCCGCTCAGGAGCAGGTGGCCATAGCCGTTGAGATCGAGAAAAGTGAGATCGAGAAAGGCGGGCAGCGTCAGGCCTCCCTTGCGCCGGCTTGCGCGCGGGCCTCCGGCATCATGCCGCAGGCCCGCTGCTTGGTCAGTGGCCGTGTTTACTGGCCGTAGATGTCGAAGTCGAAATATTTGTCATTGATCGACTTATAGGTGCCGTCGGCGCGCATGGCGAGGATCGCCTTGCTGATGGCGTCCCGCAGGCTGTCGTTGCCCTTGCGCAGGGCGATGCCCTCGCCCTTCGAGCCCATGGCGGCCTCGGTATAGATCTTGCCGATCCGCTCATACTGATCGCCGTTGGTCTTCATGATGCCATCGCTCAGCAGGACGTAATCGTCGAAGCGGGCATCCAGGCGATGGCTCTGCATATCGAGATCGGCGCTCTGCGAGCTGTCATAGACCACGACCTCGGCCTTCGGCCATTTGTCGCGCGCCCAGCTTTCATAGGCGGTGGCGCGTTGCACGCCGATCTTCTTGCCGGCCAGGCTGTCCGGATCGGGATAGCCATCCGCGCCTGCCTTCACCCCGGCCGATTTGAACGCCACCAACGCCGTGGGCGCCTGGTAATAGGGAATGGTGAAATCGATCTTCTCCTCGCGTTCCGGCAGGATGCCCATCGAGGAAATGATGACGTCGTATTTGTTGGCGAGCAGCCCGGGGATCATGCCATCCCAATCCTGCTTCACGAAATCGCAATCGGCGTCGATCTTCTTGCAGATCTCCTTGGCGAAATCGACGTCGAAACCCTGCAGGGTGCCGTCCGGACCGACTTCGTTATAGGGCGGATAGGCGCCCTCGACGGCTACGGTCAGTTTCAGCTTGTCTGCCAGGGACGGCGAGGCGCCGGCGGCAAGGACAAGCAGTGCAAAGCCGAACGACTTCAAGCAGAGCGATTTCAGGCGTGTCATGGATCCTCCCCAGATATCGGATGTAACGCAGACGAAAGGCGAAAGATGGCGACATGCGGCGGGCATTCGAGGTCGGCAACGGCAGGGGATCCCCATCCCCTTCGGGCCTTCCGAATTTGTCCTCGCCGTTAATAACTGATAGTTTAGTAATGAAGTCAATTGCGATTCCTGTTACGTTTTCAATTATACGGCACGTAACGGTGAATTTGTGGTTGCCGCGCCATCATCGGAATGTCACGATAATAAACGATCAGTTATTATAGAATGCGAAGGTCGAGATGGCGGAAAAGACGTTGCGAGCGAAAAAGCCATCCGCGCGACAGCGCAAGCCGGAAAGCGGCGGTGCTGCATCCAGGTCCACCGTCGGCTCCAAGCCAACGGGCGCAGCCAAGCCCGCCGGCACCTCAAGGATGGCGACGGCACCCAAAAGCCGCAGCCGCAAGAATCCGCTCGACCGCAAGCAGGAATTGGTTCAGGCAACGATCGATGTACTGGCGACGCGGGGCTATGCCGGCACCACCCTCAACGAAGTGGCGAGAGCGGCGGGTGTCTCCACCGCGCTCATCATCGTGCATTTCAAGAGCAAGGAACGCCTGCTGCTCGAGGTCCTGAAATGGATGGGAACCGAATATTTCGGCGTCCTCTATGCGAGCCAGATCGGTATCGGCGAACGCGCCGAGGACCTGCTGTGGAATCTGGTCCAGGCCGAGTTCGAACCGCGCCTGCTGACGCCGCGCTACCTGGCGGCCTGGAAGGCTTTCTGGTCGGAAACCAATGCGCGCAAGCCCTATACCGAATTGTTCGGGACGCAGACCCGGCACTTCCTCAAGCTGACCACCGATCTCTGCACCCGCATCGTCAAGGACGGCGGCTATGACGGCCATGACCCGCATGTCATCGCCCGCCTGATCGACAGTTCCCTCGGTGGGTTGTGGATGGACCTGACGGCGACGGCGACCCCGCTGTCGATCAAGGAGGCCCGCCGCGTCGCCAGCAGCCAGTTGGCGCTTTTCTTTCCCCGCCATTTCACCGACCGCGGCCCGCGCTGAGACGACATCCAGGCCGCCATGCGTCTCGTCAGCTATAACATTCAGTATTCCCTCGGCGCGGACGGGGAATACGATCTCGCCCGCAGCCTGGCAACGGTGCACCGGGCGGATATCATCTGCCTGCAGGAGGTGGAGCGGAACTGGCGGCGCAGCGGCATGACCGACCAGCCGGATCTGATCGAAAAGACCCTGGCTGAGCGCTATTGCGTCTATGGCGCGCAATTCGACGCCGATGCCAGCTATCGCTACGCCGCCTCCGGCCGGGTGGTCAATCGCCGCCGTCAGATCGGGCAGATGACGATCAGCCGCTGGCCGATCGTCGCCGCCCGCTGCCACACCTTTCCCAAGATCGATACCGGCGCGCGCTTCAACCTGGTGACCGGCGCCCTGGAAACGGTGATCGCGACGCCGGACGGCCCCTTGCGGCTGTTCAATATCCATCTGAGCGACGCTGCCTGCAGCGAACGCCTGGCGCAGATTCGCCATCTGATGAACCTGCTCCATAATACCGCGACGGAAGGATCGATCTGGAACGGCAGCGAGGCCAACGCCCGGCACTGGCAGACCGATGTGCCGCCGCCGCCCATGCCGACCGAGGCTATCCTGCTGGGCGATTTCAATGCCGAACCACGGTCGATGGAATACGCCACCCTGCTGCTCGGCACGCTGCTATCCGAAGCCGGCGCGGCAGAACCGGGATCGGAACGGCTGCGGTTCATCGACAGCTGGGTCGCCGCCGGTCACGACCTTGAGGACGGCGTCACCTATCGGGCAAATGCCGCCCAGGGCGCCGACTGGGATCAACGCCTCGATTACTGCTTCCTGCCGGAGACCATGGCGCGGCGCCTCAAGAACGCCTGGATCGACGACGCCGCCATCGCCTCCGACCATCAGCCGATCTGGGTCGAGCTGGATTAGAGCGCGATCGTTTTAAGGGGATGCGGATTGGCTTCCACTTAAAACGTGAATCCCCCTCTATCATATTGAATAGAGCCGGATTGCGGCTCAGTCCGCCGATCGCGCGGCCGGCGGGGATGGTCCGGAAGAGAGAGCCGGACAAATGAAAACCCCTCCCGCGATGGGAGGGGCTCCAGTTCCTGGACTGATCCCGCGCGGCCCGGCCGGTGTCCGGAGGCGCCGGTTCAGTCTTATCTCCTCTTGGCAGCTTTCTTCGCCGATTTCTTCTTGGCTGCCTTCTTGGCCACCTTCTTCACAGCCTTCTTGGCCGCTTTCTTGACAGTCTTCTTGGCGCCTTTCTTCTTGGCCGCGGGCTTCTTCGCGGCCTTCTTCTTGGCGGCGGGTTTCTTCGCCGCTTTCTTCTTTGCCGCCGGCTTCTTGGCCGCCTTTTTGGCGGCCTTCTTCACGGCTTTTTTAGCTGCCTTCTTGGCCGCCGGTTTCTTGGCAGCCTTCTTCGCAGCTTTCTTCTTGGCGGATTTCTTCTTGGCGGCCGGCTTCTTGCTGGCCGCGGCCGCAACCGGCGTGACGGCCGGAGCGGGCGGCGCCGGCGGCGTGCTGGCAACAGGCGCAGCGACGGGTGCGGCAACCGGCACGGCTGGCGCCACCGGTGCCGGTGCTACGGCTGGTGTCGCGGCTGTCGGCTCGGTCGGCTGATCTGGTGTATCGGGCATGATAATGACGAACCTCCCTTTAAGCATTGACTATACATTGGCGATGAACCGTCCCCCGGGTCATCCATCCACGTCCCCACCCTCAACTACATCCGGGATGCTTTGCGGGATGCATCGCATCGGGAATTCGCCTGGTTCTCGGACGCTCATTCGAAGCGGTTCCAAGTCTTGCGGGAGCTGCCGGGACGGGTCGATTTTCCGCCGATCGCTCCTGATGACCTGATCTTGCGATGGCTGTTTCGCCACCGATTGCGCCGCTTTTTCTCCCCTTGCCCTTCCGACCGGTATCGACCCTGATGGTGACGATTCCATGTCATGGAGCGGCGGCATTCTGCCATAAACCTGTGCGCTTGTCGCAGCGAGTTATGCAAGCGGTATCAAAATTCGCGCCCGCGCGGATCGCCCGGCAAGCGGCACGGCTGCACGCGACATGGATCTCCTCTGCCGCATGCGGCGGGTCATGCAAAACCGCTTTTCGCCTGCCTTCCCCCGGCAATCTGCCCGTTGCCTAGCCGCTTGCACGGGCTGCATGGCCGGGCAGCTTGCCTCGCCCCCGCCCCTGGGCTAGCAAGAAGGCCGTGAACTTCAGCCAGCAAGGAAAGCGGCGATACCATGAGCAGCAGCAGCATTTCGACCCGGGACAATCTGCGCAGCGGGGGCCAGGTCCTGATCGATCAATTGGCCATCCACGGCGTGGAGATGGCCTTCTGCGTGCCGGGGGAAAGCTATCTCGCCGCCCTCGACGCGTTCTACGACAAGCGCGACCAGATGAAGCTGGTGGTCTGCCGCCAGGAAGGGGGCGCTGCCTATATGGCCGAGGCCTATGGCAAGCTGACCGGTCGTCCCGGCATCTGCTTTGTCACCCGCGGTCCGGGCGCCACCAATGCCGCCGTCGGCGTCCACACCGCTTTCCAGGATTCGACGCCGATGATCCTGTTCATCGGCCAGGTTGCCCGCGACCAGGTCGAGCGCGAAGCCTTCCAGGAAATCGACTTCCGCCGCATGTACGGCCAGATGGCGAAATGGGTGGCGCAGATCGACGACGCGGCGCGGATCCCGGAATATGTCAGCCAGGCCTTCCATCGCGCGGTCAACGGCCGCCCCGGTCCGGTGGTGCTGGCCCTGCCGGAAGACATGCTGACCGACCGCGTCGCCATCAGCGACGCCGGACCCTATCGGGTCAGCCGCGGCGCCCCCAGCGCCGAACAGATGAGCGACCTCCAGGAGCGCCTCGCCAAGGCCAAGCGGCCCCTCATGATCCTCGGCGGCGGCGGCTGGGACCTCGCTGCGGTGCGCGACATCCGCGCCTTCGCCGAAGCCGCCAACCTGCCCGTCGGCTGCTCCTTCCGCTGCCAGGACCTTTATGACAACAGCCTGCCGAATTATGTCGGCGATGTCGGTATCGGCATCAATCCGAAGCTGGCGGAACGGGTGAAGACCACCGATTGCCTGATCGTGGTCGGCGCCCGCCTCGGCGAGATGACCACTTCGGGCTATACCCTGCTCGACATCCCCGTGCCGCAGCAGCCGCTGGTGCATGTCTATGCCGATCCGGAAGAGCTCGGCCGCGTCTACCAGGCGGTCTTGCCGATCAATAGCGGCATGGCGCAATTCGCCCATATGGCCGCCAAGCTCGGCAAGATCCATCACAGCGCGTGGGATGCCTGGACCGCCAGCGCCCGCGCCGACTACCTCGAAAACATGAAACATTTCCCGGTCCCGGGTGCGGTGCAGATGGGCGATATCATGCAATATCTGCGTGGCCATCTGCCGGACGACACGATCATCACCAATGGCGCCGGCAATTATGCCACCTGGGCGCATCGCTTCTATCAGTACAAGACCTTCCGCACGCAACTGGCGCCGACCAACGGCTCGATGGGCTATGGCGTGCCGGCGGCGGTGGCGGCCAAACTGGCGGCACCCAAGCGCACGGTGGTTTCCTTCAACGGCGACGGCTGCTTCATGATGAACGGCCAGGAACTGGCAACCGCCGTGCAATACGGCGCCAATGTCATCTTCCTCGTCATCAATAACGGCATGTATGGCACCATCCGGATGCATCAGGAGAAGACCTATCCGGCGCGCATTTCCGGCACAGAACTCCACAATCCGGATTTCGTCGCCCTGGCCCACGCCTATGGCGCATACGGCGAACTGGTCGAGAAGACGGAAGACTTCGCGCCGGCCTTCGAGCGCGCGGAAAAAGCCGGCAAGCCGGCTCTGCTGGAAGTCCGTATCGACCCCGACGCCATTACCCCCCGTCTGACGCTGACGCAGATGCGCGAAGCGGCGCTGAAGGCGCAGGGGAAGCAGGTGAAATCGTAATGGCGGAAGACGTCACTTTTTCTCCTCCCCTCCACCCTTTCCTCCCCCTCAAGGGGGAAGGAAAAAACCGGCTTCGGCACGCATGACCGAGCCGCGGCTGCCCACCGATGTGCTTGTCATGGCAACCGTCCGGCGCTGCAACGGCGACGGCAATTTCGCCGCCATCCTGCATCGCGGCGATAACTGGGGTGGCGCCATCATCGTCAAGCTGAACCTGCTCGACGGCACCAGCAAGGTGCTGACGCAGTCGCGCGACCTCGACGGTAAGATCGCCTGGCTCCCTGCCAATAAGGGCGCGCTGATGAGCGAGAGCGAGGCTGGCGAGTACATCGATCGCCAGATCAAGCGCGACCCTGACCTCTGGGTGGTCGAGATCGAGGATCGCCAAGGCCGCAACCCCTTCGACGGCAAGATCCTCTAGAAAGACGGCGCCCGAACGGTACGCCTGGAAACAAGAAGGCCCGGCCGTTCGTGCCGGCCGGGCCTTGCTCACCTCGCGACAGGCGGTGGTCAGACGATCTTGGCGATCTCGCCGAAATCGAAACGCGGCGAGCGCGCGAACAGCTTTTCCTGGCTGCCATAGCCGATATTCAGCAGGAAGTTAGACTTCACCTGGGTGCCGGCAAAGAAAGCCTCGTCGACCAGCGCATTGTTGAAGCCCGACATGGCGCCGCTATCGAGGCCGACGGCGCGCAAGGCGAGGATCAGATAGGCGCCTTGCAGGGTGCCGTTGCGGAAAGCCGTGGTAGCGGCGAATTCGGCATTGCCGCTGAACCAGGGCTTGGCATCCATATGCGGAAAAAGCCGCGGCAGGGCTTCGTAGAATTCCAGGTCATGAGCGATGATGGCGGTAACCGGCGCCGCCATGGTCTTCTCGACATTGCCTTCGGCAAGTGCCGGCTTCAGCTTCGCCTTGGCTTCGGCGCTGCGCACGAAGACGATGCGGACCGGCGAGCAATTGACGCTGGTCGGTCCCATCTTGGCGAGGTCGACGGCCCGGGCCAGCAATTCATCGCTTACCGGCTTGTCGAGCCAGGCGTTGAAAGTGCGGGCTTCCAGGAAAAGCTGGTCGAGGGCCTTGGCGTCGAGCGGCTGATGGCTCGGATTTTTCAGGGGCGCGTTCATCGGGGGATCTCTCGATTGGTTACAGGGCGGGTCTGCTTGCGAGGCGGGTTGCCGGCAGCGCCGTGTCACGAGAGATGGCAGCTTGTATCCATCACAACAATCGGCCAAAATATGATCATATCCATCGAATAAAGTGATAAATGCTCGACAACCTCACCTTGGATCAGTTGCGCATGCTGATCGCCGTGGCCGAGACCGGCAGCTTCTCCGCCGCGGCCCGCCGGCTGGGCCGCGTACAATCCGCGATCAGCCAGGCCATTCAAGGACTTGAGGGGACCCTGCAATTGCAGCTTTTCGAGCGCGCGGGGAAGACCCCGCGGCTCAACGATGCCGGCAAGATGATCCTCAACGATGCGCGCGAACTGGTCCGCGGCGCCGAATTGCTGCGCGCCCGAGCCGAGAGCATCGCCAATGCCGTCGAGCCGGAACTAAGCCTCGCCGTGGATTCTCTTTTCCCGAGCAGGATCCTGACCGCGAGCCTCAAAGGGTTGAGCCAGATTTTCCCCCAGCTCCCCGTGCTGATCTTCACCGAAGGGCTGGGTGCGGCGGAACAGCGGTTGCGCGACGGCAGCGTCAGGCTGGCGATCTATTCCCTGCTGGTCACCGGTGCCACCGATCTCGTGGGCGAGCGCATCACCGACATCCCCTCAGTGCCGGTGGTTGCCGCCGATCACCCCCTCGCCCGGCTGAAGGGGCCGATTTCGCGCGCGACCTTGGTCGAGGAAACCCAACTCGTCCTCACCGACCGCAGCACCTTGAGCCAGTCCCTGCGCGGCAATCTGATCAGCCGGCGGCAATGGCGCTTCGCCGACCTCCATACCCGGCTCGATTATCTGCTGGCCGGGCTCGGCTGGTGCAACATGCCGCTGCATCTGATCGAGCCCTATCTCGAAAACGGTCAGCTGGTGCGATTGCGGCTCGAGCAGGATACCAGCTTCCTCGCCTCACTCTATATCGTCCATGACCTCGCCCGTCCGCCGGGCAAAGCGGGCCGTTGGCTGATCGACGACCTCAAGCAGCGATTGGCGGCGGCGGGGCTCGCCTAGGACCGGATCGGCCGTCTCGGGCCAGCCGTATCAAAGCCAGCCGGATTTCTTGAAACGCCAATAGAGCAGCCCACAAACCGCCGCCATCAGACCAACCACCATGAAATAGCCGTAACGCCATTTCAGCTCCGGCATGACGTCGAAGTTCATGCCGTAAATACCGGCCACCATGGTGGGCACCGCCAGCATGGCGGCCCAGGCGGCAAGGCGCCGCATCACGTCGTTCTGCCGCATCGATTCCATCAGCATCTTGGATTCGACCACGGATTTCACCGTCTCGCGCAGCGCCTCGATCCGGTCCATCAGGATATTTGCGTGGTCATAGACGTCGCGGAAATAAGGCTGCGTCGCCTTGTCCATGGCGGGCACGTCATAGCGCATGATGCGCTGGCAGATATCGGGCAGCGGCGCCACGGCATGGCGCATGTCGAGAAGGTCGCGGCGCAATAGTGCGATCTCGCCCAGCACGTCGCGGCTCTGGTCCTTGCCGGAGAAAATCGCTCCCTCCAGTTCCTCGACCTTTTCCTCCAGCGCGTCGATCACCGGAAAATAGTTATCGACGATGAAATCCATCAGCGCATAGAGAATGAAGTCCTCGCCATGCTTCAGCTTGTCGGGCGCGTGTTCGCAGCGGTCGCGGACGGCGGCATAGCTCAGCGACTTGCCGTGGCGGACCGAAATGATATAGCCGCGGCCGACGAAGAAGCAGGTCTCGCCCAGTGCCAGCGCATCGTCCAGCCACTGGCAGGTCTTCATGGCGACGAAGACGGTATCGCCATAGACCTCCAGCTTCGGCCGCTGGTGGGCGCGATAGGCGTCTTCGACCGCGAGTTCATGGAGACCGAATTGGTGCTGCAGCGGCAGCAGCAGCTCATGGGTCGGCTCCAGCAGGCCGATCCAGATCAGCTGCCCGGCCGAGACCTTCATATGCTCGGTGTCGCTGACATCGATGTCGCGGATTTTGCGGCCGCCTTGATAGAGGGCGCAGTTCACCACGTGATTCATGACGCTATCCTGTGATCGGGCCTTCCCCTTTCATCGGATAACGCAATTCCGGTCACCACCGCAAGCCCGCCCTGCGGCCGGCTGCCTTGGCTGTGCGTCGGCGCACAGATTGCCGGAATGGCGGCGAGAATGACCCGCCTGTCGTAATCAGATCACAAACACAGGCGGGTATCGGCTCTGGCGGCGACCCTATTGGGTATTTCCGCCCCCGTGATGGCCATGATGGCCGCCGTCTCCATCACCATCGCCCGGATTGCCATCGCCGGGGTGGTCGTGATGATGGTGGTCATGGTGTTGATGATCGTGGTGGTGATGATCATGGTGATGATGACCGGTAGTGCCGTCTCCGTCACCATCGCCGGTACCGCCGTCACCCGTACCGCCGTCGCCGGTACCGCCGTCGCCAGTACCACCGTCGCCCGTACCGCCGTCGCCGCCATCACCATCGCCGCCGGTGCCGCCCGTCCCGCCAGTGCCACCGGTTCCGCCCGTGCCACCGGTACCACCGCTCGGCCCCGAGCTCCTGTTGCCGGCGGTTCGCGAGCCGCCGAGATTGCTATGATGATCGGCGCGATCTGAAGACTGTGACGACGAGGGAGAAGAACTTTGCGGCGAGGCCGGGCCGCCGGCTGCGGTCGCGAAGGCGCCGATATCGCCCACCTTGGCATTCGAATCGACGTCCGCGACCATGCCTGACTGGCCGGCCATCACCGTGGTGCCGCCACCGAGCCCAAGCGGCTTCAGAAAGACCTCGCCTTCCAATACGTCAACCTTGGTGAGGCCCTTTTGGCTGACATTGATCAGGATATCCGTCCCGCGGATGCCGATCGTGGCGGCCGGCGTTCTGAGGATGACGCCCTGGTCGTTCTTGCCGTTGGAAGTAAAGCGAAAGATTCCGGCGCCGAGATTGACCAAGCCATTGCTCATCTGCGCACTGGGATCATAGACATAATTGTCGAGGACGACCTTGCTGCTTTCCTCGAGCCGCAAATTGGAACCGTCAACGAAGGTCATCTGCACGGCCGATTGCGGCTGCGTTTCCACCTGTTCGTTCTGCACCAGGCGATCGTCCTTCTGGACGGGCGCGACGCTCGACCCCGGAGGCGTGTGGGTTGCCGTATTGACGACATCGTCCACGCTGGCAATCGGCTCCGCATAAGCGAGCGCCGGCAGCGAGGTCGCGAATCCAACACAAATGAGAATACCCCAGCGACGTATTTTCGCCATCGCACAACCCTCCCCCAGGTCGTCATCTATTTCTTTCACCGCGCCTATTGGTTGTCAACGACTCCTGGTGCATTGCAGCAGAATCAATACATGCGATGCAGCGGAGCCACAGTTATGCCCACCAGCCTTAATATTAATAAAAATGACACTCAGTTCATCAAGACCGAACAACAATTTATAGTCGTCTTTAACAAAACGACGGAGAAAAGCCATTCCACTATACATCCGCGACGGGACGGCTATCCTCGTCAAGGGAAAGCCGGATCGGCCGCTTTCCGAGAGGCTTGAATGCGTATTTCCATCCAGCGCGTGTCCGTCCAACGGATCCTGCCCGCCGTCATCCTGGTCGGCATGGTGGCGTTCCGTATCTATGATCCGGGCGTGCTGCGCGACATGCGCCTGCAGATCTTCGATCTATTCCAGCGTGCCGCACCACGTCACTACATAGACACCCCGGTGCGCGTCATCGATATTGATGAGATGACGCTGGCAAAATACGGCCAGTGGCCCTGGCCGCGCGCCCTGGTGGCGCGGCTGATCGACAATCTTCGCAAACACGGCGTCGCCGCCATCGCCCTTGATATCGTCTTCGCCGAGCCCGACCGTACCGCGCCACTGGCGATGCAGCGGCTATGGAAGGCGGGCGACAAATCCGCCGAACTGCACGACATCCTTGCGAGCCTGCCGGATCCCGACGAGGAGCTGGCGGCGGCGATGAAATCGGCTCCCGTCGTCACAGGCTTCGTCCTGACGTCGGAGACCAGCCAGCAAGTCCCGCCGCGCAAAGCCGGGATGGCCGTCAACGGCACCGATGCGCGCCAATTCGCCCTCGGCTATTCCGGCGCCGTGCCCGGCCTGCAGATCTTCGATGACGCCGCCCAGGGCAGCGGCCTGATCAATGCGCGCCCCGATCGCGACGGCGTGACGCGGCGCGTGCCGATGATCATGCAATACGATGGCAAGCTTTATCCCAGCCTCTCCGCCGAGGCTCTGCGCGTGGCGCAGGGGGCCTCAACCTATGTGGTAAAGGCATCCGGCGCACAGGGCCTGCATTCCTTTGGACGCTATGTCGGCATCGATCAGGTACGCATCGGCGCTTTTGCCGTTCCGACGGATCGCAATGGCCAGGTATGGCTCTATGACACCGGCCATGTGCAGCAACGCCTGGTTCCCGCCTGGCGCATCCTCGACCAGGAACCCGTCGACCTGCGCGGCATGATCGTCTTCATCGGCACCAGCGCCCTCGGTCTCAAGGACCAGCGTGCGACGCCGCTGGATCCCGCCATTCCCGGTGTCGAACTGCATGCCGAGGTCGTGGAGCAGATTCTCACGGGAAAATACCTGCAGCGGCCTTATTGGGCGGATGTCGTCGAGCTGGTATTCCTCGCCGGGCTCGGCGTGGGCATGCTGCTTCTTCTGCCGAAACTGGGGCCGATCGGCTGCGCCATTGCCGGCGCCATCTGCGTCAGCGTCGGCCTCGCCCTCGGGATATTCCAATATATCCGCCACGGCTGGCTGTTCGATCCGATCTATCCGTCGATTTCGGCCCTGCTGGTCTATCTCAGCGGCTCGCTGATGGGCTATCTGAAGGCGGAAATGGAACGGCGCCATGTGCGCCATGCCTTTTCGCACTATTTGGCTCCGGCGCTGGTGGAGCGCCTGGCGGCCGATCCCAGCCATCTGAAACTGGGCGGCGAGATGCGCGACGTCACCATCCTTTTCATGGATATTCGCGGCTTCACCACGATCGCCGAAGGTCTCGATGCGCAGCACCTCACGCATCTCATCAACCGCTTCCTTACCGTCATGACCGCCGCCGTTCTCGACCATGACGGCACCATCGACAAATATATCGGCGACAGCCTGATGGCCTTCTGGAATGCGCCGCTGGATGATCCCGATCACGCACGAAACGCCTGCCGTGCAGCCCTTTCCATGCGGCAGCGCCTGGTGCAGCTGAATACCGAATTGCGGGAGGAGCACCAAGCCGCACGCGACGCGGAGCAGCTCCTGCTGCTGGAAGGGGAAATACCGATGGTCCCGCCGGAACCCGTCCAGCTGCGGATCGGCATCGGCATCAATACCGGTGTCTGCTGCGTCGGTAATCTCGGCTCGCAGCAGCGCCTCAACTATTCCGTCATGGGCGACAACGTCAACCTCGCCTCGCGGGTCGAGGGGCTGACCAAATTCTATACCGTCGATATCATCATCACCGAGGCGACGCATCAGGCGGCACCTGGCTTTCATTGCCGCAATCTCGATGTCGTCCAGGTCAAGGGCCGGACGGGCGAGGTCACCATCTATGCGCTGCAGGATGAAGAGCGCGCCGGCGCGCCGGCGATGGCCGGCGACGTGACGCCCGTCCAATCGGCCGCCACGCCATCGACGATCGCCGCCTCGGTCGCCTGACCGCGCGACCGCATTGGCGCGGCGACGCTCGTCTCACGCCGCCTGTCGCCAGCGGCCGTCATACTCCATCTGCCGCGCCACCATCACTGCCATCTCCTCGCCGCAGAGCCGGGCCACCAGGTGCAGCGACATGTCAATACCGGCGGAGATTCCGGCCGAGGTAAGGATGCGGCCGTTATCGATATAGCGGCTGTTAGGGACGATCTCGGCTTTCGGCGCGATCTCGCCGAGGAGGTCTAGCGCTCCCCAATGGGTGGTGGCGCGCAAGCCGTCGAGCAGGCCGAGCCGCCCCAGCAGCAGGGCGCCGGTGCAGATGCTGGCGACCACCTCGGCCCCTTGTGCCTGGAGCGCAACCCAGTCGAGCAGGCGCTGATCGCCCACCGCCCGGCGGCTGCCAATGCCGCCGGGCAGTAGCAGGATATCCGCCTGTGGGCAGCTATCGAAGTCATGGCCGGGCGTTACCCGCAAGCCTCCCACCGTCAGCACCGGCGCCGAGGCAACGGTGAATACCTGGAAAGCCGAGGGCTCGGTCAGTTGCGCCGCCATCGAGAAGACCTCGAACGGCCCGGCGAAATCGAGAACCTCGACCTCGGGAAACAAGAGGATCGCGACCGCACGCGGCCTGTCGCAATCGGGAGTCATCTGATCGGGGGGCATCTGACTGGGCATGATCGCTCCTTCGCTGCGCTGAAATCGATACCGGATGGCGACATCGGCCGGCCGTCAGGCCGCGGCGGCGCCGACCTGAAAATGCTGGCGGAACTGGCTCGGCGTGACGGCGAGGTGCCGCTGGAAGGTGCGCCGCAGGCGCTCGGCCGTGCCGAAGCCGAAGCGATGGGCGATGCGGTCGATGCTCTCCCCGCCGGCCGCCAGGGCCTGGCGTGCCGCATCGAGCCGTGCCGCGGCGACGAAAGCGGCGGGCGTCATGCCGGTATCGGCGACGAAGCGGCGCGCGAAATGGCGCGGGCTCATGGCACAGCGGGCCGCGAGCACGTCAACCGAGAGATCGTCTTCGAGATGCTGCAGCACCCATTCCTGCAGTGCCTTGATCTTGCCGGGCGCCGTCTCCTGGGCTTGAAGGGCCGGGCTGAACTGCGCCTGGCCGCCGCTGCGGCGCATATAGAGCACGAATTCCCGCGCCAGCGCCTGGGCGATTTCCACCCCGTGATCCTCTTCGATCAACGCCAGCGCGAGATCCATGCCGGCGGTGATGCCGGCGGAGGTATAGAATTTTCCATCGCGCAGGAAAATCGGGTCGCGCTCCACCCGCACGGCCGGATAGGCCGCCGCCATCGGCGCACAGCGCTCCCAATGGGTGACGGCGCGCCGGCCATCAAGCAACCCGGCTTCGGCCAGCAGCAGCGCGCCGCTGCAGACCGAGGCGACCCGCCGGGCCGCCGCCGCCTGGCGTTGCAGCCAGCGGATCAGGTGCCGATCCGACAGGACATCGTCGACCCCGGCGCCGCCAGCGATGAGCAAGGTATCGAGATCGGCAATCGCGCGGCCGAGCGAGGCCGTCGCCATCAATTCGATGCCGCCCGTGCTGCGAAAGAGGCCGGCGCGGGGCGCCATCAAGGCGACATCATAGGCCGGCCCACCGATAAACTCATTGGCAGTGGCGAACAACGATATCGGCCCGGCGATATCGAGAAGATGGGCATCCGCATAGACCAGCATGCGGATCTTACGGGTCACCAGCCCGGCCGGTACGGCGCCTTTCATCCTCCTGTTCCTGGCCATCGGCTTACCTTCCCTGTCGTTCCGATTCATGCAGCCAGACATCCTGCAGCAGAAGTGGCATGGCAGCAATGACATGAAAAAAGCATTTTCTGCCATCACTTCCATCCGCTGGGGCAGCACTGATAGACTGGCCGGCAATGGCGCCGCAACGGCGACGGTATGGGGGTATCGAACGGGATCGCCGCGATGAGAAACGCCGATCGCATCAACTTTTATCTGGCTGGCTTGCGGCAGCCCGGCGACAACCGGAGCCGCCGGCCGGGATCCGAGGATAAAGCCGGTCCAGGTGGTGATCCGGGCGAAGGCTTGACGGGTGAGCCGGCCGGCCCGCCCGGCGGCAATGCGCGCCCGGCGGCGGAGATCCCCGAGGAAATCCAGGCTAAGGAAACCCGGGCCAAGGAAGTCCCCGCAATCCCGGAAGTCTCGGCAATCCCGGTCAAGGAAACCCGGACCAACACCGCCGTGCGGTCTGCCGCAGGGCAGAGTTTCGCCGATGCCCTGCGCCAGCAATTGCAAGCGAACATGGATGCGGAGCTGGCGACCACGCTGGATCAGGCGCAGTTGCGCCGGCTGCTGGAGCGGCTCGACCAGCGCCGCGAACGTTTCGGCATCCCCTTCGAGCTCTCGCCGGAAGCGGCCCGCAAGCGGCATCGGCAATTGATCCTCGGCCTGCTGCTGGCTGCCATCATCATCGCCCTGCAGGCTACGGCCGTGGTCTGGCTCTACCAGCGCGCGGAACTGTTGCTGGGACGGCCGCTCAGCCCCGCCCTCCTGCTGACCGCGACCGAGGCCGATCTCGATGTCGTCTTCCGGCCATCGGCCAGCGCCGGCGATATCGCCGTCCTGTTGCGCGAGCTGCAGCTGCGGGTGGTCGATGGGCCGGACAGCAGCGGCCGCTACGTGCTGCGGCCGGAAACCGGCACGGAGCGCAGACACGCGCTGAATGCGCTGCGCGACCGCCGCGACCTCGTCTACAGCGCCGAGACGGCCTATTGAGGCCCGGAGAGGCCGCATAGGCCGGCGCCCCGGCAAGGCACAGGTCGTCAGCCGGCGCGGATCTTGGCGATGAAGGTATCGACCTCGTGCCGTAATTTGACGGCGTCGGTCGATAGCTGATTGGCGGCGTTCAGCACTATGCCGGAAGCATGGCCGGCCTCTTGGACCGCCGTCGAAACACCGTTGATATTGCTGTTGACCTCGTTGGTGCCGCTTGCCGCCTGCTGTGCATTGTTGGAGATTTCGCGCGTTGCCGCCGACTGCTCCTCCACCGCCGCCGCAATGGCGCTGGCGATCTCGTTCACCCGGTCGATGGTGGTGCTGATCATGCCGACCGTCGAGACGGCGTCGCGGGTGATCGACTGCATGCTGTCGATCTGCGAGGCGATCTCGTCGGTCGCCCGCGCGGTCTGCGTCGCCAGGGTCTTGACTTCGCTCGCCACCACCGCGAAGCCCTTGCCCGCATCGCCGGCGCGGGCCGCCTCGATCGTGGCATTGAGCGCCAGGAGATTGGTCTGGCTGGCGATCTCGTTGATGATCTGCACGATACCGCCGATCTTGTCGGCAGCACCGTTCAGGCTTTCGATCGTATCGCCCATGCGCCCGACCTCGCTCACCGCCTGTCGCGTCGATGAGGCACTTTCGGTCATCTGCCGCGTGATCTCGGCAATGGAGGCGGACAGTTCCTCCGCCGCAGTGGCCACCGTCGTCACGCTGGCCGAGGCTTCGTTGGCTGCCGCGGCCACCGCCCCCGCCTGATGGCTGCTGGATTCGGCGACACCCGCCATGCTCTGGGCATTCGACTGCAGATGGTTCGCCGCCGCCGAGACCGCATCGACGATGCTTTTCACGCTCTGCTCGAAGCCGTCCGCGAGGGTCTGCATCATCTGCTTCTTTTCCAGTGCGGCAACCTTCTCGGCTTCCGCGCGCTGATGGCGCAGTTCGTCGACCTCAATCAGCTTTTCGCGGAAAATGTTGATCGCCCGCGCCATGACGCCGAGCTCGTCGCGCCGCTGGGTCGAGGGTACGTCGACCGCGGTATCGCCGCCGGCCAGCGTGTCGACGGTCGCCGTCAAGCGACGTAACGGCGTCGCCACCTGCAGGCGCATCAGCACGAAAATGATCACCGACAAGGCGATCACCAGCAGGGCCGACGCCACCACCGTGTAAAGCGTCAGGTCACGGGACGGCTGCAGGATCTTGTCTTCCGGCAGATCCACCATCACCGACCAGGGCGTTCCCGTCTGGCCCACCTCGACCGGCTGGAAAACCCGCAGCAGGTCGATCTTTCGCGTATCCGAGAAGTCGGGAAAATCGAAGGCTTGTCCCCTGGTGACGCCGTCCTTGACCTTGGCAAGATCCGGCTCCTGCGCCTCGATCGGCTTCATCAGCTGCTTCAAATCGGCATAGGCCGCCCAATTGCCTTGCGCCGAAATCAGCGAGACGGCGCCGGTCTCATAGGGCTTGATCTCGGCAAGCCGATTCTGGATGGCGGCGAGGTCGAGATCAAGGCCGACCACGCCCAGCACCTTGCCATCGATGATGATCGGCGTGACGAGGCTCGTCATGATGACCGTCTTGTCGCCGACCACATAGGGATAGGGCTCGATGATCTGTTGCTTGCCGGATTTCTGCGCCAGCAGATAATAGTCGCCGGCCCCCGGCTTGTCGTAGTCGGTCAACGGCGTCACATCGAAGCCGCCATCCTTGGCGAAGACATAGGGCACGAAGCGGCCGGTCGCGTCATAGGCCTTGGCATCCGGGAAGGTCGCCTTGCCGTCGGCATTGGCGAAGTCCTGGTCCTTGCCGTCGAAGGCATTGGGTTCCCAGGCGGTCCACACGGCGACATATTGCTGATTGGCTTTGACCGCACTCTCCAGCAAGGCGAGATAGGTCTCGCGGTCCCTGATGCCCTTGCTGTAGAGGCCGACGAAGGCATCGCGCATGGTCTCGGTCACCCGCAGGGCGACATTGATGTCGCGCTGCACCCCGGCGGCCATATGGGCGCCCAGTTCCTTGCCCGATTGCACCGACAGGTCCTCTGTGGTGCGCGCACTTTTCACGGAAATCAGATAGGTGGTTGCCGCCAGTCCCACCAGCAGAGCCACGATCAGTGACACCACCATCTTGGTGCTGAGCGACGCGCGCATGGAAATGGCGCCTGTTTTGACGTCCGACATGATTCTTCCCCGCTGATGCGTTTCGAGACGCATTCACTCTTATTGCGAGACTACGGGTATCAAGCGGTTATTAAATATTAGTAAACTAAGTTTCCCTTTAGGAAATATTCTGACCGTTCAATTAGATAATCTGCACCCTTCTTCAGATGCGCCCGGCATAGCGGCTCAGCAGCAGACGCCAGATATCCAGCGGGCGGCCTTCGATGCCCCTGTAGTCGAAGAGATCGTAGCGGTGCCGCCGCAGGCGCTGCAGCTGCAGGAGCGCCAGCTTTGCCGGCAGCAAAGCCGGAATCGCGCGTCGCGGCGGGCGCAGATCGCGCAGGGCCAGCAGCTTCTGTTCGGCATGGCCCGCCAGCTCGCCGATCGCGGCCGCCAGCTTCCCTTCGCGCTGGAGATCGCGCCGCAGGTCGAAGAGATGGTCGAGATTCACACCATGCCGCTGCAGCACCGCCTGCGGCAGCATCAGGCGCTTGTCCCGGGCATGGAACAGGCAGGCACGGATCAATCCGGTCAGGCCGTAGCCGATACCGGCAAGGCGCCCGCCCTCCACCACCAGCGGATCCTGCGGGTCGAGCCCGCCGATCCGTAAGGACAGGCGGATCAGATTGCCCCCCGTCGCGTCGAGATAATCCTCCACCGCCGCAAGATCGGTGCCGGAGCCGGTCGCTTCGCGCGCCGCGGCATTGGCGGTAAAATCGCTTTCCCGCGCCGCCACCATTTGCTGCAGCCAGGCGATCGGCAGGTTGTAGGCGCGCTGCACTTCGGCCAGCGGCGAGACCACGGCATGGCGCCGCACCGGCCCGCCCCGCTCGATTTCGTCCAGCGCTTCGCGCCACCACTGCAGCCGGATGAAGCCCAGCATTTCCTCGGAAACCGTGTCCGCTACCCGCGCCAGTTCCAGGTTGAATGCGGCAACCACCGCCAGCGCCTCGCGCTGGGCCGGCGGCGCGGCCAGCACCGCGAGGTAGCGGTCGCGGTCGCCCTTGCTCAGCTCGATCAGGCAATAATCGGATTCGTTTCCCACGCTCAATCCCCCCCGGAAGGCAGGGATTTAACCTTTGGGTTTGTGACGACTCCGTGTCGGGGTAGAATATCTGTCACGTCGCGCCCGCAAGGCGCGCAGGCCCTGATTGGCTGGATCGCTATCCGTCGGCTTTGGTCGAACACTGTCACGGTCGGCACCTGATTCCATCTCAGGGTTCCTGACTAACATGTGAAGGGGGAGAAATGAGCAAGATTCTGGAAAATCCACGCGCCACTTTCGCCGTCGGGCTGGTGGTCGCCATCGTCATCGCCGTGCTGCGTCATGGCGATCAACTCGCCACTCTCGGCTATTGGGCCGCGATCATGCGCTGGATCCACGTTGTGTCGGGCGTGCTTTGGATCGGCCTGCTCTATTACTTCAATCTGGTGCAGATTCCCTCGATGCCGAAAATTCCGGATGAGCAGAAACCCGCCATCGGCAAGGTGATCGCACCGACCGCCTTGTTCTATTTCCGCATGGCGGCCGCGACCACGGTGCTGTTCGGGCTCACCACGGCGCATCTCAACGGCTATCTGGGCCAGGCCCTGAGCTTCCAGACCGGCGCCATCACCATCGGTATCGGCATGTGGCTCGCCCTCATCATGGCCTTCAACGTCTGGTTCATCATCTGGCCGAAGCAGAAGATAGCCCTCGGTATCGTCGAGGCGGACGCCGATGCCAAGAAGAAGGCCGCCCGCATCGCCATGCTGACCTCGCGCACCAACACCCTGCTGTCGATCCCCATGCTCTACTGCATGGTGCTGCAGAAGCTGGCATAGGCGGGATTCCCCGCCGTGCCTGGTTGCGCGCCGGCCCGACCGGTCGACGCGAACCGAAATTTGGAACCGAACGAAACGGGAGCCGGTCCTTGCCGGCTCCCGTTTTTGTGACCGGCGACTTGACAGGAATGAATGGGCAAAGCGCCGGCGGAACCCTTTGCCGCCGCATGTTGTTCTTGCCAGAGGCCCAGACGGGCCGGGATGCCCCTTATCCCCCATCAGTCGACGGCCACGGTATCGCTGCGGTTGCCGTCGATCTGCCCCGCCTTCGGCCCGTCGATCGCTGACGCCGTTCTGTCATTTTGCCTGCGTCAGAACGACGCGAAGGGCGCGATTGAGCCGGCCGGCGGCAGGGGACTGCCGGTCGTGAATAGCTGACTAGAATTTAGGGATGAAACCGGCCGGCGATGCCGCTAGAGATGATGCCGTCACGGAGAAATCGATCATTACCTCAGAACAAAGAAAGGTATGACATGACGACCCACACACTCCCCGAGCTTCCTTACGCATTGGATGCGCTGCAGCCGCATATCTCCAAGGAGACCTTGGAATATCATTACGGCAAGCATCATCAGACCTATGTCACCAACCTCAACAACCTGATCAAGGGCACCGAGTTCGAGAATGCTTCGCTGGAAGACATCATCAAGAAGTCTTCGGGCGGCATCTTCAACAACGCCGCCCAGGTGTGGAATCACACCTTCTATTGGCACTGCCTGTCGCCCAATGGCGGCGGTGCGCCGAAGGGCGCCCTGGCCGATGCCATCAGCAAGAAATGGGGCAGCTTCGATACCTTCAAGGCCGAGTTCACCAAGGTCGCCGTCGGCACCTTCGGCTCCGGCTGGGGCTGGCTGGTGAAGAAGTCGGACGGTTCGCTGGATTTTGCCAGCACCAGCAATGCCGGCACGCCGCTGACCACGGCGGACAAGCCGCTGCTGACCTGCGACGTCTGGGAACATGCCTATTACATCGATTACCGGAACAAGCGCCCGGACTATGTCGGCGCCTTCTGGAATCTGGTGAACTGGGACTTCCTGGCGAAGAACTTCGCCTGATCACGCCCGCGCCCGGGATCGTCCCTGACGATGCCGGAAGATGTCTGGACGGCCGGCATGCAGCGTCATGCCGGCTGTTTCAGTTCTGACGCCCGTTCAGTTCTGACGCCCGTTCAGCTCTGGCGCCCGTTCAACTCTGGCGCCTGTGCATTTCAGGGTGCCGCGCTGTGGAAACAGCCGGCGTGCGGGACCTCACGCCGGCTGCGTCGTTCCCGCCTTCGTGGATGGTCGGCGGAAGCGGCCTTCCTGAGTCGGCCGCCGGCACAATCTAGCGGGATAGCCCGCAATCATCCCATGACAGCCATCACAGACCATTGCAGCCAGCCACTGATTTCCGGCTGCCGAGGCTTCATTGCGATCGCCGGGCAGCGGATCGACGGTTCGGCTAGCCGGCATGACGAGACGGAGGCGTCTTCATGTCGATTTCGGCCAACCGGCCTGCCCGTTTTTGACCTAGACTAGGACGTTAAACGGCATATGGAGACGTTTCGGTGCGACGAGACGGACAGCTTCAGCACTTCATCGCCGCGCTCGAAAGCGCCCTCTTCCCCCGGCTCGCCAGCGGCACGAGCGAATGGCGGGTGGCGCGCGATATCTTTGACGCGCTGAAAGCGCCCGGCGCGCCAGGTTTCGGCGCCGATGGCGAAACCCTGCCGGCGCATCAATATCTCCGCGATGCGGTGGATATCGGCAGGCATGGCCCGGATGATGTCGCTGCGGTTGCCGATGCTTTCGAGCGGCTGGAGCCGCGTCTCGCCTGGCATCGCCGCAAGAATGCCGAAGATGGCGGTCAACGATTCAGGGACGGCCATGCCAATGCGATCATCCTCGGCACATCGGGCCTGGAGCTGCGAAGCGATGTTCTGGTCGGCGCCAGCCTGATGGCGCCGGGTGTCCAATACGTCGATCACCATCATCCGCCGGCCGAGATCTACTTCGTCATGACACCGGGAGCTTGGCGGCAAGAACAGCGTCCCTGGCACGAGCCCGGCCGTGGCGGCGTGGTCTACAACACGCCGAATATCGTTCATGCGATGAAATCCAGCGACCAGCCGCTCTTGGCCGTCTGGTGCCTGCTGAACCGCTAGAGCGGCACGATAGGGCAACGGTTCAATGGCACCGGTATTCGCGGGACGACCGGATTGGCGCTCAGTCGACCGCCAGCATGGCGGCACAGACGCGGCGGCCTTCGGCCAATAGAACGTTATAAGTACGGCAGGCCGCACCGGTATCCATGACCTCGGAAACGATGCCGACGGCGCGCAATCCCTGCCGCAATGGTGGCGGCAGCATCAGCATGCGCGGACCGCAGCCGAGCAGCATGAGGCTGGCCTCACCCGCCTCGCCGGCGGCGAGGATAGGCGCAAACTGCTCCAGCGTCAGATCGGCGAAGGCGCCGACGCCCCAGGCCAGGGTGCGGCTGGGAAACACGATGACGGCACCCCGATAGGCCGTGCCGGACACCTTGAAGCCGCCGTCGCCATAGGCTTCGACCAGTTGGCGGCCTTCGGGAATGAGAGGGGTCACATCCATGCGGGTCTCCCCAATTGGGTCGAGGAAGGGTCTTTCAGACAGAGAGTGGAATGCCGGACGGCGCGGAAGGATCCGCGCCGTTTTCGGTATCGATGATGTTCCCCGCAGCCTGCCCCGGTTCGGGGGCCAATTTGGTCAGCGTCCCTGCTCGACCGTCTTGCCTTCCGCTGCCTCTTCCTTGCGGCCGATACGGTGCAAGTGCATGTAAAGCAGCAGCGGTGTCGCGACGCAGATGGTCGAATAGGTGCCGATGACGATGCCCCAGATCAGGGCGACCGAGAAACCGTGCAACACCTCGCCGCCGAAGATATAGAGCGCGAGCACCGACAGCAGGGTCAGGCCGCTGGTGACGGTGGTCCGGCTCAAGGTGGTGTTCAGCGACAGATTGATGAGGTCGCTCAACGGCATCTTCTTGTAGCGCTTCAGGTCGTAGCGGATGCGGTCATAGATGACGACCGTATCGTTGACCGAATAGCCGGCAATGGTCAGCACCGCCGCGACGGTGGTGAGGTTGAACTCGATCTGCGTCAGCGCGAAGAGGCCGATCGTGGTGATGACGTCATGAAACAAGGCCAGCAAGGCGTTGATGCCGAACTGCCATTCATAGCGGAACCAGACATAGGCCATGATGCCCAGCATGGCGAGAACGAAGGCCCAGGCCGTGCCGGATTTCAGCTCATCGCCGAATTTCGGGCCGACGGTTTCGGTGCGGCGGTATTCCCAATTGCTGCCCAGCGTGTCCTTGATCTTCTGGACGGCCGTCTGCTGCGCCTTCTCGTCGGCAACATCCTTCATCGGCACACGGACGAGGACATCATTAGCATCGCCGAATTGCTGCAGCGAGATTTCGCCGAGACCAAGCCCATCGAGCTTATGGCGCAATTCGCTGAGGTCCACCGTCTGCTGGCTACGCACCTCAAGCAGGATGCCGCCGGCGAAATCGATTCCGTAATTAAGGCCGCGGGTGAGGAACAAAGCGATCGAAGCCAGCACCATGAAGACGGAGATGGTGAAAGTCAGCTTGTGATAGCGCATGAAATCGATGCGCGTACCGGCCGGAACGATGTGAAGCGGCTTGAACATTTATCCGGACCTCTTAAAGCGGCAGAGCCTTGGGCCGCGCGCGGCGCAGCCAGATCGAGGTCATTAACCGCGTGACCCAGATCGAGGTGAAAATGGAGGTGACGATGCCGATGATCAGCGTGATGGCAAAGCCCTTGATCGGACCCGAGCCGAACTCGAACAGGAAGGCGGTGGCGATCAGATGGGTGATATTGGCGTCGAAAATCGTACCCTGGGCCTCGCGATAGCCGGTTTCCATCGCCGTCACCGGCGAGCGGCCGTTGCGCATTTCTTCGCGCACACGTTCCAGGATGAGGACGTTGGCGTCGACGGCCATGCCGAGGGTCAGGACCAGGCCGGCGATGCCGGGGAAGGTCAGCGTGGCGCCAAGCACCGAGAGGATGGCGATCAGCAGGACCGCGTTCAGCACCAGGGCGATATTGGCGAAGATGCCGAACAGGCCATAGAGCACGACCATGGCGATGACGATCAGCACGACGGCGAGAATGCAGGCGAGCTTGCCGGCCGCGATCGAGTCAGCCCCGAGATCGGCGCCAACCGTGCGTTCTTCGAGAACCGTCAGCGGCGCCGGCAGGGCACCGGCCCGCAGCAGCACGGCAAGATCCTGCGCGCTCTGCGACGTGAAATTGCCGCTGATGATGCCACTGCCGCCCATGATGGCGCTGCGGATCACCGGAGCGGAGATGATCTTGCCGTCGAGCACGATGGCGAAGCGCTTGCCGACATTCTGCGAGGTGGCATCGCCGAAACGCTTGCCGCCGATCGTATCGAAGCTGAAGGAAACCACCGCCTGACCATCCTGGAAGGTCTGCTGGGCATTGGTGAGGTTTTCGCCGGAAACCATGACGCGTTTCTGCAACGGCAGCTTCTCTTCGCGGCTGCCGGCCGCGCCTGGCACCCATTCGCTGGTCGGCGGCACCTGGCCGCTGACGGCAGCGGCTTCATCAACCAGACGGAAGGTCATCTTCGCCGTTGTACCGATGATATCCTTCAGATGCTGGGGATCCTTGACACCCGGCAGCTGCACCACGATGCGATCGTCGCCCTGACGGATGATGGTGGGCTCCTTGGTGCCGGTCTCGTCGACCCGCTTGCGGATGACCTCGATGGATTGGTCCACCGCCTGGATCTTCAGCTGCTCCGCGCCGGCGTCAGTGAACTGGATGGTGACCGAACCGTCATTGCCGACCGATAGGCTCAGCTGGCCCGCGGCCTTCTGCAGGATCGGTCGCGCTGCCTCGATCTGCCCCGGGTCCAGCAGCTTCAGGACCACTTGCTGGTTCTGCACCCCGAGATTCGTATAGCCGATACTGGCGCCACGCAGCTGTGCCCGCAGATCATCGACGACGCTTTGCAGGCGTTCCGTCTGCAAAGCCTTGGTATCGACTTCATAGAGAAGATGCGAACCGCCCTGCAGATCGAGACCGAGGCTGACCACCGTCTTCGGCACCCAGCCGGGCAGGCTGTCGAGCTTGCCGCGATCGATCAGGTTGGGGGCCGCGAAAATGATGCCCGCCAGGATGATGGCGAGGATCGTCGTGATCTTCCATTTCGAAAACTGCAGCATCCCCGCTTTAACCTATCATTCCTGTCGCGGTGGGTCGGGTCGGCAAACCTTGGATCAGCCGGCGGGGCATGACGCCCCGCGGGATCTCAATTCTTGTTCGCCGGGGCCTTGTCGGACTTCTTGCCGGCATCGACCTTGTTGGTGATCACTTCGGTGATCGCCTGGCGCAGCATGCGAACGCGCACGCCATCGGCAATTTCGACCTTCACCTCGTTGTCGTCGGTCACCTGGGTGACGGTGCCGAGGAAGCCGCCGCTGGTGACGACCTTGTCGCCCGCCTTCAGCTGCTGGACCAAGGCCCGATGTTCCTTCGCGCGGCGCTGCTGCGGACGGATCATCAAGAAATACATGATGCCGAAAATCAGGATGAAGGGTGCAATGCCCGTCAACGACCCCATGATATCCGGTGCTTGCCCGGCACCCGCGGCCTGGGCCCAAGCCTGAGAAATCAACATAATCTATCCCCTTGGTTATGGTTATGGGGTTGCAAACTGAATCGGCCGTCTGCCGCAATTTGCGCCAAAGCCGGCCGGACTATACCGATCACCGCCTGAAAAGCAATGGCTGGTCCCCCAGACAGATAGGGGCGCAAGTGGCGAATGCCAAGTGCTTGATTCCTTGAAGAATGCTCGAATCCAGGCCGTCCCGCCCGGGAGCTTCAACTGGTCGTATGCCGGCGCAATTCCGCCAGCAGCGCCTTGGTGACGAAGCCGTCCTGCGGCCAGCCGATCTCCTTCTGGAAGGCGCGGGCCGCCTTGCGGGTCTTGAAGCCGAGAATGCCGTCGGCCTCACCCACGTCATAGCCATGACGACTGAGGAGTACCTGCACCTCGGTGCGTTCGCTGAGGTTGAGCTGGGGCTCATTGACCGGCCAGGCAGCAACCACCCCCTGCCCGCCCGTGATCTGGTCGCCGAGATAGGCCACCGAAAGCGCGTAGCTGGTCGAGTTGTTATAGGCAAGGATGGCGCGGAAATTCGGCGTGATGAGGAAGGCCGGGCCCTTATACCCCGCCAGCAGCAGGATCGAGGTATCGCCCGGCAGCGCCGGCAAGGGCCGGCCGTCGACGCGCTTGACGCCGAGGGCAGCCCAGTGGCTGATCGGCTGCTTGATATCGATCTCGGCCTCGCCATAGGGGAACTTGGCCGGCAGCTTCACCTCGAAACCCCAGGGCAGGCCCGGTTGCCAGCCCTCGTGGCGCAGAAGATTGGCCGTCGAGGCGAAGACATCGGACATCGAGGTCCAGAGATCCGGGGCCCCGGTGCCGTCGCGGTCCACCGCCACGTTGAGATAGTTTGACGGCAGGAACTGGCTGTGCCCCATGGCGCCGGCCCAGGAACCGATCATCTGCCCCGGCTTGATGCGGCCGGCATCGGCGATATCCAGGGCCGCCAGCAACTCCTTGCAGGCAAAGCCGGCACGATTGGCGCGGTAGCCCAGATTGGACAGGGCCTCGAAAACGTTCACGTCGCCGAAATTGCTGCCGAAATCGGTCTCCAGCCCCCAGATGCCCATGAGGACGCTGTCCGGCACGCCGTAATCGCGCGAGACGCCGGCAAGAGTCGAGGCGTTCTCGCTGTACTTCTGCTTGCCCTTGGCGATCCGGGCGGGCGAGGCGGCGCGGCTGAGATAAGTCCAGACGGGCGTGACGAATTCCGGCTGCTTGCCGGCGCTGGCGCTGATCGAGGGATTTTCCCGCACATCGGCAAAAGCGACCTGGATCATGTCCGGCCTTTTGCCCTGATGCAGGGCATAGGACTGGAATTCGGCGACCCAGTCGCGATAGCTGTCGGCTGTCGCCGGGCAGTTCGTCTGGTTGAGATCCCGGAAATCGGTGATACCCACCGGCTGGCCCAATTGCGCCGTGGTCGGGGCAGGCTTCGCCTGGCTGCCGGCGGTGGCGGCAACGGTACCTGCGGGTGCCTTCGTCTGCGCCGGCTCGGCACAGGCGGCGAGCGTTAGCAGGCTCAAGGGCAGCAGGAAATAAGGCCGAATCATCTGGTCGAGTCCCACCTGAAATGCAGTTGGCCGGAGCATAAGGGTCGCCTGCCGATTTGTCATGTCGCGCGATCGGCCGCTCACAGGAGATGCCGCTTGGCAAGGCCCACCGCCATGCGGCACAAGTGGCACGCGCATGCATCCACCGCGCTTGCGACGGCGCGCCGATGACGCGACAGTCGGAACGCTGAGCCAAGCGGCGATCCCGCCGGCAACCGCCCACAGACCGAAGATGGGCAGGCGGAAGATGGATTGCGCGGGAGCGATCCGGCCGGGCGATCGGGCGATGACAAGCCCGAAGACAAGAAAGCGCAGCGATACACCGCGGGGGAATAGATGATCGAAACAGCAAATGCCCAGACCCATCGCCGCGGCGTCATTCTGGTCGCCGCAGCCGCGGTCTGCTGGAGCACCGGCGGCCTCATCGCGCGTTTCATCACCGTCGATGCCTGGACCCAGGTCTGCTGGCGCGGCGGTTTTTCCGCCGCCTGCCTGCTGGCCTTCCTGCTGTGGCGCGACGGTCGGCAAAGCTGGTCGCTGTTCCGCCGGCAGGGGCTGCCGGGCTTGGTTGTCGCCCTCTGTTTCAGCGCCGCCTCCATCAGCTTCATCATCGCGCTGCGCCATACCACCGTGGCGACGATCCTGGTCATCCAGAGCACCGCGCCGCTGATTGCCGGCCTGATCGCCTTTCTGTGGATGCGCGAGCCGATCTCTGTCACCCGCGGCCTCGCCATGCTCCTGGCCCTGGCCGGCGTCACCCTCATGGTCTCGCAGCACGACATGGCGGCGGACCCCGCCGGCCTGCTGCTCGCCGCCGTCATCGCCTGCTCGCTCGCCGTGGCAACGGTTGTGACCCGCCGCTTCCAGCAGATCCGCATGACCCCCGCCTGCTGCCTTTCCGGCCTCATCATGGCGGTGGTGGGAGCGATCTGGGGCAGCCCGGGCGATGCCGACGCCGCCAATATCGGCCTGCTGTTCCTGTTCGGCGCCGGGCAGCTGGCGGTCGGCCTCATCTGCTTTTCCTTCGGCGCCCGCCTTATCCCGGCGGGGGAAGCGTCACTGATCGGCCTGCTGGAATGCATCCTGGGCCCGATCTGGGTGCTGGTCTTCCTGGGCGAGAATCCAGGCTTCTATGCCGCTGTCGGCGGGGCCCTGGTGGTCACCGCGGTGGCCTGGAACATCATTGCCGAATCCCGCCGCATGCAGCGTCCGGTCGCACAGGTCAGCTGAAGCCAGTCTCCACCAAAAGTTCGATTACTCACCCTTGCGTGTACAGGCCCTTTCGGCTGAAGATTTAATCGCCCGTATTCAAGAGGTTAGGGAGCCGAAAGAATTCCTCATGGCAGCGGCCTCTATTCCCCCGCGCGCGGCCCAGCTCAATACGGCCTTACGTTGCGCAACTCGATCGCGCGCGATCCTGCCGCAGCCCACGCCTCTCGAACTTTCAAGCCAGCCGTGCTATGACTGCCGCGCCCCGGCCGTGTAACGAAGCGTCAAAGCATCGATGATGCCGATTGACCATGCTTGGGGTCGTCGATCGATGGACGAGAGATCTTGGGGACCATGTCATCAACATTAACGACCACCACGGAAAAGTCTTTGCGCGGCTTTCACTTGCTGCGTTCCCTCAGCGACGACCAGATCAAGGCGCTCTCCAGCCGCTGCCGCTGGCGCAGCTATAACCGTGGCGAGACGATCCTCGACAAGGGCGGCGACAGCCGCGACGTGTTCTTCATCCTCAAGGGCTCGGTCGCCATCGTCACCTTTTCCGGCGCCGGCCGGGAAGTGACCCTGGCCACCCGCAAGGCGGGCGATTTCTTCGGCGAACTGGCGGCGATCGACGAAGAACCGCGCTCGGCCAGCGCGACGGCGGTCGAAAAGACCGATCTCGCCATCATGGCGCCGGATGTCTTCCTCGAACTGCTGCATGAGAACGGCCCGGTCAGCTTCTGCCTGCTGCAGCGGCTGGCGGCTGTGGTGCGCACCAGCGGCCTGCGCATCATGGAACTGTCGACGCTGCAGGCGGCGCAGCGCGTCTATGCCGAATTGCTGCGCATGGCCCAGCCGGATGCCGCCGTGCCCGGCCTGTGGGTGGTGCGCCCCCTGCCCCCGATGCACGAGATCGCCAGCCTGACCAGCACCACGCGCGAGACAGTCAATCGCGCCATCAGCCAACTCTATCCGTCCGGCCTGCTGAAGCGCAAAGGCCGCAACCTGTTCCTGATGGATCGCAGCAAGCTGGAAGAAATCGTCCAGAGCCTGCAGGCGCATTACGGTCGCAAGGCGAAGGCCTGACAGCCGCCAGTCGTATGACGCGAAATCGGGCGCCAATTGCCATGGCGGCGATTTCCACGCGCTTGCATTTCTTGCAGCGCCTTCTGCCCCGCGATCGTCCTTCACTCGGCCGCGGCTTCGGACGGCTGGACCGGGAGATGGACCGAATCCGCTTGATCCGGCTGTTCCACCCGATCCGGCCGCACCTTGAACCAGATGGCATAGAGTGCCGGCAGGAACATCAAGATCAGAACCGTCCCCGCAGCCGTTCCGCCGATCAGCGTATAGGCCAGTGAGCCCCAGAAGATCGATTGGGTCAGCGGAATGAAGGCAAGGACCGCCGCCAGCGCCGTCAGGAGAACCGGCCTCGCACGCTGTACTGTCGCCTCGACGACAGCATGGTAGGTGGTCAGCCCCGCCGCCTGGTTCACGTGGATCTGCCCGATCAGGATCAGCGTATTGCGCATCAGGATGCCGGATAATCCGAGAAGCCCGAGGATGGTGTTGAAGCCGAACGGCTGATGGAATGCCAGCAGGATCGGCACCGTTCCAACAAGCCCCAGGGGTGCGGTGAGAAAGACCATGAACATGCCCGAGATCGAACGCACCTGCAGGACGAGCACGAACAAGATCAGGGCGATCATCACCGGGAAGACCGGCGCAAGCGCGTTATTCGCCTTGGCCGAATCCTCGATATTGCCGCCGGTTTCGATATGGTACCCGGCGGGCAAGGACGCCTCGAGCGGCTTCAACGCCGTCTCGATCTCCATCGACACTTCCGGCGGCTGCATGGCTTCGTCGATATCGCTTTGAACGGTGATTGTCGGGATTCTGTCGCGGCGCCATAAAATCGGATCTTCCGAACGCACTTCGAGATGACCGACCTGGTTGACCGGGATCAAACGCCCGTCACGATTGACCAAAGTGAGATCGCCGAGTTTCGCGGGATCAAGGCGGGCCGGATCGCTGCTGCGCGCGACGAGGTCGACGGTGCGGATATTCTCGCGCACTTGCGTGACCATCGTACCGGTCAGCAGGAACTGCAGCTGATCCGCGACCTCGGACGGCGTCAGGCCGATAAGCTGCAGGCGCTGCTGGTCGACCACGAAATGCGTCGTCGGCGCCCGTTCGCCCCAGTCGGTATTCACCTCTCGCGTATGCGGATTTGCGCGAACGACAGCTTCGACCTTGGCGGCGACATCGCGCAGAACGCCGGCATCTGGCCCCATCACCCGGAAGCTCACGAGATAGTGCTGGTACGGGCCAAAAACGAGTTGCCCGACCCGCACCCGGGCTTCCGGCGCTATTCCCGCGGCGATCTGCTCGCGCAGCCGCAATTTCAACTGGTCGCGCGCCTCGGCATCAGGCGTCAGAACGATAATCTTGGCAAAGGATGGGTCCGGCAGTTCCGGATTGTAGGAGATAAAGAAGCGTGGTGCGCCGGCGCCGACATAGGTCGTGACGATCTTGGCTTCGGGCTGGTTTTTGAGCCAGGCCTCTACCTTCTTCGCGACGGCATCCGTCGCCTCGATGCTGGTCCCCTCCGGCATCTGGACCTCGACCAGCAATTCAGGCCGATCAGAATTGGGAAAGAACTGCTTCTTCACCAGCGTCATACCGGCGCCAGCCGCAAGAAATGACGCAATCACCAGGCCGGCAACGATGAATTTATGGCGGACGCACCATACGACTGCACGCCGGAACCGGTTATAGCGCGGGCTCGAGTAGATATGCGCATGGCCACCCTCCACCTTCTTGATCTTGGGGAGCAAGGCCACCCCCAGATAGGGCGTGAAGACGACCGCGACCAGCCATGACGTGATTAAGGCATATCCCGTGACCCAGAAAATATTGCCCGCATACTCGCCCGCGGTCGACTTGGCAAAGCCGACGGGCATGAAGCCGATGATCGTGACAAGCGTACCGGAGAGCATGGGTGCGGCAGTATGGCTCCAGGCGTAAGAAGCCGCCGCGATCCGGTCCAGCCCCTCCTCCAACTTCACCACCATCATCTCGATGGCGATGATCGCATCGTCTACCAGCAGCCCGAGGGAGATGATCAGCGCTCCCAGCGTCACCCGATCGAGAACACGGTTGCTTATCATCATGATGACAAGGACGGTGGCGAGCGTCAGGGGAACCGCAGCAGCAACGACGATGCCGACCCGCCACCCCAGGCTGATCACGCTGACGAACATGACCACGGTCAAGGCAACGAAGAACTTGAGCATGAACTCGTTGATCGCTTCCCTGATGTTCACCGCCTGGTCGGTGACCTTGCTGAGCGTAACACCCGCAGGCAAATCGGCGTTGAAGGATTTCTCCGCGTCCTCCAGTGCCTTACCCAGGGTCAGGCCGTTCCAACCCTCCTGCATGACCACCGTCAGGATCAGTGCCTCGGCACCGTTGTGGCGGGTCAGGAATGTCGGCGGGTCCTCATACCCGCGCTCCACCTCCGCGACATCCGAAACCTTCAGCAGCCTCGCTCCCGAAACGATCGGCGTATCCCTGATTTTCTGCAGATCGTCGAAAGCGCCATCGATCCGCACGAAGATCTGAGGGCCGCTGGTCTCGATGGAACCGGCCGGGGTAACAAGATTCTGGTCCTTGAGCGCTGCGAAAACGTCCTGCGGCTTGACGCCCAGGGTCACCAGCTTCGAATTCGTGAAATTCACATAGATCCGTTCCGGTCGTTCTCCCATGATGCTGACCTTCTTGACGCCGGGCACATGCAGAAGACGCTCACGCACGGATTCGGCCTGTCGGGCAAGCAGGCGATCGGGCAGGCCGCGGGCCTCAATGGAATAGACCGCGAAATCGATGTCCGAATACTCATCGTTGATAACGGGCCCCACGATCCCGGCCGGCAGGCTGTGCGCCTCGTCACCCAGCTTCTTTCGCGCTTGGTAGAATTCCTCGGGCACGTCCTGGGGCGGCGTTGAATCCTTGAGGAAGAGTTTCATCAGCATGAGACCTGGACGGGTATAGGTCTCGACCCGGTCGTACCAGCGAAGTTCCTGCAAGCGTTTTTCCAGGCGGTCCGCCACGAGATCCTGCATCTCCTGCGCCGTAGCGCCCGGCCAGGAGGCCGATACCGTCAAGATCTTGATCGTGAAGGGCGGGTCCTCGGCGCGGCCCAGATTGATGAAGGCATAGATACCGGCGATCGTCAGCGCGATGATCATGAAGAGCGTCACCGCGCGCTCGCGGACGGCGAGTGCCGACAGGTTGAAGCGTGTCATCGCATCGCCGCCTTTTCCCCTACCAACCGAACCTGATCGCCTTCATGCAGGTAGTGGCCGCCAATAGCGACAATTTGCTCGCCGGGCGTTGCTCCCTCAGCCAGGAGCGCAATCTCCTCGCCGAACCTTGCAATCTTGACAGGCCGCCAACCGACCTTGAGTGTCTTCGTATCGATGACCCAAATCCCCGGGCCATTTCCCTCGTCGTCGATCGCGCCCAGCGGCACTTCCGTCGGTGCGCCCGACACGTCGCTCTTGATGCGGATCGTGATCGTGGCCCCCAGCGGCGCCTTGGCCGCATCGCCTTCCAGCACGTAGCGCGCCTCATAGGTACGCGTCTTCGGGTCCGCCGCATCCGATAGCTGGCGCAGACGTGCCGTTCCCTTCACATTATCCGCGCCATACAAATTCGCCTCGGCAACCGATCCAAGCGCCGGCCGATTGGCTTCGGGCAGATAAACCGCGGCCTCGCGGGGCCCGGCATGCGCCAATCTCACGACGATCTGGCCCGCATCCACGACCTGGCCGGGCTCTGCCAATGTCTCGACGACGGTACCGTCCGCATCGGCGAGCAGGACCGCGTAGTTGCTTTGGTTTCGTGCCACCTGGACCAGCGCCTCGGCGGCTGCGAGTTCGGCCCGCGCGCTGTCTGCATCGGCCTTCGCCTTTTCGTAACTCTCCTTCGATGTCGCGCCGGTTGGATAGAGATTCCGATAGCGAATTTCATCCGCCGAGGTCTGGATCACCCGC
Source organism: Dongiaceae bacterium (assembly GCA_035539215.1). Classification (GTDB taxonomy): domain Bacteria; phylum Pseudomonadota; class Alphaproteobacteria; order Dongiales; family Dongiaceae; genus Dongia_B. The sequence goes on along the minus strand of DATLIX010000080.1, from coordinate 35,288 downwards.
GCCTTTGCTGCCGACACCGCCTGCTGCTTGTCGGCGATCGCCAGCACCAGGTCATTGTCGTCGATGCGCATCAGCGGGTCGCCCGCGTGAACGGTCTGTCCGACATCGACAAAGCGCTGCAGCACCTTGCCATGCACCCGGAAACCGAGATCGCTTTGGACGCGTGCCGCAACAAGACCGGTATAGGCCTGCTGATAGCCGCCGCCGGGCTGCACTGTCGTCACCGCAACCAGTCGGTCTTGCGTGCGGACATCGGCGGCAGCCATTTCCGGCTCGGGCTTGCAGGCGGATAAACCGAATGCCGCCAATGACATGGACAGCATCGCGGCTGAGCGGGACAGGTGCGAGAACATAGGCAGCTCCGACATTATGGCGAGCCTTGACAATTTAGATGTCGATCGACATCTTTATAGATGTCTGATAACATCTAAAAGTCAACCGGTTTTAGGTTGTGCTGTAAATTTCCTTGCAGAACAGGCTCACGAAATGAAGAAATCGAAGCAGGAGACTGCCGAGACGCGCGAGCGGATCGTCGAAGCCGCCGCAGCGGAATTCCGCAAGAACGGCATTGAGCGCACTGGTTTGAACGACCTGATGGCGGCCGCAGGCCTGACGCATGGCGGGTTCTACCGCCATTTTCGCACCAAGAACGAGCTCGTCGCAGAAGCCTGCGATGCGGCACTTCGGACCCTGACTGACAATTTCGTTGAGGCGATCGACGCAGGAGGCCGCCAGAACGGCGCCGAAATCGTCACATCACGATATTTGTCGGCTGAACATCGGGATCACCCGGAAACGGGCTGTCTTTTGGCCGCCAATGCGAGCGAATTGGCGCGTGCCGATCAATCTACACGCGACGTGGCGACCGAAGGCTTTCTACGGTTGGTCGACCTGATTGCCGCACAATATGATCTTCGGAAAGACGTGGCGAAGCGACGCGCGATCGTCGCCGTCTCGACCATGATCGGTGCCATCGCGATATCGCGTATCGTCACCGACCCGGAACTCTCCAGGACAATCCTGGAGCAGGCCGAAAAGCAGCTGACGGGCGCCTGACATATGCGACGTCGCAGGGTCGCGGGCGGTCCCGCAAGAGACACGTTTGCCGCGGCGCAACGGCTGCTGCCTGCCGGCGGCCTAGAGTGCGATGGTTTTAAGTGGCAGGAATTGGCTTCCGCTTAAAACGTGAATCGTCCTCTATCATGTGGATAGAGACCGATTGACGTTTCAGATCGAAGCACTGCGTGATGCGATCTGAAACGATCCGGCTCTAATACATCACCATGCCGCCATCGGCGACCAAAGTTGCGCCATGCACATAAGACGCGCTCGGTGACAGCAGCCAGCAGATCGTTTCGGCGATTTCATCAGGCGTACCCAGGCGGTTGAAGGAGGTCAGCCCTTCCAGCCTTTGGCGCGTCCCCGGTTCCGCGAGCGGGCCCGCGACGAAGGGGGTTTCGATGACACCAGGCGCAACGGTGTTGACCGCGATACCTTTGGGGCCGAGGACGCGCGCAGCATTCTTGGTCAGGGCCAGAATGGCGCCTTTGCTGCTGGCATAGGCTGCCGTCCCTGAAAGCCCGCCTCCCCGCAATCCGGCAACCGAGGCGACCGTGCAAATCCGGGCACCGGCCCGCATCAACCGCGCACCCTCCCGCAGGCACAGAAATGTGCCGATGACATTGACGTCATGGATCCGGCGATACTTTTCGGCGGTGATCTCGAAGAACGGCGTCGTTTCGAATATTCCGGCGCAGGTCGCAAGCGCGTCCAGCTCCCCGAAAATGTCCTTCACGCGTTCGAAAGCACCGATGACCGCCGCCTCATCCGAAACGTCGAGCGTAATGACCGGCCCGCCGCCGGCCACCTTCGTCGCCGCCTCGAGATCGCGGTCGAGGCAGATCACCTGCCAGCCCTGCGCCATCAGCAACTTCGCCGTCGCTGCGCCGATGCCGCTGCCCGCGCCCGTCACAACGGCTCTTTTGCGAGATTCTGCCATCTTCTTTCCTATCGTGTTGAGCGTCGCCCTCAATGGACCGCAGCATACATGATCTTTTCTTCGGTCGCCTCGTCTGCCGCATATTCTTCGACGATGCGCCCCTTGCGGGAAACCAGGATGCGATCCGAGAGGTTCATGACTTCCGGCAGATAGGAGGAGATCACCACGACGGCCATCCCCTCGTCCGCCAATTTGTTGATGATCGCGTGGATCTCCGCGATGGCGCCCACGTCGACGCCGCGGGTCGGCTCGTCGAAGATGACGAGGCGTGGCTGCTGCACCAGTGCTTTGGCAATCACTACCTTCTGCTGGTTGCCGCCGGAAAGCTCGACCACCGGTACGTCGGCGGAGATGGCCCGAATACTCAGGGACTTCGTCCAATGCCCGGCGACCTTCTGCATGTCCGATGATCGGACGATGGTCGCTCGATTCCCGGCCGAGGCCAAGAGACCGACATAGATACTCTCGGCGATCGACATGGTTTCGAAGATCCCTTCGGACTTGCGGTCCTCCGTCACATAGGCGATGCCGTGCCGGACGGCGGGCGCCGGCGTCCGATATCGTACATTCTGATCGGCCAGACGGACGACGCCGCCATGGAAGAAATTGCGCTTGAAGATACCCGATATGATTTTCGCCGTCTCGGTTCGCCCGGAGCCGATCAGGCCGAATATGCCGGTGATCTGGCCCGCATAGACCGCGAAGGAGCTGTTCCGCACCATCCGGCCCATCGAAACATTTTGTACGCTCAAAACACGCTTGCCATAGCCGCGCGTTTTTCGCCTGCCGGCATTTGCGCCATAGAGTTCGTCCGACAAACTGCGCCCCACCATGGCGCGGATGATTTTGTCGCGATCGAAATTGGCCGTGACATCGGTCGTCACCAGCTTCCCATCGCGCAAAACCGTGATGCGGTCGGAGATCGCCAAGGCCTCTTCCAGCGCATGCGAGATGAAGATGATGGCGCAGCCGCGATCCTTCAGGCGCCCGATCAATTCGAAGAAATGCTGCTTCTCCTCCGGCGTCAGCGTCGCCGTCGGCTCGTCGAAGATGATCACACGCGCGTTCTTGCGGACGGCGCGCGCGATCTCCACCATCTGCCGTTGCGCGGCGCCGAGCGAGGCCACATTCAGGGTGGGATCGACCGGGAAATTGAGCGACTGCAGGAATTGCTGCGCGGCGATGTACAGTGGCCGCAGGCGGTTGAACACCTGCTCGTCGCCGAGGAACAGGTTCTGGGCGACGGTCAGGGAGGGAACCAGGCTGGTCTCCTGGTACACCATGGCAATGCCGTGCCGCAGCGCTTCCGCCGGGGAAGCGAAGGTGACGAGGCTGCCATCCAGCAGGATCGAGCCCCGCGTCGGCGCGACAACGCCGGCGATCATTTTGGTCAAGGTCGATTTGCCGGCGCCATTCTCACCAAGAAGCGCGTGAACCTCGCCCATTTCCAATGCCATGGATATATCCTGGACGGCAGCAACGCCGTGATACTCCTTGGTCATCCCCTTGATTTCCAGCAAAGCGGGCATCGGTCGGCTTCCTTACTCTTTTGCCAGATCGGCGGAAATCAGGGCATTGTCGCCGCGACATGCGACAAACAGTTCGCCCCGGTTTTCCAGACAACTGGTCACGCCATGGCGATGACCGTCGGCACGGCTATGCAGAGATGCGACGGGAATGAAATCTGCATCCAGGCAGACCGCCAGGCCATAGGACCGGGAGGGCGCCCAGGGCTTGAAGATGCCGAGCGTCTTCACGGCGCCGCCCTGCATCGGTTCCTTGAAGGAGATTCCTGCCCGCAAGGAAGGTGTGATCCAGTAAACGGGATCGATCTCCGCCATCATCCGCTGACGATAGGCCTTCTCGCGCAGTACGAATTCAACCAGCTGGCTGCGCGGCGCGAAGACGGCGAGCCAGGCGCCGCCAAGAGAATTCGGCGCGAGGCGGCCGGGATAGCCCGGCAGATCATCCAGCAGGATACGCGGTGCGCCCCGTTCGGTGGTCGGAAAATCGAGAATGCGATGGCGCCATGATTCCGACACGGCGATCCGGTTCCCCGGACGCAGCAGCAATCCATTGGGAAAGGCAAGATGCGCCGCCAGGCAGACGGGCTCCGCTCCGTCCAGCGTCACCCGCCAGACAGAGCCGCTGGCCCGGCGTTCCAGCAGGTCCCGCTGCCAGTCCGACGGGACATGCTCATCCGACCCGACGCAGATGAAAAGTGTATCGGGGTCGCCGAAACATAGCGCTGTCGGCGAGATCAGGCGCTTTTTGCCAAGGCTGGTAATGGCCTTGCCATCATGCCTGCCGCCGATGATGCTGACGCCGCCGGCACCCAAGCCGACCGCCAGGCTGCCGTCAAGCGCGGCGGCCAGGGCCGTGACTTCCGTGTCGAAGGTGAGGATTTCTTCCGGTTCGCCGCCACCGTCATCAATGCCGTCAAGCAGCAGGATGTGCTTGCCGCTGGTGAACAGCAGGTGATCGTCCTGCCACACCAGATTGTCGGGTGCGGCATATTCCGCCAGCAACGCCGCCTGGTCCAGGGCCTGATTGGGCCGCAGGGCGCCATCCATCGACGGCACGGTGGCGGCCTGCCGGAACCCCGGCAATAGCTGCATAAGGCTTCCGATCATTTGCCACCCCAATAGCTGGAGGGTCCGGTCCAATCGCTTTCGGCCGTCGGGACAGCATAGCGGCCGATCCGGTTGTTCAAGATGCCGCCCAGGTAGAGGAAGCCGCGGTGTTCGCGCATCGAGGTAATCATGGGATGATTCGCGCCGCGACGATCCCAGAGGGTTTCCACCACCTCGCCTGTTGCCGTGAATTTGACGACGCAGCCGGTATTGATGTTCGGGTAGAGCCACTCATCCGGCGCCACTTCCAGGGCCATGCGGCGCCTGAAGCCCGGCATCCGAAGCGCCAGGTCCAATGCCGGCGAGCGCATGCCCAGCAGCGCCATCCAATAACTTCCGTCCGATGCCCGGTTGATGTTATCGGGATAGCCGGGCAGATTCTCCAGCACCCGCTCCACCTGGCCTTCCCGGGGACCGGCAAACCAGTAGCGGCTGATGCGACAGGCCCAGCTCTCGGCGAACAACAGCGATTGCCCGCCCGTCTCCACACAGATGCCGTTCGGGAAAACCAGATTGCGAAGGACCGTCCGTGTCGTGTTGGTCGCCGGATCGAAGCAGATGATGCGGCCGCTGCTGCGCGATTCGATCGCATCGGCCGGCCAGCTCTCCATATCATAGCGGACCGTGGCCTCACTGAAGAACACGCGACCGTCGGGTGCGATATCGAGGTCATCGGCGAGACGCATGCGCGAATCGTCGACAATGGAGAATGGCGAGCGATTTGTCTGGTCGGTCGCCTTCTCCACCTTGCCGTCGCGGTAAACCCGGTAAAGGCCCATGCCGCCGACACAGACGTAAAGCGTGTCGTGGCGATCGAAGGCAAGGCCGAGCGGATGACCGCCGATATGGGCAAATACCTTGGCGTGCGTGTAGTCGGGCGCATCAAAGCGCACGATATTGCCGAGCCGATCGCCGCAATAGAGATGATCGTCGCGATCGAAGATCACATCCTCCGGTCCGTCGAGCTGGCCGAGGCCGATGAGCTCCACCTTGTCCAGGCGGTCATTGAGCGCATAGGGCGAAGCCGCATTCTCGGCATCCGGCGCCGGCGGCAGGCGGAAATAGGTCGGCGACATATAGAGCCGCGACAGGATTTTCTCCCGGTTGCGGATAAAACGGACATCGACGGCGATCGCCAGCAGCAGGATGAGGCCCAGCACCAGCTGCCCGGCGCCACTCTGCAACCCCATCTGGACGACACCGAGATTGATCATCAGCACGATGATCGAGCCCATCAGCGCCTTCGCCACGGAGCCGCGTCCGCCCCCCAGACTGGTGCCGCCGACGATCACCGCCGTCAAGGCAAAGATTTCCATCCCGGCACCGGGATATGAGCCGCCATTGCCGAGGCGCGCGGCATAGAGAAACGACGAGAGGCCGCAGAGCGCGCCGGAGAGGACATAGGTGCCGCAAATGGTACGGCGCACGGAAATCCCGGCATTATGCGCCGATCGCCGGGAGCCGCCGACCGCCATGATATGCCAGCCGAGCCGACCGCGTGACAGAAAGAGGTGAATGCCGGTGGCAATGACGATCAGGACGAGGAAGCTGAAGGGTATGCCGAGGACCGCACCCTGGCCAGCGAAATCCCAGATCTTGGAATCGTAGAATCCGGCGGAGATGTCCACCGCGAAGCGCAGCAACAGCACATCGACCAGCGCCCGGATCGTGATCAGGCTGACCAGCGTTGTCAGAAAGGCACGCAGCCGGCAAAAGCCGATCAGGATGCCGTTGATCAGCCCGGCCAGCGAACAGATCGCCACGACGCAGGGCAGCACCAGGACGACCGGCAGATTGTACAGGTTTGTCAGGGCCAGCGCCGTCAGGTTACCCAAGGCGAAGATCGAGCCGACGCTGAGGTCGATGCCGCCGCCCATGATGACGACCATCATGCCGAGCGCGACCAGGCCGAACTCACCGAGCTGGCGTCCGGCATCCGATACATTGGCACCGGTGAAAAAGCCGGGCGCCAGTATCGCGAACAGGCCGATCACCAGAACCATGAAGGTTGCCGGGACGGCGCTGTCGATCCATTGCTTGGAAAGAACCTCGCCCAGCAAGTGGGTCGGAATCAGCCGGTAGCGCCATTTCGTCATCTGTTCGAAGGCGCGATGACGATTACCGGTTCGTCGCTCGGCCGGGATGTCTGCTATGGATTCGATGGTGCTCATGATCCTGACGGCTTCAAAATCTGCGATCGGCGCGACGGGCGGCTTGCGATGCCCGTCGCGCCACTTCCCTCACCCACCCGGTTACTTGAAATCGTCCATGGTCCAGCAGGAGCCGGGCTTGATATTATCCTTGGTCAATAGCTCGCCGCGCGTCGGCAGGGTGAATTTCGGCGCGTCGGGGGCCGGTTTGCTCTGCAGAAGGATGCGGATCAGGTTGTTGATGTCGCGTGCCTGGCCCCGGACGTCATAGCTGAAATACGCCGCGTAGGTGCCGTCCATCAGCCTGTCGCAGGCTGCTTCCTTGTAGCCGCCGCCGGAGGAAACGACGAAGACCTTGTCTTCCATATGCGCCTCCTTCACGGCCGAGCCGGCGCCGATATCCATGCCGTCCCAGAAGCCGATCACGCCGCAGAGATCCGGATTCTGCTGCAGCACGGATTGAGTTATTTCGTGAGCCTTCCCGGCGTCCCAGTTAGCCGATTGATTGGAGACGATCTGGATCTCGGGGTGCTTGGAGAAGACCTCCGTCACGCCGCGGATCTGATAGGCGCTGGCGGCCGACGTCAAAATGCCCTGCACAACGGCGACCTTGCCGGACCGGCCGGTACCCGCGCCGCATTTGTCGACGATGTACTGCGCTTCCGCCTCGCCGTTCAGCTCCCATTCCTCGCCGATATAATAGGTCGGATAGGCGGACTTGATATTGACCGAAATGAAGTGGATTCCCGCCTCGGTACCCCGTTTCAGCAGCTTCGCATAGGATTGCAGATCGGGATTCTGCAGCACGATGATATCCGGCTTGGCGTTGATCAACTGATCCATCGCCTGGACCCCGACATCGGTGTTCCAATTGGGATCCCGGGTGATGATCTCATAGCCGAGCTCCTTGGCCTGGATCTGCATGCCGGCATACCAGCCCTTGGAGAGATCGTAGCTCATCGAGAACGGCACATAGCCGATCTTCTTGCCCTTCATCGCCTCGAAATAAGGCTTGATTGTCGGATCGACGATGCCTTCGACACTGGTATCCGCCGCCGCGTGCCACAGGGAAGAAAGGGAGAGCATGGCCAACGCCCCCAACAGGCCACGCATCGTTGCCTTTTTCAGCAGGCCCCCGCCGTTTTTCCGCGTTCGAATCTCGTCGCGCATGATGTTCACCGCTTCCTCCTCATGATGTTTCATTTGTTCCCCCGTTTCTATAGGCAGCATCCGGCTCGAGGCCGCATGGAATGATCCGGTCATATGTCGCCCTGCTGGGAGGTCTGCTCGTCCCGCGGATTGATGAGCTGATCGATGGCGATCGCGACCAGAAGAATCATCCCCTTGATGGCGTTCTGCGCCGTGAACTGGATGTTCAGAATGGTCATGCCGTTGAGGAAGGTTCCGATCAGCAGCGTTCCGACGACGACGTTGCGCACGCCGCCCTTGCCGCCGCTCAAACCGATGCCGCCCAACACGACCACCAGGATGACCTCATAGATCAACAGCGTATCGGTGATCCGGGTATTCATGCTGTTCACGGCGGTCGCCTGCACCAGGCCGGCGATGAACGCCACGATGCCGGACAGCGTGTATTGCAGGACCAGGATCGGCCGTACCGGCACGCCCGTGATACGCGCCGTCGCGCGGTTGTCGCCGATCGCATAGGCAAACCGCCCGAACTTGGTATATCGCATCAGCAGGGCGACAAGCCCCGCCAGCACCGCGAAGACGATCACCGGCACGGGCACGCCATAGACCCGGCCCTTGCCGATTTCCGCAAGTTCGCCCAGGCTGGCGGGCAGATAGACCGTATCCTGGCTGATCAGGCTGAACCGCCCGAACCCATAAACACAGGCCGCCGTCGCCAGCGTCGCAAACAGCGGGGGAATTTCGACATAGGCAACGAGTATCCCGTTGATGATCCCGACCAGGATCGCGGCTCCCCCGCCGATCATCATGGCCGCAGCCACGGGCATGCCGTTGTTGATGAGCTGGAGCGCCCAGGCCACCGACATCGCCATCAGCGCCACCATCGACAGATCGATGGCGCCGGTGATGATCATGACACCCATGGCGATGCTGAGGATGCCCAGCACCGATACGCTTTGCAGCAGCAAGGCGACGTTGTTCGCCGTCAGGAAGCCAGGGAGGAATATGGAAAAGCCGAGAAACAACAACAGGAAGATCGTGAAGACGATCTTCTCCTGTGTGACGATCCCCGTTCGCCGGACCGCGACCTTCACAATCTGGACTCCCCGCTTCAGATCCCGCCTAAAAGGACAACGTCATCGCGCGATGAGATGCGCCGGCTATGGCTGCTATCCCGCTCCAGTGATGCGTGTCCCTGGCCTTTCTGCGGCGCACAAACGGCACCGCAGCCGGCTATTGAAGGCAGTGTAGGTCTCCGGTGCCGGATGAGGCAGACCTTGAGTTCTCATAGCAGTTATATCGAATGTGGCTGGGCGAGATGCCGCCTTCTCCGTCCGCAAGATCGCGTGATTGCACGATAAATTCCGGTTTGCACGGGGACTGTCCGACCGTGCCCTGGCAGAAGGCCGTTGACGTGCCCGGTCATCTCCGAGCACAATCCGGACTTGTCTCCTGCGTCCTGCAGCGAGATAGGCGCACCGGCACAACGATATAAAAATCAGCCGCGCTTGAGAGGTGGGGAGGCGGTTTCAGCAGTCGCATGGAGCTTAAGCAACTTAAATATTTCCTCTGCGTCGCCGAGCTCGGCAGCTTTTCCAAGGCTGCGGTCCAGCTCAGCGTGGCGCAGCCCATCTTGAGCCGGCAGATCCGCTCCCTCGAGCAGGATCTGAATGCCGAGCTGTTTTATCGGAACGGACGGGGCACCGTTCTGTCGGAAGCGGGGAAGCTGCTCGAAACCTACGCCAAGGAAGTCGTGCAGACGGTCGGCAAGGCCAGCCTCGAGATCATGGCGATGAAGGGAGCGCCGAGCGGGCGCATCACCATCGCCATGCCGCCATCGATCGGATGGGTATTGACGGTTCCCTTGGTGCTGCGATGCCGCCGCGAATTTCCGACCATCGCCCTGCACGTTGTCGAGGGGTTCAGCGGTCACGTAACCGAATGGCTTTCGACCGGGCGGATCGACATCGGCGTCGTCTATAACGCACCGCGATTGCCGACCTTGTTGACCGAGCCATTGCTGGAGGAACGGCTGGTTCTGCTGGGACCGGCCGCCGATACGGCGCAATTAGGGGACGGGCCCGTCCCTGCCTCGCGCTTCGAGGATATCCCGCTCATTCTGCCGGCCCGGCCGCATGGCCTGCGTGTACTGATCGACCGGATGCTGGAGAAGTCCGGCATCGTCGCCAACGTGCAGCTCGAACTGGATGCCATGACATCCACCCTGGGCCTGGTGGAAGAAGGCGCCGGTTACACCATCTTGTGCGATGCGGCCGTGCAGCCGCTGATACGGGCGGGCCGGATCCGCTCCTGGCCGATCGAAGCACCCAAGATGACACGGCAATTGATGCTGGCGACATCCTCGCAGCGCCCCACCAGCGTGGCGACACGGATCGTGGCCAAGATGATCCGCGCCCAGGTGGCGGAGCTCTTTGCCGACGAGCGGCAGGCCGAGGTCGTCGAGTGAGCCGGCGCACGGCCGGTCGCATATCGAAATCCTATATTCTGTTATGTCAATTACGCGTATGGCGCATACGCGCGGGATTGATCGATAGTGGTGGCTCATTCACCAGCATGTCGGGAAAATCGTGACCAGCAAGCATTTCGGATTTATCGGCGTCGGTCGGATGGGCGGGCTCATGGCCGGCCGCCTGCTGGATGCCGGCCATACGCTCAGCATCTTCGATCGCAGCGAAGCGGCCCTGGCGCCACTGGTGGCGCGCGGCAGCCATCGGGCGAAATCCGCGGCTGAGGTGGCTTCCGAGGCCGAGATTGTTTTCGCCAGCCTGCCCACGCCGGCAATCGTGCAGCAGACGGCGCTGGGCGAAGATGGCGTCATCCACGGATCGAAGATCAAGACCTTCATCGACGTCTCGACGACCGGTCCACGGACCGCGCAACGGGTTGCCGAGGGACTTGCCGAGCGGAATATCGGCGCCGTCGACGCGCCGGTCAGCGGCGGTCTCGCCGGTGCCCGCAACGGGACACTTGCCGTCATGGTGTCCTGCCCGAAGCCGATCTTCGAGTCACTGGAGGAGCTGCTGCGAAATTTCGGCAAGCTGTTCTTCATCGGCGAGCGGCCGGGTGCGGCGCAAACCATGAAGCTGGCGAACAACCTGCTGGCGGCATGCGCAATGGCCATTTCCTCGGAAGCGATGGTGATGGGCGCCAAAGCCGGGCTCGATCCGAAGATCATGCTGGACGTCATCAATGTCAGCAGCGGCCGCAACAGTGCGACCCAGGATAAATTCCCGCGGTCGATCCTGCCGGGCACCTTCGACTTTGGCTTTGCGACCGGCCTTTCCTACAAGGACGTCTGCCTGTGCCTCGACGAGGCCGAGGGCCTGGGCGTGCCGATGATCGTCGGCAGTGCTGTCCGTCAATTGCTGGCAGTCACCAATGCGCTCTACGGCCCCGAGTCCGATTTCACCTCCATTTGCCGCAGCGTCGAGCATTGGGCCAAGGTCGAGGTCCGGGGATGAACGCCCGGCAATTCCGCATGAACGTTTCCGCGTGCCCGACCGCACGTCCTTCTTGAGCTTGTCATCAGCATGCCTTCTCCCCTCGTCCGACGGATAGCGACAGCCGCGACCGACGCGCAGTTCGATGATTTCGCGCCAGCGGTCATCGCCAAGGTAAAGCTGTGCCTGCTGGATTTCCTGGCCTGCGCCTTCGAGGCGCGTGATTTACCGTGGAGCCGCCGGGCCGCCGCGCTGGCAGCCCGCCAACGGGGTACGGCGATTGTGCTGGCGACCGGCCAGACGGCATCCACGGCCGAAGCGGCATTTGCCAATGCCGTTGCCGGTCACGGCCTTGTCCGCGAGGACATGCATGCCGGCAGCGTCAGCCATCTTGGGGTCGTCGTCCTGCCGACCCTGCTGGCGCTGTCGCAACAAAGCAGGGTATCGGGCCGCGATTTCATCGTCGCCGCGATCACCGGCTACGAAGCCGGCGCCCGGCTCGGCCGCGTGCTCATCACGCCGGAGGTCGCCCGCTTCTTTCGCCCCACCGGCTTCACCGGCCCCGTTGCCGCCGCTTGCGCCGGCAGCCGCCTGCTCGGCCTCGACGAAGGCAGCTTCGCCAGCGCGCTTGCATTGGCGGCGAACACCGCATCCGGCCTCAACCAGTGGCCGTATGAGGGTGGAGAGGAGATGTTCTATCATCCGGGATTCGCCGCCCGAAACGCGCTGACCGCCATTGACCTGGCGGAACTCGGCGCTGAGGGTTCCGCTGGCGCCCTCGATGGTCCGGCCGGCCTGATCACGGCCTATCATCCCACCGACGCGATCCCGGAAATTACCCTGTTCGACGGCGAACCGGAATTGCTGGCGGTCTACAACAAGCCGGTTCCGGCCTGCAATTTCGCGCAGACACCCTGCCAGGCGGCGCTGTCGCTGGTGGCACAGGACCATATCCAATCCAGCCAAATTCGCGCCATCCGGATCGCGGCTTCATACGCGGCGATCCACTATCCCGGCTGCGACCACGGCGGACCATTCCGCAATCGCCTGCAGGCCAAGATGAGCATCCAGTTTGGCGTGGCGGCGGCCCTCCGCCACCGCGGCGTCACCGAAGCGAATTACGACGATCTCCAGGAGGCGGAGATTCTGCGGCTGATCGCCCTGACCACGCTGGAAACCGATCCCGCGTTTACGGCCGCCTTTCCACAGCGTCAGGGATCCTCGGTGGAGATCCTGACGACGGACGGCAAGCTGCACCGCCAGGCGCTCGCCGATGTCGTTCCGGCAACGGAGTCGCAGATCCGCAGCCGTTTCATGGCGGCGGCAGCCGATGCACTCGGCAGTTCCAGCGCTGCGGCGATCGCGCAATTCGTCGAAGATCTGGAAAATGCGGCCTCGGCCGGCGCGGTTCTGCAGCATGCCTGCATCGGTCGGTAGCCAATTATCCGATAGACGTTGTTCAATATGTCTGAATGAAGGAGTACATCATGGATAAAGCAGTTTTCGAGCGCGGCCTGGAGATCCGGAAATCGGTTCTCGGCAAGGAATTCGTCGAGAAGTCGTTTGCTGCGGCGGATGACTTCAATCGGCCGATGCAGGAACTGGTGACGGAATATTGCTGGGGAGCTGTCTGGGGCCGCGAGGAGCTTTCAAAGAAGACCCGCAGCCTGCTCAATCTCGCGATGATCAGCGCGTTGAACCGTCCGCATGAATTGAAGATGCATGTGCGCGGCGCATTGCGCAACGGCGTCAGTCGCGAGGAGATCCGTGAAGTGTTCCTTCAGGTCGCAATCTATTGCGGCGTTCCGGCGGCGGTGGATTCCTTCCGTGTCGCCCGCGAGGCCTTCGCGGAAGCGGATAAGGAAGCGTGACCGGCGCTGATCATGCGGGTGTCCCAATGAGCGACGCATTACCTGAATACGAACTCTATGCCATCCGCTATGCGACGCGCGAGGCGCAGCGCCGCGACCACTTCATCGGCGGCGACCCCCATGACGGGCCGATGCCGATGGATTATTTCATGTGGGTGGCAATCGGCCGCGAGCGGACCTTCGTGATCGATTCCGGCTTCACGGCTGAAGTCGCACAGCAGCGCGGCCGGACATTCTTGCGCTGCCCGATCGATACGATGAAGTTGCTGGGGGTCGATGCCGAAAGGGCCGAGGATGTGATCCTGACCCATCTGCATTATGATCATGTCGGCAATTTCCGGCGTTTTCCCATCGCGCGCTTCCATCTGCAGGACAGCGAGTTGAATTATGCTACCGGTCGCTCCATGCGCCACGCCTATCTCTCGCATGCCTTCGAGGTCGAGGATGTCGTCGGCATTGTCAGGCTGAATTACGGCAAGCGGGTCGTATTCCATGACGGGGCCGAAACAATCGCTCCCGGCATCTCGCTACATCTTGCCGGCGGCCATACCGGCGGCCTGCAATTCGTGCGGGTCCATACCAAACGTGGCTGGGTGGTGGTCGCCTCGGACGTCGCCCATTACTACGAGAATATGGACAGCGGCCAGCCATTCACGACGGCCTATCATGTCGGCGACATGCTCGAGGCCTTTGATAAGATTCGCGCCCTGGCGCCGAGCCACGATCATATCATCCCCGGACATGACCCCCTTGTCATGAAACTCTACCCGGCGCCGCGTGCCGATCTCGAAGGGGCGATTGTCCGTCTCGATGTCAGTCCCCGCGCGCCTGGTTAGAGGAAATGGGTCTCAACCCGGCTGCGCCGTCCGGCGGATTAATTCGGACCGTGACAGCCGATAGCAGCGGCGCCCGACCTCCCCAGTGATAGATCATCCGACCTTATTATCGACCTTTGGCCAATAGACGGCGGCGGCGAGACGCCGCCACGATGAAACGCTCTTTCCGCGATGGAACGGATACCAAAGGATCCCTGACATGATCAAAGTGAGCGTGATGTACCCATTCACGGCCGGCGCCCGGTTCGATCATGACTATTACCGTGACAAACACATGCCGCTGCTCAAGACGCGGATGGGTGAGAAGTGCAAGTATTACACGGTGGATAAAGGTATTGCCGGCGGAGCGCCCGGCTCCGATCCCACCTATGTCGGGATGTGCCATATCTTCTGTGACTCGGTCGAAGCCTTTCAGGCCGGCTTCGGACCGCATGTGGATGAGATCATGGCCGATATTGCCAACTACACCGATCTGAAACCCGTGATCCAGATCAGCGACGTCGTCGTGGGGTAAGTCACCTTGCGTCGTCTAGAGGCTCAAGTCCTCAACGCATAGGCGATGCCGGTGCCTGATTCATCCGTATAGGCGACGACAAGCCGGTTGCGCTCCAATTCATCGAGCGCATTGCGCAGATCCAGAACGTCCCGGCCGGGCTGATGGAATTGCCATTCCTCGATGATTGATTCCACCGGCACCGAGGCGTCCTGCAGCGACAGTTCCGCCAACAGGGTCTGCACTTCTTTGGCAACATCGCTCAGCGGCATGGACGTTCCCTCGCTTCCCGCCTGCTCATCCTCGGCCTTTAACTTTCGAGAGGCGCCAAGGTTCCGGGGCGAGAGTGCGACCGCCATTTTTTTATAGTATTGCACACGGATCCCGCCGCGTGCGTTCCTGGAGATCAGAGCCGATCAATGATCTGCCCGTCACCGGGAGGCGACGAGAGGCGGCGGAAGACGACCTTATCCAAAGCCGGTCGTCAAACTCGAACCATGTTGAGGAAGTCTTCGACCTGAACTTTCAACAGGCCGCCATGCTTGGCGAGTTCCGTTGCGGAGTGCTGGAGATGGCCGGCGGCGTCGCCCGTCTGCTTGGCTGCGCCGGTTACGCTGCCAATATTTGTCGAGACCTCGATCGTGCCTTGCGCTGCCTGCTGAACGTTGCGGGAAATCTCCTGAGTGGCGGCCGCCTGTTCTTCGACGGCGGACGCAATCGAGGTGGAGATTTCATTCACGCGGTTGATCGTCTGGGTGATGTTCTGAATGGCGTTGACGGAGCTTGCCGTCGCTTCCTGAATGGCGCGAATCTGGGTGGCAATTTCATCGGTCGCGTTGGCGGTCTGGGTGGCGAGCGTCTTCACTTCCGATGCGACGACCGCAAACCCCTTTCCGGCATCCCCCGCACGCGCTGCCTCAATGGTGGCATTGAGCGCCAGCAGATTTGTCTGGCCGGCGATGTCGTTGATCAACCGGACAACGTCACCAATTTTCTGAGCTGCCACGGACAAGCTCTGGATCATCTCATTTGTTTCACTCGCCTGATCAACTGCCGTGTTGACGATACGCGAGGATTCGTTGACCTGGCCGCCGATCTCGCCGATCGATGCGGCGAGCTGCTCGGTGGCGGAAGCAACGGTCTGCACATTGCGCGTCGTTTCATCGGACGCGCTGGCGACGACGGCCAGTTGCCGAGACGTCTGCTCTGCTGTCACCGTCATCGTCTGTGCAGTCGACTGCAATTGTGCGGCAGAAGAAGAGACACCCTCGACCAGTTTGCCGACCGAGGCCTCGAACTTGGCCGCAAGATTCGTCAGTTCCTTCTTGCGATCCTCTTCCGCCTGTTTCGCCGGGTGGATATCAACCAATGAACCGCAGGCTCGTCGTGGGACACCAGCCGCATCCTTGACGACGCCGCCGGTCGCGCGAAACCAGCGGTAGCTTCCGTCCTTCACTTTCAGTCGATAGGTCACGTCATAGCCGGAGCCGCTTTTCAGCGCCTGGGCAAACGCGGCGAAAGTCGGCCCCGCGTCCTCCGGATGCAATCTATCTGACCAGGAATGCACCACATTCGGGAACTCAGCCTCGCTGGAAAAGCCACAAAGGCGGCGGAATTCGGGTGTCCAGGTCCAGCGCGAGTTCTTGTGCATCGCATCGCCGTTGACCAAGACAGCATCCCACAAGCCGACACCGGAATGACGACCTAGGATGTCGAGCCACTCCACCTTGTCGGTCAGCTCGCTGTTAGAACGGGTGAATGAAAACATAGGATAAACCTCCCCGGATCAAGTGCTGGCCGCGATTTGCATCACGTGCGGCCGATTTTTGGCACCCGGGGAAGTATTGCCGCGGTATCCTAAATTTTTGTAAAGAGCCGTGCCGATGGCACCGCGATCCCGCCGACTTCGTGCAAGGCCGGTGGATTAGTCTGTCATGAACATAGTCCTCTCGAGCGATCGCCTCAGCCGATCAACTCATCCTTCGCCACAACCCTCCCCGGCTGCCCCCCTCGTCATCTGGAGGCCACATCATCTGCTCTATCGACCCAAAGCGGGCACTGTGAACCACCCGGGATGCTCCTCAGGTTCGGAGAGCGAAGATCTGTCAACCGAGCGCCTTGTGAAGAAAATCGGCAAGGTGTGTTGAAACCAGATCGGGAACTTCAAGTGCGGATATGTGGCCGGCACCCGGAAGTTCAATGAACTGGCACCGGAGTATCTCGGCGATTTCCCGGCCCTCCCGCACGGGCCGCGGAATGTCCTCCGACCCGGTCATGACGAGGCTCGGCATCCGCAGATGGGCGAGATCCGGCCGCAGGTCACGCCGCCCAAAAAGGATATGGCCGAGCGGTACGATCGTATCGAGCAGCCGCCGCGTGCTCACCGTCTTCAGGCCGGCACGCAATATAGCCGGAAGCGCCGGCGCGGCTGTCAGGGTCGCCGGTGCGAAATACAGCGGCACGATGGCCTCGATCATTTCATCGGGAATCCGCCCGGCCGCTTCCACGATCCGGAACATGCCAAGGTATTGCTCTCGACTGAGCTCCGGTTCTGGTCCGGCGGACGTGTCCAAAAGGGCCAGCGCCGTCACGCGCTCCGGCGCAAGGCAGGCGATTTCCATGCCCCACATGCCGCCGATTGAAAGACCGGCCAAGGCAAATCGATCGATCCCCAGACTATCCAGGAGCATGAGATGATGCCGGCCCAGATCGCGCATATCCCCGGTGCCGGGCGGCAGATCGTCCGAGGTCCCATGGCCCCAAAGATTGGGCACGATGACGCGATAGGAGCGGGACAGCGCCTCGATTTGCGGCCGCCACATCTCCGCATCCCAGAGATAGCTGTGGCCGAGAACTACCACCTCCCCTTCCCCGACGTCCACGACAGTCATTTTTCTGTTCATGACTTCAACAGCCTTGGTCGGGTAGGGCGAAACCATATGGGCGATCTCCACAGCTGCATACATTGATGACGCGTTAGGGGGCGGCCAGCCCCACGGTGCCTGACGCCTACGTCAATAAAGTTACAGCGTGATTTCACCCGGCTCCGCGCGACGTTACAGCTGTAATAATACCGCGTCCGACAGGTGCCGTGAACCGCAGCCGGCGCCCTTCCCTGCCGTCATATCGCCACCGTCAGAAATTGACCGCCGTCGAGAGCAGGAATGTGCGCGGCGCGGCAAGGCTGAGATAACCGCCGCCGGTCGAGGACCAGTAGCTGGTATTGGCGACGTTCTCGACATTGGCGCGGATCGTCACCGGCGTATTGTGGACATCGACCGTATAGCGCGCACCGAGATCGATGCGGGTCCAGTCGGGAATCTGCTGGCTGTTGCCGGCATCGAGATACTGCTTGCTGGTATAGATGATCCGCCCGGTAAGAGTCAGGCCGGGGATGAACGGCGTGTCCCATTCTGCGCCGGCATTGAGCTGCAAGGTCGGCACGCCGATCGCTGTATTGCCGTCATCGCTGCCACCCGCGGTCTTGGTCAGCTTGCCGTCGATCAGGGTCACACCGCCAAGGACACGGAAGCCCTCCAGTGGCTCGCCGAACAGGCTCAGTTCCAGTCCGCGGTTGCGCTGCTTGCCGTCGACAACATAGGTATTGGTGGCCGCGTCGGTATAGGCGCTGGGCTGGGTGATCTGGAAAGCCGCGAGCGTTGCCGTGAGCTTGCCAAAATCGATCTTGGTGCCGACCTCGTATTGCTTGGTACGGAACGGCGCCGTCACCTGGCCTTGATTGGTGGTACCGGTCGGCGCGGTCCCGCCTTGCGCCAGGCCCTCGATGTAATTGGCGTAGAGCGAGACGTTTCGCCACGGCTTCACCAGCAGGCCGATCGCGGGTGTGACGGCGTGCTTGTCATATTCGGATGTCTTGTCTCCGCTATTGACGTCGAAATTATTGGCCTTGATCTGCTGCAGACGGGCACCGACCGTCAACTGGATGCGATCATCCACGAAATTCATCACGTCGGCGGCGGCGATGCTGTTCAGCTGTGTGTCCACCGACTTGCCGGTACTGATATGCGGAAAATCCGGTTCGTCCTGATAGACGGGATCGAAGATATTGTTGGTCCCCGTCGAGCCAAAAAAGAAGCCGTAGCCCTGCGTCATGCGCAGGGTTGAGGCCACGACCGAAAAATCATGCCGCATCGCCCCCATATGCACCGCCGCGCGTGTCCCCACCTGGGCCGATAACGCCTTTTGATAGAAGGGGAACTTGTAGTTGGTGGCACTGAAGTCGCCGTCTTCATTGACGATGGTATTCGTCGTTCCGGCCGTCGTCTGATCCGAATTCCGCGCACCGACCGCGGCGAAGACGGTCACGTCATCGGTAATGTCATATTCGCCGCGCACCATGCCGAAGAGGTCCTGGGTCTTGGCATCGGCCCATTTCTCGGAAAAGTTATGGCTGGCATCGGGTGCATCCGGCACCTCGACGCCGGATGCGACATTGATCTGCGAATAGCTGCTCTTGAAGTCCTGGTCCTGGTAGCCGATATCGATCGCCAGGCGGAAGCGGTCGCCACGATAGTCGAGGCCGAGATTGGCCACGCCGAATTCTTCCGATTGATGATCGATCGCCGTGTCCCCATCGCGATAGACGCCGTTGAAGCGGGCGCCGAATTGCTTGTCGGCGCCGAAGCGGCGGCCAACATCCACCTGGCCGCCGAATTGCAGATCGGAATCGTAGGTGGTGGCCAGTTCGGTAAGCGGATCGTCGTCGGCCTGCTTGGAAACGAGATTGATGCTGCCGCCAATTGATCCGCCCGGGGCAACGCCGTTCAGCAAGGCGTTGGGCCCCCGCAGGATCTCGACCCGCTCGGCGATCTCGGCGGAGATTTTCTGGCGCGGCAGGATGCCATAAAGGCCGTTCAGCGCCACATCGTCGTTATAAACCGGGAAACCGCGGATCATATATTGATCGGCATAGGAACTGCGTGACCAGATGTTGCGCACCGATGGGTCATTGTCGATCACATCGGCAAGGCTGCGTGCCTGCTGGTTCTTCACCGTCTTCTCGGTGTAGTTGGTGCTGCTGAAGGGCGTATCCATGATGTCGCGATTGCCGAGCAGACCGGCTTGCCCCCCGGTCGCCACCTGGCCGCCACGATAGGCCGGCGGCAGATTATCGATCATGCCGGTTTCGCCACCGCTGTCGCCCGTCACCGACACGCCCGGCAAGGCCGTGCCGCCGTTTGCCGGCAATTTCTCCAGGGTAACGGTATTTTCGTCGACATAGCGGAAAGTGAGGCCGGTACCCTGCAGCAATTGGCGCAAGGCTTGGTCCGCCGTGAAGTCACCTTCGATTCCCGGTGACGTCAGTCCTTGCGCTATCCGCGCATCGAGAAAGAACTGCATCCCGGTCGCCAGAGAAAACGCCCCCATGGCGGTGTCGAGACGCTGCCTGGGGATCGAAAAATGGTGCATGTCCGCTGCCGCGATCGCTGTCGGTAGTACCGGCTTTCGCAGCTCATCCGCGAAGGCCGCCGTGCTGGCGGGAAGAGCCAGGGAGGTCAACAGCAGGAGAAGCGACTTGCGGTGCATGCCGGCAAGCCGGCTCTTCTGTCGTGACCTGAAGCCCCTGGGCGCAGGGGCACCTGCCGGTTCCCGCCCCGGGGAACTTGTTGCCTGACGATCCCCCGCGCGGCCCGGCGTTGCCTGGCGACCGCCCTTGATACCCTGCCCCATACGCATACTGCCCCCTTGGATTCATACCGGCGTTGTTCTCCGACGCTTCTCCTCCCAAATAATGAGAATGAGACGCAATATCATTAAAGACGACCGAAGCGGGTGGAACCATTAGTCCTGGCCGAACTTTTGCGCCGAAGGCGGCGAGGCCGGCAGGAGGGGCGATAGACTGAGGAGGTAGTCTTATGCTGCGGGGCGGATCAGCACCACGAGGCCCAGGAAGTCGTCGACGCGGACTGGCAGGGTTTCAGCGATGATGCGCAGGGCCGCATCGGTGTCATCGGTGCGGAAGGAGCCTGTTACCCGCAACCCGGCCAGCGCCTGATCGGTGATGATGACGTGCCCACGCCGATATCTGTCGATTTCCCGCACCACATCTTCGAGCGCGGTATCGGTGAACAGCATGCGGCCGTCCCGCCAAGCTTCCACAGCGGCGAGATCGACGGGCGTGACTTCGCCAATCATGCCCCTCGCGAAACGCAGACCCTGCCCGGCCTGCACCCGACGCAAAGGCTGGCCCGGCAGCTCCACGGCAACAGCATGCTCGCGCACGGCGAGATCGACGATCTCATCGCGGACGCGCAAGCTGAAGCGCGTACCCAGCGCTTCGATCCGCCCATCGCCCGCCTGGACCACGAAGGGTCGCGCGGCATCAGCCGCCACATTGAAGAATGCATCGCCCTCCCGGAGATCAATGAGCCGCTCCCGGGCCGTGAAATCGACAGCAAAGGCAGTCTCTGCGCCAATCTCCACACGGGAGCCGTCCGCCAGTCGAAACTGCCGCCGCTCGCCGCGGCCGCTCTGATAATCGCCCCAGCGGCCGACCTGCCGCAGCAATACGCCGCCGCCGAGCAATAACGTCCCGGCCGCGGCTGCCACCCGCAGCAAATGCCGTCGCGACGCACTACCGGCCGTGGCCGCGGATGCCGGATGGAACACCGGCTCAGCGGAGCGATCACCGGACGGCGCCGGATCCGACCTCGATGATCGCACCGGATAGAGCCGCCGCAAAAGCGGCGCTGCCGCCGCCATATCGCGCTCCAGCTGCTGCGCCAGCAACGTCACCGCTTCCCAGGCCCGTCGATTGTCCGGACTGGCCGCAAGCCAATACGCGAAGGCCTGCCTGTCCGCTGGCCGCACCGGCTCATCCTGCAAGCGCACGTGCCAATGCCGCGCCTCTGCCAAGGCCCGGTTGGGCAATGGTCGTCTCATAAGCTCCCCGATCATTCAGTCACGCGGCAACGGTCTTCTTGGCGGCCCCGCATCGCCGCGCCATCTTGCGAACATGACCAGCTGTTTACGACGCCACGGGTTTGTTGATGTCCTATTCTTCAGGACGTTTCAGCGCGAAGAAGGCATTAGCCGAAACTCTTTCAGCCGTGGAAAAGCATGATCATCGACGATAATCGGCCAGTTGGGCCAAGGCATTGGTCATGTGAACCATCACCGTGTTCTTTGAGATGCCCAGGCGCACGGCAACCTCCGCATAGCTGAGGCCATGCAGTTTGGTCAGCAGGAAGACCTCACGGCAGCGCGGCGGCAATCGATCGATTGCCTGCAGCAATTGCCGCAGTTCGCCTCGATGCGCGACAATGCTTTCCGGCGACGGCGCCGGATCGGCGACGGCGGCGACGCGATCAGGCTCGGCGCAAACTTCGACGCCGTGATTTTCGTGGCGCTGATGATCGACGGCGAGATTGGCGGCGATGCGATACAGATAGTTTCGCGGATTTACGATCGCCCCCTGGCCCCGGCGCCCGCTTCCGTCACCCCGCCCGCCTCTGTCACCCTGTCCTGGCGCATTTCGGCCCGCCGGATCGGGATTCCGGGCATGCCTTTCCCTGGTCAGCATCTCGGCGGATGCCAAATCGGGCGCGACGGCGGCCGCAGCCACGCGCAACCAGGTCTCCTGAACCAGGTCCTGTGCCAATGCGTGATTCCCCAATCGCCGCAGGAGAAAGCGCATCAGTCCCTGCTGATGCTCGGCAAAAGCCGTCAACAGGCGGTTGCGGCTTTCCGTCATGAAAACTGAAACATCCGATAGGTCTAACTGAAGGTGTCGCCCCATTCCGCAGCCTTACCCCGAAGGCACTCAGCGAGAGTGCTTCCTCAGCTGACCCTCTGGAGATTCCTCCTGGAGACCGCCTGCCGGGATCGGCCGTGACGCACAACTTAGCCGTATTGCGAATAATTCTCAATATCAAAATGCCGGGACCGCCCCTCATGCGTGGGGGGCTTTGGTTTGGGCGGGGCTCGCAGGGCCGCGCTGGTTGGCGGCGGGAGACGAAAGCAAAAACGATGCCGGTGGGCTGGCTTCACCGGCATCGTGAGGTAAGTACGGCGTCTTATCGCTGCCTGGCGCAGGCAACTTCCGGGGTAGTGCCGGCAAGCCGGGCTAAAGCGAGGCCACCGGCCGGCCGCGGCTGCCTACATGTCCAGCACGACATCGTGGTCCTTGACCCAGGCGCTGAGCGAACGCGCACGTTCGAGGCCGGAGCGTTGGGCGAGCGAGCTGATATTGCCCAGCGGTTGCGTGAGAATGCCCTCGACCGCCTTTTTATTGAGAAATGACGTCGCGGGATGAGACCTGTCCCGCAAGACGCTGGCCACCTCGTCGCGAACGGCCTTCTCATAAGCGGGATCCTGAGTCGACGGATAAGGGCTCTTCTGCCGTTCGATGATTGATTGCGGCAGCAGATCGCGGGCCGCGGCGCGCAAGATGCTTTTTTCCCGGCCGTCGAACGTCTTCATATGCCACGGAATATTGAAGACATAGTCGACCAGCCGATGATCGCAAAACGGTACCCGCACCTCCAGTCCAACAGCCATGCTCATGCGGTCCTTGCGGTCCAGCAGGAACTGGACGAAGCGGGTGAGGTGAAGATAGCTGATTTCCCGCATGCGCCGTTCGGACTGGTCCTCGCTCTTCAGGACCGGCACCTCGGCAATAGCCTCGGCATAGCTGTCGGCCTGGAATGTCGCCAGATCCAGGCCTTCCAGCAGATCGGGCTTTAACACCTGGGCGCCGTCGAAGGTCGCTCCGGTGGTGACCAGCCAGGGGAAGGTGGCCGCCTCGACGGCCCTGGGGTCATGAAACCAGGAATAGCCGCCGAAAACTTCATCTGCCGATTCGCCGGACAAGGCCACCGTGGAATTGGTTCGAACGGCCTGGAACAGCCGATAGAGCGAGGAGAACATGTCGCCCGAAGCGCTGAGCGGAAAGTCGCTTGCCTTCAGAACGGCCCGATTGAGATCGGGATCGGCGAGTTCCCGGCTGTCCAGCACGACCTCGGTGTGGTTGCAGCCGATATGGGAGACGAAGTCACGAACGAACGGCGTATCGGAGGATTTGTGCAGATCGTTGGCGACGAAACCCACGCCATGATCGGCGAAATCGACCGAGAACGACCGAATCCGCTCACCTTGTCCGGCGAGGATCGCCCGGTCCGCCATCGCTGTCACCGTCGAGGAATCGAGGCCTCCGGACAGCAGGCTACAAAGCGGCACGTCGGAGACCACCTGGCGCCGCACGATATCGTCAAGCAGCTCGGCAACCGTTTTCACGGTTTTCTGCAAGTCGTCCTCGTGCTCGCGCGCTTCGAGTTTCCAGTAGCGCCGCTTGGTGATCCCGTTGCGGTTGATGCGCACGACCTGTCCCGGCCGCACTTCATACATGCCGGCATAGATCGTCACCTCCGGGTTCTTCGCCAGCACCATCAATTCACGCAAGCCGTCCTTGGTGACACGTGGCTCGACGGAAGGATGGGCAAGAATCGCCTTCGGCTCCGAGCCGAACAACACGCCGTCCGCCATGGGATAGAAGAAAAGCGGCTTCACGCCCATGCGATCGCGGATCAGAAAGAGCTCTTCCGTGCGAGTGTCCCAGATGGCGAAGGCGAACATACCATTGAGATGTTCGGCCACCCCGTCGCCCCATTGCAGATAGCCGCGCAGGACGACTTCAGTGTCGCTGCGCGTCTTGAAACTATGGCCGAGCTGAATCAGCTCGTCCCGCAATTCGACAAAGTTATAGACCTCGCCGGTATAGATGAGAGAGGCGATTGTCCGCCCTTCATCTTCGGCCTGCATCGGCTGCACGCCGCCGGTCAGATCGATGATCGCCAGGCGCCGATGCCCCAATCCGACATGCCGATCGATCCACATGCCGCCTGCATCGGGGCCGCGCAGCGCCATTGTCTCCGTCATTGTCTTGATAATGCTTTCCTGCGTCCGAAGATCGCCATCATAGCTAACCCAGCCAGCTATTCCGCACATCGTATTTCCTTTCAAACCGAGGACTACTGCATTTCATGGGAAAGGGCGCCAGCCGTATGCCGGCTTCGTCTTGAAGCGCGTGCTTAAAGAGAGGGGCTGTTCGCTGCGTCTTGTAGACCTATCAAACCGAACCGGCCGAGAGGCATCGCCGCACCGAGCGGGAAGATGAATGGGTGGCAAGGTTCACGGCAATCTCCTTGGCCGGAGAAAGTCTGGTCAGGTCAGACTAACAAGAGCAGCCACGTCTGGCGGCTTACCCGACGGCCGTTCATGATGCGCCTCGAACAGGCGCCCGTAGGCCGATCAGGTGATCCTGTCGGCTGCGTGTTGCCACAGTGTTGCCGTGCTGGGGAAAGAGGTTACCGCTGTAATGGAATGGTTCCGAAATCAACGATGTCACAGCGGCCGCGACAGGAATTTGTCACGAACCTACGATCAACTGATCGATCCGGGAGATCAACCTGACGTCTCATCTTCGCGCGCAGAAGACGGCACGTAACGTGCCGCTTCATCCGTGCAAGTCAAGAAACCGCTTGAGATAAGGCGCGGTACGACTTTCCTTGCTGCGGCATAGCTCGGCGACGGTGCCGGAAATCACCACCTTGCCGCCTTCCGTTCCGGCTCCAGGGCCGATATCGACAATCCAGTCGCTGCCGGCAACAACACGCATATCGTGTTCGACGAGGATCACGGTGTTGCCGGCATCGATGAGCCTGTCAAGCTGCAGGACGAGCTTCTCCACATCGCTTGGGTGCAAACCTGTCGTCGGCTCATCGAGGACATAAAGCGTATTGCCCCGCTCGGCCCGCTGCAGCTCTGTCGCCAGCTTGATGCGCTGGGCCTCGCCGCCCGATAACTCGGTCGCCGGCTGGCCGAGGCGAAGGTAGCCGAGGCCAACCTCGCGCACCACCGAGAGGGCGCGGAAAAGATGGGGATCGTCGGCAAAGAACTCGCAAGCGGTATCCACGGTCATCGCCAGCACATCGGCGATGCTTTTCTCGCGATACTTGATCTCCAGCGTCTTGGCGTTGTAACGCGCGCCGTGGCAGGTCGGACAGGGTGCATAGACGCTGGGAAGGAAGAGCAGCTCCACCATCACGAAACCCTCGCCGCTGCAGGTCTCGCACCGCCCCTTGGCCACGTTGAAGGAGAAGCGGCCGGCATCATAGCGCCTTGCCCGTGCCTGCTTGGTATTGGCGAAGATACGCCGCACATTGTCGAAAAGCCCGGTATAGGTCGCCAGATTGGAACGCGGCGTTCGGCCGATCGGCCGCTGGTCGACCTGGACCAGGCGTTTTATGCCGGCAAGACCGCCGGCGATGCGGCCTTCGACGGCGGTATCGGGTCCGTGCTCCAGGCCCTCGCTCTCGAGATTCTCTTCCTTGGACAGGTCCTGTCCCAGCTGCGCCGAAACGAGTTCGATGAGCGCCTGGCTGACGAGGCTCGATTTGCCGGAACCGGAAATCCCCGTCACCGTCGTCAGCACGCCGAGCGGAAAGGCGATATCGAGGCCCTGGAGGTTGTTGCGCGTGACGCCGCGCAGCTCGAGCCAGCCTTTCGGCAGGCGCGGCGCGCGATCGAGAACGGGACGCTTTTCGACGCCGCTGGCGAAGAAATGGCGCGCGGTCTGCGATTTCCGCACGGACGCAAGACCCGCGAGCGGACCGCTATACAATATCTCGCCGCCATGCTGGCCCGCGGCCGGGCCGACATCGACGATCCAATCGGCATGGGCGATCACATCCAACTCGTGCTCGACGACAAAGAGCGAATTTCCCGCCGCCTTCAGCTGATCGAGCGCCGCCAGAAGCGCCTCCGTATCGGCCGGGTGCAGGCCTGCCGAGGGCTCATCCAGGACATAGACCACGCCGAACAGATTCGAGCGTACCTGGGTTGCGAGGCGCAGCCGTTGCAACTCCCCGGGCGACAAAGTCGGCGTGCTGCGTTCCGGCGCCAGATAGCCAAGGCCGAGGTCCAGCATGACCTTCAGGCGGCTGACGAGATCTTCGGCGATGCGTGTCGCCACCTTCGCCTTCTCCGCATGGCGAACCGCCATCTGCGCCAGCGCATCCGCCGTGCCATCCGCGTAGGGGCGCAGTAATTTGACGAGCTGCGAGAGCGGCAGACCCGAGAGCGCGGCGATGTCGAGCCCGGCGAAGGTAACGGACAAGGATTCCCGGCGCAGCCGCTTGCCATGGCATAGCGGGCAGGCGCTGTTGACCAGATATTTCGACACGCGCCGTTTCATCAGCGCGCTCTCGGTATTGGCAAAAGTCTGCAGCACGTATTTCCGGGCGCCCGTGAAGGTGCCCTGGTAGCTCGGCTCGTCCTTGCGCTTGAGCGCGCGGCGTACTTCATGCGGCTCATAGCCGGCATAGACGGGGACCACCGGCTGCTCCTCGGTGAACAGCAGCCAGTCCCGATCCTTCTTGGGCAGGTTGCGCCACGGCGTATCGATGTCGAACCCGAGGGTGACGCAGATATCGCGCAGATTCTGCCCGTGCCAGGCGGGCGGCCAGGCGGCGATCGCCCGTTCGCGGATCGTCAGATTGTCATCCGGTACCATGGAGCGCTCCGTCGCGTCATAGATACGGCCGAGACCATGACAGGTGGGGCAGGCCCCTGCCGGCGTATTCGGCGAGAAGGCTTCCGCCTCCAGATGCGGCTGGTGCTTCGGATAATCGCCGACGCGGGAATAAAGCATGCGCAGGAGATTCGACAGCGTCGTCACGCTGCCGACGGTTGAGCGGGTGGTGGGGGCGCCGCGCTGCTGTTGCAGGGCGACGGCCGGCGGCAGGCCCTCAATTTCATCGACTTCCGGGACCGCCATCTGATGGAACAGGCGGCGCGCATAAGGCGAAACGGATTCCAGATAGCGCCGCTGCGCCTCGGCATAGAGCGTCCCGAAGGCGAGCGAGGACTTGCCCGAACCCGAGACGCCGGTAAAGACCACCAGCGCGTCACGCGGGATATCGACATCGACATTCTTGAGATTGTGCTCGCGCGCGCCGCGGATGCGCACAAAACCGGTGCGATCATCGATTTTCGCCGCTTCGGGCTGCCTGTCGGTCTTGTTCATAACGTCCCTTCGTCTGCCATATGCCACCGCGACAGGCCGGGCCTGCGCTCCCGTCCCCTACCCGCCAACATCCCCGGGGGCGAGGCGACGGATACCACCTCCCGGACGGGTCGGGAACCATTGTCTCAATTCCGAGTTGCTTGCGGTGACTTGCGCATTCCTTGATGCCAGAAGAGGGGGTTTGAATGCTACTGCTCATCCTGATTTTGATTCTTGTTTTTGGCGGCGGTGGCGGCTATTACGCGCACAGCCGTTATGGCGGGCGTGGCCTCGGCGGCGTTCTCGGCCTCGTGATCATCATCCTGCTGGTTCTCTGGCTGTTCGGCGGCCTCGTCGGACCCGGGCATATGTAAAACCCCGATAAAAGGCCGGTCGCGGCCCCCGCTGCTGACAGGCGATCGTCAGGCAAAGGGGCAACCGCGGTCGGCCCATGCCGGGGTCGCTTACGGGCGATTTTTTCCGCAAGCCGAATTGCCAAATCCGGCGCCCCGTTCCATATTGATTTCACTTCCACCCGGATCGCATCCCTGCGGTCCTCATCAGCTTTCCTTTGGTGCCCTGCCGTCACGTCCTTGGCGCGCATGCGGACGAAACAGCCATTGCATCTGCGGAGAGCCTTCTTTGGAGTGAAGTCACATCATGAATCTCGGTCATGAAGGTAAGCGCGTCTTGATCACCGGCGGCTCGAAAGGCATCGGCCTCGCTTGTGCCCTGGGATTCGCCGCCGAAGGCGCGAAGATAGCCATCTGCTCGCGCTCGCAGCAGAATCTGGATCACGCGTTGAAAAATCTGCCCGGCGTGCTGGGCGTTGCCGCCGACTGCAGTTCCGCCGAGGCAGCCCAGGCGATGGTCGAGCGTGTGGAGGCCGAACTTGGGCCGATCGATATTCTCGTCAATTCGGCCGGTGCCGCACGCCGCGCGCAGCCGAAGGATCTGACACCGGCTTTATGGCGGGCGGCCATGGACGCGAAGTACTTTTCCACGATCAACGTCATCGATCCCGTGATCAAGCGCATGGCGCAGCGCGGCAGCGGTGTCATCGTCAATATCATCGGCACCGGCGGCAAGGTCGCCTCCTCCGTCCATCTCGCCGGCGGGGCGGCCAATGCCGCGTTGATGCTGGCCACGGCCGGCCTTGGCGCGACCTACGCGCCGTCGGGTGTCCGGGTCGTCGGCATCAGCCCCAGCCTGACCGAAACCGGTCGCGTGCTGGAAGGATTGGCGGTGGATGCCGCGGCGGCGAATATCACGATCGAAGCGGCACGGACCCGCAGCATCGAGAAGATTCCGCTGGGCCGCATGGCCACACCGGAAGATATCGCGAATAGCGTCCTGTTTCTCGCTTCCGACCGCGCCGGCTATATCACCGGAACAACCATCTCCGTGGACGGCGGGCTCAATCCGACCGTTCTCTAGGGTCTGGTCCCGCTGCTGAAAGACGGAACCCTTCAGGCCGGCGGTTTGGCGATGCCTCAGGCATTGATTGCACTTTTCAGGCGTTCGGCCGTCAAAGGCAGATCGCGCAGACGTTTGCCGGTGGCATCCGCAATGGCATTGGCAATCGCCGCCGCTGCCGGCCCCTGGCCCGCCTCGCCGGCGCCCAGGAATGGCAGGCCAGGACGATCGATGATATGCACCTCGACACTGTCGGGCACGCTTTGGAAGCGCAGGATCGGATAGGTCGACCAGTCGACCGAGGTGATCCGGGTCCGATCGAAGCTGATGCTTTCATACAGCGTCCAGCTTGCCGATTGCAGAATGGCGCCTTCGATCTGGTTGCGCACACCATCGGGGTTGACCACCTGGCCGGTATCGATCGCCGCGACGACACGGCGCAGACGCACGCGACCTGAATCGCGGTCCACTTCGACCTCCATGGCGAGGGCGCAATAAGCCGCCAGATTCTTGTAGCGGGCAAAGGCGAAACCGGAGCCCGTACCATTCGCCGTATGCGGCCGGTTCTTCCATCCGAACGCATCCGCCGTGGCCGAGACGACAGCGCGCGCCCGTTCGTCCTTCAGATGGCGCAGGCGGAATTCCACCGGGTCCGTCTTGGCGGCAAGCGCTGCCTCGTCCATGAAGCCTTCCAGGGAAAAGATGTTCATATAGGCGCCGAGCGATCGCATGGCCGATATCCGGATCGGCATATCCGGCAGGAAGTGATGAACCACGCGTGCGGCCGGAAAATCATAGAGCGGAATGGCATTCCGGTCTCCCCCGCCTTCCGGCTGGGGTATCGGCTTTGGCTCCGGTATCGGAAACGGTGCGGCGATATGCTGGGCCGCCAGCAAGGCACCGGCGGTGCCGGGGCGCATATTATGCGTGTTGCTCCAGACGTCGAAGGTGAAGCCAGCGATCCCGCCGTCGTCGTTCAGCGAGGCCGTAGCGCGGGTGACCATTGCCGGACCGAACGGTTCCCAGGCATGTTCCTGCTCCCGCATCCACTGCACCCTGATCGGCCGGCCCGGCATCTTGCTTGCGAGCAAGGCCGCGTCCGCACCGGCATCATCGGCAGCGTTATGGCCATAGCAGCCAGATCCCTGCACGTGAATGCAGCGCACCCTTTGGGCCGGCATCCGCACCATCTCGGCAATCGCATTGCGATCAGGATAGACCCCTTGCGTATGGGTCCACACCGTCAGCATGCCGTTCCGGTCCAGCTGCGCGATCGCGCAGGAAGGACCGATGGAGCCATGCGATTGAAACGGCCGCGAATAGTCGGCCGCAATACTGGCCCCGGCATTGACCCCGGCGCCGACCCCGGTACTGGGCTGGCCGCCGGGCAGAGCCGCAGCCTTGTCGAGAATGACATAGTCATGCGACGGCAAGCCGCGTATCACCTCGGCAGTTCGTGACTGCTCCGGCAACGCCCGCTTTTCGGCCCATTGCGCGGAGGCGGCCAGGATGCGCATCGCCTGGATGGCCTGGAACTCCTTCTCAAAGACTACGGCGAGAAAATTGCCGTCGCGCACCGCATTGACGAAGCCCGGCATTGTGCCGACCGTGGCGAGATCGACCTGCTCGAGCGTCGCGCCATAGCTGGGTGGGCGCACGATCCGCGCATGCAGCATGCCGGGCAGGCGCATGTCCTGGAGAAACGCCTCACCGCCCGTGACCTTTGCCGGAATGTCGAGACGCTGCACCGGACGGTTCATGACCTTGAACGTGCTGGGATCCTTGAGCTTGGACGCGGGCTGCGCCGTGACATGCAGCAGGTTGCCCGAAACCAGCGCGCCATAAGACAGCTTGCGGCCGTCCTGCGCCACCACCGAGCCGTTCTCGGCGCGCAACGCTGCGGCCGGCAGTCCCAATTGTTGCGCCGCCACGCCGATAAGAATTTCCCGCACCTGGGCAGCCGCGTTACGAATGGCGGTGCCGCTATCCTGGATCGAGTGGCTGCCCGCGGTATAACCCTCATTTGCTGTCAGCTGCGTATCCGCCGTGACGATGGTCAATTGCTCCAGCGGCAGGTCGAGTTCCTCGGCCGCAATCTGCAGGAAGGCGGTCTTGATGCCCTGCCCCAACTCGGCCTTTCCGGTAAAGACGGTGACGGCGCCATCCGGCGCAACTTTGATCCAGGCATCGAGATGCGGCTCGATCGCGAGGCTGCCCGGCAGTTTGCTGCCGCCGGTATCGGGGGTCTCGGATTCCTGCGGCCATGCCGCCGGCATGATGGAAAAGCTGACGATCAGCGCACCCGCCCCAACCAATGCCGCGCGGCGGGAAATGCCGCCGATCGCGCCGCGCCCCGGGTTGGGCCACACCCTTGCCTGGCGCATCATTGCGCCGCCTCCTGGGTTCGCTCGGCGCTCATTATCTCCGCCGCACGATGAACGGCACGCAGGATACGCATATGCGTGCCGCACCGGCAGAGATGAGGTTCCAAATGGCGTCGGATTTCCACATCCGACGGATGCGGGTCCTGCTGCAGCAGGGCCTGGGCGCGCATCATTATGCCGGCAATGCAGTAGCCGCATTGGGCTGCCTGCATCTCGATGAAAGCCCTTTG
The DNA here is from genome assembly GCA_035539215.1 of Dongiaceae bacterium. GTDB lineage: Bacteria > Pseudomonadota > Alphaproteobacteria > Dongiales > Dongiaceae > Dongia_B. The sequence goes on along the minus strand of DATLIX010000080.1, from coordinate 3,639 downwards.
GAGGGCCGAGGGATGATCGATCGTACCCAACCCTTCCAGCGTGGTGATCGACTTCCCGTCAAGCAGCGCCACCGGCGTCACACAGGAGAAAACGGCTTCACCGCCGACGATGACGGTGCAGGCCCCGCATTGGCCAAGGCCGCATCCGTATTTGGCGGCATTCAGCCGCAAATCCTCGCGCAGGACATAGAGCAGCGGTGTCTCGGGCGTGGCATCAATTTCATGCCGGCTTCCATTGACCGTCAGAGCAACCATGGCAACCTCATTTGCTTGCTGCTGTCGATGCGGCAGGCCCGGAGAGCGCGCCGCGTGCCGTCTTGATTTTCGCTTCCAGATCGTCCCAGGCCGGCTTGCCGGCCATTTCCCGCAGATATCGCGCGAGATCCGCCACCTCTGCATCGGACAGCACACCGCCGAAATTGGGCATGATCGGCGACTTGGTGCCGTCGCTCGCCGGCAGGCCGGCCAGCACGATATTGACGAGATTCTGCGGGCTTTCGCCGGTGACGGCGGTGCTCAGGAAGAGATGGATGCCGCCATAGGGAACCGGCCGGCCGCTTTCATGACAGGTCGCACAGGTTGCGACATAGATTCGGGCGCCGGCTTCATCTTCCTCTGCCACGGAAACCGGCACGGCGCTCTGGCTGCCGGCCGATTGCGGCTTCGAACCGGGATTATTCTCCGGATTTCGCGCCAGCGGCACGGTGCTTTCCTGTGAATCCGGCGTCGTATCGCTCTTCATCCGCGACGCGATGTAGACGGCAATAGCGCGTATATCCCCTTCCGGCAATTCGCTGAGATTATCCACGACCGGCGCCATGGGTCCCCGGGCAACCCCATGCAAGCCATGCCAGCCATTGGCCAGATAGGCCTGCAGCGACTGGACGTCCCAGGCGACAGGCGATTGCGAAGACTGATTGATACTGAAGGCATGCCAGCCCTCGGCCTCGCCGCCGGCAAAGGCATCGTCCTTTTCTTCGGCACCCAGCGCATTGCGTGGCGTATGGCAGGCGCCGCAATGGCCCACGCCTTCGACCAGATAGGCACCGCGGTTCCATAGCTCATCGTGCGACGGATCGGGCCGGAAAGGACCCTTGTCGAGATAGAAGAGATTCCAGCCGGCGAGGATCATCCGTATGTTGATGGGGAAAGGCAGCACATTTTTCAGCGCCTCGGCATGGACCGGCTGGCGGGTCATCAGATAGGCATAGAGCGCCTTGTCATCATCATCCGAAATCAAGGTGAAATGGTCATAGGGAAAGGCGGGATAAAGATGCCGTCCTTCGCGATCGACACCTTCCCGCATGGCGCGAACGAAAGCTGCTTCCGACCACAGGCCGATGCCGGTTTGCGGATCGGGCGTGATATTGGTCGCATATATGGTTCCGAAAGGCGTCTGCAGCGGCCGCCCGCCGGCAAAGGTCTTTCCCAGCGGTGCGGTGTGACAGGTATTGCAGTCGCCGAGTGCGGCCAGGTCCGCCCCGCGTCGCACCAGGCCCGGATCGAAACTGGGCGATGTCACGGGGACGATCGGCGCCAGTGCCGGACGCCATACCAAAGCCAGGGTGCCTACGACCACAACACAGAGTACCGCAGCGGCGACACCGAGAAGATAGGACCGTTTCATTCTATTGTGTCATCGATAGCGGACGCCTGGGCTCAGGGAGGGCAATGAAACGAGCGGCAGGGTATTGCGAGAACTATGTGGGAGGCATTCTAGTTCCGGACGGAACCGAATATTCAGAGGATATCAGACCGAAAATTGAAGAGCAGCCGGACAGTATCGGCCCGGTCGTCGTTAAGGACTTCCTTATCAGATGTAGATGGCGCCGCAAATGTAAAGGGACAAAAGGCGACAGTTACCCCTCGCCAGCCCTTTATCGCATCTGATTGTCCAGAAATACCCCGATGCGGCCGCATCCTGATATCAAGCTTGCAAAGACTGGCTTTGCCGCCGCCGGCTTTCTTGACGCGCCGACGACATGCTTCGACAGATGCGGCGGGTTACCGATCCAGCTCTATGAAGGAAAGCGCTCGAGCAGGACCTTGACCTGGGCTTCGGTGAGCGGGCTGACAGGCGAATTGCGCAAGAGCAGGAAGATCCGTGCCGTCTCCTCCAGCTCTTCCGTTGCATAGAGGGCGGTTTCCAGGGTCGTGCCGGCGACCACCGGACCGTGATTGGCCAAGAGAACCGCGTGGTGCTTGCCGGCAAGCTTTCCGACAGCACGCGCCAGATCCTCATCTCCCGGCGGATAATAGGAAACCAGCGGCAGCCGCCCCACGCGCATCACGTAATAGGCCGTCAATGGCGGCAGGCAGTTCGCGCAATCGAGGCCGTGCATGCACGAAACCGCGACTGAATGAGTCGAATGGAGATGCACGACGGCAGCGGCGTTCTGCCTCTCGGCATACATGACGCGATGGAGAAAGGCCTCCTTGGTCGGCTTGTCCCCGTCAATGTGCCGGCCCGTCGCATCGAGCTTGGCGAGGCGCGCCGGGTCGAGATTGCCCATGGAAGCATTGGTCGGCGTCATCAGCCAACCGCCATCCGGTGAACGTACCGAAATATTGCCGGTCGAGCCGAAGGTCAGACCACGCTGGAAGATCGACAGTCCGACGCTGCAAATCTGCTCTCTCAGGCGGGCTTCGGACATCATGCGTTCCCTTCGATTACGGCCTTCGCCTCAGTTGAGCTTGTCCCAGGCCTTCAGAAAGAAATCCGCAGCGCCGAAATTCCCCGATTTCAAGGCAAGGGCGACATCGGGGACCGACAGGCTGCGGGTCCAGGGCACGCCGGGATCGATCTCCGGTCCGATGGCGAGCGTACCGGCCCCAAGCGCCTGAACGACGGCGCCCGATGTCTCGCCGCCGGCGACCAGCAGCTGATTGAAGCCGCGCGCAACCAGACCCCGGGCAACCTCCGCCAGCAGATGCTCGACGGCGGCGCCGGCGGCCTCGCGGCCGAGCTTGTCCTGAACCTGCTTGACCACTTCCGGTTCGGCACTGGAATAGACCAGCAACGGCTTGCCGGCAGGCTGGGCGTCGATCCAGTCGAGGATTCGCGCCGCCGATTGGCGGCCGGCGGCGAGATCGAGCGCGTCGATCTGAAAGGTCGGCAATCCCGCCGCGATCGCCGTGGCCACCTGGCCGCGGGTAGCCGCCGAACATGAACCGGCGAGGATCGCCCGCCGGCCCGCCGTCACCTGCATGGTCGCGGGAACCGGGCTCAGCGCAGCGATGAGTCCCTGTGCCAGATAAGCGGCGGGCAGGCCCATGGCGATGCCGGACCCGCCGGTGAGCAGCGGCAGATCCGCGACCGCAGCGCCGATCGACCGCAGATGCGCATCAGTCAGGGCATCGACGATCTGGATGCGGTGACCCGCCGCCGCTTCGCGCGCAAGTGCCGCTCGGATCGCCGCCGGTCCGGCATCCACATCGGCAAAAGAAACCAGCCCGACCGAGAGATTGGTCTGCCGCTGCAGGACACGGCAGAGATTTGCGTCCCGCATCGGCGTCAACGGATGATCCTTCATCGGGCTGTCGCTCAGCAGCACGCCGTTGACGAAAAGATGCCCATTGAAGATCTGTCGCCCCGCCAGCGGAAAGGCCGGACAGGCAATCGTCTGCATGCCGCCCGCG
>DATLIX010000079.1:0-18169 GCA_035539215.1 Dongiaceae bacterium | reverse complement strand
TTGAAGTGGCCGTGACCCAACACGGCCGTCGCGCCGTCGATTGTCGGCGGCGATTTTGACAACTGTGGGAGGAAACCAGATGAAAAGATTGCTGGCGTTTGCCGGAGCCATCGCTGCTGCTGCGATCGCTCTGACGCCGATGAAGCCTGCGCAAGCCGCGGGCCAACTGACCTTGTGCTGGGCCGCCTGGGATCCAGCCAATGCCTTGGTCGAATTATCCAAGGATTTCACGACCAAGACCGGCATTGCGATGAAGTTCGAATTCGTTCCCTGGACGAATTATGCCGATCGCTTTCTCAATGAACTCAACTCGCATGGCAAACTCTGCGATCTGATCATCGGCGACAGCCAGTGGATCGGCGGCGCGGCGGAAAACGGCCATTACGTCAAGCTGAACGATTTCTTCCAGAAGGAAGGCATCAGCATGGACGATTTCATGCCGGCGACCGTGCTGGGCTATTCAGAGTGGCCGAAGGGCACGCCGAATTACTGGGCCTTGCCGGCCATGGGCGATGCCCTGGGTTGGGTCTATCGCAAGGACTGGTTCGAGCGGGCCGACATCAAGGAAGCCTATAAGCAGAAGACCGGCAGGGATTTGGCACCTCCGAAGACCTGGGATGAGCTGAAGCAGATCGCCGAGTTCTTCCAGGGTCGTGAGATCGACGGCAAGAAGCGCTACGGCGTGTCGATCTTCACGGAGCGCGGCTCCGAAGGCATTACCATGGGCGCGACGGCCGCTCTCTATGATTATGGCTTCCAATATGAAGATCCGAAGAAGCCGTATTCGATGGAAGGCTTCGTCAATTCGGCGGGCGCGGTGAAGGGCTTGGAGATGTATAAGAGCGTCTTCAAATGTTGCACGCCGCCGGGCTATACCGACGCCTATATGCAGGAAGGCCTCGACGCCTTCAAGTCGGGCCAGGTCGCGATGATGATGAACTGGTTCGCCTTCTGGCCGGGTCTCTATAAAGACCCGAATGTCGGCGGCGACAAGATCGGCTTCTTCTCCAACCCGGCGGAGACGTCGCATTTCACCCAGCTCGGCGGGCAGGGCATCTCGGTTGTCTCCTATTCCGACAACAAAGATGACGCACTGAAATACATCAAGTGGTTCGCTGGCGCCGATGTGCAGAAGAAGTGGTGGTCACTGGGTGGCTATTCCTGCGCCAAGTCGGTGCTGCAGGATCCCGGCTTTACGAAGAGCGCGCCTTTCGCCCAGGAATTCCTGGATTCGATGGGTTTCGTGAAGGATTTCTGGGCCGAGCCGTCCTATGCCCAGCTGCTGCAGGACATGCAGAAGCGTCTGCATGACTTCGTGGTGGCCGATAAGGGCACCGCCAAGGAAGCCCTGGATTCATTGATCAAGGACTGGACGCAGGTCTTCCAGGACGAGGGTAAGCTTTAGTCCATCTCCCCGGTATCGTTCCGTCTCGTGATTCATCTCCTCGCGGGGTGATCGCGGGGCGGATCGGCCGAGCCGGTGACGAAGCTGTAACTGACTGCTGCAGGACTGCATTTCATGAGCAATTCTTTGACCAAGCATGGCCTTGCCGATCGGGTAGCGGGTGCAACGCCGGAAATCGTTTCCCGGCGGATCACGGGGCTATCCGATCGCGCCATCTCCTGGCTGTTCGTCGGCCCGACGGTCGCGCTGCTTCTGGCGATCAATATCTTCCCCTTGGTCTGGACGATCTACCTGTCCTTCACTAATTATTTCGCCAATCGTCCCAATGCGCCGCTCAAATATGTCGGTATCAACAACTACCGCCGCATTCTGACTGATGCGGATACCTGGACGGCGATGCAGGTGACGGCGCATTTCGTCATCTGGACGATCCTGATCGAGACTGTCCTCGGGTTCGCACTGGCCTATCTCATCGACAAGAAATTCCGCGGCCACGGTTTCTGGACGACGATCATCCTGTTGCCGATGATGCTGTCGCCGGCGGTAGTCGGCAATTTCTGGAAATTCCTCTATCAGCCGCAGATCGGCCTCTTCAACCTGATGATCTCGGCGGTGACCGGCGTCGATCCGTCATCCTTCCAGATGATCGGCGATATCCAGCTGGCGCCCTGGTCGACGGTGATCGTCGATGTCTGGATGTGGACGCCATATGTGATGCTGATCTGCCTTGCCGGATTGCGGTCCATTCCCGATTACATCTACGAAGCGGCGGAAGTCGACCGCGCATCAAAATGGCGGCAGTTCTGGTCGATTACCCTGCCGATGGCGACGCCTTTCATCATGCTGGCCGTGCTGTTTCGCGGCATCGAGAACTTCAAGATGTTCGATATGGTCAACCTGCTGACCTCGGGTGGGCCGGGATCGACCACGGAAGTTGCCTCTATCACGCTGAAGCGGGAGGCGTTTGAGGCCTGGCGCACCGGCTATTCCTCGGCCTTTGCCATCATCCTTTTCGTTACCGTCTTCGGTCTCGCCAATATCTATGTCAAGGCACTCAACCGGGTGAAACAACGATGAAAGCCGCGACAGCACATATCTCAACCGCGCATTCGGTGGTCGAGCCGGGTGCCTGGACCAAACGTATCGCCGGCGCCGTGGTCATCGTCTACACCCTGGTGACCATCATCCCGCTGATCTGGATCATCATGACCAGTTTCAAGACGCCGGATGACTCGATCGCCTATCCGCCGAAAGTTTTCTTCACGCCGTCAGCGGAGGGTTACGTCAATCTGTTCACGACGCGATCGCGTCAGACGCCGGAATATATCGCCAGCCTGCCGCCGCCGGATACCTGGTACGACAGATTGGTGCGGTCACGGAACATGGTGATCGCTGGCCCCTCGAAGTTCCTGCCGCGCTTTGCCAATTCGCTGATCATCGCGTTCGGCTCGACTTTCTGTTCGGTGGCCCTGGGTACGCTGGCTGCCTATGCCTTCTCGCGCTTCCGCATCCCCCTGAAGGACGATCTGCTGTTCTTCATTCTATCGACGCGCATGATGCCGCCGATTGCCGTCGCCATTCCTATCTATCTGATGTATCGCCAGCTTGGGCTGTCGGATACCAAGATCGGCATGATCCTGCTCTATACGGCGGTCAATGTCTCGCTGGCTGTCTGGCTGCTGAAGGGGTTCATCGACGAAATCCCACGCGAATATGAGGAAGCGGCAATGATCGACGGCTATACCCGTCTGCAGGCTTTCTACAAGGTCGTGCTGCCGCAGGCTGCCACCGGCATCGCCGCCACCGCCATCTTCTGCCTGATCTTTGCCTGGAACGAATATGCCTTCGCCGTGCTGCTGACATCGGGGGAGGCCCAGACCGCGCCACCGTTCATTCCCACCATCATCGGCGAGGGCGGGCAGGATTGGCCGGCCGTCGCCGCCGGCACCACGCTGTTCCTGGTGCCGATCGTCGCTTTCACCATCCTGCTTCGCAAGCATCTGCTGCGCGGTATCACCTTCGGTGCAGTCCGGAAATAGGAGTGGAACCGTGAAACAGACAGATCCAGTGCAGGTAGAGCGCGGTGGCGAGCCGCAAAGGTGGCTGAAGCGCGGTCCCTGGGAGATGGCCGCGGTCATCATCATTGCCCTTGGCGTAGTGATGCTGATGCAGCCGGTCTCCCTGACGCTCTATTCCTATTCTTTTGTCACCCTGCTGGTGGGAACTGGTCTATTCACCATCGTCGGCAAATTCCCGGAGTGACCTGATGGCTGAAATTCGCGTGCAGAATCTACAAAAGGCCTTCGGCGAATTCGTCGCCGTCAAGGGTTCCAGCTTCGTGGTCGAGGACGGCGAGTTCTTCGTTATGCTGGGGCCTTCCGGTTGCGGCAAAACGACCACTTTGCGCATGATCGCGGGGCTTGAGCTGCCGACCGGCGGGGAGATCCTGTTGGGCGGCGAAGACGTCACCTTCAAGCGGGCGGCCCAGCGCGACATCGCCTTCGTCTTCCAGCTCTTTGCTCTTTATCCGCATATGAATGTGCGGGCTAATATCGGCTTTCCGCTGAAATGCCAGGGGACGTCAAGGACCGAGATCAAGACGCGGGTGGAGGAGGCGGCCCGCATCCTGCGCATCACCCATCTGCTCGACAAACCCGTCTCGGGCCTTGCCGGCGGCGACCGCCAGCGCGTGGCGCTCGGCCGCGCCATTGTCCGGCAGCCGGCCGCCTTCATGATGGATGAGCCCTTGGGTGCGCTGGATGCGGAGTTCCGCACGCTGATGTGTCACGAATTGCGTGCCCTGCATGACCGGCTCCACGCCACCACCATCTACGTGACCCACGACCAGATGGAGGCGATGGCCATGGCCGACAAGATCGCGGTGATGAATCACGGCGTCATCGAACAGCTCGGCACGCCGCGCGACGTCTATGAGCGGCCGGCGACCATTTTCGTCGCTGATTTCATCGGCTCGCCGGCCATGAACTTCCTGGCCTTCGAGGGCGGCCTGCAGCGCGGCGATCATCATATCCGCCTGAATGGCCTGTCGATCGAGGTGCCGGAGGCGCATGAAGATATCAGCAGTCAGAAACTGGTCCTCGGCGCCAGGCCCGAACATATCCGCTTGAGTGACGAGGCCGGGTTGCGGGGGGAGGTCTTCGGCACGGAATATCTCGGCACCACCCAGATCGTCACCGTCATCACTGAGCATGGCAAGGTCCGGGCGCGTGTCGCGGCCGATCGGCGCGCCGCCGTCGGCAGCCAGATCGGCCTCACTTTCAAACCGGAAAAGTTGTCGATTTTCGAAGGCCAGAGCGGGCGCGCCATTCGTACGGCCCTGCACGAGAGCACGTTGCAGGGAGTCCGTCATGGCTGATGTCGTTCTGCATAACGCTACCAAGAATTTCGGCCCGGTGACTGCCGTGGACCATATTGACCTGGCGATCGAGGACGGCGAGTTCGTGGTTCTGCTGGGCCCGACGGGTGCCGGCAAGACCACGACCTTGCGCCTTGTCGCCGGCCTGGAGGCTTTGGATTCCGGCCGGGTGATGATCGATGGCCGGGATGTTTCGGGCGACGCGCCGGCCCTGCGCGATGTTGCCTTCGTTTTCCAGCAATATTCGCTCTATCCCCATCTTTCGGTCTACGACAACCTGGCGTTTCCCTTGCGCTCGCCAACGCGGCGTGTCCCCGAAGATGAAATCAGGCGCAAGATCGACGAAGTCGCCACCATGCTGCATATCGATCACAAGCTGCAGAACCGGGCGACGCGGCTCTCCGGCGGCGAGATGCAGCGTGTCGCGATTGGCCGGGCACTGGTGCGCAATCCCAAGATCTATCTCATGGACGAACCACTGTCTTCGCTGGATGCCAAGCTGCGCAACGAGCTGCGGCTGGAATTGAAGCGCATCCAGCATGAGCTCGGCGCCACCGTGCTCTATGTCACGCATGACCAGATCGAGGCCATGACCATGGCGACCCGGATCGGCGTGTTGCGCGATGGCAAGCTGGTGCAGATCGGCGCGCCACGCGAGATCTACGAAGACCCCAACGATGTCTATGTCGCGACGCGCCTTGGCCAGCCCCACATAAACCTGATCCCGCGCGGGCTCTTTCCGGACGTGGCGATGCCGGGTGCCGCAGAAACGATCGGTGTACGGACGGAGAATCTCCTGATCAGCCATCACAATGGTGCAGCCGCCCGGATCGACTGGATCGAACATCTCGGCGACCAGAATCATCTGCATATCGATTTCAATGGCCACAAGGTAACGACCCTGGTGCAGCCGGATGCCCAGCTGGATGTCGGCGACGTTGTGGCATTGGAACTGCAAAATCCGCTCTATTTCGATCGCGATGGTGCGCGCGTGCGTTCTTGAGGGGTGAGAAGCAGGTCGGTTTTGTGGGATGGAACCAGTTCAGAATGGGTTGAAGAGATATGGATTCCGGATTGCTACGACAATTGATTGACCAGGTCGGCCATGCGGTGATCGCCCGTTCCGACCACTTGACCGATCTCGACCAGGCGATCGGCGACGGCGACCATGGCGTCAATATGAAGCGGGGCTGCGAGGCCGTCCTGGCAGAGATTGATACGATCGCGGCCAAGCCCTTGCCGGAAGCCTTGCGGGCGATCGGCACGCAACTGGTCATGACGGTCGGCGGGGCGTCCGGGCCGCTCTATGGGACCCTGTTTCTGAGCCTCGGCAAGGAGCTGCCCCCCGAGCCGGATGCTGCCGCCGTGGCGCGGGCGGTTGCGGCGGCCCTGGCGGCGGTACAGGCCCGAGGCAAGTCGGAACGCGGGCAGAAAACCCTGCTCGACGTGCTCGGCCCCGTCAGCGATCGTTTGTCGGTCGGCAATCTTGGCAGCTTGACGGAAGTGGCGGAAGTCGCCAATCAAGCTGCGACCGCCACCATTCCGTTGCAGGCGACGCGCGGCCGCGCCTCATTCCTGGGCGAGCGGTCGATCGGCCATATGGATCCTGGCGCCTGCTCGCTGGCACTGATTATCGAAACGCTTGTTGAATCGCTTGAAGGATTGAAGAAATGAGTTCGAATGTCGGCATCGTCATCGTTTCGCATTCGCCGAAGGTTGCGGAAGGGGCGGCGGATATGGTGCGGCAGATGGTTGGCGATGAAGTTCAGGTGGCCTGGACCGGGGGTAATCCTGCGGGTGGCCTCGGCACCAGCGTCCCGGCGATCATGAGCGCGATCGACCATGCCTGGAGCGAGGCGGGCGTGGCCATCCTGGTGGATCTCGGCGGTGCCGAAACCAATAGCGAGATGGCGATCGAGATGCTGCCGGACGAGCGCCAGGGGAAGGTCGTTGTCTGCAATGCGCCGATCGTCGAAGGCGCCGTGATTGCCGCGACCGAGGCCGCCAGCGGTGCGCCGCTTTCTCTGGTAAAGAAGATTGCCGAAGAACTCTCGCCGCAATAGATGTTCATATGACGTGGAGATGAAGACAGAATGACCCTTGCGGAAACACCGGTCCTGGGAAGCGTTATCCTGGCTCACGAAGCCGGACTGCATGCGCGCCCTTCGGTGAAGCTGACCAAGCTCGCAAAGTCCTTTGCATCCGCGATCGAGATCGCGACGAACCCGGACGGACCCTGGATCGATGCCAAGAGCGTCGCCAAGGTGATGGCGATGAAGGCGCCGCGTAACAGCCAATTGCAGTTCCGGGCGACCGGTGCCGACGCGACCAATGCCGTTCAAGCTTTGATCGATCTTGTCAATCGCGACTTTGACGAAGCGCGGGCCCATGGCTGATAGCTGGCATCAGGGCCGGGTGGCCTCGGCCGGGATTGCGATTGGCGCCGCCTTTCCGATGCCGGGCGCGCCGACGGAACCCCCGACAGCATCCAGCCGACAGGTTGCGGCGCCGGCGGCGGAGGCGGCCGCTCTGCGCCGCGCTATTGCTGCCGCGATCGACGATATCGGCAAATTGATGGCAGCTGCCAAGGATGACGCGGCGGATATTCTGGAATTCCAGGTCGCCATGCTGGAAGACGATGCTTTGAGCGAGCCGGCTTTGGCGACCATTGAGGCGGGTGAGGCGGCGGATTTTGCCTGGCACACGACGCTCGATGCGCAGATCGCTGATTACGCCAGTTCCGACGACGATTACTTCAGGGCGCGTACCGCCGACCTGCGCGACATGCGCGATCGGGTGCTGCGCCATCTACGCGGCGAGACGGCGATTGTCGTGCCGCCGGGGGCAATTTTCCTGGGCGAGGACCTGACACCTTCGCTGTTTCTCAGCCAGGACTGGAGCAACGGTGGCGGTATTGCCCTCAGCAAGGGCAGTTCCTCCAGCCATGTGGCGATGCTGGCGCGCATGCGGGGCGTGCCGATGGTCGTCGGGTTGGGCTTCGACGTCATGTCGATCGAGGCGGGCGTGACCATCGCCGTTGACGCCGAGGGCGGGCGGATCGTCATCGCGCCCACTCCTGAGACACGAAACAAGATCGAGGCACGTCGCGCCGAGTTCGGCGCGGAACTGGCACTCTCCGAACAGTATCGTCTGCGGCCGGCTCGCACGGCAGATGGTATCGGGATCAAGCTGCTGATCAATATCGCCGGCCTTGCCGATCTCGATCATCTCGACCCGGCGGTCTGCGACGGCATCGGCCTGGTGCGCACCGAGTTTCTTTTTCGCCAGGACGGCAACCTGCCAGACGAGAATGAGCAGTATCACATCTACAGCCGGATGGTGGAATGGGCGCAGGAACGTCCCGTGACCATTCGCACCCTCGATGCCGGGGGCGACAAGCCGATCGCCGGACTCACGCTTCCTGAAACCAATCCTTTTTTGGGTCTGCGCGGCCTGCGGCTTTCGCTTGCCCGGACGGATGTGTTCAAGATCCAGTTGCGGGCGCTCTGCCGGGCTGCCTTCCATGGCGATCTCAAGATCATGCTGCCCATGGTGAGCGTACCGGCCGAAGTCGAGGCCGCTCGGCGGCTGCTCGATGAGGTGATCGGGGAGCTGCAATCCCAGGACGTGCCGCATCGGCGGCCACCGCTTGGCATCATGGTCGAGGTGCCCTCGGCAGCGCTCATGCCGGAGCGTTTCTCAGCGGATTTCTACTCGATCGGTTCGAACGATCTCACCCAATACACGCTGGCGGCGGCGCGGGATCTCGACAGTGTCGCGGCCCTGGTCGATGCCGGAGACCCGGCTGTCCTCAAGCTGATCGCCAATACCGCAGCCCATGGACGGCACTCGGGGGTGGAGGTGAGTCTCTGTGGCGATGCCGCAGCGGAAACCCGTCTGGTGCCGCAGTTGTTGGCGGCCGGTTTGCGGTCGTTGTCGGTCGCGCCCGCCGCGGTGGGCCGCGTCAAGGCCGCCGTTGCATCGATACGGCTTGCGTGATCAAGATGCCCGCCGGCGACGTTGCAATCCGATCCGGTGGGGTATTCGGCTGATGACCAACAAGAAACCACAAGCTGGCAAGCGTGAGATACGCGCCGTATCGGCGCCGCGTATCGAGGCGGAGCCGGCAGGGGCGGCAAGTTCCGCCGTCTCGAACTATAAGCAGATTCTGGCGCAGGTTCTCGAAAACCGGCCATCCGGCACCCGGCAGCGTCTGGCGGCTGCCTTGGCCAAGAACCGCAGTTTCGTTTCGCAGATCGCCAATCCGGCCTATCCGACGCCGATTCCGGCACAGCACCTGGAAGTGATCTTCGAGGTCTGTCTGTTCCCCAATCATGAGCGCGAGGCCTTTCTCGACGCCTATGCCGCCGCCCATCCCGGCCGACTGCAGCGGCATCGCCACCATCATCCGAAGGAGCACCGGCTGCGACCGGTGACGGTCTATCTGCCGGATCTCGAGAATGAGAAAAAGAACCAGGCGCTGGATAAGCTGATCAGCGATATAGCCTTGAAGATCGGCAAACTGACGGAACTGGCTTGAGACAGACGTGATGTGAAACAGGTGCCGGAACAGGCAGTCAAGTCCTGAAGGTGCCAAATGAGAGGGGAGGAAAATGAAGAAGCTGATCAATTCCGTCGATACGGTCCTGGCAGAAAGCCTCGACGGGCTGGCTGAAGCACATGCCGATATCCTGCAGCTTGGCGAGGGACGGAAATTCGTTCGCAGACGCAATCTGCAGCCGGGCAAGGTGCAACTGATCTCCGGTGGCGGGTCGGGTCATGAGCCTTTGCATGCCGGTTTCGTCGGGCACGGTATGCTGGATGCCGCCTGCCCTGGCCAGGTCTTCACCTCGCCGACGCCAGACCAGATGGTTGCAGCCATGACGGCGGTCGATCAGGGGGCGGGATCGCTGCTGATCATCAAGAACTATGAAGGCGACCGGATGAATTTCGAGATGGCGGCGGATATGGCGCCAAGCGAGGTTGCCACCATCATCATCGATGACGATGTCGCGGTGGAGAAATCGACCTATTCGATCGGCCGCCGCGGGGTTGCCGGCGCCGTGATCGTCGAGAAAATCATCGGCGCCGCTGCGGAAAAAGGCGCCTCTCTCCAGGAGGTCCAGGCTCTTGGCAATGAAATCAACGCGGCCAGCCGCTCCATGGGTGTCGCCCTGACCAGTTGCACGGTGCCTGCCGCGGGCAAGCCGACCTTCACGCTGGGCGAGGACGAGATGGAAATGGGCGTCGGCATTCACGGCGAGCCGGGCCGGCGGCGGGTGAAGCTTGCCAGTGCGGATGCGATCGCCGAAGAGATGATCGGTGCCATCGTCGGCGATCTTGCGCCGAAGGCTGGCAGCGAGGTCGTCCTGCTGGTCAACGGGTTCGGCGGAACGCCGCTGATGGAGCTTTATCTCATGTATCACGCGGCGCGCCGCCAGCTTGCCGCCAAAGGCATCAAGGTCGTCCGCTCGCTGGTCGGCTCCTATGTCACCTCGCTCGAAATGGCCGGTTGCTCCTTGACAGTCACACAGCTTGGTGCTGAACAGCTCAAGCTCTGGGACGCGCCGGTTCATACTGCCGCCTTGCGCTGGGGCATGTAGCAATCTGCCGAAGCTGAAGAGGATGCCGTGGCGACCATCAAACGGTTCTGGATCGAGCCCTATCTGGATGTCTTGACTACGACGGTCGCCACGGTCGATGCGGATGCCGTCACATTGGCCGAAACCATCTTCTATGCGTTTTCGGGCGGGCAGGAGAGCGATCAGGGAACGATCGCCGGTATCGAAGTGCTGGAGGCACGCAAGGCTGGTGACGACATTATCTATCGCCTGCCTTCGCGCCATGGCCTTGAAACGGGGGAACCGGTGACCGTGGCGATCGATTGGCCGCGCCGCTATCGGCTGATGCGGCTGCATTTTGCCGCCGAGATCGTGCTGGAACTGGTTTATCGGCAGTTGCGCGGCGCAGAGAAGATCGGCGCGCATATCGCCGCGGACAAGGCCCGCATCGATTTTGCCTGGCCGGAAAGCGTCACGTCGCTCTTGCCGGGGCTGGAAGAGGCGGCGAATGACATCTCTCGCCAGGACCTGCCGATTACCAGTGCTTTCAGTGACGAGGCCAGCGGCCGGCGCTATTGGGAGATTGCCGGCTTTGCCCGCGTCCCTTGCGGCGGCACGCATTTGCGGCGCAGCGGTGAGATCGGTCGCATCGCCTTGAAGCGCCGGAATATCGGTAAAGGCAAGGAGCGTATCGAGGTCCTGCTGCAGGCGGATGGAGGTTAAACCAGCTGCCGTGAACGGCGTTCGCGCCAGGCATCCTGCAACTGATAGCTCCAATAGGTGAGCTGCGCCGCCGCTCGGCCGAAAATCCCGCCATTCCAGTCGAGCGTAAAAGGCGCAAACAGGCGATAGCGATCGCTTTCGCCGGTAATGGCTTCGGCCATCACGCGGCCACCGATGGCTGTCGTGTTCATGCCATGGCCGCCGAAGGCCGTGCAGTACCACAGGCCGGGCGACAGGCACCCGATCTGCGGCATCAGATGCCGGGCATAGGACATCAGGCCGGACCAGGCGATCTCGACCTTCAGCGCGCCCAGCTGCGGATAAGTCGAAACCATCTCCCGCCGCAGCAGCCCGGCCAGATCCCGCGGGTCGGCGGTGCGCGTGGTGATGCGACCGCCCCAGAGCAGGCGCTCGCCGTGAACGAGCCGATAATAGTCGCCGGCGCGCCGGTCATCGCCGATGGCCGCCGGCGTCTGGATCGCCTGCTGCAACAAAGCCGCATCAGGCTCCGTCAGCAGCACATAGGTGGCGATCGGCAGGAAGCTGCGGGCGAGGGCAGGGCAGAGACGATCCGTATAGCCCCCTGCGGCGAAGACGACGTCCTCGCAGACGAGATCGCCGGCCGGGGTGCCGATACGCTGCCCGCCATTCGCCCGCGTGACGGAAAGCGCCGGTGTTTCCTCATGGATATTGCCCCCCAGCCGAACGATCTCGCGGACTAGGGCGCGCGCATAGTTCAAGGGGTGGAAGTGGAAGGAATCATGATCGAAAAGCGCCTGGTGATATTTCTCCGAAAGCAGGATCCCGCGCAGCTCTTCGCGCTTCAGGAAAGACAGGTTCCGCCCGAAATCCCGCGCCATCTGGTCGCGATGGGCCAGCAGCCCGGCGGCATCGTCATAGCGGATCGCACCGATGATGCCGTCCGTCCGCGCGGCCTCGCCGATGCCGAGATCGTGGATATTGGCGGCAACAATGTCGACGCCTTCCATCGACAGGCGGTAGAGCGCTTTCGCCTGATCTGACCCGACCTTGCGGCTGATTTTCTCTTGTCCGCAGGCGTATCCGGGCGAAACGAAGCCACCATTCCGGCCGGAGGCGCCCCAGGCGACGCGCCGCGCTTCCAGCACGGTGACATTGCGCCCGCGCCGCAGCAGTTCGATGGCCGTCGTCAAGCCGGCGAGGCCGCCACCGATGATGCAGATATCGGTGTGATGCTGGCCGGTCAGCGCTTGGTATCTTTCGTCACTGGCCAGGGTGCGGCGGTAATGGGTGTCGATATAATCTGTCGGCATGGGGAGGGCGCCGATCGCCTATGTTGCCGGGTAGGCGATGTTCAGCACTTCCAGCACTTCAATACCGGTGGGCGAACGCAAGGTGACGGTATCGCCGGCCCGTGCTTTCAACAAGGCGCGGGCGACGGGAGACACCCAGCTGATGCGGCCGGGGGCGCTGTCGATTTCGTCGATGCCAACGATGGTCACGGTCTCTTCGCTGTCATCGGCACGGGCATAGGTGACCGTGGCACCGAAGAAGACCTGATCCCGCCGCGTCTGGCGCGTGGGGTCGACAACTTCGGCATTGGCGAGGCGCTTATCCAGGAAACGCAGCCGCCGGTCGATTTCGCGCAGCCGCTTTTTGCCATAGATATAGTCGCCGTTTTCCGACCGATCGCCATTGCCGGCTGCCCATTCGACCACGCGCACGATTTCCGGCCGCTCGACTGTCCAGAGATGATGCCGTTCAGCCTTCAACCGCTCGAAGCCGGCGCGTGTGATGTAGTTCTTCGTACCGGCCGGAATCGGCGCGACATCTTCATCTTCGTCGTCGGCACGGTAGTCGGTTTCGCTGCTCATCTCATGCTCGGCTCTCGCTTGGTGCTCAACGCGCGGGAATGATGACCAGCTCATGCGGCAGGCGGTTCATGGAGGTAAATCCATCCGCCGTCACGATGATCTGGTCTTCCAGGTTGAAGCCGCCGAAGCCGTTGACGTAAAGCGGGATCTCATAGGCCAGCACCATATTCTCCTCGAAGGGAATATCGGTGTCGGCCGAGATGAAGGGCCATTGCTCGGAAAAGATCGCATGGCCGATGCCATGGCCGATATGGCCGCGGCTATAGCCGGCGAGGCCCGCCTGATGCAGCACACCGACGGCGGCATTGTAGGCATCGGACAGCCGCTTGCCGGGCTTGACCTGGCTGAGGCCGGCGGCGAAGGCCGCTTCGATATGCCGATGCAGGCGGCGCTGTTCGTCGCTTGCCGCGCCGAAAACGAAATTGCGCGAGCAATCGGAGGAGTAGCCGTCGATGACGCAGCCGACATCGGCCTTGATGATGGTGCCGGGAGCAATGCGCCCGCCGGGCTTCCATGGGTCGGTGCCGATGCTGATATATTCCCAGCTGATGATCGCGTGATCGATACCGCGCCTGGCTGCCTCGGCCGCGACGCCAGCGCGGAAATGGCGGCGCAGGTCCTCCGCGTCTTCGCCAAGAGCCGCTTTCGCGGTCAATTCCTGCAGACCGGCTTCCGACAATTCCAGTCCGAGCCGTAATTTGTCGACTTCCGCGGGCGCCTTGACCGCTCGCAATCGGTCGAGGATAAGCGAGCCGTCGGTGATCTGCGCCTGGGGCAGAGCCCTGCCGATCTTCACGGCGTCATTGGCGGAGACAAAATCGAGATCGAGGCCCAGCTGCGCATCCGCCAGCGCCAGGTCGGTCAGCACGCCGCGCAATGCCTGCAGCGACAGGGAGATATCGAAAGGATTGGGGCGCTGCAGTCCTTCGGGGCGGCCGTCTGTCCGCCAGGCGGTGCGCAGACGTTGCTCGATCGGTTCCGCGTCGGTTTCGGTTGAGACGGTGGCGATCTCGATCCACAGCGGGTGGCTGCGCGTCAGGAAGGCGTTGCCGGCTTCGGCAAAGGCGCTTTCATAGAGGTCGCCGATCACCACGCCGACGGGCTTTTGCCTATCCGCCGGTACGACGGCAAATCCGGCGCCGGCGCGGCGGAACAGGGCAGGCACACCGGGATTGACGCCCGTGGCGTAGCGAAAACCCTCGGGTTCGGCGATGACCAGTGCGTCGAGCCCGGCTTTCTGCAGCAGATTGCTGGCACGTTCGCGGTTCAGGTAAGGTTGCGGCATGGCGATAAGCTACCCATTCGGTGGTTGCTGACGCCTGCGGGTCGCTGGCGAAAGCGGCGTAATCTAATCGCTGTATCGGTCGGGTATCAAGCGATGCACGACAGTTCGATGACAGGGACGGCCGGAGCCGCCGTGACGCTTCAAACCGGAGATGACGGGAAACATGGCGTTTGAAACCGTTCTGGCAGCATTTCGCGCGCAGATTTCCTATTGTGAGATGCTCGGCTCCCCCTTTACCGCGAAGGTCCTGCAGATCCTCCTGGCCGATCTGCAGGCGGGCGGCGCGGTGGCGGATATTATCGGCGAGTGGCCAGGTGATCCCTCGGCAGATGCCTTGCCGCTGCGCTTGACCGGCGCGCTGCATGCACTGGTACTGGCTGATGATTTCCCGGTGCTGGCCGATTGCTATCCCGGCGGAAGCCATGCGGACGATCCCGCCCGCCTTGAGCGGGCGATCAGAACGGCGCTGCAGGAGCGGCCAGCGCATTTCGCCGACTATCTCGCCTGGCCGCCGCAGACCAACGAGACCCTGCGCTCGGCGGCTCTCCTCGGCGGCTTCACCACCATCGCTGCCGAGACGGGGCGACCCCTACGCCTGTTGGAAATCGGCGCCAGCGCTGGCTTGAACATGTTGTGGGACCGCTTCCGCTATCGGCTTGGGGCGACCGATTTCGGCCCGGCCGGCAGTCCGGTCGTCCTGCAAACCGATTGGCGTGGTCCGCTCCCGCCCTTGGCCATGCCGTCCGTGCGTGAGCGTCACGCCTGTGATCAGGCCCCGGTTGATCTGCACGACCCGGCGAAGCGCCTGCGGCTCTGCAGCTATATCTGGGCCGATCAGGTGACGCGTATGGTGCGGCTGACCAGCGCGATTGCCCTGGCGCTTGAGACGGGTATCACGGTCGAAAAGGCCGATGCCGCGGATTGGCTGGAGGTTCAGTTATCGGCAATCGCGCCGGGCGATGAGACGATGACCGTGCTCTATCATTCGGTCATGTGGCAGTATCTGCAACCCGCGACGCAGCGACGTATCACCGATTTGCTGGAGCAAACCGCGGCGAGAGACATTCCGCTCGCCTGGCTACGCCTGGAGCCGCAGGACCAGGCGCAACAGGACATCGGGCCTGGAGAGAAGGGTGGTTTTGCCGTGCTGCTGACCCTGTGGCAGGGCGGCCTGGTTCACGCGCGCAGATTGGCTCGGGCGCATCCGCACGGTGCCTGGGTCGAATGGCTGGGCGACGGTCGGTAGCTGCGTCGCGTATGAGTGCGACGCGCGGGATCAGCCGTTTGCGACAGCCGGCTGTACGGCATCCGGATGCAGCTTGGCCACGATCCGGCCATCGGCCGTCCGGCCCGCATGGACCGAGCGTGCCATCAAATCCTGCCAGGGGCTCGTCGCATTCGCTTTCTTATGCTCGGTGAGCCAGGCGTCACGATATTCGCTGCCGCTGGTTTCTTCATATACCGGCATGCCCTGGGTGTAGTGGACCAGCTTGGCATCCGCTCGCGGCGCATCGTAGCCGACCAGATGATTCCAATAGCCCGGCACGCCGCCAACCAGCTCGGGCGATAGCCAATCCATGGTATGAGGCACACGGCAACGCTGCGGATCGTCGACATAATCAGGCGTCAGCACGCGGTTCGCGGGATGGCCGCAATTGAACATGATCATGCTGGCCCATTCGAACTTCTTCTCGTTCTTGGAGACCATTGCGGCATAGCGGTCATCGACCAGGCCGAACAGGCCGGCGACATCATCCAGGGCCAGAAAGTCGATATCGAGGAACAGCGCCCAACCCTGGAAGTCGCACAGCCAGGGCACCAGGAAACGACTGTAGGTAAATGGCGTCAGGCCCTGGCGCGACATCGGCAGGGTAGGGAGAACCAGCGGCGAAATGGAAAGCGGCTTCGAGCTGCGCCGAAACAGGCTGAACTGCAAGACGTTATAGGCAACCGCCTGCCGATGATCATAGCCGATGAAGATGCGCAGTGGCTGGTTGCTTGGGCTGTCCATGGGTAGGTCCGCTTTCAGGATATCAGGCTGGTCAATACGCCGGTCAGCTTGTCCGATGCACTGGTGCCGATCGGCGGCAAGTTCTGCAGATTGGTGACGGCGCCGGCGAGCGAAGAGGTCAGCGTATCGAGCGACGAATTTGCGCCAAAGCCGAAAGGATCCGCGCTGGTGTCGACTGCCTTTTCAACCGTATCGTAGTCGTTCTTGTAGAGACCCTGGCTGAGCTGGACCGCGTAGTTATAGGCGTTCTGCCGGTTGGCCTGCGTATCGTCCTGGCGGGTGACGCGGAGCACATATTTGCCGGCCTGAAGATTATACGTGCCGGCAACCAGCTGATTATAGACGTCGTTGGCGGAGCCGGCATCCGGCGAAGAATCCGCGACGGTATTGCCGCTCTTGTCGATCAGCTGGAAGCGTACGTCGGAATTCTCGCTGCTATTGTCCGTCAGCACACCGAACTTGGTGGGACCTGTGGTCGCTACGTTGAAAGTGAAGAAATCGGCGGCGTCGTTCTTGTCCAGCGAACTGAAGACGTTCAACCGCGAATAATTTTGCCGCAGGATGCCGACATTTCGCGCCGTCATCCGATTGTCGATCTGGACGTCGTTGCTGTTCTTCTGGAAATCCTGGACGTTGATCTTGCCTTGCTGCGCGGCCTGGTCCATCGCCGCTACCTGTTGCGCGAGCGAGTCGAGCGAGCTGGGGGCGCTGCTGTCGCTGGTCGATGATGAGCCGGACGTCGCACCGAACAGCGAATTGGCGGTCGACGAAGAATTCGTGCCGCTCAGGGAGGAACCCAATACGCTGGTGGATGAAGCTGGTGCGATGGCAGTGCTCATTGTCGCTTCCTAATCTAATCGCTGCGGTGAATGGCTCATCAAATGGACACCCGCATGATCGGGCGGCTCGGTTCGTAAGCGGAGGCGGCCGGAGCAGCTGCCGGGGCGGGAATTCGCGCAGCGCTGTCCGCCGGCAATTCCGGCTTTTGCGCCAAGCCTTCCGCGATCGCCCGGTTGATGTCCAGGATCGGCTGAATCTTGCTGCCGTCGAGATCGGCCAGACGCTGCATGATGTGGCGATCGACCATAACCGACAAAGCCAGCACGTTCTGCCGCACGTCCTTCGGAAGCGGGCAGTCGGGCTCGATCAGGGCCGCCTGGAAAATCGACCAGAGCCGCTGGTTGAGCCGAAGCGCCTCGCGCAGCGAGACTCCCTTGTCGTCCGCCTTGGCGGCAACGATCAGCCGTCGCGAAGCTTCCGCCAAAGCCCAGGCTTCCGTGCTGCGCGGGTCGGCTGCTGCCGGCCTACTGCTGTACCCGATCGGCTGTTTCATCAATTTCTCCGCCGGGATCAAGCTGGTCCGCCGTATCAAGGGAGGGTTTTAAGCCATCCCTAGAAGAGTTTGGCCGTAAGCTTGAGGGCCCGATAGTAGTCCTGTTTAAGCACGAACTGTGCCACATGCTCCAGTTCGGGGGCGATTCCTGGTCGCTCTTTAGCAGTCTGCTCCAGGATGGCTTCGAATTTCTTAATGCTCTCGGCCAGGTCTTCGGGAAAGAGGTACATGAGCTGGATGATCAGATAGAGCTTCTTTTCCAGGCTCGTAGCTGCTTCCTCTTTCATCACCTCTCGGCCGCGCAGGAAGTTCGCCTTATTGTAGAGATAAAAGGTTCCGGGCTCTTCGCCCCGGCCGATAACCGCGCCGTTGACGATAACCTTTTCTCCGGGACGCAGCGAAAACTTCAGCGGCACAATACTTCTCCATCGCGTTCAAAGGCCCACTTCCGGAAATTTGCCGAAGATGGGTCAAGCCAAATGGCTTGCGGCGGGGGAGAAGCGGGCGACGGCGTTGCCGCCGCCGCCCAACTCTATCCGATCCGGCTGTATTAGAACAACCGCAGGATCGCCTGCTGGGCCTGGTTGGCCAGGCTGAGGGAGATGGTACCCAACTGCTGGCG
>DATLIX010000078.1:0-3116 GCA_035539215.1 Dongiaceae bacterium | reverse complement strand
AGACGATGTCGATTTTGAACGCGATCTCAGCGACGCCTTTGCGCCGGTGAAGATGCCTCTTGAATTGCAGCGCAAGCTGCTGCAGGTGCCGCAGTTGCATCCGCAGCGGCCGGCAAGCTGGCTGGTCCGCTTGATGCCGCGCCCCTGGTTCGACGGCATGATGGCGGTCTCGCTGAGACCGGCCTTCGGCATGACGACGAGCGTTGCTGCGGCCTGTTTTTCCCTGGTGATCGGCCTGTCGCTCGGCCTTGGCGGTGTCCTGCCGCAGACGCAGGCGATACAGAGCGTTGCCGAGGCAACCAGCCAGAGCGGAACCACCGGCAATGCCACCGGCGACAATGTCTCGCTGCTTTATGCCGCGGCGGATTTGCCCGGGGATTTGCCATGAGGGGATTTGCCGTGAGGAGCGACCGGTTATGACCCTCAGTGGGCGCAGCGCCCTCTTCGTCGTCATCGGCGGTATCGCCTCCCTCTGTCTCAGCCTCTTTCTGATCGGCTTGATGGTCGGTGGCATCTGGCGCGAACATCCGCGCCATTTCTGGGGCGAGGGTCCGATGGCCATGCGTGAGCGGCCCGAAGATGGACGCCCCGATGGCCCCGGCAGAGGTGGCGCCGGCGGCTTCCCGATGCCGCCGGAGATTCGTGCCGAGCTGAAGGAAATCCTGGCGCCGCATGAGGCGGAGATCGACCAGACCCGTGCTGCCATGCGTGACGCCCGCATCGCGGTGGGCAAGGCGCTGGCGACCGAGCCGTTCGATCCGAATGCCTTCAAGGCCGCGCTGGAGAACATGCAGCAGAAGGGCGTGGCGATGCAGAATCTCATGCACGACCTGATGCTGGAGGCGGTGCCGAAGCTGAAGCCGGAGCTGCGTCAGCGCTGGGCGGAACGCTGGATGTCGCCCCATGGCGATCTGCCACCGCCGCCGGGTGATGCGCCGCCGCCGGATAATCCGACGCCGCCAGCGCAACAGTGACGGTTGAAATCGGCCGGTAGCGGCCAAGCCGCTGCCGGCGCGCTGATCCGTCGCAGGTCCCAGTCGCAAATCTTCGTCTTACGAGGTGTGGCGATGAGCAAGACAGACGCGGCCTTCGCGGCCCAGCGTTTCGGCCTCGGCCCGCGCCCCGGCGATCTCGCCAAAATCGGTAGCGACCCGCGCGGCTGGCTGCTGGCGCAAGTAACCGCCCAGCCGCAGCGGCCGGCGGCGCTTGATGACCTGCCGCCGGTCACCGATCGGATCGCGGCCATCGCAGCGCTGCGCATGGCGCGTAAATCGGCGAAGCAGGACGGTCAGGAAACGGGCGGCCGCGCCGCGCCGGCGCCGGATGCCAAGGCCAAATCTGCTGCAGGCGAGAGTGCCGATCTGCGTCAGGCCTATCTCGATGACGCCGCGGCGCGCTGCGTGGCGGCGATCGACAGCGATACGCCGCTGGTCGAACGCCTGGTCCAGTTCTGGTCCAATCACTTCACCGTCTCCGGCCAGCGCCCGATTGTGGCGCCCTTGGCATTGAATTTCGAGACCGATGCCATCCGCCCGCATGTCTTCGGCACGTTCGCCGATATGCTGCTCGCCTCCACCCGGCATCCGGCGATGCTCCTCTATCTCGACAATGCCCAATCGGTCGGCCCCATGTCGCGGATCGGTGCCCAGCGCGCCCGTGGCCTCAATGAAAACTTCGCCCGCGAGATGATGGAGCTGCATACGCTCGGCGTCGATGGCGGCTACAGTCAGAACGATGTGCGCGAGGTGGCCAAGGTGCTGACCGGCTGGACCGTCTCCGGTCTCGGCGGCGCGCAGCGTGCCAGGTTCGGCAAGGCGGCCTTCGGCAAAGGGACGATGGATAATGATGATTCAGGAAGCGGCTTTCGCTTCCTGCCGGTTGCCCATGAACCCGGTGACAAGACGGTGCTCGGCAAGGTCTATCGCGAGGCGGGCGAGGAAGAGGGCCGCACGCTGCTGCACGATATGGCGCGGCATCCGGCCACGGCGCGGCACATCGCCGCCAAACTCGCCCGGCATTTCATCGACGACAACCCGCCGGCCACCGTGGTGGAGGCGCTGGCCAAGACCTATCTCGACACGGAGGGCGACCTTGGTCAGGTGACGCGGCAGCTGGTCACCATCGACGCCGCCTGGCGCTCACCGGCGCAGAAGATCCGTACGTCGAACGACTGGGTGATCGCCACCTTCCGTGCCTTGCAGCTGCGCGGCGCCGATATCGGCAAGCGTTGCCTGGTCTCCTTGCGGCAGATGGGGCAACTGCCTTTCATGGCGCCGTCGCCGGCCGGCTGGCCGGACCAGAATGCCGACTGGCTGTCGCCGGAAGCCCTGATGACGCATATCGATCTTGCCCGCCTGACGGCACGCCGCGTTGCGACGACGCTCGATCCGCGACCGCTGGTGTCGGAAATCATCGGGCCGGGCATCTCGCCCGAAACCGCTTTCCAGATCAGCAACGCGCCAAGCCAGGCGGATGCTTTGGCGCTGCTGCTGGTCAGCCCGGAATTCATGCGGAGATAGCTCATGTTCCGACGTCGCGATTTGCTGATGGCCGGGCTCGGTGGCGGTATTGTCCTTGCGGGTGTGACCAGTCCCCTCGGCCTTTCCGCCGCTTTCGCCGATATCCCCGGCGATCGCCGCTTCGTCTTCATCGTGCTGCGCGGCGCCATGGACGGGCTCAATGTCGTGGTGCCCTATGGCGATCCCGCCTATCGCAATCTGCGAAACCAGCTGGCGATGGCGGCGCCGGGCGAACCCGGCGGTGTAGCCGATCTCGATGGTTTCTACGGCCTGCATCCGAAGCTGGTGCAGCTCGAGGCCTGGTACAAGGAGAAGGCGTTGCTGCCGATCCAGGCGGTCGCCACCGCCTATCGCGACCGCTCGCATTTCGACGGCCAGGATCTGCTGGAAACCGGCGGTGTCACGCCGCATGCCATCGCCGATGGCTGGCTCAATCGCAGCCTTGCGGCCTTGGGTGGGCAGGGCCGTCTCGGCATCGCCGTCAGCGACCAGGTGCCGCTCGTCATGCGCGGCAAGGTCGAGGTCGCTTCCTGGGCGCCGAGCAATATCCCGGAGGCGGATGCGTCTTTCCTCGGCCTCGTCGAGGCGATGTATCAG
>DATLIX010000077.1:0-35164 GCA_035539215.1 Dongiaceae bacterium | reverse complement strand
CAACCGCGTGGTGACTTCGTCGTTCTTGCGGATACGGTCATTCACTTCCTGCTCGACCACGGCGATATCCTCGGCCGTCAAGGCGCGCGGATGGCTGAAGTCGAAGCGCAGGCGGTCAGGTGCGACCAGCGAGCCCTTCTGGGTCACATGCGCGCCGAGCCGACGGCGCAAGGCTTCGTGCAACAGATGGGTCGAGGAGTGATGCGCGCGCAAGGACGCGCGGCGCTTGCCGTCGACCTTGAAATCGGCTGCCTCGCCGACCGTCACGGCGCCCTTGGTCACCTTGCCGAAATGCACATTCATGTCGCCGAGCTTCTTCAGCGTATCGGTGACGCTGATCTCGCCGCCGCCCGCCGTGACGATCACGCCGGTATCGCCCATCTGGCCGCCGGATTCGCCATAGAACGGCGTCTGGTTGGCGATCACCGCCACCTCGTCGCCGGCATTGGCCTTGTCGACTTCCTGGCCGTTCTTGAGGATCGCCTTGATCTGTCCCTCGGCACGCTCGGTGGCATAACCGAGGAAATCGGTGGCGCCGACCTTCTCGCGCAGATTGAACCAGACCGCCTCTGTCGCCGCCTCGCCCGAGCCCTGCCAGGCCTTGCGCGCGGTCTCGCGCTGGCGTTCCATCGCCGCATCGAAGCCGTCCTTGTCGACGCTGCGGTTCTGGCCGCGCAGGATGTCCTCTGTGAGATCGAGCGGGAAGCCGAAGGTGTCGTAAAGCTTGAAGGCGACTTCGCCGGGCAGTTTCTGGTTGCCGCTGAGCCTCTCGGTCTCGTCATCGAGCAGGCGCAGGCCGCGATCCAGCATCTGCTTGAAGCGTCCCTCCTCCAGCTTGAAGGTTTCGGTGATCACCGCCTCGGCGCGGATCAGCTCCGGATAGGCCTGGCCCATCTGCGCGATCAGGGCCGGGACGAGGCGCCACATCAGCGGCTCCTGGCAACCGAGCTTGTGGGCGTGGCGCATGGCGCGGCGCATGATCCGGCGCAGCACATAGCCGCGGCCTTCATTGGCCGGCAGCACGCCGTCGGCGACCAGGAAGCTGCAGGAACGCAGATGATCGGCGATCACCCGGTGGGAGACCTTCATCGGTCCGTCGGCGTCGGTGTTCGAAGCGGCGGCGGAAGCCTCGATCAGCGCCCGCATCAGGTCGATGTCATAATTGTCGTGCTTGCCCTGCAGCACGGCCGCCAATCGTTCCAGGCCCATGCCGGTGTCGATCGAGGGCCGTGGCAGGTTGACCCGCTCATCCTTGGTCACCTGCTCATACTGCATGAAGACCAGGTTCCAGATCTCAATGAAGCGGTCGCCGTCCTGGTCCGGGCTGCCCGGAGGACCACCAGGGATCGAGGGGCCGTGGTCATAGAAGATTTCCGAACAGGGCCCGCAGGGACCGGTATCGCCCATCGCCCAGAAATTGTCCGAGGTCGGGATGCGGATGATCCTCTCCGCCGGCAGGCCGGCGATCTTCTGCCACAGGCCATAGGCATCATCGTCCTCGGAATAGACGGTGACCAGCAGCTTGTCCTTCGGCAGGCCGAATTCCTTGGTGATCAGGCGCCAAGCGAGATCGATCGCGCGCTCCTTGAAATAATCGCCAAAGGAGAAGTTGCCGAGCATCTCGAAGAAGGTGTGGTGCCGGGCGGTATAGCCGACATTTTCCAGATCGTTATGCTTGCCGCCGGCGCGCACGCATTTCTGCGCGGTGGAAGCTCGGACATAGTCGCGCTTTTCGGCCCCGGTGAAGACGTTCTTGAACTGCACCATCCCGGCGTTGGTGAACATCAAGGTCGGGTCGTTGCGCGGCACCAGCGGGCTGGACGGCACGATCTCGTGCCCTTCCTTGCGGAAGTAGTCCAGAAAAGTACGGCGTATGTCGTTCGCGGTCTGCATGATCAATCCATCAAAACGGGCAAAAGGCCCCGCCGCTGCCAGCCGTTGGGGCCGGTCAGCCGTCGGAACCCGGTTCCAGGGTGAGGCAAGGGCCGGTCAAACCGGCTCTAACCCGCATGTCCTATTGTGAATATTGATGTTTTTGGCCGGCGGGACAAGGAGATTAAGACGCCGGGGCAGCTGAAAAGAGCCTGTTTCGCCTCGGCTCCGGCCCGTTCCGCCGGAACGAGCCTTCCCAGCGACGAAATCATGCACGGCTGCCCGCAAATGCGGAAAATCGCCCGCCGGTGCCCCCAACCGGGAACCCGGCCAGCCGGACGGCTGACCGGATTGTTCCCTCTGCCGGCGAAGCCAGCAGATTACTGGCTGAGCGCCGACGAGAAATCGCCCAGCGGCGGGTTGCCGTGCGCCAGGAGCGAGACGTCGCGGGTCTTGAGTCCCGGCAGCTCCTCCAGGTTGAAGCGCTCGGTGATGAACTTCAGGATCGAGGTGGTGTCGTATTCCGTATGGTCGACGAAGCCCCGCCTCACCGTCGGTCCGACGATGATGGCCGGGATGCGGGTACCGGGGCCCCAGCGATCGGCCTTGGGCGGCGCCACGTGATCCCAGAAGCCGCCGTTCTCGTCATAGGTGATGACGACCAGCATATGCGACCACTGCGGGCTCTTCTCCAGATGGCTGACGAGGTCGGCCAGATGGGCATCGCCCGATTGCACATCGGCATAGCCGGCATGCTGGTTCAAGTTGCCCTGCGGCTTGTAGAAGGACACCTGCGGCAGGGTCCCGTCATCGATCGCCTTGATGAAGGCCGCCCCGCCCAGGCCGCCGTCACGCAGATGCTCCGTCCGGGCCGCCGTGCCCGGCGCGTAATTGGCGTAATAGTTGAACGGCTGATGGTGATACTGGAAATTCGGCACCGGCGAGGCGTTTCCATTGGCGAGGACCGAGTTCCAGGCGCCGGCATACCAGGCCCAGGTGACGTTCTTCTTCGTCAGGGCATCGCCGATCGTCTCCGCCGTCTGCGGCGGCAGGGTGGTCGCCTGAGCGGGGTCGGCATAGGCCTTGTCGCCACCCGCCACCGGCTTGTTGGCGCTGGGCTGATATGGCGGCTGCATGGTGTTCACCGCATAGAAATCGGGCGTCAGATTGCCGTCGCTGACGAATTTCGGAATCCCGGTCATCGCCGATTTCGGCGAGTTGGCCGCCGCCGTCAGCGTCACGCCATCGGCATCCACCGCAGCGATGGTCGGCTTCGCGGCGCTCTTATCCGCATTCGGATAATAGGGCGCGCAAGCGCAAGCGAGCCATTGGTGATTGAGGAAGGAGCCGCCGAAAGCGCCCATGAAGAAATGGTCGGCGAGCGTATATTTCTGCGCCACCTGCCACATCGCCGTCTTCGAGCCGTCATAGGTGCCCATGACCAGGCCGCCGGCATCGGCATAGGCGACGAACTTGTCGTTCTTGCCGCCATCGATCTGCATCTGGTTCTGATAGAAGCGATGCCACAGATCGTGGGTGATGATCGATTGCGCGAGCGCATAGCCCTTCGGATCATCGATCGCGAAGGGACCGTTCGGCATATGCGCCGTCATCGCCTCGGTGATCGCCGGCTTCACGCCCTTGGCCGTGAGGCCGCCCCAGACCGGCGGCAATTCGCTGAGCGGCTGGCCGTCGACATCCAGCTGGCGCTGCGATACGGCCGAGGCATTTGCCAGGCCGTCCGCGTTGGGATAGTTGCCGTAGAGGTTGTCGAAGCTGCGGTTTTCCGCGTAGATCACCACGACGGTATCGATCGACTTCATGGCCGAAGTCGCCGGCGATGTCGTGGCACAGGCCGCAAGCGCCAAGGCGGTCGACAGGGCCGACCCTGCGAGCAGCAAGCGCGATTTCAATGTCATGCGTCTCATCCCTTAAAATCATCCCACTTGAAAATTCATCCCGAATTTCATTTCGGGCATTCTTTGATCTGCAATGGAAGGGCATCATGATATGGCCGTCATGCGATTTAAAGTGACATGGCTGTGACTTGACGCCGGAGATCGGTATGTTGGCAGAAGACAAAGCAGAACCGGAAGCAACTGTCGGCGCGCATTCCTTCGGAAGGTCGATCACCCGGCAGTTGCTTCTCGGCGATCTCCCCTGCCCCCGTTCGGGCCGGCCGGGAGAAACACGGAAAGCAAAGGCGGCCGCATACTTAATGCTGCGAATGATAATCACTCTCCTCCTTTCAACGATAGCGGCCTCCTCCAGTCGCGCGGAACAGATTGCGCCGCCGACGCCACCGTCGATAACGGAACCGGCCGCCGCGGCAACTGCGGCCGCCGATACGCCGGCGACCACCCAGCCGGTGCCCCTGAACCGGATGCAGGCTTATGCGCAGGCAAAAGCCCTGGCAGCCATCGGCGCGCGACTCTTTATGGATCCGCATCTCTCCGGCTCGGGACAGATGGCCTGCAGTTCCTGTCATGCCCCCGACAACGCTTTCGCGCAGAACAACGATCGGGCCGTGCAGCTCGGCGGTGGCGACCTGCATGACGCCGGTTTGCGTGCCGTTCCGTCACTCAAATATCTGCAGGCGGTACCGCAATTCAGCGAGCATTTCTTCGACAGCGAGGATGAGGCCGATGAAAGCGTGGATAACGGTCCGACCGGCGGCCTGACCTGGGACGGCCGCGCCGACAGCAAGATGGACCAGGCCCGCATCCCCCTGCTCTCCAGTTTCGAGATGGGCAATCGCAGCGCCGATGACGTCGTCGACGCGGCGGATAAGGGGGGCTATCTCGTCGAGCTCGCCAAAATATTGGGGCCGGCTGCGACCAGGGATAAGGCGGCAGCCTTCAATGCCGTGCTGCTCGCCTTGCAGGTCTATCAGGAAGATCCGGCCGTCTTTTACCCCTATGACAGCAAATACGATGCCTATCTCGCCGGCAAGGTGGCACTGACGCCGCAGGAGCAGCGCGGCCTCGTCGCCTTTACCGATGAGAACAAGGGCAATTGCTCAAGCTGCCATATCGCCGAGCGCGCCTTGGACGGCAGCGCGCCGCAATTCACCGATTACGGCCTCATCGCCATCGGCCTGCCGCGCAATCCCGCCATTCCGGCCAATAGCGATCCAAGTCATTTCGATCTCGGCCTGTGCGGCCCCCAGCGCACCGACCTCAAGGATCATGCCGATTATTGCGGCCTGTTCCGCACGCCGACATTACGCAATGTCGCCACTCGTCACGTGTTCTTCCATAATGGCTTCATCCACAGCTTGCGGGATGCGGTCGCCTTCTACGCCACCCGCGACAGCGATCCCGGCCGCTGGTATCCGAAGCGGGCCGACGGCAGCATCGACAAATTCAACGACCTGCCGGAGCGCTATCGCGGCAACCTCAACACGGATCCGCCTTTCGACGACAAACCGGGTCATCCGCAGCGCCTCACCGACGCCGAGATCGACGACATCGTCGCCTTCCTGAAGACGCTGACCGATGGCTATCGTCCATAGAGCGCGATCGGTTGAGGCGGAAGGCGGGAGCCGGCCACCTGAAATGTGAAATCGCCCTCCATCTTATGGACGAGAGGCGGATTCACGCTCTACCCCGACAGGACTGCATAAAGCCTGGACGGCAGAAAAGCTTGGGGCGCAGCGTGGTTACCCACATCTGCGCCCCCGGAGAGAACTCTTACTGAGCTGAAGCTCAGATTTATGTGACGCCGATTATTCGTCGTCGGATTCTTGGCTGCCGCTCTTATCGAGCATCACCCCGGCCACCAGGCCGGCATTCTGGCGGATTTTGGCCTCGATCTCGGCGGCGATCTGTGGATTATCGCGCAGGAAGACCTTGGCATTCTCGCGGCCCTGACCGATACGCTGGCCGCTATAAGAGAACCAGGCACCGGACTTCTCGACCACATTGGCGGCAACGCCGAGGTCGATCAGTTCGCCGGTCTTGGAAATGCCCTCGCCATACATGATGTCGAATTCGACCACACGGAAAGGCGGGGCCACCTTGTTCTTGACGACCTTCACCCGGGTCTGGTTGCCGACCACGTTTTCCTTGTCCTTGATGGCGCCGATGCGGCGGATATCGAGGCGGACCGAGGCATAGAACTTCAGTGCATTGCCGCCGGTCGTGGTCTCCGGATTGCCGAACATCACGCCGATCTTCATGCGGATCTGGTTGATGAAGATCACCATGCAGCGCGAGCGCGAGATCGAGCCCGTCAGCTTGCGCAAGGCCTGGCTCATCAGACGCGCCTGCAGGCCGACATGGGAATCACCCATCTCGCCTTCCAGCTCGGCGCGCGGCACCAGGGCGGCGACAGAGTCGATCACCAGCACATCGATCGCACCCGACCGCACCAAGGTATCGGCGATTTCCAGCGCCTGCTCACCGGCATCCGGCTGGGAGATCAGCAGGTCGTCGACATTGACGCCGAGCTTCACGGCGTAAGAAGGATCCAAGGCATGCTCGGCATCGATGAAGGCGCAAGCGCCACCGACCTTCTGCGCTTCCGCCACCACCTGCAGGGCCAAAGTCGTCTTGCCCGAGCTTTCCGGTCCGTAGATTTCAATGATACGACCGCGCGGCAAACCACCGATGCCAAGCGCGATATCCAGTCCCAATGAGCCGGTAGAAATCGCTTCGGTTTCCACCGCGCTTTCGCGCTGCCCGAGGCGCATGATCGAACCCTTGCCAAAGGCACGTTCGATCTGTGCCAAAGCTGCGTCTAAAGCCTTATTCTTATCCATTCCATCCCTGTCGGCGATACGAACCACATTCTGCGACATAGCGCCCTCCTGTTAGACCACAGCCACCGGACCCTGACAACGACGGCCCCGTGACAGCCGCATCGCCTCTTTGATGTCGCCCATCGTACACATTTTGTTCTCCCGGTAAAGAACAAAAGATCAAAACCGGAACAAATTAATTTTTCAACGGATAATCAACGAGTTATAAGCCAAGCTATGGCTTATCCAATACTTCCTTCACCTTGGCGGCCAGCTGCTTCAACGTGAAGGGTTTCAGGAGGAAATGCGCCTCCTCGCCGGTATCGACTCGTCGCCGGAACGCGTCTTCCGCATAGCCGGAAATGAAGATCACGGGCACGTCGACACGCCGCGCGCGCGCCTCTTTGATCATTGTCGGCCCGTCCATCTTCGGCATCACCACATCGCTGATGATGAGGTTGATGTCGCTGAGGTGTTCGTTGATGATTTCCAGCGCCCCTTCGCCGCTGCGCGCTTCCAGCACTTGGTAGCCCTTGTTGCGCAACGCGCGCGCACTGAACAGCCGCACCGCATCTTCATCTTCGACCAGCAGGATGGTGCCGATGCCGGTCAAGTCACGCGGGCTCTCTTCCCCGCTTTCCGATTTCGCGTTCTTGTCCAGCCCGGTCATATGCTGGGGCAAGTAGATGCGGAAGGTCGCCCCCACCCCCGGACTGCTGTCGACGAAGACAAAGCCGCCGGTCTGTCGGACGATGCCATAGACGGTTGAAAGGCCAAGACCGGTTCCCGAACCGATCGCCTTGGTCGAGAAGAACGGTTCAAAAATGCGGTCCATGATCTCCGGCGGAATGCCGGTGCCGCTATCCTTCATCTCCACCAGGACATAGTTTCCCGGCGGCATGATTTCGGCGCCGCGTTGCAGCGCTTCGGCCGTGGTGACGTTCTCCGTCCGGATGGTGAGATCACCGCCATCCGACATGGCATCCCGGGCATTGACGGCAAGATTGATGATGACCTGTTCCAACTGGCCCTGATCGACACGCACCGGCTTGAGATCCCGGCCATGGATCATATGCAGCTCGATATTTTCGCCGATCAGCCGGCGCAGCAGATGCGACAGCTCCGCCAGCACGTCGGTGATCAGCAGCACCCGCGGCTGCAAGGTCTGCTGGCGCGAGAAAGCCAGCAGCTGGCGCACCAGATTGGCGGCGCGATTGGCGTTCTGCTTGATCTGCATGATATCGGCAAAAGATTGATCGCCGGCCCGGTGACGCAGCAGCAGCAGATCGCAGAAACCGATCATGGCCGTCAGCAGGTTGTTGAAGTCATGCGCGATGCCCCCCGCGAGCAGGCCCACCGCCTGCATCTTCTGCGATTGCGCGAATTGCACTTCCAGCCGCTTCTGTTCGGTGGCATCGATGAAATGGGCAATGATCCCCTGCGATTGTCCCGGAATTTCCTCTCGTCGCGACGCAAAAATAGTGACACTGCGCTGGGCCGCGCCGGCCAGCCGCACGGTCAGCGGGCCGACCAGGCGGTTATTGGCCAGCACCGCCGATAAATGTTCGACCAGTGCCGCCCTGTCTTCGCTATGGACGAGATCCGCCAGCTTGCTTGTCTTGCGGACATCCGTCTCCGCCAGCTGCTGAAAGGCGCGATTGACCTGTTCGATCCGTCCCTCCGCATCGACCAGGGCGATACCGGTCGGGGCTTCCTCGAAGAAGCGGCGGAAATATTGCTCGGAAACCCGCAGCGCCTTTTCCAGCTCATGCTCGCGCGACAGATCATGCACCACGGAACGGGTGCGGATGCCGGCGCGCTTGCCGCCGGATTGCACCACCGCAACGGCATGGCGAATATAAGCGAGCAATGGCTGTCCGTTGGCGCGGCGCAGCATCACTTCGCCGGAACGCGCCGCGGGATCGGCAAAGGGGCTATAGGCCGGTGTTCCCGGCGGCAGGGTGCCCCCGATGAGATCATGCAGCTTCTGATCGAAGCGGCCGCTTTCATTGGCGCGCAGATCAAGCCAGCTGGCCAAGGTCTCATTGACGAATTGAAACTCGCCGTTCTCGTCCACCGAATAGAAGCCGATCGGCGCCTGCTCAACGAGATCGGCGAATTTTTCGTGATCCAAGCGGATATATTCTTCTATCTGCCGTTGCGACGTCACAACATCGATGCTCCACAGCACATGGCCGGGAAAGCCGGTCAGCTGGCTGGCGGATATATCCAGAATCTCGCGCTCGCCATTGAGCATGATGAGATCGATATCGGCACGGCCATAACCGGTCTGTTCCAATGCCAATGTGAGCTGCTGCAGATTGCGTGCGGCTTCAGAACCGGCGGCGATCAAGCCGCTCAATGTACTGGGTAACGGGACATCGCTATTGGGAAAGACCTTGCCATAAGCGGCATTGACGAAGCGGACGCGACCGGCGCCATCGACCAGTTGCCGCCCGCGCGCCGTCACATCGAGGCTGTCGCGCAGCAGAGCCGCCCGCCGATGACTTCGCCAGACGGCCACGGCCAGAATGAGCACGGCAGCCGTCAGTATGCCGATGACGCCGTCTGTCATCCAGGATTGCATCACCAGCGGCGCCATCTCCTGCGCCCAGGCACAGGTGGCGGTCGCAAATGCAAGCAGGCCAAGGCAAGAGGACACAACAAGGATACCGCGCGAGCCAAAGCTGACGCGTCGTCGGAGAAGCTGGTGCATTCGATCCGAGTTCACTCTCTCGTCCATCCCCGTATGGTGCCCCCATCCGAGTCGCCACCGGGTCAGTCTATCGCAACTATTGTCACGAACCAGGGACTATCGACCCTCGACAACGGCTTTCCCGCAGGAAGACGCGTCACCCGCGCCTTCTTCTCAGCCGCTCCCGTCAGTGTGTCATTCGCCGGAAATCTCCCCATTAAAACCACCGCGTTTCCGGTGTTTCAACCGGGTGCCCGTCGCTATCCGCCAGACCGGAACAATGAGAGCTGGCAGCCTGGCGCATAGCGGCCATACACGGCCCCACCCTTGGCAGAGCATGGTACGAATGCCTATCTAACTCCGATCCACGCACAGCCGGGACTGCCAATGGCCAAGCTTGCCGATACCCCCCTCTCCGTTCTCGATCTGGCCCCCGTCACTGAGGGTGGCAGCATTTCCGAGACATTCCGCAACACCCTGGATCTCGCTCGTCATGTCGAACGATTGGGATATCGTCGCTATTGGCTGGCCGAACATCACAATCTGGCCGGTATCGCCAGCTCCGCGACGCCGGTTCTGATCGGCTATGTCGCCGGCGGCACGACCAGTATCCGCGTCGGCTCGGGGGGCGTCATGCTGCCCAATCATGCCCCGTTGGTGGTGGCAGAGGCTTTCGGCACCTTGGAGGCGCTTTATCCGGGCCGCATCGACCTGGGTCTCGGCCGCGCGCCCGGCACCGATCAACTGACGCTTCGTGCCCTCCGCGTTGATCCCATGGATGCCGAAAACTTTCCCCGCGACGTGCAGGAATTGCAGGCTCTGCTGGGCCCGGCGCAGCCCAACCAATATGTCCAGGCCATTCCCGGCCGAGATTCCAACGTGCCCATCTGGCTCCTGGGATCGAGCGACTTCAGCGCGCAGCTTGCCGGTTTGCTGGGCCTCCCCTATGCCTTTGCCGGACAGTTTGCCCCCGCCGGCATGGCGTTGGCGCTGTCGCTCTACCGCGAGCATTTCCGTCCCTCCGAGGTCCTGGAAAAGCCCTATGCCATGGTCGGCCTCCCAGTCATTGCGGCGGAGAGCGATGCCGAGGCTGCCCGTCTCGCTACCTCGGCGCAGATGAAATTCCTCGGCTTGATCCGCGGCGACCGCAAACCGCTGCAACCGCCCGTCGACAGCATGGAAGGGATCTGGAACGCCCGCGAGAAAGCCGGCGTCGACCGTTTCTTCGGCGCGGCTATTGTCGGCGGACCGGAGACGGTCCGTAGCAAGCTGGAGGACTTCCTCGCCCGGACCGGCGCGGATGAATTGATGATCAATTCCGATTTCTATCATCAGGCTGATAGGTTGCGATCATATGAGATCGTCGCCGCGGCAAAAGCGAAATAGAAGTCGCCGCGGATAATACCAGATAACGACCGTTTTCAAGCCACCGACGAGCAGTGGCCGGCCACCACGCGCCAGCCGCGGCCGCTGCGACGCCAGACACGTGTATAGCGAAAATCGCCGGCAAAGACCTGACCCTGATAGCGGCCGCTGAGGCTGCTGCGCGTAACGACAACGGCGACATCACCCTGCGGGCGGACCTCGGTTTCGGCAAAATCCAGCTGATCGAGCTGCAGCAGACCGGAACGATGGGCTGCCAGATCCGCCGCCTTGTCCAACACCCGTCCCTGCGGGTCGACGAAGATCAGATCTTCGGCAAGCAGCATCTCAAGCGCATCGACATCCGAGGTCAGCATGGCCTGGCGCAGCTGTGCCTCCATGGCGTTGATCGCCATGACCACCTCCAGCGGCGATTCCGCTTTGTCCCGCATTGTCCCTTCCATTTCTCGGCTTTGTTCCTCAGCGCCGGCCGCGCTTCAGCTTCATGATATAGCTGATCACTTCAGCGACGGCCTTATAGAATTCCGGCGGAATTTCCTGATCGACCTCGACGGCAGCATGCAGGCCGCGCGCGAGTGGCGGATTTTCGATCACCGGGATATCGTGTTCCTTGGCGATTTCGCGAATACGCTGCGCCGCCTTGTCGATGCCCTTGGCGATGACGCGCGGCGCTCCCATTGTCGCCTGATCATAGCGCAGGGCAACGGCATAATGGGTCGGGTTGGTGACGATGACGTCGGATTTGGGCACTTCCGCCATCATGCGGCGCCTTGCCCGCTCCATGCGCAACTGCCGCAAGCGGCCCTTGACCAGCGGATCGCCTTCGGTGTCGCGGAACTCTTCCTTCAATTCCTGGCGCGACATACGCAGGCTGCGGATATGCTGGAAGCGCTGATAGAAGAAGTCGAAGATGGTTATCGCAAAGACCACCGAGAGAACACCGAACAGCAGATGCACCACCATCGATTTGGTGGTGCCAAGAATCTGCATCGGTTCCAGGCCGATCAGATGATGCACGTCACGCACGGCCGGCAACAGCAGGCTCGTAGCGACGGAGCCGACGATGGCGATCTTGGCGAGTCCCTTCAGGAACTCGTTCAAGGAGCGCATCGAGAAAATGCGGCCAAAGCCGGCGAACGGCGATATCTTGCTGAGGCTCGGCATCAGATGTTCGGCTGACCACAGCAAACCGAACTGCAGATAGCCGGATCCAAAGGCCGCAAACAAGGCCAGGATCAGCGGCACGATGCCGGCCATCAGGATATGGGTCAGAAACCGCCAGCCCAGCATCTGCAGATGCCCGATATCGGTCGGGATGCGATCGGGGCTTTCGATAAAAGGCAAAATCATATTCTTGATATCGCCGGCGATGCCGGGACCGAACATGGCAACCGACAAGGTCAGCGCCATCATCATGAAGAGATTGTTGACCTCGCGTGAATTGGCGACTTGGCCCTGTTTTCGCGCATCATCAAGCCGCTTGCTTGTCGGGTCTTCGGTTTTTTGTGAGTCATCGGTCTCTGCCATGGCTCACCTGCTCCCGGCCGGATGAAAAACCTGCATCATCTTGCCTGGCCAAGGAAGTTGGAGAGATGTTCCTCGTAGGAATTGAGGAACCAGATGGAGGCCGTCGTAAGGCTGACAGCGATGATGGAGATGCCACCAAGCAACTGCAGGGGCGTCGCGATGAAGAAAACCTGCAGAGCCGGCATCAGCCGCGCAAGCAATCCGAGCCCGACCGCGAAGACCACGCCATAGACCAGAAAAGGCGTCGCCAGCTGGACCGCCAGCACGATACTGTCGGCTACCGTTCGGGACATGAAATCGGCAACATCGCCCATCGGGGGCATCACGCCGGGAATGATCACCGCATAAGTGCCGATCAGCGATTTGATGGCCATATGGTCAAGACCGGTGACGAAGATCAGCGCCAAGGAAAGAGCCAATAAGAAGTTGCCGGGGACGGCGCCCTGTTGCGCCGTGATCGGATCGGCAACCAAGGCATTGGCAACGCCGATCTGCAACGCGATGATCATGCCGGCCGATTGCGTCGCCAGCAGCAGGACGCGGGCAACGGTACCGAAGAAAACGCCGACGCCCAATTCGCTGACCAGCAACAGGGTAAAAGTGTCAAGACGCGCGGGCATCTGCGGCAGGTGCGACTGCAACATCGGCATCGCCACCAGGCTGATGACCAAGCCCAGAACCAGCCTTATCTGCGGTGAAACATAAGCCTCGCCATATCCCGGCAACACGATCATCGCGCCGCCGATCCGGGCAAATACCAGGAAATACTGGAAGAGATTGACAGCGAGGAACTGCTCAAGATTCATAGCCGGCCTGCTTTCGCGCCCGCCGCCGGCTCAACCGGAAGCCATCCGGCTCATCATCTGCTCGGTGAAATCGACCAGGGTATGCAGCATGAACGGGCCGAGCAGCAGGATCGAAATGAACACCACCAGCATCTTCGGCACGAAGGTCAGGGTCATTTCCTGAATTTGCGTGAGCGCCTGGAAAAGCGAGATGATCAGACCAACGATCAGCGAGATCAGCATGATCGGTGCGCTGATCTTCAGCATGACGATGACCGCATCTCGGCCGACCTCAAGGACGGCTGATTCATCCATAGCGTCGCCTATTCTCTTTTGCGGATCGAAATGCCGATCGTCAGATCGGCATGCGCAACACTTCCTGATACGCGGCAACCACCTTGTCGCGCACCGCCGTCACGGTCTGCACGGTCAGCTCCGCGTTGGAAACGGCCATGACCACTTCCGACATGTCGGCCTTGCCTGTCGTCGCCGCCAGCGTCTGCTTTTCGTCTTCCCGTCCCGTTGCCAGAGCCTGGTTGCCAAAGCTCTGCAGCACCTCGCCGAAGCTCGGCCCGCTTTGCGGCTCGTCCTGTCCGACCGGCTTGCCGCCCAGCTGCTGGGCGGCATTGTTATAGGCCGCCATCGCATTGTTGATCGTCGTATTCGCCATTGTCACCCTCCCATGCCGTCTGCGTCATCGGCACAGCCCGAATTCATGATCTCGTTTAACGTAGGATATCGACAGTCCGCTGCAGCATGGTGCGGGCGGCTTCGATCGTCTTCAGATTGGCTTCATAGGAACGTTCAGCCTCGCGCATATCCGTCAATTCGATCAGCGTATTGACGTTGGGCAGCGAGACATAGCCGTTCTGATCGGCAGCGGGATTGCCCGGATCGTATTTCTTGCGGAAGTCGCTTTGATCCTGACCGACCTTGGCGACCTGCACGGTGTCGATGCCAAGCTCCTTATCGAGCGTATTCTTGAAACTGATGGTCTTGCGGCGATAGGGATCGGCCCCCTGGCGCTCGCCGACCGAATCGGCATTGGCCAGGTTTTCAGAAATGACCCTGAGGCGTTCACCCTGCGCCCGCATACCGGCGGCGGCAATAAACAAGGAATCATTCAGATCCATAATCGTCCCTCTCGCGCGGGGTCAGGGGTGAGGCGGTCACGGCAACAGCCTTTTCAGGTGCCGATTGCCCGCTTCATGATGTCGACATGCTTGCGGTACAGGCTGGTGATCAGCTGATAGTTCATCTGCGTCTGCTGAACTTTCATCATCTGCTCTTCCAGGATCACGGAATTGCCCGCTGGAGCGGATTCGTACTGCGTCTTGCTCTTCTCGCTGCCCGGCCCCTTCTCGACGGGGACGGTTCCCATCAGGTGCATCGGGCTGGTCAGTTCGGGCTGCACCGGCGCCAGCTTCTGCAGATGGTCGTCAAAACTCTCCGCCTTGAGGTCGCGCGGCGTATAGGAGGGCGTATCGGCATTGGCGACGTTCTGCGAAAGCACGTCCTGACGCGCATTCAACCAACCCATCCGATCGGAAAGGCGTTGAAAAAGCGGAAGTTTCGTGAAGTCCATTACCGTCGTTCCTTCGTCGACAATCCCAAACCGCCTGCGCCCGACCTTCCGGACATCGGCTTTTTGCACCTGATGCGACAGTTACAGCATCGCCTGCTTTGCTTAATAAGCCACTAACGGAGCATCACCCGAATCGGTACGTGGGTCCAGTCGAAAATGCCGCGGGAAGCCGTTGATTTATGTAGATTTCTGGGCTCATATTAACATTCTATTAAGCAAAACCATCAAGACTGACTTGTACCGTCCGGCGCAATGGTTTGCTTGGACCGTCGCTAGCGAAAGCATGGCAGAATGGCAAAGGACGAGATCGGGCCGAAGCAACCGAACTGGCCGGGCAAGGAACGAAGCCGGCCGGCCATTGCGGTTGCGCTCGATTACAAGACGGCCGGTCGGACGGCGCCGGGGCGGCCGCGCATTGCCGCCAGCGGCCGCGGGGCGGTGGCGGAGCAAATCCTGGCGCTCGCTTTTGCCAAAGGCATCCCGGTCCGCGAAGACGCCGACCTTGCCGAAATTCTGTCGACCGTCGATGTCGACAGCGAAATTCCGATTGATGCCCTT
The DNA here is from genome assembly GCA_035539215.1 of Dongiaceae bacterium. Taxonomy (GTDB): domain Bacteria; phylum Pseudomonadota; class Alphaproteobacteria; order Dongiales; family Dongiaceae; genus Dongia_B. The sequence continues at coordinate 20,018 of DATLIX010000077.1, read as the reverse complement.
GCTGCCGTAGCGGAGATCCTGTCCTATCTCTACCGCTATAACCGAACGACGCGCGAAGCGACAGCCGCCGACGGGACGCCGCAGAACGGACGGGCGGGACAGAGCGAAGCCGGTCACGCAAATCGGCCGCGGCAGGAGTTCTGAAATGGCGATCTCCGACAAGGACAAGCATCCCGCCGCCCAGGACCTGGCACCGTTTTCCGAGACCGCCTCCCCTGGCCAGGCGCAGCAATCGGCACTCCTGAAGCCGCTCGGTGACAGCGGGGAACCCGCGTCGGCGGATCATCCCATCGATGATCTTCACGCCGCCATCCAGGAAATGATGGAGCTGTTCGACGTTGCGAACGATCTGGCGCGACGCGGCGAACAGGTCAATATCGATCTGCTGGCCATGCGGGTAGCCGTCTTGTGCGACGCCATCTGCGATGCCGATCCTGCCATCGGGCGCCCGTTCCGCGGCGACCTGGAAGCATTGCTCGGCCATCTCGATATGCTGGAGGCGACGTTGCGGCGGGAACGCGTGCAACTCGCCTTGAATGTCGAGGCTGCGGACCGCCGGCTGCGGGCCAAGCAGGCCTATGGCCGGGTTCTGCCCTCGATGACCACGCCGCCCGATACCGCCAAGCGTCCAGACGATCAATCCAACGAGTGATGAGCAGCTGATCCAAGATGGACATGGACGGCGAAAGTTATCTGCGTTTCGTTTTGGCGCTGGTTCTGGTTCTTGGCCTGCTGGCCCTGGCGGCTTTTTTCCTGCGACGCAGCGGCATCGGGCCCAAGCTGGGCCGCGGTCGGCGCCTCTCCGTTGTCGAGACCCTGCCTTTGGGACCGAGGCACCGGCTGATCCTGGTGCGCCGCGACGATGTCGAGCATCTCGTCCTGATCGGACCGCAAGGCGACGTCGTGGTTGAAAGCGGCGTCAGCGGCCATGCCGGATTGCCGGCCGAAAGGAATTCTTTGGCGCAATCACACGCTCAGTTCGATAACGCCCTCGAACCGGAAGCAAAAAGAGAGCCCAGCTTGCGACCCTTTGCGGAAGTGCTTGAGGATCGATCCGGCGCCGATGCGGGCAACCCGTACACGACTTCAAGCAACGAGCGGAATTGATGCGGCGATTTTTCCTGGCACCCGACCGACCGATCGATCCTGCTTTGCCCAAACGCCGCCTGCAATGGATCCCGTTGCTGATGCGCCTCGCCGGCGGCGCCCTCATGCTTGGCGCCTTTGGCCTCGGCTGCTTCATGCTTGCCCATCCGGCGGCGGCACAGAGCTTCAGTTTGAATCTCGGAGATCAGAACGCCACTGGCGGTCTGACCGGCCGCGTATTCCAGATCATCGCCCTGACCACCGTCCTCAGCCTGGCCCCGGGCATTCTGATGATGGTGACGTCCTTCACCCGTATCATCATCGTCCTGTCGCTGTTACGCTCGGCGCTCGGCACGCAGACCACGCCGCCAAACGTGGTCCTGGTCAGTCTCTCCCTGTTTCTCACCGCCTTCGTCATGGCGCCGACTTTCGAACGGGCTTATGACACGGCGATCTCGCCGCTCCTGACCCAGCAGATCGACGAAAAGACGGCGATCGAACGCGTGACGATTCCTTTCAGGGATTTCATGCTGTCGCAGGTACGGGAGAAGGATCTGCGCCTTTTCATGGACCTGGCCAATATCGAGGAAGTGCCGACGCCTCAGGATACGCCCCTGCAGGTCTTGATCCCGGCTTTCATGATCGGCGAAATGCGGCGCGCCTTTGAAATGGGCTTCCTGCTTTTCGTGCCGTTTCTCATCATCGATATGGTCGTCGCCTCGATCCTCATGTCGATGGGCATGATGATGCTGCCGCCGGTGATGATCGCCCTGCCCTTCAAGCTGATCTTCTTCGTCCTGGTCGACGGCTGGTATCTGGTCGCCGGCAGCCTCGTCAGAAGCTTTACCGGCGGCAGTTGAAGCCGCCCCGGGTCACCCCGGCGCAACTGCCATCAGCTGCCATTGGCAGGACGGAATTAACGGGCGCCGCAAACCGTGGAGGCGCGCGGCATGCAGATCAATTGGTGAGGGACGACGAGCTCAGGCTGGCTTGCCGCATGAGGTTGCGGTACTCGTCGACGAAGCTGTTGATCTGATCGATGCTCGACATCTCCGCGGTCACCGATTCAGCCAGCCCGTTGCCGGGCGACGTCAGCATGGCGAAGGTCTTCGCGAGATCGGTCTGCTGCATGTCCTTGCCGTAGTCGCGGGCAAGCTTGCGCAGCTCCGGCCGGTCATTGGCGAGGGACAGGGCCACGGCGCGGTTCAGGACCACCTTGGCCATGCGGCTTTTGAAGGCATCGGCACGCACCTGGGCCAGCACATCGACATAGGTGGGAGCCGCGGCCGGCTGTTGCGCTGACGCCGGGGCATTGGCGGCGGGCGCTGCATTCGCCGGCGCGTTACCGCCGGCAGCAGCCGGGTTCGGCGCGGCCGGACTGGCCGCCGGGTTGATGTCGCGCAAGGCCGCCGCCGGGTCGACCGCCACGTTGCTGCGGGCCATGATCTGCGCCGCTTGCTGCGCCAGCGCCTGCTCCTCGCCGTCGATCACCTTGCCGAGCGCGTCCGCCGCGGCCGGCCATTCCTGAAGCTGCCACAGCATGTCGGCGCGCTGCCAGCGGGCCGGCAGGCTGTCATCGCTATTGATCTCGTCGAGCGCCTTCAAGGTCTGGCCGGCGCCGAAATCGGCCTGGGATTGCAGCCGGCGCCGCAAAGCCGCGAGATCGCCGGGTAGCGGGTCGGCTATGAGGCTGTCTTTCAGCGCCTGGGCCGCCAGGTCCGGCTTGTTGTCCAGCAGATAGATAGCCGCCAACCGCGCCCCGGCGCGGGTCTTGTCGATGCCGTTCAGGCGGTGCTTGACCTGGCCGTCCAACAGCTTCGCCGCGCCGTCGAGGAGATCGACCTTCACCAGCCGATCGGCCAAGGCGGCGATCATGCGATCGCCGGCGGCGCCGCTCGGCGTCAATTCGCGGAACTCATCGTAGAGGGCGACCGCAGTCATCGGGCTGAGCGCATCCGCCCCGCCGTCGAGATAGAGATGCGCGAATGCATCGCTCATCTCTTGCGCCACGTCCTTGATATCGGCCCTGTTGGGGAAATTCGTGACCGCCTGGCGCAGCGTCATCAAGCCCTTGCGCGGCAGGCCGGCAGCGAGATAGGCCTCGCCGAGGCTGCGCAGCAGATGGAACTCGAAATCGCCGCCGCGGGCCAGGAAACGCAATTCCTCGAGTGGCCCGATCGCGTCGGCCTGGGTCATCTGCTTGCTGCGCAGCTTCTCCATGATGACGGCATATTGCGAATCCGCCCGCACGCCCTCGACAGCGCTGTTCTTCAGGCCGGCCCAGGTCTGGAAGGCTTCCTGCTGCTGCCCCAGCTTCAACTGCCGCAATCCCTCCAGATAGGCGATGCGGTCGGTCGTATCCGAATCCGGCATGTCCCGCCGCACGGCGTCGGTAAAGACCTGCGCCTGCATCGGATTGCCGCCTTCGATCAAGGCCCGCGCGATCAGCAGGTTCAGGTCAGTCCGCAGCGCCTTCGGATAGTCTTTTAGGATCGGCAGCGGTTCGCTGAAGATCGTCGCCGCTCCGGCCGCGTCATCCCGGTGCGCCGCGAGCAGGCCGCGGAACAGGCTGGCCTCCGGCGAGGTCCCGACCTGGGGATCGGCCAGCAGCTTCGCGGCCAGTTCATCGTCGCCCTTCAGCGCGTGGGCCGCCGCCCGGAGGGTCAGAAAGCCCTTGTTGTCCATCGGCAAGGCGCCAGTGTCGCTGGCGATCAGGTCCAGCATGCCGGCCGCCTCCGGTACCAGGCCATTGGCGAAAAGGAATTCCGCAAGCTGCAGTCGCGCCGCGTTGCGTTTCGACGGCGAGGCCTTGGTGATGTCCTCCTCGAGAACATCCCGGTCCTGCAGGAAGGTCGCCTGTCCGCCGCGCCGCCAGGCAGGCAGATCGAACAGCCCGGCCATGCCGATGGTGTTAGCATCGCCCGATTGAACCGCAGTCGCTGTCGCGGGATTTGCCGTCGGATTTACCGGCGTGGGGCTTGCCGGCGCGGAACTAGCAGCCGGTTGATCGGCGCCCGAGCCGTTGGCCGCGACCGGCGCTTTGCCCGCAGGCGCCGTGGTGACCACGACACCGCTCGGCAACGGCTGGACAGATACGTTGTCGGCCAGGGGCATCACCACGATGCCCTGATAGCTGGGCAGCAATTTGAATTCCGGCCAGACGGCCTGCTCCGACACGCCAAGGCCTGCATCGTGCAGACCGATCACCTTCAACTGGTCGCCGATCGTGGGATCGGCCAAGGTCAAAGCCGGTCCCGGGTTGGCCGCCTGCAACAGCAGGCTTGCGCCACCCTGCGCCAAGGTTTCGCGCCGCTGCTGGATGGTCTTCGCGGCGCCGCCCTGCTGCGTCGTGTTGAGATCGATGATCCAGGTATTGCCGCTGTTATGGATGACCGGCGTCGGCGTATGGCCGCTGCTCAGGCGCAGCCCGGACGCGTATTTGTCGGCGATCGGATCGACGCGGCCGAGCGCACTCAAGAGCGGGTTGTCAAAAGCCTGTGCCGAAAACCCGGCCGGCGCATCGAACACCACCCAGAGCGTGTCGCCGCGTTTGAAAGCCGCCAGTTGCACCGGCTTCGGCCACTGGAAGGTGACGATCGCCCCACCGCCGGCTCCGGGCGCCACGACCACCGGAACGTCGACGGCACTTGGCGGCGCCGCTGCCTGCTGCGTGTTCTCCGCCGGCAGGCTGGGCACCGGCGTTGTCGCCAGGCCGGCCGCATTGGCGTCCGCTGCCGGAACTGCGGCAGGCGCCGGGGCGCCAGCGCCTTGAGCGGCGTTTGCGGGCGCCGGTGGCGTCGCTTGCGCGGCCTGCGTCGAGGGCGAGCGACCGGGCAATGCCGATATCGGCACCAGCCCCTGAAACAGCGAGTTATCCACCGGTTTCGGCGCCTCGCCCGACGCAGCGGCCGCTGCGGCTGCCGTTGTTTTCGCCGGCGCGGCGGGCTTGCTCGCGGCGATATCGAGCGGCGCCTGCTTGCTGCCGGCCGGCGCCTTACCGGCATCGTAGAGGTCAAGGATGACGGTGCGGCCTTGCTGAAGGCTGCGGAGTTCGACCCCCGGCTTGGTCGACAGGGTGACGCGCTGTCCGTCAGGCCCCGATTGCGTCAGGGCCGCCTGCAAGCGCGGCGGCAGGTCGCGCTGCAATTTGGCGAGATCGAGCGCATCGCCGCCGGAGAACTGCAACGTCACGCGGTTGCCGTCCTGCCGCACGGCAAGGCCGATGGTTTCCGGCAAATCAAAGGCAATGCGACTGTAACCGCCATGCTCGCCGGTACGGGGCTGTATGCCGGCTGCCGCGGTTTTAGCGGGTGTGCCGGCCGCCGTATCCGTGGCGCCGGCCCGGGCAGCCTGTGCCGGCGAGGCGGCCGGGGCCAACTTGTTCGATGCCGGTGCCGGGTTCGATGCCGGTGCCGGGACGCCAAGATCGATGACCAGATTGCCATTGTCATCGAACTGCCGGAAGTTGACCGCCTGCTTCAGACGCAATGTCAGCTGCCGTTTGTCGGCCGAGGGCGTGGCGGCGCTGAGATAGGGCTGCAGATTGGTGATCGCCGCGCCGATATCGACGCTGACCGGGCGCTTGAAGGTGATCACCATGACATCGCCGGTTGCTTTGATATCGCTCAGCTCTGCCGTGCCGGTATCCAGCACCAGGCGACCATAGGTCTCATGGGTCCAGCCGCGCGCGAGGATTGCATCATCCGCCTTCGCTACCTGGGCCGTCATCAACGACGCCGACAGACAGGCTGCCAGAAATGCCGCCTTCCTGCGGCGGGTCACGGTGCGGCTCCGGCGGCTGGTTCCGGTGCGGTATTCGACATGACGATGATATCGATGGTCGGTGTCGCGCCGCGATCGACCACATGGCCGCGGGCAAGGATGGAAGAGGTCACGCCGCCTTGTGTCAGGGCATTGCTGACAGCCAAGGCTGCCTGCAATGACTTCTGCCATCGCAGCAGGTCGGCCTCATCCGGTACATCACCCATCGGTGCCAGGCGACTGTCGACCACGATCTGATTCGGCAACACGCGCAGGACGTCAGCCAAAGCATGCAGCGTATTGTTCTTGCCCACGGCATCCGCGCCGATCGAGGTTTGCAAATCCGCAACCGAGAGGGAAATGATGGCGCGGTCGCCGAGCCCGGTTATCGGCAGATTTTTCAGGGCCGGATCGTTGGCGAATTTCGCCTTGATCAGCGATGTCAGATAGCCGGGATCCCGCCCCTCCTCGACCTGCGGATCGGGCATGGCCTGATTGAGGGCGTCGGCATCCGAACGCGCTTCGACGCGGGCGCCCGGCACACCCTCGCTGATCTTCTGCAGTTTTGACGTTTGCAGGCTCGACATCGAAAACAGCAATACAAAGAAAACCAGAAGCAGCCCGATCAAATCGGCAAAAGTGATCAGCCATAACGGCTGATGGCCATCCATCGATTGAGATTGCTCGGTATTAAGGTTAACCGTTTTGATCATGGCGCAACTCGCGGTGCGGCGCCAGCCCGATCATTCGGCGTCTCCCGGCCCGATTTGCGCTGTCCCGGCAGATCCGGCATTTCCGGCGGACGCAGACGAATGGCGATGGTGAGCCAGCGCGCATCGCCGGTATTCAATCCGACCGATAAGTCGTTGCGCCGTTGAGACGCCGTGCGGCTCAAGACGACAGCCAATTGTCCGGCTCGCTCCACGTCAAGCTGGCCCGGCGATGGCGCCGCCAGTTCGATATGCACTTCGCATCCCCAATCGGCCGGCCGCTTGTCCAGCGCCTCGCCGATCTGCCGCAAGATGGCCGGCGCCTGGTCGGCTTGCTGGCTGGTAATGGCGCCGTCAGGGCCCAGCTTGAAGAACAGCTCCGTCGGCAGCCGCATGGTCAATTGATTGGCCGAGATAAGGATCTTCTGCCGGTCTGCCGGCAACAGCACGCCGAAATAGCTGGCAAGGCCGCGCAGGATGCCCGTCGTGCTTTGCTGCGCATTCTGTGCAGCCGACAGCGGATCGGCATTGCTGGGGCCACCGAAGGTCTGGTCGATACTGGCCGTGACGCTGCTCTGCTTGCCGGCATCGCGCTGGGACAGGCTGTTGAGAACGATGAAGAAGGCGAGCAGCAGGAAGAACAGGCTCAACAGCGTCGGCAGGCTGGGATTGCGGATCCCGGCCTGACGGAACGTCATCTGCGGCAGATGGCCGATACGGGATTGCAGGGCGCTGGCGACTGGTGCAGCCGGATGTCCGCCATGTGAGGCACCGGCACCCGACGCGACAGGTGTGCCGGTCGAGGAGCCGTTGGCGGTCATCGACGAAATCCAGGGCTAGTCGAAGCTCGCGAGCAGGGCATCGATCTCCGCCTGCTTCACGGCATCGTCGGGCATTTGCGGTCCATTCAGCAGGGCTGCATCGGTAGTCGCCGGTTCAGCCGCAGCCGCTTTTTGCGGATGCACGTCGCGGTATTTCTGTATCTCATCGCCGAAGGCCGCAACAAGCGCATCCACCTTGTTCTCGATATGCTTGAGCGCCTTCACCACCTTGCTGATACGCTGACCGGTAATGTCCTGGAAATTACACGATTCGTAGACCTGCGTCACCGCATCAGTGATCTTCTCCGCCACCGCCGGATCCATTTCGCCCGTCAGGCCTTCGATCACTTCGACGGCCTGCAGGATGCCGTTGGTCGCCTCTTCCGTCGAGCCGACGATGGCATCGAGTTCATCGGTAGCAGTCGGCAGATGGGTCGACGTGATGTCGTCCGGCAGCAGCGAGGCGATCTCTTTTTTCGCCGCCAGAATATACTGCGCCAAATCCTCGAGCTCGGCATAGAGCTTCAGATTGACATCCGACAGATCGCCGTCGAGGGTCGAGAGAAGGCCGGTGACGATCTCTGCAATTTCCTCACGGCTGTAAGACTGGCCGCGCGAACGCAGGGCGCTTAGGCGAGCGACGAGTTCCGGCGGAACAGCTATGCTCATGAACTTCTCCCTGACCGGCGGTTCAGAAATTACCCAGGACCGTGGTCAGCTTGGTCTTCAGCGTCGCGGCATTGAACGGCTTGACGATGTAGTTGTTGACCCCCGCTTCCTTCGCAGCAACCACGTTCTCGGTCTTGCTTTCGGCGGTGATCATGATGAAGGGCAAGGTCTTCAATCGATTATCTGCCCGGACCTCGCGAAGGAGCTGGATTCCGGTCATCGGTTCCATATTCCAATCGGAGATCACGAGACCGTAATCTTTGTCGCGCAGCTTCTGCAGCGCCATGCTGCCATCCGTCGCCTCATCGACATTGCTGAAGCCAAGCTGCTTCAACAGATTGCGGATAATCCGCAACATCGTCTTATAGTCGTCGACGATCAGGATACTCATGTTCATGTCTACAGACATCGGGGTAACCTCTTCCTCTCCCGTCGCGATGGGCTTGCCCACCGTGCCTTACACATCCGTACTTAAACCCGCAATTGGTTAAGCTGCCGTAAATAGCCGTAATCATTTGGCTGTCGCCCGCAGCATCCGCTTATTTCACACGCATGACAGGGCACCAAGGTCGGCCTTGCCAACCGGCTCGCCTCACTGCGGAATTGGCATCTGCCTGCGTTGCGCCAGCTCATATGTCAGCTCTTTGGCGCGGGTCGGGCTGACCAGGGCCAAAATCGGCGCCACCTTGCGCTCATTCATGCGCGAAACGACATCCAGCAGCACATCCATATCCATTTCTTCGAAGATCTGCGCCGCCGCCTTCGGCTTCATGTTTTCGTAGACTTTAACAAGGCTTTGCAGCTCTTGTTCATCCGCTGCGTTACGCTGCTTCAGCAGATCCTGCACCGTCGCCTGCAGGGCTTTCAGCTCGGCCATTTTCTGGTCCATGCGCTGCTCGGCTGCCTTAACCAGTGCCTCGCGTTCGTCCAATTGGCGGGCCCGCTGATCCAGCTCGGCGCGACGCTTCGCCAATTGCTGCAGAACGTCAACCTCTTCATCCGTGTAATTGAAGGGATCGCGCTGCAATTTTCGCTGCTGATCCTGTGCCAGCAGATCCTGGCCCTGGGCATCGCCGCCAGCCGCATTGGGCGTCGCTCCCGCGCCAGCGGCCTGTCCACCCTGGGCCGGCGCACCCGCCGGTGCATTGGCCGCCGCATTGGCCGGCGGTGGCGGCTGCACCTGGGCTGTCTGTGGCGCAGCCGAAGCCGGCTGTCCCGCCCCGGCGGCCGGCGGCTGGGCCGGCTGTCCGGCGCCCAGCTGGGTTGGCGCGCCGGTCGGACTGGCCGGTTGCTGCGCGGCCTGCTTTCCGGCTTGGTTCGCGGCCGGCTGATTGTTTCCGTTCTGATTGTTGGCAGCCTGCGCCTCGGAGGCGCGGCCGAAAGAAACACTGAGGCCATGCCAGAGGTGGTTGGCCTTGACGGTGATCGTCGCCAAAACGGCGATCATGATGATCGGTCCCAAACGGAGCCGGCTCACCACCGACTTGCGCGCCGGCTTACCCTGGCCTGTGGTGCCGGAAGGTTGCGGTTCGATCATCGAATGCCTGCCAAGGTCGATAACATGGAGCTGCGCTTGGAAGGTTCGAGCGGTGCTGATTTGCCCGAAGCATCCGCTTGCGGGGCATCCGGTTGCTGCGCAATCGTCGCCGGCTCGCGCACCGCCGGTTCATCGCCCCGCGCCGGCGTGACCAGAGGTGTCCTGGCAAACAAGCCGGTACTTTCGCTGGCCGGGGCGATCGGCGCTTGCGGAAGCCGCCGGCTATCGGCGACCGCCTCCTCCAGTCGATCGCTGGCCCGTTCGGCCCGTTCGATCAGCAGCCGCAGATCGGCGCTGGTGTGGCCGACGCCGCCCAGAACGGCTGCCGCCTCTTCCGTCCGCTGCTGCAGCTCGCGGCCGCGGGTATCGGCCAATTGCCGCAATTGCTGCAGGCTGTTGTCGGCCTGTCCGGTCGCCTGGCGGAATTCGACGATCAGCCGCTCGAACGCTTCCCGTCCCTGGCGAAGCTCCGCCAGTTTCCGGTTGAAGCGATGGATCGCGACCAACGTCACCGCCAGAAGGACGATGAGGATGGCGTCGCTGATCATGGACAGGGCCGCAGACATTTTCGATACCCGCCTATTTCATCAGGCGATCTTGGATCTTGACCGCAATATGCCCACCGCGCCGCCCCATGGGGCCGCGGAATAATTGGACGTCGCCGCAACGCAGCTCGACCATGGATTGCGGCGTGCAATCGAGATCCAGCTTCGTCCCCGGCTTCCAGGCCAGCACCTCACCCAACGTCATGGGAAACTCGTCGAGCACCGCGTTGATTTCAACATCGGTCTGCCAGAGCTCCCCGGAAAGGTGCGTTTCCCAGATCGAGTCACGGCCGAATTTCTCGCCCATGAACATCTGCAGCAGCAATTCGCGAACCGGTTCCAGCGTCGCATAAGGCAGCAGCAGTTCCATGCGGCCGCCGCGATCCTCCATATCGACACGCAGACGGGCCAGCACGGCGGCATTGGCCGGGCGTGCAATGGCGGCAAAGCGCGGATTGGTTTCAAGGCGCTCGAAGCGGAAGGTCACCGGCGACAGCGGATCAAAGGTAGCGGTGAGATCGTTCAGCACGACGCTGATCAGGCGTTCGACCAGGTTCCGTTCGATCGTCGTATAGGGGCGCCCCTCGATCCGCATAGCGGCGGTGCCGCGGCGTCCGCCCAGCAGCACGTCGACGATGGAATAGGTCAGCGTGCTATCGACCATAAGCAGGCCGAAATTGTCCCATTCCTCCGCCTTGAACACGCCCAGCATGGCAGGGAGGGGAATTGAATTCAGGTAGTCGCCGAAGCGAATCGCGGTGATGTTGTCGAGCGAGACCTCAACGTTATCCGAAGTGAAATTACGCAGCGACGTGGACAACATGCGCACCAGACGATCGAAGACGATCTCCAGCATCGGCAGTCGTTCGTACGACACCAGGGCGCTGTTGAGGATTGCCTGAATGCCGGAGGGGCGGTCCTTTCCGCCCTCTCCGCCGCCGGCGATGCCGAGCAGACTGTCGATTTCATCCTGATCCAGCACGCGATTGGACATGGGTCCCGAAGCCGCATCGTCGGCCCCGGAATCATCCATCGCTTCCCAGGCAGCCGCGGCCGCCTTTTCCTCTTCGCTTAATTCTTCGTCATCGATCATCGAGGTCGCCAATCCCGTGCAGGATCAAAATTCAAGCCATCACATCTACAACTTAAACCAAGCCCAGGCTATTGAACTTGCACCATCTTGAACAGTACATCTTTGATCTTGATGGGCTTGCCCGCCATGCGCGCCCGCAAGAGCAATTCTTCACGCAGCCGCTGAAGCCCTTCCGATCCCTGCAAGTCGTCGACTCGCAGGCCGCGCAGATAGACCAGGAACTGGTCGACGATTCGCGGCATCACCGACTTGACCTTTTCCTGGTCCTCCGGCGTGGTCAATTCCAGCGCCAATTTCAACTTCAGATAGTTGGTCTTGTTGGTGGTGCTGACGAGATTGACCAGCATATCATCCATATCGACATAGACCGGCGGCTTGCCCTCGTCGACCGCTGCCGCATCTTCGCTCTCATTCGTCGGCGCCTGTTCGGCAGCCTGTGGCTTGTCCTTGTCGTTATGCGCGAAGAGCAGGAAATAGCCCGCGGCGGCGCCACCACCCAACAACAGCAACGGCAGGATAATGAACAAGACCAGCTTTTTGCCGCTCATCTTTTTCCGTGCAACCGGTGCGGCCTCTGCGCCTTCTTCTTTCTCTGCCATTCCAGATTCCTATTCGATCCGCCCGCGTCGCCGCCGGCTGTGGCGACCATCTTTTAAAAACGGCTCAAAATAAGTGAATGATGGTTAACATCTCGTGAAACGGGCGGATCATTTCTCCTGCCCCGCACGAGCAGCCGCGAAAGCGGCAACGCCACATCGGCGCCCCGCCGATCGGCATATTCTCTGTCCTCTTCGGTCGGCAATTTGTGCCATCTTCCGGGGCCGCGGGCCGGCACAGGTCGCACCTTGCCGCGCGCCACCCCGCCATCATCCCATTGAATTTCATCGATATTATTCTGGCACGCCCTGTGCATTCTTCCAGGCAGCGGACAAAGATCCGACGTAAAATGCCAAGAAGGGCGCTGTCATGGAAACACCAACATATATCGCCTTGTCGCGACAGGTTGTGCTGCAGCGACAGATGGATGTGGTGGCGAACAACATAGCGAATGCTTCGACCCCCGGCTTCAAGGCCGAGGAAGTCGTGATGTCGGAGTACAAGATTCGCGCCGAGCGACCGGTCAAACTTTCCTATGTCCAGGATTTTGCCACCGCGCGCGATTTTCGCGACGGGCCGTTGCGCGCCACCGGTAATGATCTCGATCTCGCGCTGCAAGGCGACGGCTTCTTCGTCGTGCAGACCCCGCAGGGCAACCGCTACACCCGCGTCGGACGCTTCCAGCTGGACAAGGATGGGCAGATCGTCACCAGCCAGGGCTATCCGGTGCTGGCAGGCGGCGCCCCCATCACCGTCAACCCGGATGACGGCCGCGTCAATGTTGCCGAGGACGGGACGATCTCGACCGATCGCGCCAAGAACGGAACGCAGCAGCAGGTCCTCGGCCGGCTCGACGTCGTGAGTTTTGCCGACAAGAACAGCTTGGTGCCTGAGCAGGACAATTTCTACAGCGCCGGCAGTCAAACAGCGCGTCCGGTCAACACGGATCTCGGAACGGCCAATGTCGGCTTGCCGGTTGCCGGCACGGCGACGACCGGCAGTTCCACGAAGGTCATGAGCGGTGTGCTGGAAGACTCCAACGTTCAGACCATCGTGCAGATGACCAGCATGATCCAGGTCACGCGTAATTATCAGGCTGTGCAGAAGTTCTTGGACGAAGAACATCAGCGCCAATTGAACGCTGTCAGCACCATCACTTCGAGCACTTAAGAAAAGCGATCCGGTTGATCGCTTGGGAGAATAACGATGAGATCTCTCACCACCGCAGCGCTTGGCATGCAAGCCCAGCAGCTCAACGTCGAAGTCATCTCGAACAATATTGCAAACTCGTCGACCACGGGTTTCAAGCGCCAGCGCGCAGAATTCGCCGATCTGCTCTACCAGGATCAGCGTCGCGTCGGCACCCAGACGTCGAATACCGGCACCATCGTTCCGGCCGGCATCCAGATCGGTGTCGGCGTCAAGACGGTCTCCGTCTATCGCATCAACGAGCAAGGCAACCTGCTGCAGACGACCAATCCGCTGGATGTCGCCATCAAGGGGCGTGGCTACTTGCAGGTGACAATGCCCGACGGAACCACCGCCTACACCCGCGACGGTTCGCTGAAAATGGATGATACCGGACAGATCACCACCGCCGACGGTTTTCCCATCGTGCCCGGCCTGACCATTCCGGCCACCGCCACCGATGTCAGCATCAGCCCGACCGGCGATGTCGAAGCCACCATTCCCGGCCAGACCGCGCCGCAATTGGTCGGCACCATCCAGTTGGCGAATTTCATCAATCCGGCGGGTCTCGATGCGATCGGCGACAACCTCCTTACCGAAACCCAGGCTTCCGGCGCACCGACGACTGGCAATCCCGGCGATGTCGGCTTTGGGCAATTGCAGCAGAACTTCCTGGAAAGCTCGAACGTCAACATGGTGTCGGAAATGACCGACCTCATCACCGCCCAGCGTAACTACGAAATGAACTCCAAGGTCGTGCAAGCCTCAGACGACATGATGAGCACCGTCGTCAGCATGAAGACTTGATGACTGGTGACGTGAGCTGCAGGAGAAACCGAGATGATGCGCTCTCAAATGAAGTCCCGTCGCTGGTCGCAAATCGCTGCCCTCGCCGTGATCATGCCGGCGGCGATTGCGACGTCGGTCGCCGTGCAGGCGGATCAGCTTGCTTCCGCCGCTTGGCCGAGCATTGACGAACTGACCAGGCTGACCGACGCCACGCCTGCGACGCCGCTTCCGCAATCGGCGGTGAAACAGAACCTGCAGGCCGCCGCCAGCAATGGCCTTGCCTTTGCCTCCGCTCCAGCCAATTCGGCCGAACCCGGCCAGGGCCAGGCCGATCTCGCCGACCTGCCGGCGACGCTGGAGATGAAGCAGAACGTCATGGTCGATTCCGCCGTCATCAAGCTCGGCGATCTGTTCGACCGGCCGATCACCGGCGGCGATACGCCCATCGCCCAGGCGCCGAAGCCGGGCCAGACCGTGTCACTGGATGCACGGTTCCTCCGGCAGCTGGTCCGCGCCTACCATCTCGATATCGGCAGCAGCGAGACCTTCGAACATGTGCTGGTCGCCCGCAAAAGCCAGATGATCAAATCCGATGAGGTGACCGCAGCGATCGTCCAGGCGATCAGCGAGCGCACCGAACAGTCTGCCAACATGGATATCGTCTTTGATACCGGCGAAGTGCAGTTCACCTTGCCGACCAATGTTCCGGCGACGGTCGCCGTCCAAGGCCTCAATTTCGACACCAGCAACAACCGCTTCCTGGCAATCCTGACCGTACCGGCGACCGGACCGACGCTGTACACGCAGCAGGTGGTGGGCACGGTCTATGAAAAGACCCAGGTCCCCGTGCTGAAACGGTTGGTGAGCGCCGGTGACACGATCCAGCCCAGTGACATTGACTGGGCCTCGAGCCGGGTCGATCAACTTGCGAGCAATACCGTGACCGATGCGCAGCAGATGGTCGGCCGTATCGCCAAGCGCCCCCTGCGTCCGGGCCAGGTTCTGCGCGTTACCGATCTGATCAATGAGCCGACCGTTCATCGCAACGATCTCGTCACGATCGCCGTACAGACACAGGACATGAGCCTGACAGTACGCGGCAAGGCACTGGAGGACGGGGCCGTCGGCCAGACGATCCATGTCATCAACGTCAACACCAAAAGACAGCTCATCGGTGTGGTGAAAGACGCCTCCACCATACTCATCCAACCTGCCGGCGCTCTCGCCCTGAACTGAGGATTCCATCATGCAATCGAAATCTGTCACCTCGAAGTTCGCGTTGCTCGCCGGAAGTCTCGGCACGGTGCTGATGCTGACCGGCTGCGGCAACACCTTGGACCGCATTTCGCGGGTCGGCGACGAACCGCAGATGAACGACATCCAGAATCCGACGGCACAGGCGAATTACAAGCCAGTCAGCCTGCCGATGCCGACGCCGACTTCGGATCTGCGCCAGCCGGCCTCGCTCTGGCGGCAGGGCAGCCGGGCCTTCTTCAAGGATCAGCGCGCGTCCCGCGTCGGCGACATCCTGACCGTGGTGATCACCATCAAGGACCAGGCAAAGCTCAATAATGCCTCCGCCAATTCGCGCGATGGCACCAACAGCGCCGATCTGCCGAATTTCCTGGGCTACGAGACGATGCTGAAAAAAATCTTCCCGAACAACGTCGACCCCAGTGCCTTGGTAAAAACCGACAGCGCCAGCTCAAGCACCGGCTCGGGCTCGGTCAACCGGACGGAAGACATCCAGCTGCGCGTCGCTGCCTTGATCACCCAGCTTCTGCCCAACGGCAACTTCGTTCTGCAGGGCACCCAGCAGGTCCGCGTCAATTATGAGCTGCGCGACCTGCAGGTCACCGGCGTCATCCGGCCGGAAGATATCAGCCAGCTCAACGAAATCAGCTACGACAAGATCGCCGAGGCGCGCATCTCTTATGGCGGCAAGGGCACCGTCAGCGATGTGCAGCAGCCGCGCGTGGGACAGCAGATCTACGACATCCTGTTCCCGTTCTGATCGCTATCAGTCCCGGCGGCCATTGCAAGCCGCCGGGCACACAGTTCCTGACAGCGCTATATTTATGGCGCACTTCGCCCTCCCGCCTCACGGCGGGAGGGCTCTTTCTTTACTGACCGCCAGGCTCAGCGAAACGGCGGCTCGTCGAAACTGCGAAGCTTGCGGGAATGCAGCGAGACGCGATTGGTCCGCAGCAGATCAAGGGCTGCCAGCCCGATTTCCAGATGCTCGCCCACCGCGCGTTCATAGAAGGCATTGGCGGCACCCGGCAACTTAATTTCCCCGTGCAGCGGCTTATCGGAAACGCAGAGCAGCGTGCCGTATGGCACCCGCAACCGATAGCCCTGCGCGGCAATGGTGCCGGATTCCATGTCGACGGCAATCGCCCGCGAGAGATTGATGCGGCGCCGCTCCTGCTGCCAGCGGAACTCCCAGTTGCGATCATCATTGGTCATCACGGTGCCCGTGCGCAATCTCCGCTTCAGCGCTTCGCCGTGATCGCCGGTCACTTGCGCCGCCGCCTCCTGCAGGGCGACTTGCACTTCGGCCAACGCCGGAATCGGCATGTCCGGCGGCACGACATCATCGAGGATGCCATCCTGGCGCAGATAGCCATGCGCCAGGACATAGTCACCGATCGTCTGCGACTGTCTCAGGCCGCCGCAATGGCCGATCATCAGCCAGCAATGCGGCCGCAGCACCGCCAGGTGATCGGTGATATTCTTCGCATTGGCCGGGCCGACGCCGATATTGACGAGCGAGATGCCGTGTCCATCCTGGGCAATCAGGTGATAGGCCGGCATCTGGAAGCGGTGCCAGGCGATGCCCATCGCCTTCGCCAGGGCCTCATCCGCCGGCATGTCACGTTCGATGGTGACATTTTCCGGCAGCACCATGCGCTGGAAGCGGCCGCCGGATTGCAGTTGCGCCAATCCCCAGCGGACGAACTGGTCGACATAACGATGATAATTGGTGAGCAGGATCCAGGGCTGGATGGCCCGCCAGTCGGTGCCGGTATAGTGCGTCAGGCGCTTCAGCGAGAAATCGACCCGCATGGCATCAAACAAGGCAAGGGGACGCGGCTCGCCGTCGCGGTATTCCCACAGGCCATCGGCGATTTCGTCGCCGACCATGGCGAGAAGCGGAACCGGAAAGAAGCGCGCCAGCTCGGCTGCCGTGACGCCGCGCCCGCCGAGTTCGTCGCCGCGGTCTACCACATAGGGATAGGGGATCTCCTGCTTGCTGACGCCGATTTCGACAATGGCATCATAATCTGACATCAGGAGACCGATCTGCTCGCGCAGATAACCGGCAAAATGGCCGGGCTGGGTGATCGTCGTGCTATAGACTCCGGCTCCCTGGAACTTGGCATAGGCCCGCGGCGAGATCGGCATCACGCCTTCCGGCTGATAGGTGATACGCAGTTCCGGATAGCGGAAGGAAGCCAACTCGGCCACACTCGGCGGCGCGCCCGTCGTCAAGAACCGCTCAAGTGCCGCACGCAATGAATCGGTTGCCGTCTGATGCAGCTGTTGCAGGCGTTCTATGGCTTCATCTGGCGATTTCACCCGCTGGAAACTCACCCGCACGTCATCCATCATCCGCTCCCCGCCATGCTGCCCATCTGCATTGGCCATCTGCTTTGGCCAGACGCAGGCCAGCCAGTGCATCAATCTTCATCCTAGGACGCGATTACCCCGGATGGAAGCAACCGCTTCCGGATCGACCGATGTTTTTGCGCTGTTGCCGTTACGGTTGCTGTTTTGGTCGGTCGGCAGCAGACTGCCGATCATGGACCCGATTGCTGCCGCTCTCGCCAACCCCGTCAATCGACGCATCCTCGAGCGCTTGCCAATGCTCGACTTGCCGCAAGTCTGCCTGGTTGCCGGCTGCGTCTGGCAGCCCTATCTTAATCTCCGCAGCGGACGCGGCGTCGCCGACCAGATCAACGATTACGACGTCTTCTATTTTGATTCCACCGATCTCGGCTTCGAGGCCGAGGACAAAGCCATCAGGCGCGCTTCGCTGCTCTTTCAAGACATCGATGCGGTGATCGAATTGCGCAATCAGGCGCGCATTCATCTCTGGTATCCGGATCGGTTTGGCGTCCCCTGCCCGCCTATGACCTCGGCCATCGAGGCAGTTAGTCGCTTTCCTGTCCTCGGCACCTGCCTCGGCCTGAGCCAGAGCCACGACGGCAGTACCGTTGCCATTGCCCCCTATGGCTGGGAGGATCTCATGCAGGGGATCTTGCGGCCCAACCCGCGCTGTGTTGACCCCGGCGCTTTCGCCCGCAAAGCCGCCAGCTATCAAAATCGCTGGCCGTGGCTACGCATTGCCTGAGGCGCAGCGTCGCCCATTCCGACCGGTCCCGCTCAAAAGAAACGCCCGGCTGCTCGCCGGGCGTTTCGCTTCTTGCAGGCCGTCGAGCCGCTTATTGCTCGACGAAAGCCTTTTCGATGACGTAATGGCCGGGCTCGGCATGGCTGCCTTCCTTGAAGCCGCGCCGGTCCAAGATCGCGCGCATATCCTTCAACATGGCCGGGCTACCGCAGAGCATCAAGCGATCGTCGTCGGTATTCATCACCGGCAGGCCGATATCCTCGAACAGCTTGCCGTTTTCGATCAGGTCGGTCAGACGGCCATGATTGCGGAACGGCTCCCGGGTCACGGTCGGGTAGTAGATCAGCTTGCTGCGGACCCCTTCACCGAAGAATTCGTTATTCGGCAGTTCCTTGGTGATGATGTCCTGATAGGCGAGTTCGGCGATGCCACGGCAGCCATGGACCAGGATGACCTTTTCATAGAGGTCATAGACCTCGGGATCCTTGATCAGACTCATGAAGGGCGCCAGGCCGGTGCCAGTCGCCAGCAGATAAAGGTGCTTGCCGGGCAACAGGTTGGCGGTCAGCAAGGTACCGGTCGGCTTGCGTCCGACCAGGATGGTGTCGCCCACTTTGAGGTGCTGCAGGCGGGAGGTCAGCGGACCGTCCTGTACCTTGATCGAGAAGAACTCCAGGTTCTCTTCATAATTGGCGCTGGCCATGCTGTAGGCGCGCAGCAACGGTTTCCCGTTCACTTCCAGCCCAATCATGGTGAACTGGCCGTTCTGGAAACGAAAGGAAGGATCCCGAGTCGCCTTGAAGGTGAACAGGTCGTCGGTCCAATGATGGACCTCAAGAACGCGCTCTTGATTCAGATTGCTCATGATTTCTATCAACTTACCTGAAGAACGGTGCACCCGTGCGGGCCATATATTGCGGCGCAATATATAAGTGTTTGCTCTTAACTTCACCAGAGCAGACAGGGCGTATTAGGGCTACCATTTCCGAATACCGAATACGATCCAGCCCGTCCAGGCTGAATTTCATGGCCTTATCCCATAAAAAGAGTGTTCTATGCAAGCTATTGTGTGAATTTGCCGGCACCAAGATTATTTAAGTATGGGAATATAAGCCCCACAAAACGTGCAACTCAATCAGTGAGGCTTCATGATAAGCCCCTGCCCCGTCGGCAGGGACAAAATATGGACCCCATGCTTTTTCGCGAATACGTCGAAAGCCAGCTTCTGATTGTAATGGGGGGCCCAGCCATAATCGTCCAATAGGACGAAACCGCCGGGAACCAATCTCGGCCACAGATATTCCGCGGCGGCGATCTCAGGTTCCACGACATTCATATCGATCGACAGATAAGCGATCTGTTCGCTCCTGATTTCCGACAACGTATCAGGAACCCTCCCGCGCACAATCGAAACATTCGGCCAAGGCTGGAACTTCTGCTTCACCATCTCGAACAGGCGATCGCCGTCCTGGTACTTGCGATTGAAATTTTGCACATGGACCGCGCGCTCGGCGTCGGAAATCTGTTCATCGGGAATGCCGGCAAAGGTGTCGAGTAAATAGAATCGACGATCTGAGAGTTTACCGAAATCAAGCCACGTCATGATGGCGCCGGAAAGAATGCCGGTGTTGACCCCGCATTCGACGAAATCCCCCGGGAGCTGCCGCGCTTGATCGGCGACCCAAAGCGCCACATGGACACGCCATTCGACCTGCGTCCCTGGCCGTCCCCCCACCATCCCGACCTCATAGGCATGGGCAAAGCGGGGATCCTTGCAGAAATCACAGTTATGCCGCGTCGCCAAGCCGTCCTGGTTATAGGTCAGCGGCCCCTGCACCAAGGCCCGCCCATCGGCAAGCGGAAAC
>DATLIX010000076.1:0-31143 GCA_035539215.1 Dongiaceae bacterium | reverse complement strand
CCGCAGTTTCCGGGAGTTCTCGTTCATGAAGACCCAGTACAGGGCCGTCGTCATTGGTGGCGGCGTGGTTGGCGTCAGCGTTCTCTATCATCTCGCCAAGCTCGGCTGGTCGGACATTGCTTTGCTGGAGCGGTCGGAACTCACTTCCGGGTCGACCTGGCATGCCGCAGGCGGCATGCACACGATCAATGGCGATACGAATATGTCGTATCTGCAATCCTATACCGTGAAGATCTACGAGGAACTGGAGCGCGAGAGTGGCCAGTCCTGCGGTATTCACCGGGTCGGCTGCCTCTATGTCGCCGCCAATGAGCAATGCAACGATTATTTCAAGATGGAACGCGCCCGGGCACGGCATCTCGGTCTCGATCTTGAATTCGTCTCGATGGACGAGGTCAAGAAGATCAATCCGCTGATCGACACCAAGCATTTCATGTCGGCCCTCTATGATCCCAATGACGGCCATGTGGACCCGAGTTCCGTTACCAATGCCTATGCCAAGGCGGCACGCAACAAAGGCGCCGAGATCTACCGCAACACGCCGGTCGTCGAACTGATTGCGACGCCTGCCGGCGGTTGGAAAGTGGTGACGCCAGAGGCGACCATCGAGGCCGAGGTCGTCATCAATTGCGCAGGTCTGTGGGGCCGCGAGGTCGGTGCCCAGGTCGGCGTCAATCTGCCGATCATGCCGATGGAACACATGTATGTCGTCACCAACGACATTCCGGAGGTCGCGGCGCTTACACGCGAAATCCCCATGACCATCGATTTCGACGGCGAGAGCTATCTGCGCCAGGAAGGCAAGGGACTGCTGATCGGTACCTATGAGAAGGATGCACGCCATTGGGCGGTTGATGGCACGCCGCTGAATTTCGGCCATGAACTGCTGGAAAACGATCTCGACCGGATCACCGATGCCATGGCGGTCGCCATGGAGCGCTATCCCTGCCTGGTCGAAGGCGGTATCAAGCGCATCATCAATGGTCCGATGATCTTCGCCCCCGACGGCAACCCGATCATCGGGCCGGTGCGCGGCCTGAAGAACTATTTCGTCGCCACCGGTGTCATGGCCGGCTTCAGCCAGGCCGGCGGTGTCGGTCTGGCTGTCGCCCAATGGGTGACGGAAGGCGAACCCGGCATGGATGTCTTCGCTATGGACGTGGCCCGCTTCGGCGATCATGTGAACAACAGCTACGTGCTGGAAAAGACGATGGAGAATTATCGCCGTCGCTTCACCATCACCTGCCCGAACGAAGAATTGCCCGGCGCCCGTCCGTTGAAGGCTAGTCCGGTCTATGACGCCTATAAGGCGGCCGGTGCGGTTTTCGGCGCCACCAATGGCTGGGAATACCCGCTGTGGTTCGCGCCGGAGGGTGTCGAACCGGTCGAGAATCCGAGCTTCCGCCGCTCCAACGCCTTCCCGCATGTGGCAGCCGAATGCAAGGCGGTGCGGGAGCAGGTCGGCCTGTTCGAGACATCGAGCTATGCCAAGTTCGAAGTGAGCGGGGCAGGGGCTGCGGCGTTCCTCGAGCAGATCGTCACCAACAGGCTGCCGGCGAAGGATGGTCGCGCGGTTCTCTGCCCGCTGCTGACGCCAAAAGGGCAGGTGCTGGGCGATCTCACGGTCACACGTCTGTCGCCGCAGCGTTATCTGCTGATCGGCTCGCCGACCGCGACGGAATTCTATATGCGCTGGTTCCAGGCGCATCTGCCGGCAGACGGCAGCGCCGCCGTGCGCGACGTGACGGGGGAGTGGATGGGCTTCTCGCTGACGGGTCCCAAGGCACGCGATGTGCTGGCACAGCTGACGCGGGAAGATGTCTCGCATGCCGCCTTCCCGTTCCTGTCGGCGCGGCAGATGCGGGTCGGCCTCGCAGATGCGCTGGTGATTCGTGTTTCCTTCACTGGCGAGCTCGGCTTCGAGATTTATTGTGCTCCGCAATCGCAGCGCCATATTCTCGATCGTCTCATGGCGGCCGGGGCGGCCCACGGAATCAAGCTTTGCGGCGTACGCGCACTCAATTCGCTGCGCCTGGAAAAAGGCTATGGCTCCTGGGGCCGTGAATTCAGCGTCGACTACAATGCGGCGGAGGCCGGCATTGAAAAGGTGGTCAAGCTCGACAAGCGCGACTTCATCGGCCGCGCCGCAGCAGAGGCGGCGCTCAAGGCCGGCAGCAAGCGGAAGCTCGCCATCATGACGGTCGAGGTCAGCGATACCGATCCGATCGGCAACGAACCGGTGCTGCAGAACGGCAAGGTGATCGGCCGCCTCACCTCGGCAGGCTACGGCCACAGCATCGGCAAGGCGGTGGCGCTGGCTTACCTGCCGACGGAAATCGCCAGGGCTGGCGGCAAGGTGGAGATCGAGGTGCTGGGCGAGATGCGTCCGGCGCAGATCCTGGCCGAACCGCCTTACGATCCGAGCGGCGCCCGCATGCGGGCATAGCCGTTCGGTGAGCTGTAAAAGGGCCGCATGACGCGGCCCTTTTTCGTTGCGGATATTTCAGCGCTTGTGGTCATGCGGCTATTTTTGCGCGGCCTGCTTGATCGCGTTGATGGCGGCCAGGGCCAGCCGCGTGCGGGCCGGGCTGGTGAATTCCGGCCAGCTCGACAGCTTGACGGCGACGAAATCCGCATCCGGGTCGATATAGATGATCTGGCCGAAGACGCCGCGCGCCATATAGGCGCGATGCGCGATATCCTCAATCCAGAATTGGTTCTTGTAGGCGCCCTGCGGCAGCACGGCGCGATAGTCGCCCTGGAATTTGTCGTGATCGCCCTTGCGCGTTGCGGCAATCCAGTCATAAGGAACGATCTGGCGACCATTGGCCATGCCGTGATTGGCGTGCAACAGGCCGAAGCGGGCATAGTCGCGCAAGGTGGCGTTGAAGCCGCCATCCGCCAAGGCATAGCCGGTGCGGTCGACGGTAAAATAGGCATCCTCCTCGGCGCCGATCGGTGTCCAGATCTCGCGGCTGACGAGATCGGCGAGGCGCTCGCCGCCGACGCGTTCAAGGATGAAGGCCAGCACATCGGTTTCGATCGAGCGATAGCGGAAGCGGCTGCCATGGTCGCATTCCTGGCGGGTGAGGCCGCGGATCACCTGCCACATGCTCTTGGGCCAGCCGGGCTGGCCGCCGGTCTTCCAGCCGCAGGCGACGTCGACCTTGGCGATATCCGAATCGAGACTGGTATATTCCTCATCGAAATTGACGCCGCTGGTCATGTCGAGCACATGCTGCACGCAGGCGCCGCGATAGGCCGTCGCTTCCAGTTCGGGCAGATATTCCGTAATCGGCGCCTGCGGGTCGAGCAGGCCGCGGCCGACAAGTATGCCGGCCAGCGTGCCCGTAATGGACTTGGCCACCGATTGCGACAAATGCTGGGTCCGCTCGGTCATGCCGTTCATATAGCGCTCGGCGATGATCCGTCCCCGGTGCAGGGCGATGAAGCCGTCCGTGTAGCTTTCTTCGAGGAACGCGCCGACGGTCGTCGTCCCGCCGTCGCAGGCAAAGGTGACATCATCGATCGCCTGCGCATGGCGGGAGAGTTCGAGAGGGCCGTCCGTCCCGCGTCGCACGGTCACGGTCGGCACCAACTCGCGCACGTGTTGAAAGCTCCAGCGGTTCCAGGGCGCACGGTCCCAATCCTCCGGCGGCACCATGTGTCGGGAGATTCCGCGCATGCCTGTCTGGTCTGTCGTCATGTTGCTCCCCGGGGGTCGGTTCTTGCGGTCCTGCCGGCAGGTACTGCGACCGTCAGTCGGCCGAGGCACGCAAACTGGTGAGAACCGATTGGACGCCGACCATACCGCGAAATTGCATGGCGATGTGATCGCAAGTCGCACAATCCAGCCCTGCAATCTGGATATCGATCACGGCCTCCGTCGGCTGGCCGGGCTGCTCGCTGGCGAGGGCCTGGCTGTAGAATTTGCTGGGCCACAGGCCGCGTTTGGCAAAGAGCTCCAACAGGCGTGGCAGCAGGCCGGGATCAAGATCGGCGCGCACGGAAAAACAGTGCACATCGACGACGGGGGAGTGGGAGGCGGGAGGGGAATAGCCCGACGATCGATCGCGGGCGGAAGCTTCAGCCGAAACGGCTTTCAACATGGACATGATCAACAGTTCTCTTTTCTGCAGCAGGACACGACATGGCGACCGGACGTCCTAGGACGATCCGGTTGCTAATTCGCGTCAGGCGCGCCTGGAGCAACTGATTGATCATGGGGGAAGGCTAGCCGCTGAAGCCACAGGCGTCAACCGTTGCGCCCAGGCCTTGCGGTCGCAGGGGGCGGTGCCCGGCAATTGCCTGGAATCATGGAGTAATGGCCCAACTCTTTGGCATAGCTGGAAAAATTTCCCCGAGACTTGACCTTTGACCGGCCGGCAGGCAGCTTCTTTGCCAGGGCGTAAAGGGCGGGGCGAGTCGTGTTAGCCGAAGCGCGGCAGAATTTCATTCTCAAGCGATTGGACCAGGAGGGATCGGTGTCGATCGCCGATCTCGCGCGCACGCTGAATGCGTCGCGCGAGACCATCCGACGCGATCTGAAGCAGCTGGCCGCCAAGGAACTGCTCCGCCAGACGCATGGCGGCGCCGTGGTGATGGCGCCCAACGAGCCTGATATTGCCGACCGGCTGGTGGTCAATAGCCGCGAGAAGGAGGCGATCGGCCGCCGGGCGGCGTTGCTGGTGCCGGACGGGGCCAGCCTGATTATCGATTCCGGCAGCACGACCTGGCCATTGGTCGAGGCCCTGGACGAACGGCGCTCTCTTACCGTCTATACCAACAGCCTGCGTGTCGCCCAGCGGCTCTGGCGCCGCAACAACAACCGCATCTATCTGCTCGGCGGCGAGATCCAGCCCTATGAAGACATGACCGGCGGCTGGGATGCGACGCGCATGCTGGAGCGCTATCACGCCGATCTGGCTTTCATCAGCGTCAACGGCCTGTGCGCCGCGGCCGATCCGCATGACAGCAGCGTGCAGAGCAATATTCTCGGTGGCGTGCAAGGCGGCATCGTGCTCAGTGATTATCATCGCGACATCGCCGAATTGCACGGCCGCATGATCCTGGCGGCCGATCGCCCGATCCTGCTCTGCGATCACAGCAAGATCGGTCGCATGCAGCCTTTTCCGGTCGAGCATGTCGGGCGCCTCACCTGCCTGATCACGGATCGCGAGCCCGATGCCGATCTCGCCCGCTCGCTGCAGGTGCAGAACACCGATTGTCTTGTGACAAGCAGGGGCTGAGGGCGATGCGGCAGCTGACAATTATGATGCTTTCCGTGTTGGCCTTGATCCTCTCCGCCTGCGCCACGCCTGAGCAACCCGCGAAATCGGATCTGCAACAGGCGGCCCAGGCCGCAAAGATTGCCGGTGAGGCGGAGGCGAATAAGAGAACCGCGCCGCTGGAGCTCGTGCCGTCGAAGCCGGCCAAGGCCAAGGTGGCGGTGTCGCCGCCGCCTGTCATCCAGCCGTCTATCGTCCCGGCATCTGCCGCGACCGCATCTACTGCCGCGCCGGCCAGGGCCGCTGCGCCAGTTGCAGCGCCGGCGGCAGCCGGTAAAGCGGATCTCGTCGCCGCGGCAAAGCCGATTGCCGCTGGCCCGGTCGTCGCGCCCTCACCGGCAGCGGGGACCGATGACCCGGCTGTTGCCAGCAAATTGCCGGTGAATGGAACGGCAATCCATCTCGCCAGTTACCGCGAGATCGGCTCGGCGCAGCGTGGCTGGCAAATTCTCACAAGAAGCTACCGTGAACTGCAGCCATTGAAGCCTCTGTATGTTGCCGTCGACCTGCCCGGCAAAGGCCGCGTGCTCAGGCTTTATGGGACAGGTGCGGATGCGGCCGCGCTGAAGGCGATCTGCGATGCCATGCACACGGACGGCGCCTATTGCGCCGCCAATATCGCTTTCTGATGTAAGAAGGTTTGCCGCGAACGGGCCGAAACGGTCAGACGCCCGAGGCTTCCGAGAACTCACGGGTCCGCAGGCTGATGCGCCGGATGATTTCGGCAACCGGCGAATTCGCATTGGCGACGCCGCTCGCACCCGCTTCGATCAGGGCCTTTTCCGCATCGAGCAAGGCCGACACTAGGATCTCATCCTGCTGCGTTTCCGCGTGCGGCTTGGTTTCGACCGCCGCTGCCGGAGCGGTGGCCACATCGGCAACGGTTTCGTTGGCGACGATTTCATCGGCATCGGTCACGAAATCCCGGTGACCATTCATCGAAATCTCTTCGAGGTCTTCCGGCATATCCTCGGCTGCCACGGCGATATCGCCACTTTCCGCCTCGAGATCCTCGTCCACGGCATCGATCATTTCAGCGCTGGTGTCGCCTTCGCTGGATGCTTCGCGACCGGCTGTATCATCGAAAGAAGCAACAGAATTGAGCGCAGCTTCGTCATGGGCCTCCGCAACCACCTCTTCGGCGGATGCGGCCTCCGCCGTTTCGACGAATTCCGCGGCGGCTTCGGTTGCTGACGTGTCCGGTGCCTGCTCGCCCTCTTCGGCAAGCTCTTCCAGTTCCTCATGATCGCCGAGCGCAGCCGTCTCCGCTTCCGCGTTTTCGCCCACAGCATCCACGTCTTCCGGCGCCGCCGATTCCGCGGCGTCATCCAGGGATTCTTCCGGCACACCCGGTTCTTCGCCTGCTGCCGCCGCGGCGGGCACAGGCTCGGCGGCCGCTGCCGTCGCCGTTTGATTTGGCGATTGCGTTTCGTGAACCGTGCTTTCAAGACGCTGCACCACCGCCTGCAAGGCGCTGGGCGATTCGCGGCCCTCGATGACGTTCAACAGGGTCATAATCATGCTGCGCAGCTGCTCATTCTGTGCCTGCAGCAAATTGAGCCGGGAGAGCGCGGCCTCATACAGGGACTTGGTCTGGTTTTCAGACACGCGCGCCGCATCGCATTCCAGACGCAGCGTGACGGCCGCATCCTGCAGCCGCTTCATCTCGGTCTGCTGGCGCGCCAAGGAACCTTCGACGATGGTGACGACATCGTTCAGCCGCAGGCCGTATTTGCGCTGGTCATCGGCGTTCATGCGCAGCTTCTCCTGTGCTGCCGCAACGCGAGCTTGTAGATCCGAGAGATCATCCATGGCTCAACCTGTACCCATCATCCAGCTGGCACGCGACCGGGCGCCTATTATGGGCCCTGGCCTATTAACTCTGATCGTACCTTAAATTGCCATGGTTACCAGAGTCTTAATAATTAACGGTGGAAATGATTACCAATAGCGGACCGAGCCGGTGTCGACGTGGACAAAGGCCGCCCGCGGATAATAGCCGACGCCGCCCAGACGCAGGGATTTGGCGCAGTCGCGGATCTGCCGGGGCGTGCGGTCCGCCAGCCGGATATCGATCGCCTTGCCGACGACATGCAGGCTGTTCGAGGCAACACCGCGGCTTTCGGAGACGAGGATGGCATTGGTCTGTGGGCTGCGATAACCGCAGACGACCTGGAATGCCTGCTTGCTGCCGCTCCGCCGGTGCAGGGTGCTGAGCAGGTCCAACAGCTGGACGTCGATCGTGGTGACCTCATCATTGTGATGGTCACGCAGAATGAAATTGATGTCCTTGAGGGCGACCGCGTCATACCGGCCGTTTTCCCAATAGGTCGCGTTGACGGCCTCGCCGGTATGTTCATTGCAGAGATGCAAGGCACGGCTGCCGGCCGTGGGCATGGCTGCTTCGGCGAACCGCGGCAAGAGCGTCATGCTCGCCGCGCCCAGGCCAAGTCCCAACAATCTACGCCGTGTCACCTGCAAATCACCTTGGTCCGGAGCGGGTGGAGCGGCGAGACGTGGCGTCATACGGTTGATCCCCTGTGAAGCCTGAAATCAGGCTGTGATTGGTTATTGCCAAAACGATGCGCGTAACGGCAGAGGAGACCCTGACTCGCTTGAGCCGGGTCTGCAATCCATTGCCTAAACGCGCCCGTTTCCCCCAGGCAGATTATGCTGTCGCCGCTGGCGACCGAGAGAACTTGCCACAGCTCGTTATCCTGGGAAAGCAAAAATATCTTAAAATGATCGCCAATTTTCCTTGCCGATCAAGATGATGATCGCTACCGCTGTTAATCTCTGTTGCGAAGATTTGACGGGACTTCGGGCGCCGTCGCCGCGTAATTCCGCGCAGCTCTGACATCGCCACACGCCGGCTATTCCGGCTCGGAACTTGACCCTGTGGCGCTTTGCCGCCACAACCGCGCTGGCCGCTCGCGAACCGAAGACGGAATGACCGAATGCCGCGGCCGGAAGGAAGCGACGCACGTGCCCATTCTGCTTGGCCTCGATACCGGTGGTACCTACACCGACGCTGTATTGTTCGATCCCGCTGCCGGCGTTCTCGCCACCGCCAAATCACTGACCACCAAGCATGACCTCGCGATCGGACTGGGCGGCGCCATGGAAGCCGTCTTGCCCCATCTGCCGGAAGGTCATGCGGCCAGCAGCATCGCCCTGGTGTCGATGTCGACCACGCTCGCCACCAATGCCATCGTCGAGAGCCACGGCGCCCCCATCTGCCTCATCCTGCTTGGCTATGACGCGAAGGCGTTGGAGCGCGCCGGCTTGCGCCAGGCCCTGGGCAACGATCCTGTGGTCTTTGCGACCGGCGGCCATAAACCGGCTGGGGACGAACAGGCGCCCTTGGATATCGATACCATCAAGGCTGCCGTGCTGCAGCACGCGCCGAAGGTCGCCGCCTTTGCCGTCAGCGGCTATTTCTCGGTGCGCAATCCGGCGCATGAAATCGCCGTGCGGCAGTTGATCCGCGAACTCACCGACAAGCCGGTCACCTGCGGCCACGAATTGACCTCGAAGCTGGATGCGCCGCGCCGCGCGCTGACGGCGGCGCTCAATGCCAGGCTCATTCCACAGTTGCAGCAACTGATCCGCGCCGTTGCCGGGCTGCTCGGCAAGCATGGCATCAAGGCGCCGCTGATGGTGGTGAAGGGCGATGGGTCGCTGATCAGCGCCGAACTCGCCTTGACCTGTCCGGTGGAAACCATTCTGTCCGGTCCGGCCGCCAGCTTGGTCGGTGCCCGCTATCTCTGCGGCGAGGAGACGATCCTGGTCTCCGATATGGGCGGGACGACGACCGATATCGCCATGCTACGCGATGGCCGGCCGGTGCTGAACAAGGAAGGCGCCACCGTCGGCGGCTGGAAGACCATGGTGGAGGCGGTTGCCGTCCATACCTATGGCCTCGGCGGCGACAGCGAGATTCGCATCGATGACGCTGCCGGCTTCATCGCCGGGCCGCGCCGGGTGGTGCCGCTGAGCCTGCTGGCGCAGCAATATCCGAAGACGCTGGATATCCTGAAGGCGCAATTAGCCGCCGACGAAATGATTCCCTATCGCGGCCAGTTCGCGCTGCGCCAGCGCCCGCTCGATGCCGGCGAGACCAGCCTGACCGAGGGGCAAAAGCAGGTCTGGGACGCGCTCGCCGACGGGCCGGTTGCCTTGGCCGATCTCCTGTTCAGCCCGGCGGCGGCGCGCAATCTGCAGCGCCTGGTGGATCGCGGCCTCGTCATCCCCAGCGGCCTGACCCCGAGCGACGCCGTCCATGTGCTGGAACATCAGGATCGCTGGTGCCGCGAGGCAGCGGTGATCGGCGCGCAGCTGTTCCTCCTGCGGGCACCCCAGGCCGGCTGGCAGCCGCCGGCGGATTACGAAACGCTCTGCCGGCTGATCGTCGAGCAGGTGGTGAAGCAATCCGGCGAAGTCATTCTAGATTCCGTTTTCGCCGAGACCATGGCGATCAGCCGTCGGGAATGGGGTGGCCTTGGCAATGCGCTGGTCGGCCGGTCGTTGGCGCCGCGGGCACATCTCAATGGCGGTGCGTCTTCATCGCTGATCGACGTGGCGATCGGTCTCAGCGTGCCGCTGGCGGGGATCGGTGCGCCGGTGCATAGCTATTATCCGGCCATTGCCGAAAGGTTGCGGACCCGCCTCGTCATTCCGCGTCACGCGGAAGTATCGAACGCCGTTGGCGCCGTTGCCGGTGGCGTGATGCAGCAGGTCACCGTCAACATCACCGCGCCTAAAGACGGGCTGTTCCGCGTGCATCTACCGGATGGCTATCGCGATTTCCTGTCGTTGGAAACCGCTGCCGAACACGCGATCGAGACGGCGAAGGCAAGCGCGCTCGCTTTGGCGGAACGCGCGGGTGCGGTCGATATTCAGACCCGCCATGACCGGCGCGACAAGGTTTTCGAGCAGCCGGGCGGCTTGCGCCTGTTCATTGAATCGGAAATCTCTGCTGCCGCCTTCGGTCGCCCGGCGCTCGCGGGTGATTGAGGCCACAAATAGCCTGAATTCGCTAGGCCTACCGTGACAGTTGTGATGGCATTGTCTATAGTCAACTTGCTGACGAGGCGGGATGACGCGTCACGGTGCAAGACAAGACAACAAAGCAATTGAAATAGGACGATATCGAAATGCGACAGCCGCATCCGCGATTTGCCATCCGACTTGCTGCCGTGCTTCTGGCATCGGCAATGATCTTGCCGGCGGCGGCTCACGCCGATGGCATGGCCGGGTTCCAGGCATTTGAACGCGGCGACTATGCGACCGCCTTGAAGGAATTTCAGGTTCTGGCGGATCAGGGCGTGCCGGCGGCTCAGGCGGCTCTGGGGCAAATGTATCTGCAGGGCCTCGGGGTACAGCAGGATTATGCGACCGCTGCGAAATGGCTGACACCGGCGGCCACACATGGTAATGCCGCTGCCCAGGCTCAGCTATCGACCCTCTATCTGCTTGGCCTCGGCGTCGCCAAGGATGAAAAGCAGTCGGCCTATTGGACCAAGCGCGCCGCAGATCACGGCGTCAAGCATTCCCAGGTCGAACTGGCTGCGATGTATTACAAAGGGGTCGGCGTGCCGCAAGATTTGGCGCAGGCCTATTTTTACGCGGACATCGCCGCCCGCGCCAATGACCCGTCGCAGATCATGAGTGCAGATTCGCATTTGCCGGTCGATCCCAGCCTGACCAAGGATATGCAGGACGCGGCGAGCATCCGGGACACAGTGGCGCAGCAATTGCCGCAGGCTCAGGTGCAGCAGTTGAAACTACAGGCCGATGCCTGGAAACCATCCTTGCAATAGCTGAGACGGCAGGCACCAGCCGTCGACGGGCGGGGACGGGGGAACCGCGAAGATGTTGTTCGACGATGGTGACATGGTCTTCTTCCTCTTCGGGGTCCTGATCGGCCTGTTCTTCCTCGTGGGCGTGCCGGTGATGGCGGTGGTCGCCTATCGCCGCAGTGGTGAACATCTGGCGCGCCTTGCCGAGATGCAAAAGCGGGTCGTTGCCCTGGAAGGACAATTGCAGGCGTTGCTGCAGGGCCGGACCAGCGCGGCGCCGCAGGAGGTCTCGTCGAGTGTCGTGCCGGCTTCGTCGGTTGCAAGCGCGGTGCCGGCCTCCAACGATGTCTCCCTAGAGTCGCAACCACCGCTACGGGATGCGATCACGCCGCAACCTGCATTGCCGGCGGAGACACCGGCGGCCGCGACAGTCGCTACGCCGGACGCCGCACCGGAAACGGCACCGTCAGCCACAACACCACCCGACATGACGGCGGCAGAGGTCGCGCCGCTTGCGCCGATGGTGGCGGAATCTCAGCGCGCGCCGCGCAGCGAGCCATTGAGCCTGGAACTGCTGTTCGGCGCGCGCGGCTTCGTCTGGATCGGCGGTCTTTCCATCGCTTTGGCGGGTGCGTTCTTCGTCAAATACTCGCTGGACCAGGGATTGCTGTCGCCCGTTCTGCGCATTGGCCTGGCATTGCTCTTCGGCATCGTACTGCTGGTAGCGGGCGAATGGATGCGCGGCCGTTCAAGCTCGATCGCGCAGTCACTCATTGCCGCCGGCTTTGCCGATCTCTTCGCCAGTCTGTTTGCCGCCCATGCGATCTATGATCTCATCCCCGCTGCGCTGGATTTCATCCTGCTCGGCGCGGTAACCGCCGGCGGTATCTTCGCCGCGCTGAGGCACGGGCCCTTCGTTGGACTGGTCGGCATGGCCGGCGGCTTTTTGACCCCGGCGCTGGTCAGCAGCAACGGGCCGCATCCGACAGCCTTATTCGTCTTCCTCTTCCTCATTCTGGCCGGTGCCATGCTGCTATGGCGCCGGCGCCGCTGGTGGTATGTGGCGGCACTTGGCCTCGTCGGTAGCCTTGCCTGGGCCTGGCTGACGGTTCAGCTCAACTGGATCGAGAGCGACAATTCGCGCCTCGGCGAAATTCAATTGCCGATTTTCATTCTCGCCATCTCGGCCTTGCTGGTCTGGACCTTCGACGGCCGTCTGGCGCTGTGGGGCAGGTCTGGTCCCGGCGCTGCGCCGCTGACGCAGATCGAACGGCTGATCGATATGGCAGGCAACCTGGTCGCCGCCCTCCTGCTCGCCGTCTGGCTCGCCAACGGCGGATACAGCCTGCTCGATTGGACGTTCTTGATCGCTTTGATGATCCTGCATCTCCTCGCGGCCAGATACTATGCCAACCGCGAATTGATCGGCTTCGGTACAGCGGCACTGGTCCTGGCCACGCTGGCTGCCATGCCGCTCCAGACGCAGCTTTTTGCCGGCGCAGCATCTGTCGATCGGAGCGGTGACATCATCGGCCTGACCGTAGCACTCGGTGTCCTGCTGATCGTGGGCGGCTATGGCATCAGTTTTGGCGCGATACGCCCGGTGCGCTGGTCCGGTCTCTCCGTGCTGGCGAGCGCGGCACTTTTCGCCATCAGCTATATCGATTTCCGGCACCGCGATCTGCTGCTGTCCTGGCCGCTCTGGTCGATTCTATTGGCGGGATTGCACCTGGTCTTCGCCGAGCGGCTGTTCAACCGCCGGGGTAGCGATTTGCCCTACCGCGCCAGCTTTGCCGTGCATTGCCTCGCTGTCATCGGCTTCATTGCCGCGGCAATTCCGTTGCAGGTCGGGTCCGGCTGGATCGCCGTGATCTGGGCCTTGATGCTGCCGCCAGTCATCTGGATCGGCGATCGCCTGCAGGAGATCTGGCTGCGACGCGTTGTCTGGGTTGCGACACCCGGCATCCTGATCGCGCTGCTGCTCTCCGGCTTCCCGGTCAGCGACAGGCCGATCCTCAATTGGCTGCTCTACGGCGTTGGCGTGCCCTTTCTCTGTTTCGTGGCAAGCGGCTGGCTGCTGCGTCAACCGGCGGGCCAGTCGCCTTCGGCTTTGCGGGTGGCAAGGCTGCCGGCCGGGGAAGATCGCGGCTTGCGCCTGCTGGTCGATCTGACCGCCTCGTTTCTCGGCTTCCTCCTGATCAGCCTGGAGGTCCGCCAGTTCTTCCACGGCACGCATCTGGTTTCCGCCGATTTCTCGCTGACCGAAGCGGCAACCCTGGCCATCCTTTGGCTTGCCGCGGCACATGTCATCGCCCGGATCGCTCTGCAGCGTGACGAGGCCAAGCTGATCTGGGCCGCCTTGCTGCTGGCCCTCCTGGGCGGCGCGGCGATGCTGTTCGGGCCGCTGCTCTTCCTCAATCCCCTGTTCAGCGCGATCGATATAGGCGCGACCCCGATCCTCAATCGCGCGCTCTATGCCTATCTCATTCCGGCCGCCGGTTGCTTGGTCCTGGTGCGCAGCTTCGACCGGGCGCGCATCGGCATCGGCGGCGACAGCGATCTTGCAACCGGCATTGCGGTGCTGAAATCAGGGTTGGGCGTCGTCGGCATCGTGACCGGCTTCGTCGGCATATCGATCCTCGATCGCCAGCTCTTCGCCGGGTCGATCGTGGCCTGGCCCTCGGGCACCTTCATTGCCGATCTTAAAAGCGATGCCGAACTTTATGGCTATTCGCTGGCCTGGCTCGGCTATGGCGCCGCGCTCATCTTGTTGGCGATCCTGACCGACAGTCGGCCGCTGCGTCACGCGGCAGCAGGCATCATCCTGCTGGCGATCTTAAAAGTCTTTCTGATCGATGCGGCAGGCCTGACCGGCCTGTACCGGGTTGCCTCGTTCCTTGGGCTCGGCCTCTGCCTGATCGCGCTCGGCTATCTCTACCAGCGTTTCGTATTGGTGCGGCACGCCTAGAGAGGGTGCGCTATTTCACGCTTTCGGCTTGACGATGATGGCGCGGAAGTCGTTGACATTGGTGCGGGTCGGGCCGGTGACGATCAGATCGCCGATGCTGGAAAAGAAGCCATAGCCGTCATTATTGGCGAGTGCCTCCTTGCCGCTGACTTTGTTTGCCGCCGCACGGGCGAGGCTGTCCGGCGACAGCAGCGCGCCGGCATTGTCTTCGGTGCCGTCGATGCCGTCGGTGTCGCCGGCCACCGCGGAGATGCCGGGATGACCGTCCAGGGCGACCGCCAGGGCCAGGAGAAATTCGGCATTGCGGCCACCGCGTCCGTTGCCGCGCACGGTGACGGTGGTCTCGCCGCCGGAGATGATCACCGCCGGCGCCTTGGCCGGCTGGCTGTGATGGGCAATCTGGCGGGCGATGCCGGCATGGACCAGGGCGACATCACGCGCTTCGCCTTCGAGATCGCCGAGGATGACCGGCGTCAACCCGGCCTCAACTGCGACTGCGGCAGCGGCGTCCAATGCCGCTTGTGGCGTACCGATGATATGGCTTTCGACAGCGGCGAGACGATGATCGCCCGGCTTCGGCGTTTCGCAGGCCTCGCTGCCCAGATGCCGCAACACCGCATCGGAAGCGGAGATGCCGTATTTGCGGATCACGGCCAGCGCGTCTTCGCGGGTCGAGGGGTCGGCCACGGTCGGGCCGGAAGCAATCACGGAAGGATCATCGCCGGGCACGTCGGAGATCATCAGGCTGACCACCTTCGCCGGATAGGCGGCGGCGGCAAGCCGACCGCCCTTGATGGCGCTCAGATGTTTGCGCACGCAATTCATCTCGGCGATGTTGGCGCCGGATTTCAGCAGCGCCTTGTTGACGGCCTGCTTATCGGCGAGGGTGAGACCGTCCGCCGGGATTGCCATCAGCGCCGAACCGCCGCCGGAAATCAGGCACAGCACCAGATCGTCGGCGGTCAGGCCCTTGACCTTGTCGAGGATACGGCGCGCCGCCGCCTGGCCCGCTGCATCCGGCACCGGATGCGAGGCTTCGACGACCTCGATGCGGCTGCAGGGCAGGCCATGTTCATAGCGGGTGATGACCAGGCCTTCGATCAGCCCCGACCAATCTGCTTCCACCGCCTTCGCCATGGCGGCGGCCGCCTTGCCGGCACCGACCACGATGGTACGACCCTTGGGCGGCTGCGGCAGATAGGGCGCCAGGATTTTCAACGGGTCGACCGCGGCTACCGCCGCGGCGAACATGCGCTGCAAGAGATCGCGATCGCCGGTCATGCTGGTTCCAGATCTGAAAAGGGCTGCTACTTTAGGGACAGCGGTCAAACCCGGTCAAGTTAGGCAGCGACACCCTTTGGTGGCTTGGCGGCGTCGGTCCCCGGATCGCCGGCTGCCTGTCCCTCAACTGCCTGGTCCCCAACTCTCTGGCCACCACCTGCCGAACCGTCGGCCGGCACCGTGCTGGCGGCGCGGGTGAGCGGCTTTGCCAGGGTAATCCCGACCAGCACGCCGACACCGCCGCCGATCTGCAGCGCCGTCAGGGTCTCGCCCAGGGTCAGCCAGGCGAGCAGGGCAGAGGCAACCGGCGTCAGGAGCAGGGTCAGCGACGAGAAGGCGGCGGAAAGATGCGCCATCGACCAGCCGATCAGGCCCTGGCCGATCACCTGGCTGGTGACGGCGACGCCGATAACGGCGCCCCAGCCTTTCCAGCTGTGGGGCAGCAGCCCGCTTTCGGTCAATCCGGCGATCGGCAGCAGCACGGCGCTGGCGATCACCGCGTTCCAGAACATCATCTGCGAGACGCGCAGGGAATCGCGCGCCGCCTTCACGCCGCGGATGTAGAAGGCATAGCAGATCGCCGCCAGGAAACCGCAGACGACGCCGAGCCCGTCGGTGAACTTGAAGGCGCTGGCGCCGCCCAGCACCAGGAAGCCGACGCCGACCATGGCGACGGTCAAGCCAATGAGGAAACGGGCCGAAAAACGCTCGCCAAAGAACAGGAATCCCATCAGGGCGACCCAGACCGGCGCCGTGCAGCCAAGCAAAGTGGCGGCGGCCACGCTGATGTAATGCATGGACCAGTGCCACGCGATCAGGTCCAGGGCCAGGAAAAAGCCGCTGACCCAGAGCGCCCACCAGGCGCGCCGCGAAATCGGCGGCAAGACTGTCTGGGCCCGCCCGGTGCGCCGCCGCCCGGCGATCACCAGGACGACAGCGTAGATCGGCATCGACAGGAACATGCGATAGAACCCGGTCGTGGTCGGGCCGACTTCGGAGAGCTTGACATAGATGCCGGAAGCGGAGATCAGGATCGCGCCCAGGATGAGGAGCGGCAAGGCCAGGCGCTGCGCAGGATCGGCGGACGGGAAACGATGGGACGTCATGACGGTCGCGCCGGCCTCAAAAGCATATGAAGGGGCGATGACAGCCCATCCTGCTTAGTACTATGCTCCGGCAAGCCCGCGGTCACCCGTGGTTCCTTGCATGTCGAGCCAGAGGATGATGCATAGCGAGACTTTGCTGCAGCACAGCGATCCCAAGCCATTTGAATGCTTAAACCCGCAGGGCAAGGCGCCGCTGATCCTATTTTGCGACCATGCCGGCCGGGCGGTGCCGAAAGCCTTGAACGTGCTCGGCCTGGATGCGGCCCATTTCGACAAGCATATTGCCTGGGATATCGGTATTGCCGAACTGGGGCAGGGATTGAGCCGGCTGCTCGATGCCCCCTTGCTGCTTAACCACTATTCGCGGCTGGTGATCGACTGCAATCGGCACCTCAAAGATCCGACCTCGATCCCGCAGATCAGCGACCGGATCGACATTCCGGGCAATCGCGGCTTGACGGCGGAACAGCGGCAGCAGCGTGCGGCGGAGATTTTCACGCCCTATCATGATGCGCTCGATCGGCTGATCGACGAGCGGCTGGCGACCGGTCAGCATCCGGTCCTGCTGTCGCTGCACAGCTTCACGCCGGTCATGAACGACTTCGTGCGGCCGTGGCATATCGGCGTATTGTGGAACCAGGATGGCCGCCTGCCACTACCCTTGATGCAGCGTTTGGCCGCTGAGCCGGGTCTGGTTGTGGGTGACAACGAGCCCTATTCCGGGCGCGACGGCCATGGTTTCTCCATGCAGCATCACGCCGAAGCACGAGGCCTTGCCCATGCCTTAATCGAGGTGCGGCAGGATCTGATCGCCGATGCCGCCGGTGCGGCGCGCTGGGTCGATATCCTGCATCGGGTCTGCCATGACGTGCTGGCGGATGTCACCCTCTATCATCGACCGGCCGTCTCGCGGTAAAAACATCCCAGAGGTGATCCATGGACGATAAGACAAGAACGGAAATTGAAGCCGCCGCCTTCCGGCGCCTGGTCGAGCATCTGCGCGAGCGCACCGATGTCCAGAACATCGATCTGATGAATCTCGCCGGCTTCTGTCGCAACTGCCTGTCGAAATGGTACCGTGCCGCTGCCAGCGAAAGGGGCGAGGAGGTCAGCGATCCCGCCGCCCGCGAAGTCGTCTACGGCATGCCCTATGACGAGTGGAAGGCGAAATATCAGCGCGAAGCGACGACCGAGCAGAGCAAGCAATTCGCGGATAGCCACAAGCACAGCTAGGAGATTCGCGCGGCGATCGAATTTGCCGCGCCCTCCGGTGGAGTTATCCCCGTTATCCACAGGTCTCGATGATTGTCCGGGCTAGCCCAGGCGGCTAAAGTCCGCGGCAATCCTTTGTTTATCTGAAAGTTTGGAGTGACACATGGCCGATGCCGGTGGGATCGCAGCCGATCGTTTGAAGTCGTTCATCGAACGTATCGAGCGCCTGGAAGAAGAAAAGAAGGCCATCGCCGGCGATGTGAAGGAAGTCTATGCCGAGGCGAAGTCCTCCGGCTTCGACACCAAGATCATGCGCCAGATCGTCCGCTTGCGTAAAATGGAAGCGCATGATCGCGAAGAGCAGGAACAGCTGCTCGATCTCTACAAGCAAGCCATCGGCATGGCCTGAGGCCAGCCGGACACCGTCTTACGATATTATTCCGCGGCTTGATGGGCCGGCGCCGCCTGGCGGAACGCGGCCAGCAGTTCCGCTTGCCGCGTCTGTGCCTTGCGCACCGAATCGGCCTTGACGTGGCCGAAGCCGCGGATCTGCTGTGGCAACTCTGCAAGCTGCACGGCGACGCGGTGATTGGCGGCGGACAGCTCTCCCAGAATGGTGACGATCAGCGCCTCATAATCGCTGATAAGCCGGCGCTCCATCTGCCGCTCTTCCGTGCGGCCGAAGGGATCCAGCGCCGTGCCGCGCAGGCCTTTGAATTGCGCCAATAGGCCGAAGACAGGCATCACCCAGCCGCCGAAAGCGCGTTTGCGTGGATGGCCGGTGGCAGGATCGATTTGCGCCAGGGCCGGCGGCGCCAGATGGAACCGCAGCCTATAGCCGTCGGCGAACTGGCGAGCGAGACCGTCGCGGAAGGCAGGCTGGCGATAGAGCCGCGCCACTTCGTATTCATCCTTGTAGGCCAGCAATTTTGCGTAATTGCGCGCAACGCTGCGTGCCAGCTTGTTTTCACCCGGCAACAGCCGGCTTTCCGCTGCGGCGACCCGGTCGACCAGCGCCCGATAGCGCGCGGCATAGGCGGCATTCTGGTAGTCGGTCAGATGCGCCATGCGGTGGGCGAGAATTTCCGCGAGGCTGGTCGGCAGGTGCTGCTCCACGCTATCCGCCGGGGTTGCACTCTTCTCGACTACGGCGAGATCGACCGCCGCTTGGCGACCCCAGGTGAAAGCCTGCTTGTTGCGGTCGATGGCGGTACCGTTAAGCTCGATCGCCCGCAACAAGGCCGCTGCGCTCAGCGGGATCAGGCCCCGCTGGTAGGCATAGCCGAGCATGAAGGGGTTGGTGAAGATGGCGTCGCCCATCAGCGCGGTGGCGAGGCGGGTCGCATCGAGGAAGCCGACCTTGTCCGGCCCTGCGGCCAGGCGCAACGCATCGGCCAATTGATCATGCGAGAGGGAGAAATCCGGGTCGCGGGTGAAGGCGCCGGTGATGGTTTCATGCTCGTTGATGATTGCCGTCGTGCGGCCGCGGCCGATGCGGCTGAGATTGTCACCGGCCGCACTGACGACAAGGTCGCAGCCGAGGACCAGATCCGCGGCCCCCGCCGGCAACCGGACGGCGCCGAGTTCTTCGGCCGAGGCGGCAAGACGAATATGGCTGACCACCGCGCCGCCCTTCTGGGCGAGGCCGGTCTGATCCATCACGGTGCAGGCCTTGCCCTCGAGATGCGCCGCCATGCCGAGGAGAGCGCCGATGGTGACGACGCCGGTCCCGCCGATTCCGGTGACAAGGATGTTATAGGGCCGCTGCCCGTCGCGCGCGATTGGTTCCGGCAGGGCAATGCCTGCATCGGATGGGGTTGCCGCGACCGCTTGCGGCCGGCGCAGCTTGGCGCCTTCGACAGTCACGAAACTGGGGCAGAAGCCGTTGAGGCAGGAGAAGTCCTTGTTGCAGCTCGACTGGTCGATCTGCCGCTTGCGCCCGAAAGCCGTCTCGACCGGTACGACGCTGAGACAGTTCGACGTGCGGCTGCAATCACCGCAACCTTCGCAGACGGCTTCGTTGATGACGACGCGGCGATCGGGATCCGGCATCTGGCCGCGCTTGCGGCGCCGCCGTTTCTCGGCAGCACAGGTCTGGTCGTAGATGATGGCGGTGACGCCCGCCATTTCGCGCAGCTCGCGTTGCACCGCATCGAGCTGATCGCGCAGCTGCAGACTGGTTCCGGCCGGCAGGCTGCCGATATCCCGATAGCGCGCGAGATCCTCGGTCACGATGGCGATCCGGTTGATGCCTTCGCCGGCCAGCTGCTGGGCGA
Source organism: Dongiaceae bacterium (assembly GCA_035539215.1). Classification (GTDB taxonomy): domain Bacteria; phylum Pseudomonadota; class Alphaproteobacteria; order Dongiales; family Dongiaceae; genus Dongia_B. The sequence goes on along the minus strand of DATLIX010000076.1, from coordinate 11,211 downwards.
TCATCAGCGGCGAGAGCGGGCCGTCATGGTGCTGGCCGCCGGTCATGGCGACGGCATCGTTGAACAGGATCTTGAAGGTGACATTGACCCGGGCCGCGATGGCGGCGCGGATCGACAGCAGGCCGGAATGGAAATAGGTCCCGTCGCCGATATTCTGGAACACATGCGACGTCTTTGAGAAAGGCGCCTGGCCGACCCAGGTGGCGCCTTCCGCGCCCATCTGGGTATAGGTCGCCGTGTCGCGGTCCATCCATTGCGCCATGAAATGGCAGCCGATGCCCGCCAGGGCACGCGAGCCCTCGGGCACCTTGGTCGAGCTACTATGCGGGCAGCCGGAGCAGAAATAGGCAAAGCGGCGCACCGGCGCCTGATAGCCGGCGATGCTGCGTTCCTGTGCCAGCAGGCGGCTCAGCCGGGTATCGAGATCGGCGGTGCGGCGGTCGGGACCGAGCCGGCTGCAGATTGCCTCGGCGATCACGCCCGGCGTCAGTTCGTTGGTTGCCGGCAGCAGCGGCGCGCCGGTCTCGGTCGTCTTGCCGAGAATCCGCGGACGCCGATCGCCCGGCAGATCGTAGAGGATCTGCTTCAGCTGCATCTCGATGAAGCTGCGCTTCTCCTCGATGACGAGAATTTCCTCCAGCCCTTCGGCGAAGCAGCGCAGGGCGCTTGCTTCCAGCGGCCAGGTCAATCCCACCTTGTAGAGGGAAATGCCGAGATCCAGCGCCGTCGCGCGATCGATGCCCAGATCTTCCAGCGCCTGACGCAGATCGAGATAGGATTTACCGCAGCTGATGATGCCGAGCCGGCGCTTGGGACCGTCGATCTCGATGCGGTCGAGCGGGTTGAGGCGGGCAAAGGCGGCGACCGCCGGCAGGCGGAAGTCCAGCAGGATGCGTTCCTGTTCCAGCGCCTGGGCCTGGGCGAAAGGCGTATCCGGCAGCTTGATATGGCGGCCGCCGGGCGGCAGCGGCAGATCCTGGGGGAGCTGCAATTGCGGTGCGACCCGGTCGAGCAGAACCGGAGAGGCGACGTCGGTGGTCTCGGCGACCATTTTCATGCCGACCCAGCAGCCGGTGAAGCGCGACATGGCCCAGCCGTAAAGGCCGTATTGCAGCACCTCCTGAATGGTCGCCGGGTAGAGAACAGGAATATTGGCATCCATCAATGCGTAGTCGGACTGATGCGCCGTGGTCGAGGATTTGCAGGTGTGATCGTCGCCCGCCAGGGCGAGCACGCCGCCATGCGGCGAGGTGCCGGCAAGATTGGCGTGGCGGAGTGCGTCGCCGCTGCGATCGACGCCCGGTCCCTTCGCGTACCACATGCCGAAAACGCCGTCATATTTGCCATCGCCAAACAGGCCGGTCTGCTGCGTCCCCCACAGGGCCGTCGCAGCCAGCTCCTCGTTCACGCCCGGCTGAAACAGGATGTCGTCCTGCTGCAGAAAGCGCTGAGCTTGCTGCATCGCGAGATCGATGCCGCCGAGGGGCGAGCCGCGGTATCCGGTGACATAGGCTGCCGTCTTCAGCCCCGCCGCCTGATCGAGCTGATGCTGCAGCATCGGCAGGCGCACCAGCGCCTGCGTTCCGGTCATATAGACCCGGCCCGTCGTAAGGGCATATTTGTCGTCCAGCTCAACTTGCGCCAAACTAATTTGCGGCTGCGCCATCAGCCTTGCTCCCTGGCATTTTTCGGGCCAACCTTGCTGCAGTTTCAGGCCCTTGTCCATATCTCCTGTCCCGGAGTCGCGTACCGCCACCTTCCGCAATGATGCTTTGGACGAGTAGGGAGCGGCGAATTGGGCCGGCGCACGTCCGGCAGAGGCGATGATTTCAAGGCAATCAAATGAAAATGATGATCGACACAACAATGTGTATGAAATCTTGGGGGCTGCCGGGTGTTTTGTTGACCGGGTAACGCATTGTTAAGAGCGAGCATCGCTATGATGGTTTCATGAGTGCCGACAGCCCGCCAATAGTGCCAAAGCAATTCTGCGAGGCGAGCGAAGGAGGCAGTAATGCGCAACACCTTCACATTTCCTGACGATAGCGAACTTGATGCCTGTATTGCGGCAACGTTATCAAGCTGTCGCAAGATCGGCTGCGTCGAAGACGAACTGGCCCTGGCGCTGCTCGAGGCATTGGGACATCTCGTCCTGCAATGCCAGGAACGCGCGGGAACGGAAGCTCTCCGCCTCACCAATGGGCTGCGTCAGGGCATAGCCGCGCATATGGCGCGGAAGATGTCGGGCACTTTCCAACCGCAAACCGATTTCATCATGATCGAAGTCGATGAAGAATTGATCATGGAAGCCTGCGGTGCCTGGCGCGAACTGATCTCGCTGGTGCTGCTTCCCGATGAGGACGAAACGCCGCTTCTGCTGGCGGAAAAGCTGTTGAACCTGGTCTTGACGATCGATCCTGACTGGCTCGATACGGCGACCGCCATGGAAATCGTCGCCGCCGCGCGGGCGGCCGACGAAGACTGGCTGGACAATGGCGGGGAAGCTACGGAAATGGTGGTGAGCGTCAACTAGACATCCGGCGCCCGCTATTTTTCATACAGTCGGGCGAGTTCTTCCGCCCAATGTTCCCGGATTTTGTGACGACGAATTTTTAGCGACGGCGTCAGCATGCCGTTGTCGATATTGAAGCCTTCCGGCAGAATCGCGAACCGCCGGATGCGTTCGATCGCCGAGAGGCCGCGATTGACGCGATCGATCGACTGTCCGATCAGTTTATGAAACTGCGGATCCACGGCAAGTTGCTCCGGCGTTGCTTCGATCCCGTTCTGCGCTGCCCATTCCTTGGCAAAATCCGCATCGGGCACCACCAGCGCAACGACATGCGGGTGCTTGTCGCCATGCACCATGACCTGGGTGATCTCCGGCTGGAGCAGGAGAAAGCCCTCGATGCGGGCGGGGGAGACGTTGTCGCCGCCGCTCAGCACGATGATGTCCTTCTTTCGGTCGGTGATCTTCAAGTTTCCGTCGGCGTCGAATTCGCCGATATCTCCGGTATGCAGCCAGCCGTCCTGGATTGCCTTGCTGGTCGCTTCGGTATCCCGCCAATAGCCGGCCATGACTGCCTCGCCCTGGACCAGGACCTCGCCATCCTCGGCGATCTTGATCGCCAGGCCATCGAAGACAGGACCGACCGTATCGATGCGAATGCGATTGGGACGGTTGCAGGTGATGACCGGCGAACATTCGGTCTGGCCGTAGCCTTGCAGCAGGCGCACGCCCAGCGCCAGAAAGAAGATGCCGATTTCATAATTGAGCGCCGCTCCGCCGGAGACGAAAGCCTTCAACCTGCCGCCGAAGCGCGCTCTCACCTTGCGCCGGACGGTCAGGTCGCAGAAGCGATCCAGCAGACGTTCCTTCAACGTCAGGCCGCGGGGATTTTCATAGCGCTTGCGGCCCAATGCCAGCGTCAGGTCGAACAGGCGCCGCTGGGTTGGCTTGGCGGTCTTCAGGCCACGCAGGATCTTTTGGTGGATCGCCTCATATAGCCGGGGCACGGCGGTCATGATGGTGGGGCGCACCTCCGCCATGTTGTCGACCAGTTTCTCGACACTTTCGGCGTAATAGATCTGGCCGCCGATCGAAATCGGCAGGAACTGGCCGGCCGTATGCTCATAGGAATGCGAAAGCGGCAGGAACGAGAGGAAGATCTCGGTGCCGAGATTGATTTCCAGCAGCAGCTTATAGGCGCCCTGCATGTTGCAGAGGATCGATCCGTGGGTCAGCATCACGCCCTTGGGCACGCCGCCGGTACCGGAGGTGTAGATGAAGCAGCAGACATCCTGGCGCTTGAGCGCATCGAGACGCTGATCGAGCTCTGCGGCGGGGATGGGCGCGCCGCGATCGAAGACTTCCGTCCAGGTCAATACCGGAATCGATAGGCGCTGCGCCAGGTTGAGGCTGTCAACGGAGATGATGAATTGCAGTTCCGGCGCCTGCAAGGCGGCCGGCAGAACCCGCTTGGCGATGGTGTCGTTCGAGGTGATCAACCCCTTGGCGCCGCTGTGGGTGAGGACGTGGCGATTGTCCTCGGCCGTGTTGGTGGCAAAGGCCGGCACAGAGATGGCGCCAATCGACATGATGGCGAGATCGGCGATCAGCCATTCGGGACGGTTCTCGGAGATCAGTGCAACACGATCCCCGGGATTGACGCCGAGCGCGATCAGTCCCTGGGCCAGGCGGCGGATATCGCCCGCCACCTCGCCATAGCTGCGGGATTGCCAAGCGCCGTCCCGCTTGTTCCACAAGAAAGGCCGGTCGCGCTGCGCCGAAGCCTGGTCAAAGAACAGACGTGCCAGGCTCGGTACCGTTTCAAAGCTCATTTATCCTGCGTCTCCCCGTTGCCGGGACCACCGGCGAATTCCGGTAGCCCGGCTCGATATTTCCGCGCCATCCTATGGCGATTCGATGTCAGTCCGACGATCTTTGGACACCAATTTGTCACCGCCGCGTTATCCTAATGCCGTTTTGGCGCTTGAAGGGGCGCTTTGGTTCTTGGCGACACTTGAATCATTCCCATATAAATCAGGCAATAAGTCGAGAAAAACTCAAAGGATTTTGACCATGCAGCAGTTCTCGTTCGGCCGCCAGTCGGCCGGCAAGGTGTTTTTTCGGACCCCCGCGACGGACTTGGCCGGCGGGACTCCGGCACCGATTCGGGTTGCCGAGGGAACTGCAGGGGCGAAATCCGCCAAGGACGATCTCGGCAGCCTCCCCAACTGGAATCTGGCCGATCTCTATAACGGGCCGCAGGATGCCGAAATCCAGCGTGACCTGACGGCGGCGGCAGACCGGTCCAAAGTCTTTCGCAAGACCTATGAGGGCAAGCTGGCCAGCCTGTCGGGTGCCGCCCTGCTGACGGCGATCGAGGAATATGAGGTCATCCAGGAACTGCTTGGCAAGGTGATGAGCTACGCGCAGCTGGTCTATGCCGCCAATATGGCGGATGCGCAGTTGGCCAAGTTCCAGCAGGAGGTGAATGAGCGCGCCAACGACATTTCCGTCGAGACGCTGTTCTTCTCGCTCGAGATCAACAAGATCGAGGATGCCGTCCTCACCAAGCAGATGACCCACGCGCCGCTGCAGCGCTTCGCGCCATGGCTCGACGCCACCCGGGCGTTCCGGCCGCATCAGCTGTCCGACGAGGTGGAGCGTCTGCTGCATGAGAAATATCTGACCGGCCGCGCCGCCTGGAACCGGCTGTTCGACGAGACGGTCGCTGATCTGCGTTTCGATGTCGACGGCAAGAGCCTGACCAGCAACGAGGCACTCAACCTGCTGACCGATCGCGACCCCACCAAGCGGCGTTCGGCGGCGGCGGCGATTTCCAAGGGCTTCAAGGACAATCAACGTCTCTTCGCGCTGATCACCAATACGCTGGCGAAGGACAAGGAGATCGAGGACAAGTGGCGCGAATTCGCGCGGCCGGTTTCCTCGCGCAATCTCGCCAACCAGGTGGAAGACCAGGTCGTCGACGCGCTGGTCAATGCCGTCAAGCAGAGCTATCCGCGCCTGTCGCATCGCTATTACAAGCTGAAGGCGAAGTGGATGGGGCAGGAGGCCCTGGATTACTGGGACCGCAATGCCCCGCTGCCCAGCGACGACGATCGCCTGATCTCCTGGCCGGAGGCGAAGGATACGGTCCTGACGGCCTATAATGCCTTCTCGCCGGAACTGGCGAAGATCGGCAAGGATTTCTTCGACAAGAACTGGATCGATGCACCGGCGACACCAGGCAAGGCGCCCGGCGCTTTCGCCCATCCGACGGTGCCCAGCGCGCATCCTTATCTCCTGCTGAACTATCACGGTCGGACGCGTGACGTGATGACGCTCGCCCATGAACTCGGCCACGGCGTGCATCAGGTGCTGGCCGGACCGCAGGGCGCCTTGCTCTCGGATACGCCGCTGACGCTGGCGGAGACCGCGTCGATCTTCGGCGAGATGCTGACCTTCCAGGCCTTGCTGAAGCAGGAGACAGATCCCGCCAAGCGCCGCCTGCTGCTGGCCGGCAAGGTCGAGGATATGCTGAACACGGTGGTGCGGCAGATCGCCATGCATGAATATGAACGCCGCCTGCATGATGCCCGCAAGCAGGGCGAACTGCTGCCCGAGCAGATTTCCGCCATCTGGCTGGAGACGCAGCGTGAGGCGCTGGGCGCCGGCATCAAGCTGCCGGAAGACAGCGGCTACGGCATCTACTGGGCCTATATCCCGCATTTCATTCATGTTCCCTTCTACGTCTATGCCTATGCCTTCGGCGATTGCCTGGTGAATTCGCTCTATGCCGTCTACCAGAATGCCGATGCCGGCTTCGTCGAGAAATATCTCGACATGCTGCGCGCCGGCGGCACCAAGCGGCATAAGGAATTGCTTGCGCCCTTCGGCCTCGATGCCTCCGATCCTGCCTTCTGGGCCAAGGGCCTTGGGGTGATCGAGGGCTTCATCGACCAGTTGGAGCAGGCGTGAGCACTGACAGCGAAAGCAACAATCTCGGCGGTCGCGTCCGGCGCTATGCCCGCGTCGGCCGCGCCGTGGGTGGCTTGGCGGCGCGGGTGGCGGGCGAACGCTATCTCGGCCTTAAGGTCGATCGCGGCCAGCATGCGGCGGAGCTGAAATCGGCGCTCGGCGGCCTCAAGGGTCCGTTGATGAAGGTGGCACAGATCATGGCCACCATTCCCGATGCTTTGCCCAAGGAATATGTCGAGGAGTTGCAGCAGCTGCAGTCCAATGCGCCGTCCATGGGCTGGCCTTTCGTCAAGCGCCGCATGGCTTCCGAACTCGGCCCCGGCTGGCAGCAACGTTTCAAGGATTTCGAGCAGCAGGCCGCGGCGGCGGCTTCATTGGGACAGGTGCACCGGGCCCATAGCCGGGAGGGAAAGCTGCTGGCCTGCAAGCTGCAATATCCCGACATGGCTTCGGCCGTGGAGGCGGATCTGCGCCAGCTGCGCCTGATCTTCGGCATCTATGAGCGCTATGACCGGGCCATCAGCACCAAGGAAATCCAGCAGGAAATCGCCGACCGGTTGCGCGAAGAGCTGGACTATGAGCTGGAAGCCAGACATATGGCGCTTTATCGCCGCATGCTGGCCGAGGAAGAGGGCGTTCATCTGCCCGAACCGATCACCGCACTCAGCAGCAAGCGCCTGCTGACCATGACCTGGGTCGAGGGCGAACCCCTGATGCGGTTCCTGGCCGGCAAGCCGGATGTCGAATTGCGCAACCATGTCGCCTATAACATGTTCCGCGCTTGGTATGTGCCGTTCTACGACTACGGCGTCATCCATGGCGATCCACATCTCGGTAATTACACGGTACGTGCCGACGGCAGTGTCAATCTGCTGGATTTCGGTTGCATCCGCTTCTTCGATGGCAATTTCGTCAAGGGCGTGATCGATCTCTATTATGCGCTGCTGAACGACGACCGGGATCTTGCGGTTTCGGCTTACGAGGGCTGGGGCTTCAAGGGCCTCAACGACGAGGTCATCGACGTGCTCAATCGCTGGGCGCACTTCATCTATGGTCCCCTTCTCGAGGACAAGACACGACGCATCCACGAACATGACAGCGGCATCTATGGCCGTGAGGTGGCGGAGAGCGTCCATGCGGAATTGCGGCGCCTCGGACCGGTGACGCCACCGCGGGAATTCGTCTTCATGGACCGCGCGGCGATCGGTCTCGGCTCCGTCTTCATGCATCTCAAGGCGGAGATAAACTGGTATCGCCTATTCCACGATCTCATCCACGAGTTTCAGGCCAAAACCCTCGACCGGCGGCAAAAAACCGCGCGCAAGGCCGTCGGCTTCGAATCATGACCTGATGAAGCCGGATCGCGGCCGGGCGGCGTCTTTCACGGTATCGCCTCTTGTTCGGATCGCGGAAAATCGGCAGAGTGTTGCCGGCAGCAGACAAAAAGGGGCGGCAAGCTTCTGTCGAATCAGAGATAACTAGCAGATATATCAGGGAAATTTTCAGCAGACTCAGCTGACGTTTCCGCGACAGGAAGGTCGCGCTCAGAAAATCTGGCTGCCATGGACGAAAAAACGCCGTCGTAAATGAAACGGTGGCGCGCTGCAGGGTCAGATAAGTTGGCTTGATTGCCGCGGGATCGCGGCAGCGACCGACAGGGGAAGCGACAGGCATGAAGATTGCCATTCTGAAAGAGCGCCGTGCCGACGAAAAACGCTGTGCCGCGACACCTGATACCGTCAAAAAATATGTCGGGTTGAATGCCGAGGTTGTGGTGGAAGCCGGCGCCGGCGAGACCGCGGCCATTGCCGATGCGGCCTTTGCTGCCGCCGGCGCGACCATCGTTCCTGACGCGGCGACCGCGGTTGCAGGTGCCGATCTCATCCTCAAGGTGCAGCGGCCGCTGACCGCAGCGGAAGGTGGACCGGACGAATTGGCTGGAGCCAAGCAGGGCGCGTTCCTGGCGGCAATCCTTAATCCGCATGGCGCCAAGGACAGCCTCGATGGCTATGCAGCGCGCGGCATCAACGCTTTCGCCATGGAATTGATGCCGCGCATCACCCGCGCGCAATCGATGGACGTCCTCAGTTCGCAATCGAATCTCGCCGGCTACAAGGCGGTGATCGATGCGGCCGGCGAGTTCGGCCGGGCTTTCCCGATGATGATGACCGCGGCGGGAACCGTTGCACCGGCCCGCGTCCTGATCATGGGCGTCGGCGTTGCCGGCTTGCAGGCGATTGCCACGGCGCGCCGCCTCGGCGCCATTGTCAGTGCCACTGACGTGCGGCCTGCGACCAAGGAACAGGTGGAAAGCCTCGGCGCGACCTTTGTTGCCGTCGAGGACGAGGAATTCAAGCAGGCGGAAACGGCCGGCGGCTATGCCAAGCAGATGAGCGAAGCTTATCAGGCCAAGCAGGCGGCGTTGATTGCCGAGACCATCAAGAAGCAGGATGTGGTCATCACCACGGCTCTCATCCCGGGGCGCAAGGCGCCGGTCCTAGTGACCGAGGATATGGTCAAATCGATGAAGCTCGGTTCGGTGATCGTCGATCTCGCGGTTGAACAGGGCGGCAATTGCCCGCTTTCCGAGGCCGGCAAGGTCGTGGTCAAGCATGGCGTGACGATCGTCGGCCACAACAACGTGCCGAGCCGGCTGGCGGTCGATGCAACCGCCCTTTACGCCCGCAACCTGCTGAACTTCGTCACTTTGCTGATCGATAAGGAGAGCAAGGAGCTGAAGGTCAACTGGGAGGACGAGATCGTCAAAGGCGTCGCCCTGACCCGTGACGGCGCGGTCATTCATCCGATGTTCAAGGCGTGACGGGGAGCAAGAGATGAGCGCAGATAATCTGGTTCAAAAGGCAATCGATCTCGCCAACAGTGCCCAGGAGCTCGCGGCCCAGGCCAGCCAGGTGGCGCAGGAGGCCTCCGCTACCGGCATTCAGACGGCAGCGGATCAGGCCGGGCACACGCCTTTCATCTTCGGTTTTACGGTCTTCGTCCTCGCCTGCTTCGTCGGCTATTACGTGGTCTGGCGCGTAACGCCGGCTTTGCATTCGCCCTTGATGGCGGTGACCAATGCGATTTCCTCGGTCATCATTGTCGGCGCGCTGATTGCCGCCGGGCCATCGGACCTCAGCATCAGCCAGATCTTCGGCTTCATCGCCGTGACCTTGGCCTCGGTCAACATCTTCGGTGGCTTTATCGTCACCCAGCGGATGTTGTCGATGTTCAAAAAGAAACAGAAGTAAGCAAGCGGGCAGGGGAAGCATATGAACGAGACATTGACCGCTTTCGCTTATCTGATTGCATCGGTCTGCTTCATCATGTCCTTGCGGGGCCTGTCCTCGCCGGAAACCTCGCGCGGCGGTTTGCTGTGGGGTGTCGGTGGCATGGTGCTGGCGATCCTCACGACACTGGCCTTGCCGAGTGTCCACAGCTACTGGTTCATCGTTGGCGGCATCGTGATCGGTGGGGCGATCGGTGCCGGCATCGCCCGCAAGATCGTGATGACCGCATTGCCGCAGCTGGTGGCCGCCTTCCACAGCCTCGTGGGCCTGGCGGCGGTCTGCGTTGCGGCGGCGGCCTTCTATGCGCCGGTTGAGTTCCATATCGGCGATGTCGGGGCGATCCATGCCGGCAGCCTGGTGGAAATGGGATTGGGCGTCGCCGTCGGCGCCATTACCTTCACCGGTTCGCTGGTGGCCTTTTCGAAACTGCAGGGGCTGGTCAGCGGCGCGCCGCTGATCTTCACCGGTCAGCATATCTTGAACGCCGCTCTTGGCATCGCCATCGTCGTTCTGATCGTCGCCTTGATCGTCGCTCAGCATGTGACCATCTTCTGGGCGCTGGTGATCGTCTCGCTGCTGCTCGGCTTCCTGCTGATCCTGCCGATCGGCGGCGCCGATATGCCGGTGGTCGTCTCGATGCTGAACAGCTATTCCGGCTGGGCGGCCTGCGGTATCGGCTTCACGCTGTCGAACAACCTGCTGATCGTCACCGGTGCACTGGTCGGCTCCTCGGGTGCCATCCTCAGCTACATCATGTGCAAGGGCATGAACCGCTCGATCTTCAACGTCATCCTCGGCGGTTTCGGAACCGGTGCGGGGGCGGCTGCGGCGGGGGGTAAGACGCAGGATCGGCCGGTCAAGGCCGGCAGCGCCGACGATGCCGCGTTCATCATGAAGAATGCCAGCAGCGTTATCATCGTGCCGGGTTACGGCATGGCGGTCGCTCAGGCGCAGCACGCCTTGCGTGAGATGGCCGACCTCTTGAAGAAGGAAGGGGCGAAGATCTCCTATGCCATTCATCCGGTCGCCGGCCGCATGCCGGGCCATATGAATGTGCTGCTGGCCGAAGCCAACGTGCCTTACGACGAGGTCTTTGAACTGGAAGACATCAACCGGGAATTTGCGCAAGCGGATGTGGCTTTCGTGATCGGCGCCAATGACGTCACCAATCCGGCGGCCAAGACCGATCCCAAGAGCCCGATTTTCGGCATGCCGATCCTTGACGTGGAAAATGCTAAGACCGTGCTGTTCGTCAAGCGGTCCATGGCCTCCGGTTATGCCGGGGTTGAAAATGAGTTGTTTTTCAAAGACAACACGATGATGCTGTTCGGCGACGCGAAGAAGATGTGCGAGGATATCGTCAAGGCCTTGGGCTGAGCGTATCGGCTGGCGCGGGAGGAGGGATGGCTCCGCTCGTGCCGGCCCCGACACGGATCT